>NZ_JAKUZS010000030.1:0-4396 GCF_030128585.1 Klebsiella sp. K5-204
CGAACTTGCCGAAACATTGGTAAAAAATTTTGGTTTTACACCGGCAGCAGCGAGGAAAAGGATATCTAGGGGGACTAATAAAATTAGAAAACTCTCTTACATAATATTCCCCCACAGGGCTAGATTTATTTATCTGAAAAAGGACTATGCGTCAGAAAAATACTGGAATGCTCTATACTCCTCATTGAGGAAAGAAAACTCCTCTTATTATATGGCTATCAGATGCATAAAAAGCAGAGGAGGAATGATAAAAAGAGATGAGTTTGGTATTTTATGCGGCTCCCCTTTTCGGCAGAAAAATCATATACCTTACGAATCAATAATATCCTCACTAATAAAATCAGAAATAATATTAGAAATATCAAGCGCTAGCGGAGACAGATATTTATACTTAAAAGAGTTTGAGGGAAGTGAACATTTTCTACTAGAAGGGCAAAACAAAAAAGAATTGATTTCTGGGATAATGATAGAGCAATCTAGGACCTGGTTAAAGCAGCTTGGTTTAGTTAGTTTTGGAAAAGTAAAGGCAATGGGTGATGATAACAACCATCCTCGCGTTGGCACATTTGAATGGCATATAACTGGACCATCCTATACTCACCCTCTAACAAAAAAATACGATAACAAAACGAAACCAGGATTCGTTGTTTGCGACTTAAACATACAGCCAATCACAACCCTTGACGATATATCCATTTTTATAAAAAAAATGGATATGACGATATCAATGAAGAACATCGGAAACTGTATATTTGTATACATATCAAATGGTTACACTGAAGAAGCTTTGTACCTTGCAAAATCAAAGGGTGTGATGGCTATAACATATAATAATATTTTTGGAAAAAGAAATATAACCGCAATTGATAAAATAAGCGAGATATTGGGAAATAAATGGCATGATGAAAACTTATCAGGAGAGTTAGCTAGATTAACCAAAGAGCTAAATGAAAGAAACGGCATAACTCAAAATCTAAAAGGTAGACTCTTTGAGTTCATTTGCTCAGATATCAAAAGGCGCATAGAGCCAACATCCAGATTGATATTAGGAAGGGAGTACATAACCACACAGAATGAAAGGGCAGAGGCAGATATCACATCGATAAGGGATGAAGTATCGATATCCTTCATTGAATGCAAAGGAATAAAAAGAGAAAGTAATCTTGATGATAAACAAGTAGATCAATGGCTAGATGTAAGGATACCTAGGCTTATAAATTATTGTAAATCACATCCTGATTACAAAAAACTAAAAAAATCCTTCGAACTCTGGATTACAGGGGGTTTAACAGAGCAATCTGAAATCAGAATAGAGCATTTTAAAAAAACGCACCCAAAAGTGGATTTAATTATTAAAAAACCAGAAGACTTGATCCGTCATGTTAAAGAAATAAATGATCGCTCTATAAAGAAAATGCTTTTTGAATACTTCTTAAAAATGGAAAGGGCTCAGTAAAATTAAAGCCTTGCCTCATAGATGTAGGTTGGTAAAAACGTCAACAAGAATGCATGATTGTTACTTTTTTTTCATGGACATCATCTTTCCGACAATCAATAATGGTCATCCCCCATACAGTGGAGGGATGGCCGAGTTGGTGAAGGCAGTCGCCTAATAAGCGACCAAACGCTTTGCGTTTCGCGGGTTCGAGTCCCGCTTCCTATTAAAAAAAGGCGCCCTTTAGGGCGCCTTTTTGCATCTGTCTGTTTTCTAAAGTTATAATAACGTCTCATCACATACCCTGTTCAGCTACCACCGATAACCACATAAAAAACTTCACAAAAATAATGCAATGATGTTAAATCAAAGACGGTCCCGACTTTGTTGGGTCCAAATGGGGATATAGCTTTAACGGTAGAGCAGCGGACTTCTAATCTGATGGTTGTGGGTTCAAATCCCATTGTCTCCACCAAAAGCCTCCCCCCCTAAAAAGGGGGAGGCAACTATTCTGTTCACAGCATTTACCATAACGCCTAATTGTACGCACCGCTAAAACGGCCTCAGGGCGTTTCCGACGGGAAACCGGTAAAACAGGCAACAAACCACCCGAAAACCCGCCAGAAACGCGCAGGCTCTGTTTTTACGGCATGCATGAGTATGCACGCAAGTGCATAGCGCGAAAATTCACGCCATTCAGCCAGGGTAAGTCCTGTTTCCGGCGTTCTTCCTATCCGAAAACGGTGAACGGGGACGCAATTTATTGCGTGGCCGTGAAGCGTTGCCGGCGCAGCCGGAAAACCGGTTTTCAGCACGTTCAGGAATCGTGTTCGTCGACGGCCGGCAATCACGTTATGGCAAGTCGCCGGACGACTCACCACACGATTCACCGGCGATTCGACTCGTGACTTGACTCTAGAGTCGTCAAGGTCAAAAAAACACCAAAATGACGATTCGACTCTAGAGTCAAGTCGTCATAAGTTACTGATAGTCTTAAGTGAGTCGTCGATGACTCTATGACGAGTCGTCGGCAAGTCGTACACGAATCGCCGACGACTTGGATTCACCTTACAGAAAGTAATACTGCGTAATTTAATAACCCACAACTAACTGATATTAATGAGTTATCTTCAAAATTTTAATTTTGCGTGGGGTGTGGGTATTTTTAGTGGTGAGGAGCGTTCAGAGATCTGACGATTTTTGGGAAGGTTCAGGAACTCCCCGGAATGACCGGAGAGGAAAACTGAAGCATGACGGGGTCAGGATTTTTTCCAGAATTTCCACCATGGCGCCGGGGATTCAGTTAATTTTGCCTGGTGATTTTCAAGAAGGAGCATGGCCTGTTTCAGGCTGTCAATGTGCGAATCCTTGGACAAAAGTAAGGTGTTCAGGTGTTCAATCTCCTGTTTCAGATGACGAATCACCTGTTCACTCTGGTCAGCAGAGGCTGTATCACGCTGTTCAGAGACCTGTCCAGAATGGTGTTCACCCTTCGGTTGTTCAAAGGGACCAAAGACACGTAAAAGCTCTGAAGTATCTACCATTTTTGCATTTCGTTCACCGCTACAGGTGGACAGGTCACCTGCTTTAATTAACCTGTGCAGTGTTGTTCTACTCTTACCCGTCAGTCGGGCAGCCTCACTAATAGACACTCTGGCCATCAGTTACCATCCTGTAATGCATCCAGTCTCGAGGACAGTGTACGGAAAAGATGCTCCGCATCATCGTGGAGTTTCTCACAAAGGTCGGCCTCGACATCGAGATCAAGCTCGTTAAGCTTCTCCAGCAGGAGCAGAGACTGATTCTGGATGAATTTAGCCATGTTCAGCGCTGTTTTCTGTTGTTTCGTCATAAGAGGCCTCAGAGCGTCAGTGCTCAGTGTAGGGATGTTCTCTTTTCCGCTTCCTCGCTCACTCAGTCGCTACGCTCCTGCCGTTCGGCTGCGGCGAGCGGCAAGGGCATGCGTGTAAGAACTCGAGAAAACCGAGCGGTAACGTAAGAGAGAAAGAGTAAGGCCGAGCGACGGCCGTTTTTTCCATAGGCTCCGCCCCCCTGACAAGCATCACAAAATCTGACGCTCAAATCAGTGGTGGCGAAACCCGACAGGACTATAAAGATATCAGGCGTTTCCCCCTGATGGCTCCCTCGTGCGCTCTCCTGTTCCTGCCTTTCGGTTTACCGGTGTCATTCCGCTGTTATGGCCGCGTTTATCTCATTCCACGCCTGACACTCAGCTCCGGGTAGGCAGTTCGCTCCAAGCTGGACTGTATGCACGAACCCCCCGTTCAGTCCGACTGCTGCGCCTTATCCGGTAACTATCATCTTGAGTCCAATCCGGAAAGACGCGCAAAAGCGCCACTGGCAGCAGCCACTGGTAAAGGGGTGTACAAGAGATTACTGGTGCAGAGTTCTTGAAGTTGAAGCCTGACTACGGCTACACTGAAAGGACAGATTTGGTTGCAGCGGTCTTGTACACCCTGTTACCACGGTTCAGAAACTTGCAGGTCTCTGATCCTTCGAAAAAGCCGCCTTGCAGGGCGGTTTTTTCGTATCTGAAGCTAGGTTAATCTCATACATCAATTCGCGTCAAGAAAACAAACCTGCCTCAGCAAGCTCATTTACAGGAAAAAAAATCCTATTGTGACGTTTTTTGTAGAAAGTCCAGAATCCCCCCTCTAAAACCCAGTCTCTATGCACCATCGCTAGAATTTTTTTTCGCTTCTGCTAGCCTGCACGATAGTGCAGATTATAAATAGCGTAGTGTGACGTGAGCAAAAAATGACCAGAATAAACCTTGATAATATTTTGAATGAACAGGGCCCTTGCCTAACCTCCGAACTTGCCGAAACATTGGTAAAAAATTTTGGTTTTACACCGGCAGCAGCGAGGAAAAGGATATCTAGGGGGACTAATAAAATTAGAAAACTCTCTTACATAATATTCCCCCACAGGGCTAGATTT
>NZ_JAKUZS010000031.1:0-2068 GCF_030128585.1 Klebsiella sp. K5-204
GCTATGGCCATGGTGCGTGCGTTGAACAGGATGACAAAGGCTGGGATGCCAGAAAGCGTGCGTATTGCCTGAAAATCCAGCCAGCTACAGGGTCGTTCGCACGAAATCTTATTTATTCAACAAAGCCCGGTGTCACATAAAAAAGCCCGTCAGCGGCGGGCAAAGACTACACACAGCTATTACAGGATGATTCAGGCAGTTTCTTCGTAAACGTTGTAATCCAGCTTTGCTCCACTGTAATTCTGCAGGCTACGGGCTTTATTCATCGCGCAACTGAACGCATTCGAACGATCGCCTGCACTCCCATTATGCCCATAGCGGGCAATTTCATACGGTTTCTCATAACTGCTTTCTTCCAGCACAATAAAGGCTCCCGGTTCACTGGTCAGCAATTCGAAACCAAGACCTGCGGCCTTTGTATTCCTTAGCTGGTAATATGCAGTGAGTGTCATAATTGATTCCTTAAAATAATACCGATACAAAGATATTTCTACAGGCATTGTTGAGCCTGTAAAATTGCTGATAGTTCAGAGTGACTGTAAGTAATAATAACTTATTCAAGTGGCGCGTCAATTGGCTAAATAACCTTACCTTCATTAAATTTTGAAAGAAATACAATCAGGAAAAGTGACTTTAAAAATCTCTTTCGGATATGACGCTACTGATATCTGATATTGCCTGGAGAATTTTGTCATAAGCGTAGACCTCTATTTTGGCGTAAATCTTCAAACAGGTAGCTGAGTCGTTTGGTTAACATCAGACATGGGCGCAGCTGGCGAACAAGGGGGGGTTGTCCTGGCACTGCATTGCGTCTGCACAGAACCGTTACATTGGTCGGCGCAGAAGTGGTAACCGGAGCATATCGACAGAGGGGAAAATTCATGACTGAACTCCAGCAGATGCCGGGATGCAGGGCAGAAACACGGCGGAAACCATCTTAAAAGTTATTAACTTACCAGCTTATTAGCCCTGGGAGGATGGGAGTAAACACGGTATAATGGTGTCGGCGCTTGAGGCTTTTTGCCTCATGATGTTTGAGTGTTTTGATGTTGTGAGGCAGAAAGAAGAAAGCCCCGTAGGACGTTAATTTTCATTAACCAACCACACGAGGCCATCTGCTTGACTAGACACCAACAGAGTAGCCTCTTAGCTGCCGTAAGGCAAGGAGATGTATGGGTCCACCACATATTGCAATTTTTACTCTCACGTAAAATATAGTCCACTGGCGTCATCAGTTCGAGTGATTTATGTGGCCTTTTGCTGTTATACAGCACCAGATATTCAGCCATTCTTTGATTAAACAAATTCAGGTCCTCAAAAAGCAACAATTCATTGAATTCAATAAATTGTTCTCTAAGTGTCCGGTTAAATCGCTCACAGGTCGCATTCATTTTCGGTGTGTACGGATAGGTCCAGATGTGTTTAATCGAGGCTTCCTGTAGCGTTTTATCAAAGTTACCGAGGAACTCCTTACCGTTGTCAGTGACAACTTGTCTGATAGCGACAGGAAAGAGCTTTGTGGCCTTGCTGAAGAAATGGCTGGTAATATCGCTGTTGAGTGAAGGGACCGCCAGGGCCAGCGCATAGTCGCTGTGCTCGTCGATCATGGTAATGATATAGCGGCGTAGGTCCCCCATCCTGAGTTCAATCGCGTCCATCCCTATGAGTTCGCCTGTTTTTACCGGGCGGTATTGTTTTGGTCTTCTGGGCTTCACTGAGCGTTTTTTTATCAACCGGGCTTTGCCCCTGGCACTGAGGCGTACGGGGATCATCCGCATTTTATCATGAGCTCCGGCAATTGTATGGGTCCACCACATATTGCAATTTTTACTCTCACGTAAAATATAGTCCACTGGCGTCATCAGTTCGAGTGATTTATGTGGCCTTTTGCTGTTATACAGCACCAGATATTCAGCCATTCTTTGATTAAACAAATTCAGGTCGGCTTTGTTGAATAAATCGAACTTTTGCTGAGTTGAAGGATCAGATCACGCATCCTCCCGACAACACAGACCATTCCGTGGCAAAGCAAAAGTTCAGAATCACCAACTGGTCCACCTACAACAAA
>NZ_JAKUZS010000032.1:0-1996 GCF_030128585.1 Klebsiella sp. K5-204
TACCCGAAACAGTTCCTCCGGCTGTTCGGGCAGAACTCCATGCTGCAGGAAACCATCACCCGACTCTCGGGCCTTGAAATCCATGAACCGATGGTCATCTGTAACGAAGAGCACCGCTTCCTGGTGGCCGAACAGCTGCGCCAGCTCAACAAGCTGTCCAACAACATTATTCTCGAGCCGGTCGGGCGCAACACCGCCCCGGCCATTGCTCTGGCGGCCCTTCAGGCCACCCGCCACGGTGACGACCCGCTGATGCTGGTTCTCGCCGCCGACCATATCATCAATAACCAGCCGGTCTTCCACGACGCCATCCGCGTCGCCGAGCAGTATGCCGATGAAGGCCACCTGGTCACCTTCGGTATCGTGCCGAACGCCCCGGAAACCGGCTACGGCTACATCCAGCGCGGCGTGGCCCTCACCGACAGCGCCCACACCCCGTACCAGGTGGCCCGCTTCGTGGAGAAGCCGGACCGCGAGCGCGCTGAGGCCTACCTCGCCTCCGGGGAGTACTACTGGAACAGCGGCATGTTTATGTTTCGCGCCAAAAAATACCTCTCCGAGCTGGCCAAATTCCGCCCGGATATCCTCGAAGCCTGCCAGGCCGCGGTGAACGCCGCTGACAACGGCAGCGACTTCATCAGCATTCCGCATGACATTTTCTGCGAGTGCCCGGACGAGTCCGTGGACTACGCGGTGATGGAGAAAACCGCCGACGCGGTGGTGGTCGGTCTCGATGCCGACTGGAGCGACGTCGGCTCCTGGTCCGCCCTGTGGGAGGTCAGCCCGAAAGATGAGCAGGGCAACGTCCTCAGCGGCGACGCGTGGGTGCATAACAGCGAAAACTGCTACATCAACAGCGACGAGAAGCTGGTGGCGGCCATCGGCGTGGAGAATCTGGTGATTGTCAGCACCAAGGACGCCGTGCTGGTGATGAACCGCGAGCGTTCCCAGGACGTGAAGAAGGCGGTCGAGTTCCTCAAGCAGAACCAGCGCAGCGAATACAAGCGCCACCGCGAGATTTACCGTCCCTGGGGCCGCTGCGACGTGGTGGTCCAGACCCCGCGCTTCAACGTCAACCGTATCACCGTGAAACCGGGCGGCGCCTTCTCGATGCAGATGCACCACCACCGCGCCGAGCACTGGGTCATTCTCGCCGGCACCGGCCAGGTGACGGTCAACGGCAAGCAGTTCCTGCTGACCGAGAACCAGTCCACCTTTATTCCGATTGGCGCCGAGCACAGCCTGGAAAACCCGGGCCGCATTCCGCTGGAAGTGCTGGAGATCCAGTCGGGGTCGTACCTCGGCGAGGACGACATTATTCGTATTAAAGACCAGTATGGTCGTTGCTAATTTTTTTCGGGACAAAACGCAGAATGACACAGTTAACATGCTTTAAGGCTTATGACATCCGTGGTGAACTGGGCGAGGAGCTGAACGAGGACATCGCCTACCGTATCGGCCGCGCCTACGGCGAATTTCTGAAACCCGGGAAGATAGTGGTGGGGGGCGATGTGCGCCTCACCAGCGAGTCGCTGAAGCTGGCGCTGGCCCGCGGGCTGATGGACGCCGGCACCGACGTGCTGGATATCGGCCTGAGCGGCACCGAGGAGATTTACTTCGCCACCTTCCACCTCGGGGTGGACGGCGGTATCGAGGTGACGGCGAGCCACAACCCGATGAACTACAACGGCATGAAGCTGGTGCGCGAGAACGCGAAGCCCATCAGCGGCGACACCGGTCTGCGGGATATCCAGCGCCTGGCGGAGGAAAACCAGTTCCCGCCGGTGGACCCGGCGCGTCGCGGGACCCTGCGCCAGATTTCGGTGCTGAAGGAGTACGTTGACCACCTGATGGGCTACGTGGACCTGGCGAACTTCACCCGTCCGCTGAAGCTGGTGGTGAACTCCGGCAACGGGGCGGCGGGGCACGTGATTGATGAGGTGGAGAAACGCTTTGCGGCGGCCGGGGCGCCGGTGACCTTTATCAAGGTGCATCA
>NZ_JAKUZS010000033.1:0-1706 GCF_030128585.1 Klebsiella sp. K5-204
CAAAGGCAGGTTCTTTAAGGTAAGGAGGTGATCCAACCGCAGGTTCCCCTACGGTTACCTTGTTACGACTTCACCCCAGTCATGAATCACAAAGTGGTAAGCGCCCTCCCGAAGGTTAAGCTACCTACTTCTTTTGCAACCCACTCCCATGGTGTGACGGGCGGTGTGTACAAGGCCCGGGAACGTATTCACCGTAGCATTCTGATCTACGATTACTAGCGATTCCGACTTCATGGAGTCGAGTTGCAGACTCCAATCCGGACTACGACATACTTTATGAGGTCCGCTTGCTCTCGCGAGGTCGCTTCTCTTTGTATATGCCATTGTAGCACGTGTGTAGCCCTGGTCGTAAGGGCCATGATGACTTGACGTCATCCCCACCTTCCTCCAGTTTATCACTGGCAGTCTCCTTTGAGTTCCCGGCCTAACCGCTGGCAACAAAGGATAAGGGTTGCGCTCGTTGCGGGACTTAACCCAACATTTCACAACACGAGCTGACGACAGCCATGCAGCACCTGTCTCACAGTTCCCGAAGGCACCAAAGCATCTCTGCTAAGTTCTGTGGATGTCAAGACCAGGTAAGGTTCTTCGCGTTGCATCGAATTAAACCACATGCTCCACCGCTTGTGCGGGCCCCCGTCAATTCATTTGAGTTTTAACCTTGCGGCCGTACTCCCCAGGCGGTCGATTTAACGCGTTAGCTCCGGAAGCCACGCCTCAAGGGCACAACCTCCAAATCGACATCGTTTACGGCGTGGACTACCAGGGTATCTAATCCTGTTTGCTCCCCACGCTTTCGCACCTGAGCGTCAGTCTTTGTCCAGGGGGCCGCCTTCGCCACCGGTATTCCTCCAGATCTCTACGCATTTCACCGCTACACCTGGAATTCTACCCCCCTCTACAAGACTCTAGCCTGCCAGTTTCGAATGCAGTTCCCAGGTTGAGCCCGGGGATTTCACATCCGACTTGACAGACCGCCTGCGTGCGCTTTACGCCCAGTAATTCCGATTAACGCTTGCACCCTCCGTATTACCGCGGCTGCTGGCACGGAGTTAGCCGGTGCTTCTTCTGCGGGTAACGTCAATCGACAAGGTTATTAACCTTCTCGCCTTCCTCCCCGCTGAAAGTGCTTTACAACCCGAAGGCCTTCTTCACACACGCGGCATGGCTGCATCAGGCTTGCGCCCATTGTGCAATATTCCCCACTGCTGCCTCCCGTAGGAGTCTGGACCGTGTCTCAGTTCCAGTGTGGCTGGTCATCCTCTCAGACCAGCTAGGGATCGTCGCCTAGGTGAGCCGTTACCCCACCTACTAGCTAATCCCATCTGGGCACATCTGATGGCATGAGGCCCGAAGGTCCCCCACTTTGGTCTTGCGACGTTATGCGGTATTAGCTACCGTTTCCAGTAGTTATCCCCCTCCATCAGGCAGTTTCCCAGACATTACTCACCCGTCCGCCGCTCGTCACCCGAGAGCAAGCTCTCTGTGCTACCGCTCGACTTGCATGTGTTAGGCCTGCCGCCAGCGTTCAATCTGAGCCATGATCAAACTCTTCAATTTAAGTTTGATGCTCAAAGAATTAAACTTCGTAATGAATTACGTGTTCACTCTTGAGACTTGGTATTCATTTTTCGTCCGAGGACGTTAAGAATCCATGTCACTTTGAGTGCCCACACAGATTGTCTGATAAATTGTTAAAGAGCAGT
>NZ_JAKUZS010000034.1:0-1701 GCF_030128585.1 Klebsiella sp. K5-204
TATGGCCCTGGTACGAGCGCTGAACAAAATGACGAAAGCAGGTATGCCTGAAAGCGTGCGTATTGCCTGAAAACACAACCCGCTACGGGGGAGACTTACCCGAAATCTGATTTATTCAACAAAGCCGAAGGAATGGTGAAGGTATCTCACTGATAATTAGAAGATATCTTCACGGAACTCTTTTGCTACTGCGGCCAATTCTCTCATTTGTCGATAGTCTTGGCCTTCCGCATGTGCCCAAGGGTGGAAAACCGCAAGAAGGCTATATTGGTTTTCATCAAGTATGTTTTGGACATACACCAGGCAGGTATCAGAAGTTCTATGCCATTGCACAGTGGCTTGGTCTGGTTTACGAGCGTGCTTACCCTTTGGGGTAATAGGCGGCTCAAACTTATTCATACCGAGTTCTAGGTGTATATGCCACATGTGCGCATCTTTCACCTCATCGGGTCGATCATATAGAGTATCTCGGCCGAAATAATGAGGGAGTTTGCCAGTCGCCTTGTAGATAACAAAGTCATCTAGCAAACTCTGTTCGAGGCTAGGGAATTTTGTAAAAACCGGGGCAAAGAAACGGTCGTAAGTTTTTGGGTTGTAAGTTACAGAAATATGCAAGTTACACCTCAATGAATCATAACAGAGGTGCCATGATCGGCCAGTTGGCGCAGTCCATCCATGCTTATGTTACTGACATACGACTCCGGCTCTTTAGTCATCTGGTGAATGAGATGGTTCAGGTTAGATGCTGCAGAACGCGCTTTTGCTACGGTAAGTAGTGTAAGGCGCATGGCTTCTCGTTGCTCAGCACTGACTTCGCGATAAACATTTTTTACCAAGCCCTCAAGTCCACGCAACTGCAGTTCGCAAAGACTCACGGTTTCAGGTTGAAGCTCAGATATCACCTTATGGATATGATCGTAACCAGCCTTAGAAAGCATCCAGTAGGCTTTTTCTAAAGTTTCTCTCAAACCATCAATGGTTTGAATTGCGTCTGACACTTTTTGCTCAGGTTGCAACGTGCTGTTTCTTAAAATAGAAACATATCGGCCACCTGATGCACCACTATCCGCCGGCATTTGGTTAGGGCAACAAAAAGCTGTTGTCTGCTGCATCAGCAAACCAACGGCTGCGGCTACTTTCATTGAATCTAAAAAAGCCATTTTTTGTTTCCTAGTTGCTACTATCATGCTCATAGCGACATTGTAGTTCAATTTCTTGTCGATTTATAGAGTAATCGACAATCATGGAGAGTAACCAAAAACGCTCTCGCCTACCACTTCGGAAAACCAAGCTCGTCATTTTCGACGAGAAGAGGGGCTACACGGTAGCGGTGTCCTTTTAGAGAAGATCGCTTTTTCGGAATTTCGTAAAATTCAGTGGCTGTATCAAACAGATAAAGCGCTTCGACTGGATTTGCGAAACACCAACGGTAACGGAACGGTGTAATTTCTTCGATATCCATGCACACAGACGTGGTGTAGGCTAGGGGAAGTATCCCGATCCAGCTTCCGTCATCGATTTTTCGAACTTTAATAAATCCTTGTCCAAAAAGAAAATTTTCAACTTCACTGGGATTTGTTGAATAAATCGAACTTTTGCTGAGTTGAAGGATCAGATCACGCATCTTCCCGACAACGCAGACCGTTCCGTGGCAAAGCAAAAGTTCAAAATCACCAACTGGCCCACCTACAATAAAGCCCT
>NZ_JAKUZS010000035.1:0-1411 GCF_030128585.1 Klebsiella sp. K5-204
CTGAAGTAACAAATGCCCTGCTTCCAGGAAAAGCCTCTAAGCATCAGGTAACATCAAATCGTACCCCAAACCGACACAGGTGGTCAGGTAGAGAATACCAAGGCGCTTGAGAGAACTCGGGTGAAGGAACTAGGCAAAATGGTGCCGTAACTTCGGGAGAAGGCACGCTGGTGTGTAGGTGAAGTCCCTGCGGATGGAGCTGAGACCAGTCGAAGATACCAGCTGGCTGCAACTGTTTATTAAAAACACAGCACTGTGCAAACACGAAAGTGGACGTATACGGTGTGACGCCTGCCCGGTGCCGGAAGGTTAATTGATGGGGTTATCCGTAAGGAGAAGCTCTTGATCGAAGCCCCGGTAAACGGCGGCCGTAACTATAACGGTCCTAAGGTAGCGAAATTCCTTGTCGGGTAAGTTCCGACCTGCACGAATGGCGTAATGATGGCCAGGCTGTCTCCACCCGAGACTCAGTGAAATTGAACTCGCTGTGAAGATGCAGTGTACCCGCGGCAAGACGGAAAGACCCCGTGAACCTTTACTATAGCTTGACACTGAACATTGAGCCTTGATGTGTAGGATAGGTGGGAGGCTTTGAAGCGTGGACGCCAGTCTGCGTGGAGCCAACCTTGAAATACCACCCTTTAATGTTTGATGTTCTAACGTGGGCCCCTGACCGGGGTTGCGGACAGTGTCTGGTGGGTAGTTTGACTGGGGCGGTCTCCTCCCAAAGCGTAACGGAGGAGCACGAAGGTTAGCTAATCCTGGTCGGACATCAGGAGGTTAGTGCAATGGCATAAGCTAGCTTGACTGCGAGCGTGACGGCGCGAGCAGGTGCGAAAGCAGGTCATAGTGATCCGGTGGTTCTGAATGGAAGGGCCATCGCTCAACGGATAAAAGGTACTCCGGGGATAACAGGCTGATACCGCCCAAGAGTTCATATCGACGGCGGTGTTTGGCACCTCGATGTCGGCTCATCACATCCTGGGGCTGAAGTAGGTCCCAAGGGTATGGCTGTTCGCCATTTAAAGTGGTACGCGAGCTGGGTTTAGAACGTCGTGAGACAGTTCGGTCCCTATCTGCCGTGGGCGCTGGAGAATTGAGGGGGGCTGCTCCTAGTACGAGAGGACCGGAGTGGACGCATCACTGGTGTTCGGGTTGTCATGCCAATGGCACTGCCCGGTAGCTAAATGCGGAAGAGATAAGTGCTGAAAGCATCTAAGCACGAAACTTGCCCCGAGATGAGTTCTCCCTGAGACTTTAAGTCTCCTGAAGGAACGTTGAAGACGACGACGTTGATAGGCCGGGTGTGTAAGCGCAGCGATGCGTTGAGCTAACCGGTACTAATGAACCGTGAGGCTTAACCTTACAACGCCGAAGATGTTTTGGCGGATTGAGAGAAGATTTTCAGCTT
>NZ_JAKUZS010000036.1:0-1085 GCF_030128585.1 Klebsiella sp. K5-204
TAGGTAGCTTAACCTTCGGGAGGGCGCTTACCACTTTGTGATTCATGACTGGGGTGAAGTCGTAACAAGGTAACCGTAGGGGAACCTGCGGTTGGATCACCTCCTTACCTTAAAGAACCTGCCTTTGCAGTGCTCACACAGATTGTCTGATGAAATAGAGCAGTAAATAATCTCTGCAGGCTTGTAGCTCAGGTGGTTAGAGCGCACCCCTGATAAGGGTGAGGTCGGTGGTTCAAGTCCACTCAGGCCTACCAAATTTTCCCTGAATACTGCGTTGTGGCAAAGCTCGCATACTTCAGTATGCTTCGCTTCACCACGCCTTGTCTCAGGAAAAATTACCGGTACAGAGATAACACCGATGGGGCTATAGCTCAGCTGGGAGAGCGCCTGCTTTGCACGCAGGAGGTCTGCGGTTCGATCCCGCATAGCTCCACCATCTTTACTGCGAACACAAGAAAACTTCAGAGTGAACCTGAAAAGGTGCACTGCGAAGTTTTGCTCTTTAAAAATCTGGATCAAGCTGAAAATTGAAACGACACACTGTTTAAGTGTGTTCGAGTCTCTCAAATTTTCGCAATCTGAAGACATCTTCGGGTTGTGAGGTTAAGCGACTAAGCGTACACGGTGGATGCCCTGGCAGTCAGAGGCGATGAAGGACGTGCTAATCTGCGAAAAGCGTCGGTAAGGTGATATGAACCGTTACAGCCGGCGATGTCCGAATGGGGAAACCCAGTGCAATTCGTTGCACTATCGTTAACTGAATACATAGGTTAACGAGGCGAACCGGGGGAACTGAAACATCTAAGTACCCCGAGGAAAAGAAATCAACCGAGATTCCCCCAGTAGCGGCGAGCGAACGGGGAGCAGCCCAGAGTCTGAATCAGCTTGTGTGTTAGTGGAACGGTCTGGAAAGTCCGACGGTACAGGGTGATAGTCCCGTACACCAAAATGCACAGGCTGTGAACTCGAAGAGTAGGGCGGGACACGTGGTATCCTGTCTGAATATGGGGGGACCATCCTCCAAGGCTAAATACTCCTGACTGACCGATAGTGAACCAGTACCGTGAGGGAAAGGCGAAAAGAAC
>NZ_JAKUZS010000037.1:0-858 GCF_030128585.1 Klebsiella sp. K5-204
TGTGAACTCGAAGAGTAGGGCGGGACACGTGGTATCCTGTCTGAATATGGGGGGACCATCCTCCAAGGCTAAATACTCCTGACTGACCGATAGTGAACCAGTACCGTGAGGGAAAGGCGAAAAGAACCCCGGCGAGGGGAGTGAAAAAGAACCTGAAACCGTGTACGTACAAGCAGTGGGAGCACCTTCGGGTGTGACTGCGTACCTTTTGTATAATGGGTCAGCGACTTATATTCTGTAGCAAGGTTAACCGTATAGGGGAGCCGCAGGGAAACCGAGTCTTAACTGGGCGTTAAGTTGCAGGGTATAGACCCGAAACCCGGTGATCTAGCCATGGGCAGGTTGAAGGTTGGGTAACACTAACTGGAGGACCGAACCGACTAATGTTGAAAAATTAGCGGATGACTTGTGGCTGGGGGTGAAAGGCCAATCAAACCGGGAGATAGCTGGTTCTCCCCGAAAGCTATTTAGGTAGCGCCTCGTGAACTCATCTTCGGGGGTAGAGCACTGTTTCGGCTAGGGGGTCATCCCGACTTACCAACCCGATGCAAACTACGAATACCGAAGAATGTTATCACGGGAGACACACGGCGGGTGCTAACGTCCGTCGTGAAGAGGGAAACAACCCAGACCGCCAGCTAAGGTCCCAAAGTCATGGTTAAGTGGGAAACGATGTGGGAAGGCACAGACAGCCAGGATGTTGGCTTAGAAGCAGCCATCATTTAAAGAAAGCGTAATAGCTCACTGGTCGAGTCGGCCTGCGCGGAAGATGTAACGGGGCTAAACCATGCACCGAAGCTGCGGCAGCGACACTATGTGTTGTTGGGTAGGGGAGCGTTCTGTAAGCCTGCGAAGGTG
>NZ_JAKUZS010000038.1:0-854 GCF_030128585.1 Klebsiella sp. K5-204
CTGGCTAAAACCTACGGTGGTTCCGCTCGCGCATTCGACCAGATCGATAACGCGCCGGAAGAAAAAGCTCGTGGTATCACCATCAACACCTCTCACGTTGAATATGACACCCCGACTCGCCACTACGCGCACGTAGACTGCCCGGGCCACGCCGACTATGTTAAAAACATGATCACCGGTGCTGCGCAGATGGACGGCGCGATCCTGGTTGTTGCTGCGACTGACGGCCCGATGCCGCAGACTCGTGAGCACATCCTGCTGGGTCGTCAGGTAGGCGTTCCGTACATCATCGTGTTCCTGAACAAATGCGACATGGTTGATGACGAAGAGCTGCTGGAACTGGTTGAGATGGAAGTTCGTGAACTGCTGTCTCAGTACGATTTCCCGGGCGACGACACTCCGATCGTTCGTGGTTCTGCTCTGAAAGCGCTGGAAGGCGACGCAGAGTGGGAAGCGAAAATCATCGAACTGGCTGGCCACCTGGATACCTATATCCCGGAACCAGAGCGTGCGATTGACAAGCCGTTCCTGCTGCCGATCGAAGACGTATTCTCCATCTCCGGTCGTGGTACCGTTGTTACCGGTCGTGTAGAGCGCGGTATCATCAAAGTGGGTGAAGAAGTTGAAATCGTTGGTATCAAAGAAACCGCGAAAACCACCTGTACTGGCGTTGAAATGTTCCGCAAACTGCTGGACGAAGGCCGTGCTGGTGAGAACGTAGGTGTTCTGCTGCGTGGTATCAAACGTGAAGAAATCGAACGTGGTCAGGTACTGGCTAAGCCGGGCACCATCAACCCGCACACCAAGTTCGAATCTGAAGTGTACATTCTGTCCAAAGACGAAGGCGGCCGTCA
>NZ_JAKUZS010000039.1:0-820 GCF_030128585.1 Klebsiella sp. K5-204
GGCACTGTTGCAAATAGTCGGTGGTGATAAACTTATCATCCCCTTTTGCTGATGGAGCTGCACATGAACCCATTCAAAGGCCGGCATTTTCAGCGTGACATCATTCTGTGGGCCGTACGCTGGTACTGCAAATACGGCATCAGTTACCGTGAGCTGCAGGAGATGCTGGCTGAACGCGGAGTGAATGTCGATCACTCCACGATTTACCGCTGGGTTCAGCGTTATGCGCCTGAAATGGAAAAACGGCTGCGCTGGTACTGGCGTAACCCTTCCGATCTTTGCCCGTGGCACATGGATGAAA
The DNA here is from genome assembly GCF_030128585.1 of Klebsiella sp. K5-204. Classification (NCBI taxonomy): domain Bacteria; kingdom Pseudomonadati; phylum Pseudomonadota; class Gammaproteobacteria; order Enterobacterales; family Enterobacteriaceae; genus Klebsiella; species Klebsiella sp. K5-204. Next base: position 302 of record NZ_JAKUZS010000039.1, read on the forward strand.
CCTACGTGAAGGTCAATGGCCGCTGGGCGTATCTGTACCGGGCCGTCGACAGCCGGGGCCGCACTGTCGATTTTTATCTCTCCTCCCGTCGTAACAGCAAAGCTGCATACCGGTTTCTGGGTAAAATCCTCAACAACGTGAAGAAGTGGCAGATCCCGCGATTCATCAACACGGATAAAGCGCCCGCCTATGGTCGCGCGCTTGCTCTGCTCAAACGCGAAGGCCGGTGCCCGTCTGACGTTGAACACCGACAGATTAAGTACCGGAACAACGTGATTGAATGCGATCATGGCAAACTGAAACGGATAATCGGCGCCACGCTGGGATTTAAATCCATGAAGACGGCTTACGCCACCATCAAAGGTATTGAGGTGATGCGTGCACTACGCAAAGGCCAGGCCTCAGCATTTTATTATGGTGATCCCCTGGGCGAAATGCGCCTGGTAAGCAGAGTTTTTGAAATGTAAGGCCTTTGAATAAGACAAAAGGCTGCCTCATCGCTAACTTTGCAACAGTGCC
>NZ_JAKUZS010000003.1:0-583464 GCF_030128585.1 Klebsiella sp. K5-204
GCCTGAAATACGGCGGCGAGCTGTACGTCGTCGGCAACCGTCATCTCGACTACTTCCGTAAGCTGAAGCGCGCTTTTGGTAACTGCACGACGATTGCGACGAACAATAAGTTTGTCATTTTGAAAGCAACGAAGGTGCGTAAACAGCGCTGATGCATGTCGCTGCTTCTCCCGGCTTGCGGCTGTCGCCTTAGCCGGGCTACCGACTGTCGCCTTAGCCGGGCTACCGACTGTCGCCTTAGCCGGGCTACCGACTGGCAGATGTTTAACGACGCCCGCCGCAGCCTGAAATACGGCGGCGAGCTGTACGTCGTCGGCAACCGTCATCTCGACTACTTCCGTAAGCTGAAGCGCGCTTTTGGTAACTGCACGACGATTGCGACGAACAATAAGTTTGTCATTTTGAAAGCGACGAAGGTGCGTAAGCAGCGCTGATCCGTGTGGCTATTTCCCCGGCTTGCGGCTGTCGCCTTAGCCGGGCTACCGACTGTCGCCTTAGCCGGGCTACCGACTGTCGCTTTAGCCGGGCTACCGTTCGGGATTATCGTGGTAGCCCGGGGAAGGCGCATCGCGCCGCCCCCGGGACACGGCTAAATCGCCAGCGCCAGCTTCGTGCCCTGGGCAATCGCCCGGCGCGCATCCAGCTCCGCCGCCACGTCGCAGCCGCCGATCAAATGCACCGTTTTTCCCGCCGCGCGCAGCGGATCCGCCAGTTCACGGCGCGGCTCCTGACCGGCGCAGATCACGACATGATCCACCGCCAGCAGCTGGCGCTCGCCGCCGATCGTCACGTGTAATCCCTCATCATCGATCTTCTCATAGCTGACCGCCGGGATCATTTTCACGCCGCGCGCCAGCAGCGTGGCGCGGTGGATCCAGCCGGTGGTTTTGCCGAGCCCGTCGCCCGGTTTGCTCGCCTTGCGCTGCAGCATCACAATCTGTCGCGGGCTTTGACTCAGCTGCGGGCCTTCAGGACGCAGCCCGCCCGCCGTCCGCAGGCTGGTATCGATACCCCATTCGCGACAGAACTCGCCGATATCCTGGCTGGTGGCCACCCCCGACTGGCTTAAATACATCGCGGTGTCGAAGCCGATGCCGCCGCAGCCGATAATCGCCACCTTCGCGCCAACCGGCGCTTTATCGCGTAAGACATCCAGGTAGCTGAGCACCTTGGGATGATCGATCCCGACGATCGCCGGCAGGCGCGGGGCAATGCCGGTGGCGAGGATCGTCTCATCGAACGCCAGCAGATCGTCTGCCGTGACGCGGGTGTTCAGACGTAGATCGACGCCGTTAAGATCGAGCATTCTACGGTAGTAGCGTAGGGTTTCATGAAACTCCTCTTTGCCGGGGATCTGTTTGGCGATATTAAACTGGCCGCCGATCTCCGGGAGGGCATCGAACAACGTGACGTGATGACCGCGGGCGGCGGCGTTAACCGCGAAGGCCAGACCGGCAGGCCCGGCGCCGACCACCGCCAGCCGCTTAGGGGCGTTGGCAGGCAGGACCGGCATCAGGGTTTCATGGCAGGCGCGCGGGTTGACCAGACAGGAGGTGACTTTGCCGACGAAGATCCGATCGAGACACGCCTGGTTGCAGCCGATGCAGGTGTTGATCTCATCGGCGCGATCGCTCTGCGCTTTCGACATAAATTCGGCATCGGCAAGGAACGGGCGGGCCATTGAGACCATGTCGGCATCGCCGCGGGCGAGGATCGCCTCCGCGACCTGCGGATCGTTGATGCGGTTGGTGGTGATCAGCGGGATCGACACCGCGCCCTTCAGTTTGCGGGTGACCCAGCTAAAGGCGCCGCGCGGTACCGGAGTGGCGATGGTCGGAATGCGCGCTTCGTGCCAGCCGATGCCGGTGTTGATGATCGTCGCCCCCGCCGCCTCGATGGCTTTGGCCAGCGCGGTGACTTCCGCCAGCGTGCTGCCGTCGTTAACCAGATCGAGCATCGACAGACGGTAGATGATAATGAAATCGTGACCGGCGCGCTGGCGCACGGCCTTGACTACTTCAACGGCGAAACGCATCCGGCGCGCGTAATCGCCGCCCCATTGATCGTTGCGCTGGTTAGTGCGCGCGGCGAGGAATTCGTTAATCAGATAGCCCTCAGAGCCCATCACCTCCACGCCGTCATAGCCTGCTTCCCGCGCCAGCTGGGCGCAGTGGGCAAAATCATCGATCAGCGTGAGGATCTCGTCGTGGCTCAGCTCATGAGGGGTGAACCGGTTAATCGGCGCCTGCAGAGGAGAGGGGGCGACCAGCGCGGGCTGGTAGCTGTAGCGCCCGGTGTGCAGGATCTGCAGGGCGATTTTACCGCCTTCCTGATGTACCGCGTCGGTGATCTGGCGATGATGCGCCAGATGGCTGACATCGTTGAGTACCGCGCCGCCGGCCATGGTCACCCCGGACGGGGCGGGCGCGATGCCGCCGGTGACGATCAGCGCCGCGCCGTGTCGCGCGCGCTCGGCGTAAAAGGCCGCTAACCGTTGCGCGCCGTCGGGCAGTTCTTCCAGACCGGTATGCATGGAGCCCATCAACACGCGGTTTTTGAGGGTGGTGAAGCCCAGCTCAAGCGGGGCGAAAAGCGACGGATAGCGGCTCATAATGGCTTCCAATGTAAAATTATTGTTATGTGGTCGGATGAGTTACTAATTTAGCCGTCGTGAAGAAAAAGGGAAAAGGGGAGTGCGGTGATTGTGATGGGATTCAAAGAACGGCGAAGCGTTGCCTCTCTCCCAAAGGGAGAGGGGCAAGCGGGCACTGAAAATCAGGCTTCGCGCTGAACGGTTCCCTCTCCCGCCGGGAGAGGATTAGGGTGAGGAGGAAGACACAGCGCGCTGGCGGCGTTCGAGGCCCGGCGCCTGCCACATCGACGTTGTCAGCCCGCTATCGACAAGACCAAGCTGATCGGCATAGACCGACTGCCATTTACTCATCATCTCCTGATACAGCTCGCGATGCTGCGGATTAGGGGTGAACTCGCGGTGCCAGCTCACTAACTTTTCTCCGGCGCTGGCCATGTCGCCGTACAGCCCGGCGCCAGCGCCGGCGGCGATGGCGCAGCCGAGGGCGGTGGCTTCGCGGACCACCGGCACCCGCACCGGCAGGCCGGTGACGTCGCTGAGGATCTGGCTCCACAGCGCTCCCTTCGAGCCGCCGCCGGCAAACACCAGGCTATCGAAAGTCACCCCGGAAAACTGCGATATCTGCGCCAGGTTGCAGGCGGAGACAATCGCCGCGTTCTCCTCCAGGGCGCGGAACAGAGTGGCTTTATTGCACTTCTCCGGATCGATGGAGAGGTTAATAAACGACGGCGCGGCGTGGTACCACTGCTTAAAGTGCATGGCGTCGGAAAAAATAGGCATCACGCCGTGGGAACCGGCGGGTACGCGGCTGGCCATCTCCTCCAGCAGCGAATAGGCATCGACGCCGAGGCGCTCGGCAATCAGCTTTTCTTCAGCGCAGAAGGCGTCGCGGAACCAGCGCATGGTCAGGCCGGTAAAAAAGCTGATGGACTCCGCCTGCGCCATGCCGGGAATGACGTGAGGGTTAACGCGAATATTCATCTGCGGGTCGGTGCGCACCTGCGGTAGATTCACCACCTGCTGCCAGAAGGTGCCGCCGAGCACTGCGCTTTGTCCGGCGCGCACCACCCCGAGCCCCAGGCAGCCGAGCTGCACGTCGCCGCCGCCCATCACCACCGGCGTCCCGGCGCGCAGGCCGCTCTGCTGGGCTGCCGCTTCGGTGACGGCGCCCAGCAGCGTGCCGGTCTCTTTCACCGGCGACAGCATATCGGCGCGTAGCCCGGCCATATCCAGCAGCGCCGGACGCCAGTCGCGGCTGAACAGATCGAGCATGCCGGTGGTGCCCGCGTTTGACGGGTCGACCGCCAGCTCGCCGGAAAGCTTCGCCGCCAGCCAGTCGCTGATCATGGTGATGGTCGCCGCCTTGCGGTAGATATCGGGTCGATGGTGCGCCAGCCACAGCAGGCGCGGCATCGCGCTAAGCGCCAGCGTTTGCCCGGAGACCTCGTACACCTCGGATTCAAAACGATAGTCGTGGATCTCTTTAAGCTCCGCGACTTCGCGGCTGGCGCGGGCATCAACGTTGGCGCAGGCCCAGATGGCCTCGCCGTTGCGGTCATAGAGGACGATCCCTTCGCGCATCGAACAGCAGGCGACGGACTGAATATCGGCGGGAGAGAGCCGGGCGGCGTCGAGCGCCTGGCGAATGCACTGGCAGGCCAGCTGCCAGTTGGTGGTAAGGTCGAACTCCATCGAGCCGGGGACGTTATCGACGCTCAGGTGTTTCCATTCGGCCTGGCCCACCGCCAGCTGGCGGCCATTGAGATCGAAAATGACCGCCCGAATGCTGCCGGTCCCGGCATCTAACGCTAACAGGTAACTCATGACATGCGCCTCGCTGTTGTCGCGCGGCGCCGGGCCTTCAGGAGGCCAGTGCGAGCACCGCGCGTGCTGTTGTCTCTTCCGTTACCAGGCCATTAATCCGCTTGCCAATCAGAGCGGCATGAATCGCCTGCGCTTTTTGTTCTCCTCCGGCGACGCCGACGATGGTCGGCAGCTGCGCCAGCTCATCCAGGGTCACGCCGAGCAGTTCCCGATGGATCTCCAGCCCCTCTACCGGCCGGCCGTCGGCCTGCAGGAAATAACCTAAAATGTCGCCGACCGCCCCTTTGCGGGCGTACATCAGCTGTTCGCCCTCGCTGATATAGCCGGAGCGCAGAATGGTCGCGTCGCGCCGCTGATCGATAGCGCCAATGCCAACCACCGCCGCGTCCGCCGCCGTCGCCGCCAGCATCACATCGCGCACGCTGGATTCGCGGCGCAGGATTTCGGCGACCTCCGCCGACGAGACCCGCAGCGGCGCCGGAATAATGCTCACGCTGCAGGCGGCATCCAGCTGACCGATGCCGGTCATATAGGGGCCGACGCCGCCGGAGAGGGTCACCAGCCGCACCTGCTGCGAGCCGATAAAGCCGCTGAGATGCTGCAGGCAGCTCATGGTGGCTTCGCCGAAGCCGACCGCCAGCAGCTGTCCCGGTTGCAGAATCCCCATCAGCGACTGCGCCGCGCCTATCCCCAGCCGGGTATTCATCGGCGGGGTGTTGAGCGCCGGCAGCACGCGAGCAATCTTGAGGCCAAAGCGCTGCTGGAGTTCGCTTTCCAGCGCCAGACACCCTTCATAGCGCGAGTTGATCTGCACGCGGATCACCCCGGACTGGCGACCTTTCTCCAGCAGGCGGGAAATCTTCAGCCGCGGCAGCCCCAAACGCTCGCCGATGTCGTTTTGCGTCAGGCCGTCGTGGTAGTAACACCACGCCACCCGCGCCACCAGCTCTTCCTCGGCTAACGCCAGCCCGGCGTAGCGATGGTCTTCCGTAATGCGTTTTTCGCTCATAAATTGAACTCTTATAAAAATTTAGATCATATGTTCGCTATTGCGCGGCCGGAAAGTGTGAGCCGACTGGCAAAACGGATCTTTCCTCTCTGGCCCCTTTTTTCCGGACGATCTAAAGCGCCAAACTGTGATCTTCGCACGGTTGTAAATATAGTTCACCGTCTACGCTTTTGAACATTATTAAATTTAAAAATCATTTGTTCAAACGAGGCGCGACGATGAAGCCACTGCTTGAAGCTCGCCAGATCCGCAAACAGTTCTCCGGCGTTGCCGTGCTGAAGGGCATCGACTTTACGCTATGCGCGGGCCAGGTGCATGCGCTGATGGGGGGCAACGGCGCGGGTAAATCGACGCTGATGAAGATCATCGCCGGCGTCGAAACCCCGGATAGCGGTGAACTGACGATCGGCGAACGCGCGTTTGCGCGCCTTAACCCGGCGCTGGCCCACCAGCTGGGCATCTATCTGGTGCCGCAGGAGCCGATGCTGTTTCCCAACCTCAGCGTGCGCGAGAACATTCTCTTTCGTCTGCCGAAGCGGGCGGATACCGCCGCGCGGCTGCAGGAAAAACTGCAGCAGCTGAACTGCCAGATCAACCTGGACGCCAGCGCCAGCACGCTTGAGGTAGCCGATCAACAGATGGTCGAGATCCTGCGCGGCCTGATGCGCGAGGCGCGGATCCTGATCCTTGATGAACCCACCGCCTCTTTAACGCCGGGCGAAACGGAAAGGCTGTTTCAGCAGATCCGGGCGTTGCAGGGGCTCGGCGTGGGGATCGTCTTTATCTCGCACAAACTGCCGGAAATCCGCCAGCTTGCCAGCCATGTGTCGGTGATGCGCGATGGGGCGGTAGTGCTCAGCGGCGAAACGGCGGGCTACGGCGACCAACAGCTTATCAGCGCCATGACGCCGGCCAGCCGCGACCATGCGCTGAGCGACACGCAAAAGCTGTGGCTGGCGCTGCCGGGCAACCGGCGCACCCAGGCGCAGGATTTTCCCGTTTTGCGGGTGGAGGATCTCACCGGCGAAGGTTTTATCGATCTCAGTCTGGAGATCCGCGCCGGGGAGATCGTCGGCCTCGCCGGGCTGGTGGGATCCGGGCGCACCGAATTTGCCGAAACCTTATACGGTCTGCGTCCGCCGCGCGCCGGGCGGATCTGGCTGGAGAACCGCGAGATTACTCAGGAGAGCACCCGCGCCAGGCTGGCCAGCGGGCTGGTCTATCTGCCCGAAGACCGCCAGGTCTCCGGGCTGTTTCTCGATGCGCCGGTGCGCTGGAACACGGTGATGTTCAATCAGCCGTCGTGGTGGCAGCAGGGGAAACGGGAGGCGGCGGTGGTCGAACGCTATCACCGGGCGCTGGGGATCAAGCTGGCCGATGGCGATCAGCCGGTGCGTACCCTCTCCGGCGGCAACCAGCAGAAGGTGCTGCTGGCGCGCTGTCTGGAGGCTAACCCGCTGCTGTTGATCGTCGATGAACCGACGCGCGGCGTGGATGTCTCCGCCCGCGCCGATATCTATCAGTTACTGAAAAGCGTTGCCGCGCAAAATGTGGCGGTGCTGATGATCTCCAGCGATCTGGATGAGTTCGTTGGCCTGGCCGACCGGGTGTTGGTGATGCATCAGGGCCGCTACAGCGGCGAGCTGGCGCGGCAGGCGGTGACCGTCGATCGCATGATGACCCTGGCCTTTGGAGGGCAGGCATGAAAACGTTACTCAAGAATCGCGAACTGAGCGCCTTCTTCGCCATCGTGGCGCTGTTTGCCGTGCTGGTGGCGCTCAATCCGGACTATTTCAGCCTGCAGACGCTGGCGATGATTTTCGCCAGCTCGCAAATCCTGTGCCTGCTGGCGCTGGGGGCAACGCTGGTGATGCTGACCCGCAATATCGACGTGTCGGTGGGCTCCACCGTTGGCCTGAGCGCCATCGCCGTTGGGGTGGCGCTGAACAACGGCTACGGGCTGGCGACAGCGATCGCCTTCGCGCTGGCGATTGGCGCGCTGGCCGGGGCTTTTAACGGCCTGCTGGTGGTGGGGCTGCGCATTCCGGCGATCGTCGCCACCCTCGGCACGCTGGGGTTGTATCGCGGGGTGATGTTGCTGTGGACCGGCGGGAAATGGATCGAAGGCTTGCCCGATAGCCTGAAATCGCTCTCGGAGCCGCTGTTTATCGGCGTCTCGCCGCTGGGCTGGCTGGTGCTGGCGCTGCTGCTGGCGGGCGCATGGCTGCTGTCGCGCACCGCCTCTGGGCGTGATTTCTATGCCGTTGGCGATAACCTCGCCGCTGCCCGCCAGCTGGGCGTGGCGGTCAACCGCACGCGGATGCTGGCCTTTACCCTCAACGGTATGCTGGCGGCCTGCGCCGGGATCGTCTTCGCCGCGCAGATTGGCTTTGTGCCCAATCAGACCGGCAGCGGCCTGGAGATGAAAGCCATCGCCGCCTGCGTGCTGGGCGGGATTTCGCTGCTCGGCGGCACCGGCACCCTGCTCGGCGCGTTTCTCGGCGCCTTCTTCCTCACCCAAATCGACACCGTGCTGGTGCTGTTCCGCCTTCCCGCCTGGTGGAATGATTTTATCGCCGGCCTGGTCCTGCTCGGGGTGCTGGTCCTTGATGGCCGCCTGCGCCAGGCGCTGACCCGCCATCAGCGGGCGCTGAAGTACAGCCGTTTCCAGCCCGGCAACAAAGGGGGCAAACAGGTTGCCCGCTTTCCCGAACGCAAAAGCAAAGAGGTGGCGTAAATGAAGCTGAAGCTTAACTGGGAAAGCGCGCTGCTGGCGTTGTTAGTCGTGGAAATCCTGCTGTTCGGCGCGCTGAATCCGCGCATGCTGGATCTCAATATGCTGCTCTTTAGCACCAGCGACTTTATCTGCATCGGCATCGTCGCGCTGCCGCTGACGCTGGTGATCATCAGCGGCGGGATCGATATTTCGCTGGGCTCGACCATCGGCCTGTGCGCCATCGCCCTCGGGGTGATGACCCAGGCGGGCTGGCCGCTGTGGCTGGCGGTGTCGCTGACGTTGCTGCTGGGGCTGCTGTGCGGGTTAATCAACGCCGCGCTGATCCACTACACCGGCATCAGCCCGCTGGTGATCACCCTCGGGACGCTGTATCTGTACGGCGGCGGCGCGCTGCTGCTTTCCGGCATGGCCGGCGCCACCGGTTATGAGGGGATCGGCGGCTTTCCCGACAGCTTCACCGCCTTCGCCAATTTAACCCTGGGCGGGCTGCCGCTGCCGCTGGTGCTGTTCGCGGGTATCACCTTTCTCTTCTGGCTGCTGGCCCATCGCGGGCGCTTTGGGCGGCACCTTTTTCTGCTTGGCCAGAACCCGCGCGCCGCGCGCTACGCCGCGCTTTCCGTTAACGGGATGCCCTACGCGCTGTATGGCCTGGTGGGCGTGGCGTCGGCGGTGGCGGCGCTGGTGATGGTCTCCTATTTCGGCTCGGCGCGCTCGGACTTAGGCCGCGACCTGCTGATGCCGGCGCTGACCGCGGCGGTGCTCGGCGGGGCCAATATTTACGGCGGCTCGGGATCGATACTGGGTACCGCGCTGGCGGCATTGCTGGTGGGGTATCTGCAACAGGGTTTACAGATGGTCGGCATCCCCAACCAGGTGTCGAGCGCGCTGTCAGGGGCGCTGTTGGTGGTGGTGGTGATGGGGCGTTCACTGAGCCTGCACCGTGAATGGGTGCGCGCGACCTGGCGGCGTCTTTTCTCGCGTAAAACAATCGGAGCATAAACATACGATGAAAACCAAACGAATCCTCCAGACGAGCGTCCTGGCGCTGGCGTTAAGCATGGCAACCGCCCAGGCGGCGGACCGCATCGCCTTTATACCTAAGCTGGTCGGGGTGGGCTTCTTTACCAGCGGCGGCAACGGCGCGAAAGAGGCGGGGAAAGCGCTGGGCGTGGATGTCACCTATGACGGCCCCACCGAGCCCAGCGTCTCCGGCCAGGTGCAGCTGATCAACAACTTCGTCAACCAGGGCTACAACGCGATTATCGTCTCCGCCGTCTCGCCGGACGGCCTGTGTCCGGCGCTGAAGCGGGCGATGCAGCGCGGGGTGAAGGTCCTGACCTGGGATTCCGATACCAAACCGGAGTGCCGCAGCATCTATATCAATCAGGGCACGCCGCAGCAGCTCGGCGGCCTGCTGGTGGAGATGGCGGAAAAGCAGGTGACCAGGCCCGCTGCCAAAGTGGCTTTTTTCTACTCCAGCCCGACGGTGACCGACCAGAACCAGTGGGTGAAGGAAGCCAAAGCCAAAATCGAAAAAGAACATCCGCAGTGGCAAATCGTCACCACCCAGTTCGGCTATAACGATGCCACCAAATCGTTGCAAACCGCCGAGGGGATCTTAAAAGCGTATCCCGATCTTGACGCCATTATCGCGCCGGATGCCAATGCCCTGCCGGCGGCGGCGCAGGCGGCGGAGAACCTCAAGCGTCAGGGCGTGGCGATCGTCGGCTTTAGTACCCCCAACGTGATGCGCCCCTACGTGGAGCGCGGCACGGTGAAAGCCTTTGGCCTGTGGGATGTGGTTCAGCAGGGCAAAATTGCGGTTAACGTCGCCGATCGATTACTGAAAAAGGGCGATCTTAACGTCGGCGATAGCGTTGAGGTGAAAGATATCGGCTCGCTGAAGGTCGAACCGAACAGCGTGCAGGGCTACCAGTATGAGGCGAAGGGCAACGGTATCGTGCTGCTGCCGGAGCGCGTGGTGTTCAGCAAAGAGAACATCAATAACTACGACTTCTGACGGAGGATGAGATGGCTGATTTAGACGATATCAAAGAGGGCAAGGACTTCGGCCTCGACCGCCCGCAGCAGAACACGCTGTATACCCTGAAAGGCTGCGGCTCGCTGGACTGGGGCATGCAGTCGCGGCTGGCGCGCATTTTTAATCCGCACAGCAACCGCACGGTCATGCTGGCCTTCGATCATGGTTACTTCCAGGGACCCACCACCGGGCTGGAGCGCATCGATCTGTCGATTGCGCCGCTGTTCGAGGAAACCGACGTGCTGATGTGCACCCGCGGCGTACTGCGCAGTCAGGTGCCGGCCGCGACCAACAAACCGGTGGTGCTGCGCGCCTCCGGCGGCAACTCGATCCTCAGCGAACTTTCCAACGAGTGCGTGGCGGTGGCGATGGAAGATGCGCTGCGCCTGAACGTCTGCGCAGTGGCGGCGCAGGTCTATATCGGCAGCCAATACGAACATCAGTCGATCAACAACATCATCAAACTGGTGGACGCCGGCAACCGCTACGGTATGCCGGTACTGGCGGTGACCGGCGTCGGCAAAGAGATGACCCGCGATGCGCGCTACTTCTCGCTGGCCAGCCGGATTGCCGCCGAAATGGGGGCGCAGTTTGTGAAGACCTATTTCGTTGAAGAAGGCTTTGAAAAAGTGACCGCCAGCTGCCCGGTGCCGATCGTCATCGCTGGGGGGAAAAAGCTGCCGGAGCATGAGGCGCTGGAGATGTGCTGGCGGGCGATCGACCAGGGGGCGTCCGGGGTGGATATGGGGCGCAATATCTTCCAGTCCAGCGCCCCGCGCGCAATGCTGAAGGCGGTGAAAAAGGTGGTGCATGAGAATCTGAACGCGCGCGAAGCGTACCAGTTCTGGCAGGAAGAGAAACAGGGAGAGCGGAAATGAATGTGACGCTGGTGGAGATCAATATCAAACCCGAGCGGGTGGATGAGTTTCTCGAGGTGTTCCGCGCCAACCACGAAGGGGCGCTGCGGGAGCCGGGCAACCTGCGCTTTGATGTTCTGCAGGATCCGGAGGTGAAGACCCGCTTTTTTATCTACGAAGCCTATAAAGACGATGAAGCGGTGCTGGCGCACAAGAAGACCCCGCACTATTTAGCCTGCGTCGAAAAGCTGGAAGAGATGATGTCGCAGCCGCGGCAGAAGCGCAGCTTTATCGGCCTGCTACCGCAGGTGTGAGGGAAATCCAGAGCAGAAGATAACCCCGGTCCTCTTCCATTGGGAGAGGACCGGGGGGAGGGGCAGTTTATTACGCCTCTTCAACCGAGACGCGCAGGGCCGCCAGCGCCTTACGCGCCGCCTTCAGCACCTGCTCGCACTGCTCAAGGGTGAGCGTCAGCGGCGGTTCAACGCGGATCGTCTTGGCGTTATTTAACGTCCCGGCGACCAGCACCCGCTGTCTGAACATCTCGCTGGCAAAGTCGTAGCCAATCTCGTTATCGACAAACTCGATGGCCATCAGCATGCCTTTCCCGCGCACTTCATTCACCAGGTCCGGATACTCCTGCGCCAGCAGGCGGAAACCGTCCAGCAGCATATCGCCTTTCTGCGCCGCCTGCGCCGGCAGGTTTTGCGTCAACAGCACGTTGATGGTCGCCAGCGCCGCCGCACAGGCCAGCGGGTTGCCGCCGAAGGTCGTGGTGTGCAGGAACGGGTTGTCGAACAGCACCGAGAAGACCTCTTCCGTCGCCACCGTCGCGCCGATCGGCATCACGCCGCCGCCGAGCGCTTTCGCCAGACACAGAATGTCGGGCTGAACGTTCTCATGCTCGCAGGCGAACATCTTGCCAGTGCGGCCCATGCCGGTCTGCACTTCGTCGAGGATCAGCAGGGCGCCAAACTCGTCGCACAGCTTACGCACCGCCGGCAAATACCCCGTCGGCGGCAGGATCACGCCCCCTTCGCCCTGAATCGGCTCAAGGATCACCGCCGCGACGTCGTCGCCGGTTTTCTTGCACTCGCTCAGCATGGTGCGCATGGCGTTGATATCGCCGAACGGCACATGGCGGAAGCCCGGCAGCAGCGGCATAAACGGTTTGCGGAAAGTCGACTTGGCGGTGGCCGACAGCGCGCCCAGCGATTTGCCGTGGAAGGCGCCGCTGGTGGCGATGAAGGTGAATTTACCGCGCGGCGACTGATAGGCTTTCGCCAGCTTGATGGCCGCCTCTACCGATTCGGTACCGCTGTTGCAGAAGAAGCTGTACTTCAGTTTGCCGGGCGTTAAGGCCGCCAGGGTTTTCGCCAGCATCGCGCGTAGCGGATCCAGCAGTTCCTGACTGTGAAGCGGTTGTTTCGCGAGTTGATTCTCGACGGCGGATACCACAACTGGATTACGGTGCCCTACATTGAAGATGCCAAACCCGCCAAGGCAGTCGATAAACTCCTGTCCCTGGGTGTCGACAAGCGTATTTAACCCTCCCGCTTGCCACTCTACGGCTCCGTAATCCCCGCCGGCTGTGACCGATTTTCGATACTCTAAAAACCCCGGATTCACATGCTCTTTAAAGTATTCTCTGACCTCCTGGTTAAGTGCTTTCATTTCCTCATGGTCAAGCGTGCGCTTTTCAATGAGATTCAGTGCGTGTGCGCTGCAGGCCAGAGCCGATGCGCTGGAAGGTAACCTGTTCAAAATGTGCTCCTGGGGCGGACGTATCACACGATACTGGATTAAGTATTGCAGGGATTACGCCAGTTCGGCAGAAGCGGTGAAAATCGGGATAAATGCAAAGTAAAAGACGAAATGTGTAAAATTTAATCTCATGGCGCCATTATTGGCACGTTTTATTCCTGAGCTGACGAGATTTTCTGCCTTGCGGCGTTGAGCGGCACGATCCGTCGTGGTGCGGGCTGCCCCAGCGCGGGGCAGCCGATGGTGAGAAAAGAGGCTTAGTCGAGCTGGGAGATCTCCATCGCCGCCCGGTCGATAATGCCGATGATCTGCTTGAGCTGGGCGGCGCTGCTGGCCTGCTGGTTCACTTTCAGGTCGAGGACCGCTTTGAAATTCTCCAGCGCGCGCTTCATCTGCGGATCGCGGCGCAGCTCGCAGCCGACCATCCGCGCCTGCAGACGCTCCTGGATATGGGCCAGATGCTCCTGGTTCTCCGCGTGCAGCTGTTTCCCCTCTTCGCTGATGACGATTTTTTTGCGTCCGTTGTCATCTTCCACGCTGATGAGACCCTGGTCCTGGAGCAGATCCAGCGTCGGGTAGATCACCCCCGGGCTGGGACTGTAGTTCCCCTGGGTGAGGGTTTCGATCTCTTTGATCAGCTCATAGCCGTGGCTGGCGCTGCGGCTGAGGATGTCCAGAATAATCAGCCGCAGTTCGCCGTGGCCAAAGAAACGCTGGCGACGTCCGCCGCCGCGACGGCCATGGTCGCCGTGTTCGCTGGGGTCACCGTGGCGCCCGCGCGGCCCACGCCCGTCTTCATGATGATGTCGCATGGTTACCTCCTGCTATGTTTTGATATATCTAATTTATATCTAAAAAATGAATTCTCGCAATGCTGGTTGTAAATTATTTTTTAATTTGTTGATATTTATCTATTTGTTTTTGATGGTGGTATTTTAATGCGGTTTGTTTTGACTATATCAAAAAAAGACTTGCATTCTTTTTAGATGGCAATCATTATCATTTGCATCGAGTTTAGATATATCTATTTACTGTTCACGAAGGCGATCGATGATGACAAAAACCAAAGCAGACAAGTACCCGCAGCGTGTCCGCAATGAGCTGCGTTTCCGTGAGCTGACGGTGCTGCGCGTGGAGCGCGCAGGCGCGGCTTTCCAGCGCATCGTGCTGGGAGGCGAGGCGCTGGAAGGTTTCGTTTCCCGCGGCTTTGACGACCACACCAAGCTTTTCTTCCCGGAGCCGGGCGCGGCGTTTGCCCCGCCGCAGGTGACCGAGGAGGGGATTGACTGGGGCGAGGGCGTGCGGCCTGCTACCCGAGACTATACGCCGCTGTACGATGCCGAACGCCATGAGCTGGCGTACGACTTCTTTATCCACGACGGCGGAATCGCCAGCCGCTGGGCGCTGGAGGCAAAAGCGGGCGATAAGCTGGTGATCGGCGGTCCGCGCGGCTCGCTGATGGTGCCGGAGGATTACGCCTGGCAACTGTATGTCTGCGATGAGTCCGGTATGCCGGCGCTGCGTCGTCGTCTGCTGGGTTTGCGTCAGCTGGCGGTGACGCCGCAGGTGACGGCCATCGTCACTATCGCCGATGCGTCATATAAAGATTATCTGGCGGACCTCGACGGCTTTAACATCGAGTGGGTGGTGGGCCACCATCCGGCGTTCGTCGCCGAGCGTCTGGCGCAGGTGAAGGTGCCGGCGGAGGATTATTTCATCTGGCTGACCGGCGAAGGCGCGGTGGTGAAATCGCTGCTGGCGCGCTTTGAGGATGAGAGCATCGATCAGCAGCTGGTGCGCTCGCAGGCGTACTGGCACAGCAAGTAAAAAGCCATCGTGGTCAAACCCGGATAGCGGCGCGTAGCGCCTTATCCGGGCTACGGTTGGCGCCGATTTGTAGCCCCGGTAAGCACAGCGCCACCGGGGGAAGTTTATCGTTCCGCCAGCGCTTTAAACACCATCGCCACCGCGTGGGCTCCGGGGTCCATGTTGCCGAGCAGGCTGTCGCTGTTGAGATAGGACGCTCGTCCGGCGCCGGCTTTGCCCGACTGGCAAGTGCGATCCGCGCCGGCCTGCGCCGCGGCAAAAGCGGCCTGCAGGTTCTCCGGTTCGGCGAGCAGCGCCGCCAGCGCTGGCTGCAGCGCGTCGATCATTGTCCGGTCGCCTTCCTCGGCGCCGCCGTAAAATTTCATCTGCTCCAGACCGGCGTTCAGCGCCTCGGCCACGCTGGCGCCTTGCCCCAGCTTCTGCCCGGCAGCGGTGAAGAAGATCGACATCAATACCCCGCTGGAGCCGCCCATCACCACCGTCAGGCGTTCGCCCGTGAGCGCGAACAGCGTGGGCAGATCGTTCAGCGGCAGCTGCTGGCGCTGCAGCAGGTCGGCAATCTCACGCGCCCCGGCGGCGAAGGTGGAGCCGGTATCGCCATCGCCCACTTTAGCATCCAGCGCGTTGAGATGGTCTTCAAGCCCGACGAGGGTGCCGGTCACCTGGGCCACGTAATCGCCCACCTGCGGGTTGGCCGAAGGCGTAAAGTCGACGCGCGGGCTGGCGAGAGTGGACGGCATGATGTTAACCGTCCGCGGCTGCACCGGCCGCGGCCAGCCGGCGGTTTCCACATCCGCTAGCAGCGCTTTCTCAATACTCTCTTCCAACACGATGGCGCTCAGCGAGAAACCCTTCATATCCAGGGCCGTCACCAGCGAGGCCGGGCCAATCAACCAGTCAACGCGCGCCTGAAGCGGCGTGTTGGCCAGTTCGCGGGTCAGGATCGCCATTTCGGCCACCGACACGCCGCCGAGATTATTGAGCATCACCGCCAGACGGCCGGTTTCCGGCAGGGCAGCGGTCAGTTTTTCCACCATCAGGTTGACGATTTCCGCACTGTTTTGCGTGGCGATGGTGGAGGCGCCAGGTTCGCCGTGGATGCCCATTCCCAGCTCGGCGTGGCCGGCCTGATGGCGCGGCGCGCTGTCCGCCTCCTGCGGCAGATGGCAGCTGGCCAGCGCCACCCCGATGCTGGCGGTGTGGTTGGCGGCGTACTGCGCTTCGCGCAGTACGGTGGCGAGATTGTAGCCGCGCTCGGCAAAATAGCCCGCCACCTTATGGACGAACAGCGTACCGGCGATGCCGCGCGGCTGTTTGTTTTCCGGCAGCGAAATGTCGTCGCCGACGATCAGCATTTCCACGTTGTAGCCGAGACGGCGCGCTTTCTCCGCCGCGAGGCCGAAGTTCAGCCGGTCGCCGGTATAGTTTTTTACGATCAGCAGGCAGCCCGCCTCGCCGGTCACCGCCTGAATGGCGGTAAGCACCGCGTCGACGCTCGGCGAGGCGAACAGATCGCCACAAACCGCGGCGGTCAGCATGCCTTTACCAATAAAGCCGACGTGCGCCGGTTCGTGGCCGGCGCCGCCGCCGGCGATCACTGCCACGTTGTTTTTATTCAGGTCGCGACGGACCACCACCCGGATCGCCGGATCGCTCTCCAGCCGGGCGAGGTTGTTCCACGGACTGGCGATGATGGTTCCCTCAATCACATCGTTGACGAGGCTGGCGCGCTGGTTAAAAAAGAATTGAGACATAGTGGTTCCTGAAGAGTAAGCGAAAACTCACCCTCCGGAGGCAGGCCTCCGGAGCGGTAACGGACAAAGTGGATTTAGTGACGGATAAGGCGCTGGCGGCGCATATCGAGCGCGATGGGCTCGCCGGGCTGCACGCTGTTCAGCGCCTCGCCCTGCTGACATAGCCAGGCGATCCCCGCCGCGCGGGCGATAATCGCGCCGTGGGCCTGTTCGCTGCCGTCGCGCAGGCACAGGCCTTTCACGCGGCTGGCATCCAGTTGCAGGACGGCTGACGGGAACATGTTGTCGGCGATAATAATGGTCGGCTCGCCGGGCGTCGGCAGCGTTTCCTGCACATCCTGCAGATGGCGCAGGGTGCGCTGCAGAATATCTTCGATATCGATATAGCGCGCCTGGAGATAGGGGTCATCCAGCTGGCGATACTGCTGGCTGAGCTCCATCAGCACCTGATGCCACGCCCATTCCGCCGAGCACGGCTCGGTGAGCAGACGATCGTTGGCGGCATCAAACAGATCCTCATCGTCGAGCAGGGTGTGGTGCCCGGCGAAAATCGCCGCGATATCGGCGTTAAATTTATTCTCCGCCAGCTCGGTCAGGGCAGTGAGATCCGCCAGCGTCTGGTCGATAGCCCGGCGCAGCCGCTGCTGCTCGCGGGCGACATCGGCGGCGGCCGGGCGGACCGGCTGGATCAGGGCCAGCGGATAGCGCAGCGCGATGCCTTCGACGCGCTCGGGGGCGGCCGGGGCCGCTGCCGGTTGCGCCGCAGGCGATTCGCCGAAGTTATCGGCGGCCAGCGCCTGAAACGCCGCCAGCGCCGCATCGGCCTCTGGCCCGCGGGCCAGCAGGCGCAGCTTATCGTTGCGCCGCACCTGCAGCAGGGCGATTTGGTTGAGGCTGTCCGGTTTGACGCACTTCCCGTTTTTCTCCAGCAGCAGATCGGCGTTAAAGCCCGCCAGCGCGGCGACCAGCTTCGACGCCGGACGCACGTGCAGGCCGTTGTGGTTCTGTATGACGACCGCAAGCGACTTGCTGTCGCCATCGTCGGCAAGCGTCGGCGCCGGGGCGGCGTCAGGGGTTGGCGAAGGTAAACCCAGCTGGATCCGTTTGGCCTCCAGGGCGTTCATGGCGTCGGCGATCACTTTGTCGATCCCGGCGCCGGAGGCGGCGCTGACGGTGGCCGCCAGCGTCCCCTCCACCAGCGGCGCGGCGCACAGCCGCACCTTCGCGGCAATCGCCGGATCGAGCAGGTCGAGGGCGGTCTCGGCGCTGAGCAACGCGCTGCCGATATCCATCATCACCAGCACGTGGTCGGTATCGGCGACGGATTCGATCGCTTCCATGACCTTGATCGGATCGGTGCCGATCGGGCTGTCGGGATCGTCGATCCCGGCGGCGATCGCCAGCTTGCAGCCGTCGTTGATTAACATCTGCCGGGCCAGTTCTCCGACACCTTCGCCCAGCCGGGCGCTATGAGAAACAATAACCAGGTTTACCATCGCGATTTCCTTACTCTTTGGCCGCGGCGGCCAGCATCTGCATCATAAACATCACTGACGTGGCGCCCGGATCCTGATGGCCGATGCTGCGTTCGCCAAGGTAGCTGGCGCGGCCTTTGCGCGCCTGCATGGTGATGGTGCTGTGGGCGCCGGCCTCCGCTGCTTTGCAGGCGGCATCCAGCGCGGCGGCGATCGACAGATGCTGCTCGCTGGACTGGCGCAGGGAGTCCACCACCGGCAGCCAGACGTCGCACATGGTTTTATCCCCTGGCTCCGCTTTACCGCGGTTGACGACGCCGTCCGCGCCTTCGCGGATCATCAGGTACAGTTCGTCGAGGGTCAGGCTCTGGTGGGCCTGAGTGACCTGCGCGGCGCGAATGAAGAAGGTGCCGAACAGCGGGCCGCTGGCGCCGCCGACGTTGGAGAGCAGCGTCATGCCGGTGTTTTTGAGGATAAAGCCAATATCTTTATCGGCAATCGACGGCAGCTTTTCCACCACCTTGCTGAACCCGCGGTGCATATTCAGGCCGTGGTCGGCATCGCCGATCTCTTTATCGAGGCCGGTGAGAAAATCGCTCTCTTTGGTGAAGATATCGCCGCAGCGGTACAGCCAGTCGACGATTTGCGTTCTGTTCAGTGACATGTCGTGCTCCTTAGTTTCCCCAGTTCAGCGCCGGGGTATGAACCGGGGCGTCCCATAGCGCCAGCGTCTCATCATCCGCTTTCAGCAGGGTGATGGAGAAGCCCGCCATATCCAGCGAGGTGCAGTAGCTGCCGACGAGGTTACGTTCGATGATGATGCCGGACGCTTCACAGCGCTGGGCGAGCCGGTGATAGACGCCGTACAGTTCGGACAGCGGCGTGGCGCCGAGGTTATTGACCATGGCGATGACCCGGTCGCCGTTTTGTAACGCGGTTTTGCTCTGCTTCACTTCCTGCCACGCGCCCTTAACGGTATCCCACTGGCGCAGCGTGCGGCTGTAGGCGCCATTCTCCAGCAGGGTATCGAACATCTCATCGACGGTTTGGTCCAGTGAGCTGAAGCGACGGCGGTCGATGCCCGGCTCGCCGTGAATGCCGACGCCGAACTCCATTTCATCGTCCTGCAGGGTAAAGGAGGGTTGTCCGGCGGCCGGTACGGTGCAGGCGCCGAGGGCGATGCCAATGGAGTGGCCGAGATTATTCAGGCGGCGCCCCAGTTCAGCGCAGTCCTCCAGCGAATCGCCGCGCTCGGCGGCGGCGCCGACCAGTTTTTCGATCAGAACGGTATTGGCGACGCCGCGGCGGCCTGCGGTATAGAGACTGTCTTTCACCGCCACGTCGTCGTCGACCACCACGGTGGTGACTTTAATGCCGCTCTCATGCAGCAGCTCGGTGGCGGTTTCGAAGTTCAGGATGTCGCCGGTGTAGTTTTTGATAATCAGCAGGACGCCTTCGCCGCCGTCAATCTGCATCGCGCATTCGAACATTTTATCCGGTGTCGGCGAGGTGAAGATTTCCCCCGGGCAGGCGCCAGAGAGCATCCCCTGGCCGATATAGCCGCAGTGCATCGGCTCATGGCCGCTGCCGCCGCCGGAGAGGAGGGCGACCTTGCCGGCCACCGGCGCGTCGGCGCGGGTGACGTACAGCGGGTCCTGGTGCAGGGTCAGCTGCGGGTGGGCTTTAGCCAGCCCCTGTAATTGTTCATTCAGTACATCTTCAACACGGTTAATCAGCTTTTTCATTATTCAGTGCTCCGTTGGAGAAGGTTCGATGCGGCCTCTCTGCTGGCGGAGGCGGTCATCGCGTAGGGGTATCGTCTGACGGTGCAGCGTGCCTGGCGATATGATGATTCTGGCTGAGCGGACGAAAAAAAGAATGCCCCGGCGATCGGGTTTCATTACGAAACATCACCTGCTGATTTTGTTTCTTTATGGAACGTTTTTGCTGAGGAAACGGTGAAAATGCGAGCTGGCGCGCTTTTTTTCCTCTGCCTTAAGCGCCGGTCATCGCGGCTGGCGCAGCGGGCTGAAAAAAATTTTTTGCTAAATTTCCCCCGGCTGTGGGGAAAAAGCCTGCCGCTAAAGGGGGATAGTAAGGGAATTATGCGGCAGAGGAGCGGATCGGGATCGCAATCCTGACGAAGACTAGGGTTTTTTGTTCCAATATGGAACGTAAAAATTTAACCTGTGTTTCAAATCAGAACAAAAAGGCGAAAGATTTTTTTGTTCCGTGCCGGCCCTACAGTGATCGCACTGCTCCGGTACATTCCGTTGAGGCCGCGCTTTACCGGCCGGCGCGGATAACGCCAGGGCTCATCATGTCTACATGCGCACTTATTTGAGGGTGAAAGGAATGCTAAAAGTTATTCAATCTCCAGCCAAATATCTTCAGGGTCCTGATGCTGCTGTCCTGTTCGGTCAATATGCCAAAAACCTGGCGGAGAGCTTCTTCGTCATCGCTGACGACTTCGTGATGAAGCTGGCGGGGGAGAAAGTGGTGAATGGCCTGCAGAGTCACGATATTCGCTGCCATGCGGAACGGTTTAACGGCGAATGCAGCCATGCGGAAATTAACCGCCTGATGGCGATTTTGCAAAAACAGGGCTGCCGCGGCGTGGTTGGCATCGGCGGCGGTAAAACCCTCGATACCGCGAAGGCGATCGGTTACTACCAGAAGCTGCCGGTGGTGGTGATCCCGACCATCGCTTCGACCGATGCGCCGACCAGCGCGCTGTCGGTGATCTACACCGAAGCGGGCGAGTTTGAAGAGTATCTGATCTATCCGAAAAACCCGGATATGGTGGTGATGGACACGGCGATTATCGCCAAAGCGCCGGTACGCCTGCTGGTCTCCGGCATGGGCGATGCGCTCTCCACCTGGTTTGAGGCCAAAGCCTGCTACGATGCGCGCGCCACCAGCATGGCCGGGGGGCAGTCCACCGAGGCGGCGCTGAGCCTGGCCCGCCTGTGCTATGATACGCTGCTGGCGGAGGGCGAAAAGGCCCGTCTGGCGGCGCAGGCCGGGGTGGTGACCGAAGCGCTGGAGCGCATCATCGAAGCGAACACCTACCTCAGCGGCATTGGCTTTGAAAGCAGCGGCCTGGCCGCCGCCCACGCGATCCACAACGGTTTCACCATTCTGGAAGAGTGCCATCACCTGTATCACGGCGAGAAAGTGGCCTTCGGCACCCTGGCGCAGCTGGTGCTGCAGAACAGCCCGATGGACGAGATTGAAACCGTGCTGGGCTTCTGCCAGCGCGTCGGCCTGCCGGTGACCCTCGCGCAGATGGGCGTCAAAGAGGGGATCGACGCGAAAATCGCCGCGGTGGCGAAAGCCACCTGCGCGGAAGGGGAAACCATCCACAATATGCCGTTTGCGGTGACCCCGGAGAGCGTGCACGCCGCTATCCTCACCGCCGATCTGTTAGGCCAGCAGTGGCTGGCGCGTTAATTCGCGGTGGCTAAACCGCTGGCGCCGGTCGGCGGTCTTTCTTTCTCCCCTCTGGCAGCGGCTGCCGGAGGGGTTCTCTATGGTAAAACGCGGAAAACAGTATGACTGTTCAGACTCAGGATACCGGGAAGGCGGTCTCTTCCGTCATCGCCCAGTCATGGCATCGCTGCAGCAAGTTTATGCAGCGCGAAACCTGGCAAAAACCGCACCAGGCCCAGGGCCTGACCTTTGACTCGATCTGTCGGCGTAAAACCGCGCTGCTGACCATCGGTCAGGCGGCGCTGGAGGACGCCTGGGAGTTTATGGACGGTCGCCCCTGCGCGCTGTTTATCCTTGATGAGACCGCCTGTATTCTGAGCCGCTGCGGCGAACCGCAAACGCTGGCGCAGCTGGCTGACCTGGGGTTTCGCGACGGCAGCTACTGCGCGGAGAGCATTATCGGCACCTGCGCGCTGTCGCTGGCCGCGATGCAGGGGCAGCCGATCAACACCGCCGGCGATCGGCATTTTAAGCAGGCCCTGCAGCCATGGAGCTTTTGTTCGACGCCGGTGTTCGATAACCACGGGCGGCTGTTCGGCTCTATCTCGCTTTGCTGTCTGGTGGAGCACCAGTCCAGCGCCGACCTCTCCCTGACGCTGGCCATCGCCCGCGAGGTGGGCAATTCCCTGCTCACAGACAGCCTGCTGGCGGAATCCAACCGCCACCTCAATCAAATGTACGGCCTGCTGGAGAGCATGGACGACGGGGTGATGGCGTGGAACGAACAGGGGGTACTGCAATTTCTCAATGTTCAGGCGGCGAGACTGCTGCATCTTGATGCCCAGGCCAGCCAGGGAAAAAATATCGCCGATCTGGTGACCCTGCCGGCGCTGCTGCGCCGCGCCATCAAACACGCCCGCGGCCTGAATCACGTTGAAGTCACCTTTGAAAGCCAGCACCAGTTTATCGACGCAGTGATCACCTTAAAACCGATTGTCGAGTCGCAAGGCAACAGCTTTATTCTGCTGCTGCACCCGGTGGAGCAGATGCGGCAGCTGATGACCAGCCAGCTGGGCAAAGTCAGCCACACCTTTGAGCAGATGTCAGCCGACGATCCGGAAACCCGGCGGCTGATCCACTTTGGCCGCCAGGCGGCGCGCGGCGGCTTTCCGGTACTGCTGTGCGGTGAAGAGGGGGTGGGGAAAGAGCTGCTGAGCCAGGCCATCCACAATGAAAGCGAGCGGGCGGGCGGCCCCTACATCGCCGTCAACTGCCAGCTGTATGCCGACAGCGTGCTGGGCCAGGACTTTATGGGGAGCGCCCCCACCGATGATGAAAATGGCCGCCTGAGCCGCCTTGAGCTGGCCAACGGCGGCACTCTGTTTCTGGAAAAAATTGAGTATCTGGCGCCGGAGCTGCAGTCCGCCCTGCTGCAGGTGATTAAGCAGGGAGTGCTTACCCGCCTCGACGCCCGCCGCCTGATCCCGGTGGATGTGAAGGTGATCGCCACCACCACCGTCGATCTGGCCAACCTGGTGGAACAGAACCGCTTTAGCCGCCAGCTGTACTATGCGCTGCACTCTTTCGAGATCGTCATTCCGCCGCTGCGCGCCCGGCGCAACAGTATCCCGTCGCTGGTGCATAACCGGCTGAAAAGCCTGGAAAAGCGTTTCTCTTCCCGGCTGAAAGTGGACGATGACGCGCTGGCCCAGCTGGTGGCCTACTCGTGGCCGGGAAATGATTTTGAGCTTAACAGCGTGATAGAGAACATCGCCATCAGCAGCGATAACGGCCACATTCGCCTGAGCAACCTGCCGGAATATCTCTTTTCCGATCGGCCGGGGGCCGATAGCGGCTCATCGCTGCTGCCGGCCAGCCTGACCTTTAGCGCCATCGAAAAAGAGGCCATCATCCACGCCGCCCGGGTGACCAGCGGGCGGGTGCAGGAGATGTCGCAGCTGCTGAATATCGGCCGCACCACCCTGTGGCGCAAAATGAAGCAGTACGATATCGACGCCAGCCAGTTCAAGCGCAAGCATCAGGCCTAGTCTCCTCGATACGCGCCATGGAGAACAGGGCGTCCGACAGACGATTGCTGTAGCGTTTGAGCGCGTCGCGCAGAGGGTGCGAGCGGTCCATGGCCGTCAGCAGACGTTCCAGCCGACGGGCCAGGGTGCGCGCCACGTGCAGCTGGGCGGAGGCGAGATTCTTCCCCGGGATCACAAACTGTTTCAGGGGGCCGCTTTCGGCCATATTGCGGTCGATAAGTCGCTCCAGGGCGGTGATCTCCTCCTCGCCGATCGTCTGGCTCAGGCGGACCAGGCCCCGCGCATCGCTGGCCAGTTCGGCCCCCAGCGCGAACAGCGTCTCCTGAATCTGATGCAGACTTGCCCGCAGCCCGGCGTCGCGGGTGGTGGCGTAGCAGACGCCCAGCTGGGATATCAGTTCATCGACGGTGCCGTAGGCCTCGACGCGAATATGGTCTTTCTCGATGCGGCTGCCGCCGTACAGGGCGGTGGTGCCTTTATCTCCGGTGCGGGTATAGATACGGTACATTCAGCTTCTCTCACTTAACGGCAGGACTTTCACCAGCTGCCCGGCGTTGGCGCCGAGCGTACGCAGATGATCGCGGCTATCGGTGACGTGCCCGGTCGCCAGCGGCGCGTCCGCCGGCAGCTGGGCATGGGTTAGCGCGATCTCGCCGGCTGCGCTGAGCCCAATGCCCACCCGCAGCGTCGAGCTTCTGGCCGCCAGGGCGCTCAGCGTATCGGCGTCACCGCCTTCGTCGCAGGATACGGTCTGGCAGGGGACCCCCTGCTCCTCCAGCCCCCAGCACAGCTCATTGATGGCGCAGGCATGGTGCCCGCGCGGATCGTAAAACAGGCGTACGCCCGGCGGTGAAAGCGACATGACGGTCCCCTCGTTAACACTCAGAATGCCTGGCGGAAAATCGCGGCAATCTCCTGCTCGTTGCCCTTACGCGGGTTCGAGAACGCGTTGCCGTCTTTCAGGGCCATCTCCGCCATGTACGGGAAGTCGGTCTCTTTCACCCCCAGATCGCGCAGATGCTGCGGAATTCCGATATCCATCGACAGACGCGCGATGGCGGCGATAGCTTTTTCCGCCGCGTCGAGGGTCGACAGTCCGGCGATATTTTCGCCCATCAGTTCGGCGATATCGGCGAATTTTTCCGGGTTGGCGATCAGGTTATAGCGAGCCACGTGCGGCAGCAGGACGGCGTTGGCCACGCCGTGCGGCATGTCGTACAGCCCGCCCAGCTGATGCGCCATGGCGTGCACATAACCGAGGTTGGCGTTATTGAAGGCCATCCCGGCCAGCAGAGAGGCGTAGGCCATGTTTTCCCGCGCCTGAAGATTGCTGCCGAGGGCGACGGCCTGGCGCAGGTTGCGGGCGATGAGGCGGATCGCCTGCATGGCGGCGGCGTCAGTCACCGGGTTGGCGTCTTTAGAGATATAGGCCTCTACGGCGTGGGTCAGGGCATCCATCCCGGTCGCCGCGGTCAGGGCGGCCGGTTTGCCGATCATCAGCAGCGGATCGTTGATGGAGACCGACGGCAGGTTGCGCCAGCTGACGATCACAAACTTCACTTTGGTTTGGGTGTTGGTCAGGACGCAGTGGCGGGTGACCTCGCTGGCGGTGCCGGCGGTGGTGTTGACCGCGACGATGGGCGGCAGCGGGTTGGTCAGGGTCTCAATCCCGGCATACTGATAAAGATCGCCCTCATGGGTGGCGGCGATACCGATGCCTTTGCCGCAGTCGTGCGGGCTGCCGCCGCCCACGGTGACGATAAGATCGCACTGCTCGCGGCGAAACACGGCGAGACCGTCGCGCACGTTGGTGTCTTTCGGGTTCGGCTCGACGCCGTCAAAGATCGCCACCTCGATACCGGCCTCCCGCAGATAATGCAGAGTTTTATCCACCGCGCCATCTTTTATCGCCCGCAGGCCTTTGTCGGTAACCAGCAGGGCTTTTTTACCCCCCAGCAGCTTGCAGCGTTCACCAACCACGGAAATAGCGTTGGGGCCAAAAAAGTTAACGTTTGGCACCAGATAATCAAACATACGATAGCTCATAATATACCTTCTCGCTTCAGGTTATAATGCGGAAAAACAATCCAGGGCGCACTGGGCTAATAATTGATCCTGCTCGACCGTACCGCCGCTAACGCCGACGGCACCAATTACCTGCTGATTTAAAATAACCGGCAGGCCGCCGCCAAAAATAATGATTCGCTGTTGATTGGTCAGCTGCAGACCATACAGAGATTGTCCGGGCTGGACCGCTGGCGTAATTTCATGGGTGCCTTGTTTCAGGCTGCAGGCGCTCCAGGCTTTATTCAGCGAAATATCGCAGCTGGAGACAAAGGCTTCGTCCATCCGCTGGACAAGCAGCGTGTTGCCGCCGCGGTCAACCACGGAAAATACCACCGCTACGTTGATCTCATTAGCTTTTTTCTCCACTGCTGCCGCCATTTTCTGGGCGGCGGCCAGGGTGATAGTCTGAATGTGTTGGCTCTTGTTCATGATTATCTCCCGCGCCAGGGTAATGCTGACGCGAATAGTCAGTAAGGGGCGAAAGTAAAAAAACTATCGCCACGCGGTTGGCTTAATTTATTTTTCTCAGCGTTATTTTGTCGCCCGCCATGATTTAGTCAACAGGTCTAAAAAGGCTTCGGAAAAACGCGGTGGCGGGCTTTTTTTATTAATTGATTTATATCAATGCTGGCGATCACATTTTTTATTTTAGCCGTTGCGGCGGGGTTTCATAGTGAAACTATTTGCCGATTTAACGTGCCAGATTGAAACAAAATTAATTTTATTTTTTTCACCAGTGGCTCCTTTAAAGTTCCGCTATTGCCGGTAATGGCCGGGCGGGCAGCGACGCTGGCCCGGCGTGTTCGCTACCGTCTGCGGATTTCACCTTTTGAGCCCATGAACAATGAAAAGATCAAAACGATTTGCAGTACTGGCCCAGCGCCCCGTCAATCAGGACGGGCTGATTGGCGAGTGGCCTGAAGAGGGACTGATCGCCATGGAAAGCCCCTTTGACCCGGTCTCGTCGGTCAAAGTGGAAAACGGTCGGATCGTCGAGCTGGACGGCAAGCGCCGGGACCAGTTTGATATGATCGACCGGTTTATCGCCGACTACGCGATCAACATTGAGCGCACGGAGCAGGCGATGCGTCTGAAGGCGCTGGAGATAGCCCGCATGCTGGTGGATATCCACGTCAGCCGGGAGGAGATCATCGCCATCACCACCGCCATCACGCCGGCCAAAGCGGTTGAAGTCATGGCGCAGATGAACGTGGTGGAGATGATGATGGCGCTGCAAAAGATGCGCGCCCGCCGAACGCCCTCCAACCAGTGCCATGTCACCAACCTGAAGGATAATCCGGTGCAGATTGCCGCCGACGCCGCCGAGGCCGGGATCCGCGGCTTCTCCGAGCAGGAGACCACGGTCGGTATTGCGCGCTATGCCCCGTTCAACGCCCTGGCGCTGCTGGTCGGCTCGCAGTGCGGCCGCCCCGGCGTGTTGACGCAATGCTCGGTGGAAGAGGCCACCGAGCTGGAGCTGGGCATGCGTGGCTTAACCAGTTACGCCGAGACGGTGTCAGTCTACGGCACCGAGGCGGTATTTACCGACGGCGATGACACCCCATGGTCAAAGGCGTTCCTCGCCTCGGCCTACGCCTCCCGGGGGCTGAAAATGCGCTACACCTCCGGCACCGGCTCCGAAGCGCTGATGGGCTATTCGGAGAGCAAGTCGATGCTCTACCTCGAATCGCGTTGCATCTTCATTACCAAAGGCGCCGGGGTGCAGGGTCTACAGAACGGGGCGGTGAGCTGCATCGGCATGACCGGCGCCGTGCCCTCGGGCATTCGGGCGGTGCTGGCGGAAAATCTGATCGCCTCCATGCTCGACCTCGAAGTGGCCTCGGCCAACGACCAGACCTTCTCCCACTCGGATATCCGCCGCACCGCGCGCACCCTGATGCAGATGCTGCCGGGCACCGACTTTATTTTCTCCGGCTACAGCGCGGTGCCGAACTACGACAACATGTTCGCCGGCTCGAACTTCGATGCGGAAGATTTTGATGATTACAACATCCTGCAGCGCGACCTGATGGTTGACGGTGGACTGCGTCCAGTGACCGAGGCGGAAACCATCGCCATTCGCCAGAAAGCGGCGCGGGCGATCCAGGCGGTCTTTCGCGAGCTGGGGCTGCCGCCGATCGCCGACGAGGAGGTGGAAGCCGCCACCTACGCGCACGGCAGCAACGAGATGCCGCCGCGTAACGTGGTGGAGGACCTGAGCGCGGTGGAAGAGATGATGAAGCGCAATATTACCGGCCTCGATATTGTCGGCGCGCTGAGCCGCAGCGGCTTTGAGGATATCGCCAGCAATATTCTCAATATGCTGCGCCAGCGGGTCACCGGGGATTACCTGCAGACCTCGGCCATTCTCGATCGACAGTTCGAGGTGGTGAGCGCGGTCAACGACATCAATGACTATCAGGGGCCGGGCACCGGCTATCGCATCTCCGCCGAACGCTGGGCGGAGATCAAAAATATTCCGGGCGTGGTCCAGCCCGACACCATTGAATAAGGCGGTATTCCTGTGCAACAGACAACCCAAATTCAGCCCTCTTTTACCCTGAAAACCCGCGAGGGCGGGGCGGCTTCTGCCGATGAACGCGCCGATGAAGTGGTGATCGGCGTCGGCCCCGCCTTCGATAAACACCAGCATCACACCCTGATCGATATGCCCCATGGCGCGATCCTTAAAGAGCTGATTGCCGGGGTGGAGGAAGAGGGACTTCACGCCCGAGTGGTGCGCATTTTGCGCACGTCCGACGTCTCCTTTATGGCCTGGGATGCGGCGAACCTGAGCGGCTCGGGGATCGGCATCGGTATCCAGTCGAAGGGGACCACGGTCATCCATCAGCGCGATCTGCTGCCGCTCAGCAACCTGGAGCTGTTCTCCCAGGCGCCGCTGCTGACGCTGGAGACCTACCGGCAGATTGGCAAAAACGCCGCGCGCTATGCGCGCAACGAGTCACCTTCGCCGGTGCCGGTGGTGAACGACCAGATGGTGCGGCCGAAATTTATGGCCAAAGCCGCCCTGTTTCATATCAAAGAGACCAAACATGTGGTGCAGGACGCCGAGCCCGTCACCCTGCACGTCGACTTAGTAAGGGAGTGACCATGAGCGAGAAAACCATGCGCGTGCAGGATTATCCGTTAGCCACCCGCTGCCCGGAGCATATCCTGACGCCCACCGGCAAACCATTGACCGACATCACCCTCGAGAAAGTGCTCTCTGGCGAGGTGGGCCCGCAGGATGTGCGGATCTCCCGGCAAACCCTTGAGTACCAGGCGCAGATTGCCGAGCAGATGCAGCGCCATGCGGTGGCGCGCAATTTTCGCCGCGCGGCGGAGCTTATCGCCATCCCTGACGAGCGCATTCTGGCTATCTATAACGCGCTGCGCCCGTTCCGCTCCTCGCAGGCGGAGCTGCTGGCGATCGCCGACGAGCTGGAGCACACCTGGCATGCGACGGTGAATGCCGCCTTTGTCCGGGAGGCGGCGGAAGTGTATCAGCAGCGGCATAAGCTGCGTAAAGGAAGCTAAGCGGAGGTCAGCATGCCGTTAATAGCCGGGATTGATATCGGCAACGCCACCACCGAGGTGGCGCTGGCGTCCGACGACCCGCAGGCGAGGACGTTTGTTGCCAGCGGGATCGTCGCGACGACGGGCATGAAAGGGACGCGGGACAATATCGCCGGGACCCTCGCCGCGCTGGAGCAGGCTCTGGCGAAAACGCCATGGTCAATGCGCGATGTGTCTCGCATCTATCTTAACGAAGCCGCGCCGGTCATTGGCGATGTGGCGATGGAGACCATCACCGAGACCATTATCACCGAGTCAACCATGATCGGTCATAACCCGCAGACCCCGGGCGGGGTGGGCGTCGGCGTGGGGACGACCATCGCCCTCGGCCGGCTGGCGACGCTGCCGGCGGCGCAGTATGCCGAGGGGTGGATCGCGCTGATTGACGACGCTGTCGATTTCCTTGACGCCGTGTGGTGGCTCAATGAGGCGATCGACCGCGGGATCAACGTGGTGGCGGCGATCCTCAAAAAGGACGACGGCGTGCTGGTGAACAACCGCCTGCGCAAAACCCTGCCGGTGGTGGATGAAGTGACGCTCCTGGAGCACGTGCCCGAGGGGGTGATGGCGGCGGTGGAGGTAGCCGCGCCGGGGCAGGTGGTGCGGATCCTGTCGAATCCCTACGGCATCGCCACCTTCTTTGGGCTGAGCCCGGAGGAGACCCAGGCCATCGTCCCCATCGCCCGCGCGCTGATTGGCAACCGCTCAGCGGTGGTGCTCAAGACCCCCCAGGGCGACGTGCAGTCGCGGGTGATCCCGGCGGGCAAGATCTACATCAGCGGCGAAAAGCGCCGTGGAGAAGCCGATGTCGCCGAGGGCGCGGAGGCGATCATGCAGGCGATAAGCGCCTGCGCTCCGGTACGCGACATCCGCGGCGAACCGGGCACCCACGCCGGCGGCATGCTCGAGCGGGTGCGCAAGGTGATGGCGTCCCTGACCGGCCATGAGATGAGCGCGATTTACATCCAGGATCTGCTGGCGGTGGATACATTTGTTCCGCGCAAGGTGCAGGGCGGGATGGCTGGGGAGTGCGCCATGGAGAATGCCGTCGGGATAGCGGCGATGGTGAAATCGGATCGTCTGCAGATGCAGGTTATCGCCCGTGAGCTGAGCGCCCGACTCCAGACTGAGGTGGTTGTGGGCGGCGTTGAAGCCAACATGGCCATCGCCGGGGCGTTAACCACGCCGGGCTGTGCGGCGCCGCTGGCGATCCTCGACCTCGGCGCCGGTTCGACGGATGCGGCGATCGTCAGCGCGGAGGGGCAGATCGCCGCGGTGCATCTCGCCGGGGCGGGAAATATGGTCAGCCTGCTGATTAAAACCGAGCTGGGTCTCGAGGATCTTTCGCAGGCGGAAGCGATAAAAAAATACCCGCTGGCCAAAGTGGAAAGCCTGTTCAGTATCCGCCACGAGAATGGCGCAGTGGAGTTCTTCCGGGAAGCCCTCAGCCCGGCGGTGTTCGCCAAAGTGGTGTACATCAAGGAGGGCGAACTGGTGCCGATCGATAACGCCAGCCCGCTGGAAAAAATTCGTCTTGTGCGCCGCCAGGCGAAGGAGAAAGTGTTTGTTACCAACTGCCTGCGCGCGCTGCGCCAGGTCTCCCCCGGCGGTTCCATTCGCGATATCGCCTTTGTGGTGCTGGTGGGCGGATCATCGCTGGATTTTGAGATCCCGCAGCTTATCACCGACGCCCTGTCGCACTACGGCGTGGTCGCCGGGCAGGGCAACATTCGGGGAACAGAAGGGCCGCGCAATGCGGTCGCCACCGGGCTGGTGCTGGCCGGTCATGCCGATTAAGCCGGCGCTCGCGCCAGCCTCTCTCTATAACGTGCTATTTCAGGATGCCAATGATGAACCAGACTTCTAGCTTAACCGGGCAGTGCGTGGCCGAGTTTCTTGGCACCGGACTGCTCATTTTCTTCGGCGCGGGCTGTGTCGCTGCGCTGCGGGTCGCCGGAGCCAGCTTTGGCCAGTGGGAAATCAGTATTATCTGGGGCCTCGGCGTCGCCATGGCCATCTATCTGACGGCCGGCGTCTCCGGCGCGCACCTTAATCCGGCCGTCACCATTGCCCTGTGGCTGTTCGCCTGTTTTGAACGCCGTAAAGTACTGCCGTTTATTGTCGCCCAGACGGCCGGGGCATTCTGCGCCGCCGCCCTGGTGTACGGGCTCTATCGTCAGCTGTTTCTCGATCTTGAACAGAGCCAGCATATCGTTCGCGGTACCGTCGCCAGCCTTAACCTGGCCGGGGTCTTTTCCACCTACCCGCATCCGCATATCACCTTTTGGCAGGCGTTTGCCGTAGAGACCACCATCACGGCGATCCTGATGGCGATGATCATGGCTCTGACCGACGACGGCAATGGCATCCCGCGCGGGCCGCTGGCGCCGTTGCTGATTGGCTTGCTGATCGCCGTGATCGGCGCGTCGATGGGGCCGCTAACCGGCTTTGCGCTGAATCCGGCGCGTGATTTTGGCCCTAAACTGTTTACCAGTCTGGCCGGCTGGGGCGCGATCGCCTTTACCGGCGGGCAGCCGATACCCTACTTTTGGGTGCCGCTGCTGGCGCCGGTGGTGGGGGCGATTATGGGGGCGTTTTTATACCGCAAGCTTATCGGCCACCATCTGCCGTGCGAATGCGCTAGCGATGAGTGAGACGGGGCGCGCCGCATCACGGCGGGCAACGAGGTTAACTTCCCCCGGCGAGTCGCCGGGGAACAGGGTTATTTCTTGATGACCGCATTGAGTTCGCCGAGTTTGGCGGCGGGGTTCTTGTGGCACTGCTGCAACATTTTCGGCACCGAAACGGTCTCGACTTCATGCCAGTCGACGTAGTCGCCGCCGCTGAAGTCGGTGTTGCGGTTCACCACCCAGAAGGCCACCGGGGTCATGCTTTTTGGGTTCATATCCATAAACTCCTGACAGGTCATATTCTGCGGTGTGGTTTCCAGAACCGCGAACGCCGGGCTGGTCATCAGACAGAATGTGGTGGCCGCTACGGTCAGTACGAGTGCTTTAGGCAAATTCATTTTCTTCTCCAGTGACAAAATAGGGCTTAAGCCTGGGCGTGCTTCATTTTATTGCGCAGGACCAGCAAGCCGATGGCGCTAAATATCATTTCAACGCCGATAAAGGCGGTAATAAATATCCAGCTTTGCTGCGGATTCATGGCCAGCCACAGGCAGGCGATAAGTAAATCCAACAGGCCGATAAAAATATTCCAGCCGGCGCCGCTTTGTTTTCGGGTTTGACATCCGTTGACGATGCGGGAAATACCGCCGAGAACAAATAAAAAGCCGAATAAGAGGGCCAGGCTGCTCATGCCGTTAAGAGGATTAACGACAAAGCTCAGGCCGAGCACGATCCAGGCGATGGCGAAGATCAGCGCCACCAGGCGTGATTTCCAGTGCTGCTGGCGGAAGACGATCAGGCTGTACAGTGAGTAGAAGCCGCAGATCATCAACAACATGCCGGTCACCGTGGCGAGATACCAGCCGGCGACCAGCGGCCAGGCCAGGCAACAGGCCCCGCAGATAAACAGCAGCGCGGCCATCAAGCCGGCATGCCGTTTATATCGAATGAAGACGCGTGGGTTAAACGCATTTAAGGTGTAATGGCTAAACATAAACATAATTGCTCCGCAGATCCCGGTTGCCGGCCTGACGCTGAATAAAATGCGTCATGCTTTATTCAGCGGGCCAAAAGAAAGGTCTGAGGAAAATAGTAGGCCGCGCTATCGGCAGGCGTAAATAAGAGCGCTGAGGTGACTTTATACGCCTTGTCTGACAGCTGTCAGACAAGGCCCGCAATATTCCTTCCGGGCTCTGATTCTCAATGCCCATGATATTTTTTAAGCTGGCTGCGTTTGGTGATGCTTACCGATTTTAATCAGGAGTTAACGATGAAAAAAGTCATTCTGGCGAGCCTGCTGGCAACCATGATGGGTACCTCTCCGGTGTGGGCAGCAGATAGCGCGACGGCAGCGCCAGCCGCGGCAGCCACAGCGCAGGTGCAGAAAGAAGCCGCCGATGTGCTGCAGGTGGCAGTGCAGGGCGCGAACGCGATGCGCGACGTCCAGTTCGCCCGTCTGGCGCTGTTCCATGGCCAGCCGGATAGCGCGAAAAAACTGACTGACGACGCCGCCGCGCTGCTGGCCGCCGATGACGCCAGCTGGGCGAAGTTTGTGAAAACCGATGCTAAAGCCAAAATGATCGCCGATCGCTATGTGGTCATTAACGCCTCTATCGCTCTGTCTGAAGACTATGTAGCCACGCCGGAAAAAGAGAGTGCCATTAAATCCGCTAACGAAAAACTGGCGAAAGGCGATCAGAAAGGGGCTATCGATACCCTCCGTCTGGCCGGTATTGGCGTAATTGAGAACCAGTATCTGATGCCGCTCAACCAGACCCGTAAGGCGGTGGCGCAGGCGCAAGACCTGCTGAAAGCTGGAAAATATTACGAAGCGAATCTGGTGCTGAAAGGCGCTGAAGAGGGCATCGTGGTGGACAGCGAGATGCTGGTGGCAGGCAACTGATACCTGTTCCACCCTGAGAGAGCGCAGAGGAAGAAACTGACAAGGATGTCCCCTTAACGGTCGGGCAGGCGGACTGCCCGACCGGAACGGCTAGCGGCCGATCAGGGCGTCGATTTCGCCATCGATCTCGCGCATGACGCCGGTGATGCGCTGTACCACCTCCAGACAGCTTGCTGGCGTTAGCGAGTCAGGCCGCTTCGCCTCAAAAGGGGCGCACAGCGCTTGCAGCGCAGTAATCCCCAGAATTTGCGCTGAACCGTGCAGACGGTGCAGCGCTCGCAGAAAGATCTGCGGCTCATGCCGGGCGATTGCCTGTCCGGCAGCCTGTAAATCCGCGGCCGACGCATCGCGGAACGTCTCCAGCATCTCAGTCATCAGCGCCTGGTCTCCCCCGGTATTTTCGGTCAGCACGCTGAGCCGCAGGTGTCGGGCGACGTTTGGCGATGCGTGGCCCACCGCTAAACGGCTCAGCTCGTGGCTCAGCGTCTGAACCGACACTGGCTTAAACAGACACATATTCATGCCGCTGGCCAGACAGGCCTCCCGCGACTGCGGCAGCGCGCTGGCGGTCACCCCCCAAATCATCAGGTCCGGGTAGCGCCGACGTAGCGACGCCGCCAGCGCCAGGCCATCTTTCTTCGGCATATTGAGGTCCGTGATCAGCAGATCGTAATGTTTGCCAGCGAGCTTATTCTCCGCCTCTTCACCGTCGCAGGCTTCATCGACGCTATAGCCGATAGTGCTGAGCTGGCGCTTGAGCAGCAGCCGGTTGGTGGGATGGTCGTCGGCTATCAATATCGACAGCCCGGGCAAGACCTGCTGCCTGGCCGGCAACGCCTTCGGCGCGCGAACGGCGCAGCGACTCACCTTGACTGGCAGGATGATGGTGAAGGTGGTCCCCACGCCAGGATGGCTAACCATCTCCAGTCGGCCCTGCATGAGTGCGACCAGCTCCTGGCAAATGACCAGACCCAGGCCGGAACCGGTCTGTTTGCGCCCCTGGCGCGCCTGGGCATAACGGTGAAAGAGAGTGGTCTGCTCTTCTTCGCCGATCCCGCAGCCGCTGTCGCTAATGATGAGGGTCAGCTCCCCCTGCGTCTCATCCGCTTGCGTCAGCCGGCAGTCGACCTGAATCGCGCCCTCGGTGGTAAACTTCAGCGCATTGCCGATGAGATTATTGAGGATTTGCCGCAGCGCCTGCGGGTCGATCCACAGCATGGTCCCCTCCTGTAGCGCGTTATGGTCGTGGAGCGCGATCCCCTTTTGCTGCGCCAGCGCGCCGAAGGTGTGACACTGCTGCGACACGACCTGTGCGACATCGCTCCACTGCGGGGTGATCTGGTATTTTCCCGACTCAATCTTGTCGATATCGAGAATATTACCGATCAGCCCCAGCAGGGTTTGCGCCGTCGACCCCGCCAGCTCGATCGCCTCTTTACGCTGACCGACGTTCAGCTCCGGTTTCGCCAGCAGTTCCAGAAAGCCGACGATGGCGCTCACCGGCGTGCGCAGCTCGTGGCTCATGCTGGCCAGAAAGCGACTCTTGGCTTTTGTCGCCTGAATTGCTTTGTCTTTTTCCCGCTCCAGGGCGCAGGAGAGGGCCTCCTTCTGCGCCAGCTCCTCCTCCAGCCGCTGCTGAGAGTCTTTACGTTTGCGCACTTCCCGGCACAGGGAGAGTCCCCACCCGAGGCTGATGGCGATCAGCACCAGCGCGAAGGCGATCAGCTGGTAAAACTGGCGGCTGTACTGGCTCCAGTTCTCTATTTGCTGGCTGGAAATTTTCGACCACTTCTCGGTCATCTGCAGAATATCCCGCGGCGGAATGACCTGCAGCGCTTTGCTGAGGATGGCGGCCAGCACCGGCTCATCGCGCGGGATCGCCAGCCGAATGGCGGCGACCGGGAGTCCGTCGATGCGGGCGTAGTGCAGACCCTGTGGATAATAGTGGTCGATCATATAGCGGGCGGAAAGCTCCGACGCTACCGCGGCATCCACCTCGCCTTCCTCCACCATCTTCATCGCGACGCCAACGTTATCCGTCTCCACCCAGTCAACCTGTGGAAAGCGCGCTTTCAGGTCGTGGGCGGCGATTGGCCCCACTGGCAGGGCGATCCGCGCCGGGCGGGCCAGCAGATGTGGGTCGGGGGCGCTGCCGCGGGCGACCAGCACAAAAGCGACGTTAATCAGCGGGTCGCTGAGGGTGACGTAGGCCTGCGGCTGTGGCGTCAGGGTCGCGGCGGGCATGATCGCCCAGTCCTCTTTTTCCATCCGCTTTGCCAGATCCTGACGGTTGCGTACCAGGATGGGGTCAAACTGCAGCCCGGTCTGTAGCGAGAAAATATTCAGCATATCGGCCATAATGCCGCGCAGCTCGTCCTCGTCATCCACCAGAGTAAAAGGCGGAAAGTAGGGGTTGACCAGCAGGCGGACGCGACGATGCTTCTGTAGCCAGCGCTGCTCTTCGGCGCTAAAGGACAGCGGCGTATTGAGAAATGACAGATCGCCGCGGTTGAGCCAGTTTTGCATGATCCGCATCGCGGTATCGCTGTCGATAGCGTGGATAAAACGGTCAAGGAGCTGGTGCAGCGCCGGTCGATCCTCGCGGGTGACAAAGCGGTTGTGCTGCTCCTGCTGACGAAAATAGTGTGCGATGACCAGCGATTGCGAGAAATATTTCGAGATGCAGTGGCCGGTGGTGATGTTATTGCCGATGAAATACTGATTCTCGCCGCTGACCACCGAGGCGAGAGCCTGATAGTCGCTATCGTAAAGGGTGATTTTGGCGTTGGGAAACGCCTGCTGAATGATATCGAAAAAGGCGCAATCGCGGGTGCAGGCCAGCGTGACGCGGCGGTCGGTGGTCAGCGGCGGCAGGGGGGATTTTAGCGAGGTGACCAGCGTCGGCCAGGTTTTGATCAGCGGTGCGGTGTGCGTCAGTCCCGGGGCGAGCGCATCCCGGTGCGCCACCTGAGTGAGCAGGGTATCCACCTGGCGGTCGGCCAGGGCGGCCAGCGCCTGCTGCTCGGTGTCATATTGGCGGATAACCACCTTCAACCCGAGGCTGTGCGCCATTAGCGCCAGATAGTCGGCGTTAATTCCCTGATAGCTCTCCTCGTCGCTGTCGTAGACGATAGGCGTCATCTCAGGCAGCCAGGTGCCGACGGTCAGCGTCGGCCGGGCGGCCAGCCAGACCTTTTCCGTATCGTTAAGCGGAATGTCGATTGCCGCAATGTGGGCATGGCTTTTCAGCTCCAGTTGCTTCATGGCAAACGCGGCGGGGGAGTGGCTTAGCGCCAGTCCGACAATCAGGGATAAAATAAGACGAACGACCATGGCATCACCCTATTTTATTGCGTTGCGCAAAGTCATAAAGCTCAAGCAGGGAGCTGCAGCCTAATTTATCCATCAGACGGACCTTATAGGTGCTGACCGTCTTATTGCTGATATTCATTTTGCTGCCGATGGTGGTGTAGTCGACGCCGCTGAGGATATAGCGGAAGACTTTCATCTCCTGCGTTGACAGCGTATCCAGCCGGTCCTGATCGGTGATGCCGTGGGTGCAGAAGCGCTCCAGTGAAAAGGGGAAATAGCTGTAGCCATTATTGGCCGCCTCGATCGCGGCGAGGATATTATTCATTCCCTCTTTTTTACTCACAAAACCATTGGCCCCGCAGTCGGCGCTGCGTTTGCCGTAGAACCGTTCATTTTTGGCGGAAATGACGATAATTTTTCCCTGGTAGCGGCGTTTGCGCAGCTGCTCAAGAACGTCGATGCCGCTGAGCTCCGGAATATCAACGTCAACGATCAGCAGGTCAGGCTGCATCGTTTCGGCGGCCTGCACCGCATGAGCGCCGCTGTCGAGCTCTGCCGCGACGGTAATACCGTTGGTATCGAGTAGGTTGCGAATGGCGATACGTGCCAATGGATGATCGTCAATGATTATCGCATTCATGGGGGCGTAAATCCTGATATGAAAAAGAAGGGCGATGTCTGGTGCAGGTGCGGCGGGGGTTATTTTTATCGATGCCGTAATAAGGCGCAATTGTAACACAAATCGTTTTCGCCCGGGGAAGATATTCTGGGCGAACCCTTCGCTGAATATATTTGCATATCTGGATGACAGCTGTAGGAACAGGCGTTCGCTTACTTCAGCGCTGTCTGGTATTAAAAAAAATGCAAACGATTAATCTGCTCTTTTTAAGGTGAGTTGTCGGGAATATCGTCCGGTGACAACTGGCAGGTAAAATAATAACAATGGCAAAAGTGAAGCTCGCCCTTTGGCAAAAATGGGTTTGGAAACGTCTAATGGCAGGAATAATACTCGTGGCAATGAGTAGCGCCGCGGTGGGTAAGGACGCCTCGCCCGCTGAGGCGCGGACGCGCGATATGATGCGCTGTCAGGATTATCTGCAGCTGGATCCGCGCACCTGGACGCCGATGGTGATCTGGCTGATGAACGATCCTTTTTCCCTGCAGCCGCCGGAGTGGACCGACTTCCATGAAGCCGAGCTGGTGCTGACGCCGATCCTCACCGAAATCTGCCGTCAGGAGCCAGATGCCTGGCTGACTTCGCTGCGTGAACGGCTCAATTCCTACCAGCAGGTGCGGTCGCTCAATTAAGCGACCGCGATAAAGCGGCAGAAAAAGTGACTAAATGTGCAGTTAGCAGCCCATTCCTGCGCCGGGGATCGGCAGCGGTCCGCTTTTTGCGACAGGGCGTCGCAGGCCTTGCTCGCTGGCGTCGGGTTGGCGCCGGCGCAGATGGCATCCAGAGGCGCTGTCATCTGCGCGCTTTCACATTTATTTCCCGGCGGCAGAAAAATTCAGCGTTAATCCAACGCCGACCTCGTTAATTTTGATAAAACGCGCCAGGCTAACCTTCGCCGCAAGATCGGTACAATGGCATGGATAGACGGAGCCCGGGGACAATGCTTTAAGGTAATCCCCTGTCTGTGTGAGGCGATCTTCATCAGCATTTTGCAAATGGAACCCGCCAATGACCGAAACAATGTGATGTTCTCCGGTAACCTGTTTCGCATATTCAATAATGTTAGCTATTCCCGCGTGAGAACAGCCTGTGACTACCACCAGTCCATCTTCTGTCTTTATTGCCAGCGCAGAATCATCCATAACGTAATCATCAGTCATTTCGCCTTTCTCATCCACCGTTTGGCCTACCGGTGTCAGCATCTCGAATTTATTGTCCCTTGGTATTTGACCAAGGAAGATGATGTTTTCAGTGAGTGGATAAGGTTTTTGGCTGCAAATTTTGTTGAAGAAGAGATCATTTTTATCGAATCTGTAGTTTATCCCTATAGATTTTTCATCAAAATACTTTGGGCTTAATGCATCTGGATGGCAGATTAAGTTTATCTTTTTCTCGGGAGTGAAGTTGAGTCGATCATAATATTGGATTAAATGATTGAGTCCCCAGGTATGATCGTTATGGCCATGGGATAACACGATACTATCGATACTGGTCAAATCTATTTTCAACGTTTGCGCATTTTGCAGGAAAACATCTGAATATCCCGTATCGAAAAGAATTTTTTGACCATCATACTCAATCAGATAAGACACACCAGGTTCACCGATAAGGTACCTGTCAATGAATGTATTATTATCAACCAGAACCGTTAATTGCATCAATAAATCCTCGATGTGGCGCCAACAATATAAAAAACGACATCTTTCTATTCTGGACTGGTGTATGCCACACTCATTGCGGATAAGCAATTCACCAACATTTGTCATGCATGCCAGGGCTGACCAGATGCCGCCGGGAAAAAGGATGAGCTTAACTAAAAAATTTGCATAGTGCCGTTTCTCGCTTGCGTTAGCCATTTATGCAATCGCGGCCATGCTCATCGCAAGGGAGACGGTAGTTATGCAATCGCTGTTTTTTATCCCTGACAACACAACCGGTCTATGGGGATACCGATATCGCGCCACGCCCTGATGGTCGACCAATCGAACGCTACCGTAAAGTCGGGCCGTTCGACATGAACGATCCTGAGGGCTGCAGGGATAGGAATGCGCAGTTGCCCACATCGCTGACCTGACTTGAGAAACGTCGTATCCAGTAGCGTTGCTAATATTGATATATCTTATTTCTATTTGTTATTAATGAATCATTGACAGTGTTTAGCTGAACTGATTCAGCTAATGGTTCACAGGATAATGTTTTGTAAAAATTATGTGATTAAAATTTAAAGGTTTGTAGTCAGCGCTAAAGATAGAAAGATCGTCTGGATTTTATCCGCTACCTTGAAGGGATTAATAAATCTGCGTTATAAATTAACCGCACTATTTAGAATGAAATGGAAATATCTGAATGAACAATTCAGAGAAATAGTGAAATAAATCTTATTATACTGGTAGCTTCAGGACAGGGTATGTTTATGAAGAATGGAATTATTCTATCAATCGCCGACCGTATCAAAGATGCGCTTCCCATACCAACAGACGAATTCAGGAAAAGGCTTGAAGAGGACTGTTATGTAATATGGAAATTGCCACACTTTGATGCACAAGAAATCACTCAAACCCCCGTTGTTCCCTCTTATGCTGATTATGTCGAGTCAAAAAATGCAGCGTTACATGGCGCTTATCTTTCTGCACATTTTCAGGCCGGCCTATGGCCCGTCGTCTATCAGGGCGAAAATAACGGACATCTTATAAGGCATGTCTGCCCGATGCTTCAGGCAGAAGAGAAAATAAGTTCTCAGGGGGCTAAGTATGACTTTTACCCGCATGTCGATAATCCCGATCTGTACATTACCGGCGAGACGCCGTCTAACCGACTTGGCGGCTGTCCTGACACTCTGAGTTTGTTGTGTCTCAGGAAAGAGGAAGGCGTTCACACCAGTCTGTTAAAACTGGATCAGATTCTGAAGAGGCTTTCTGATAAGGATATCGCTATTCTTACCAGCCCCGCCTTCAGGATTAAACGGCCAGCCAGCTTTACAGAGGGATCCAGTATTGAGAAGGTGCCGATTATTGTGAGCGACAACGGTGTCTGGTATTCACGATTTGACTGGCACAATACACAAGGTATGACTCTCGAAGCCGAAGCCGCGCTGGAAAAAATGCGATTTATCACCCTGGAACATGACCTGTGGTTCAATGTTCCGCTGGAACCAGGCTATGCAGTGACTTTTTTAAACCAAAGAACAATGCATACCAGAAATGCTTTTGAACCTCGTTTTGATGGCACGGACAGGTGGTTATTGCGGGTTTTTGCTATGAAACACAGACCAACTGATACGCAGCTTGTCGATTCTTCACTTTGTCTCCACCACCTGCGCACACTATAACGGAACAAAAAATGTCAGATTTAGTTAATCACTCAATGTTCATTGAGGGAAGCGTTATTGCTCATTACCTTGTTCTCGGGGTGATCCTGCTGGTTATTGCATCATTTATCGCGGGCTATATTGATGCGATTGCGGGCGGTGCTGGACTCGTGTTAATTCCAGCCTTTATCCTGACAGGGTTACCACCTCAGCTTGCGCTGGGACAGGAAAAACTGGTCAGTACTATAGGCACCATCGCTGCCATTAAGAACTTTGTTAAAAATAAGTCTGTTATCTGGCGCGTTATCCCTGCGGGATTAATTTCTGCCCTGGCGGGAGCCTATGTGGGCGCGAAGGTGATATTACTTTTGCCTGTGGAGACCTTATCGATCGTCATTGTGGTGCTATTACCCGTTGGTTTACTCGCAGCAACGATTAAGGGAAAAATTAAAGAGTCCGCAGACGACTCTGCCAGGACTAACTTTCTGGCAATCTTTGTAGTGTGTTTTATCGTGGGTTTTTATGATGGTTTTTTTGGCCCTGGGACCGGTAGCCTTTTCATCATTGCCTTAACGGTTAT
This sequence comes from Klebsiella sp. K5-204, assembly GCF_030128585.1. Taxonomy (NCBI): domain Bacteria; kingdom Pseudomonadati; phylum Pseudomonadota; class Gammaproteobacteria; order Enterobacterales; family Enterobacteriaceae; genus Klebsiella; species Klebsiella sp. K5-204. The sequence continues at coordinate 41,413 of NZ_JAKUZS010000003.1, forward strand.
TAATAAGTTTGGACTGCTGCAGGCATCCGCGACCAGCAAGATCTTTAATTTTGCATCCAATATAGGGGCGTTTGTTGCCTTTGCGATTGCCGGTAAGATGGCTTATTTAATCGGTATTCCGATGATTATTGCCAGCCTGGCTGGTAATCATATTGGCAGTCTGCATGCCATTAAAACCAATGGTGAAATTATCCGCAAAGTTCTGTTTGTCACCGTGGGTGCGATGATGGTGACGCTTTCAGTAAAATATTTTACAGGAGTATGAAATGGCAATGGGCAATGAAAATATCGTCGTGCGGCTGGCGCAAGACTCAGATATTCCAGAGGTGAAACAACTGCTGGAGCGCTATCACGCAAAAAATCTTGCGGGTGAGCAGCGGGCGAATGGATTTGTCACCACCGATATGACGGAGCAGCAGTTAAATGAACTGCGTTCAGCCGAAAGTGGTGTGGTGATTGCGGTTGATAGTACATGCGGCAAGGTCATTGGCCTGTTGCTTGGTGGATCGTGGGAATTTCTCAGCCCCTGGCCCATGTTTAAATACATGGCAAGTATTCTCAATGAATATCACTACCAGGGAAAGAATCTGGATGCGGTTAGCTCATACCAGTATGGCCCCATCTGTGTCGCAGAAGAGTATCGTGGCCAGGGCGTAGGCGAGATGCTGCTTGAGTATCAACGCAAGGTGTTTGCACCGCGTTATCCCGTCATCGTTACCTTTGTCAATGTGCTGAACCCGCGCTCGTATGCATTTCATACCCGCAACCAGTTTGAGGACGTCGGTTTCTTTCACTTCAATGGCAATAAGTACCACATGATGGCGTTACCGACCTCCTGAGAGGTGGGCTGATACATTGCGGCAGACCCGGCGGGCGTCTTCGGCGCCTGCCGGCATAAGCGAAGGTCCGGGTTTGGCCGGTGGCTAACCGAATTCTGCTCTTTTCAGGGGCGTCTGGAAAAGGAAAAGGGCCTACGTTTTCACGTAAGCCCTTGATATCTGGTGGCCCCTGTTGGGTTTGAACCAACGACCAAGCGATTATGAGTCGCCTGCTCTAACCACTGAGCTAAGGGGCCGTGGCGAGGGATTATAAAGTAACTGACGGTTGCAATCCAGCGTAAAGCGCGCAGCTGCTGTTTTTATAAACAATGCATTTTCAATCCTTTATAATCATGTTTTAGCCATACAGCCGGAGAAAACATGATTAGCGATATCCTTGCGCCGGGCCTGCGCGTTGTCTTTTGCGGTATCAACCCGGGGAAGTCCTCCGCCCATACCGGCTTTCATTTTGCCCATCCTGGCAATCGCTTCTGGAAAGTCATCCATCAGGCCGGGTTTACCGACCGACAGCTCAGGCCGGAAGAGGAGCTGCAGCTGCTGGATACGCGCTGCGGCATCACCATGCTGGTTGAGCGTCCGACGGTGCAGGCCAGCGAGGTCGCCCTGCAGGAGCTGCGCAGCGGCGGCCGTGAGCTGGTGAGGAAGATTGAGGAGTATCAGCCGCAGGCGCTGGCGGTGCTCGGCAAGCAGGCCTTCGAGCTGGCCTTTAACCAGCGCGGCGCGAAGTGGGGGAAACAGGCCATGACCATCGGCACGACCCAGGTGTGGGTGCTGCCCAATCCCAGCGGCTTAAATCGGGCGACGCTCGATAAGCTGGTGGCGGCCTATCGTGAACTGGATGATGCCCTGGCGACCCGCGGCCAGTAGCGGAGAGGGGCGACTTTCCCCGAGCGACCAGCGAAACGCCATAAAAAAAGCTCCCCGCAGGGAGCTTTTTAACAGGCTGTAGACGATGCCCCGCGACGATTAATCGTCGAGGAAGCTACGCAGCACTTCAGAACGGCTCGGGTGGCGCAGTTTACGCAGCGCCTTCGCTTCGATCTGACGGATACGTTCGCGAGTAACGTCGAACTGTTTACCCACTTCTTCCAGCGTGTGGTCGGTGTTCATGTCGATACCGAAACGCATACGCAGGACTTTCGCTTCACGAGCGGTAAGGCCGGCCAGCACGTCGTGCGTTGCCGCGCGCAGGCTCTCGGTGGTCGCGGAATCCAGCGGCAGCTCGAGGGTGGTATCCTCGATGAAATCCCCCAGATGCGAATCTTCATCGTCGCCGATCGGCGTTTCCATGGAGATAGGCTCTTTGGCGATCTTCAGCACTTTACGGATCTTGTCTTCCGGCATCAGCATGCGCTCAGCCAGCTCTTCCGGGGTCGGTTCACGGCCCATCTCCTGCAGCATCTGGCGGGAGATACGGTTGAGCTTGTTGATGGTCTCAATCATATGCACCGGAATACGGATGGTGCGCGCCTGATCCGCGATAGAGCGGGTAATGGCCTGACGGATCCACCAGGTGGCGTAGGTCGAGAACTTATAGCCGCGACGGTATTCGAACTTATCAACCGCTTTCATCAGACCGATGTTGCCTTCCTGAATCAGGTCGAGGAACTGCAGACCGCGGTTGGTGTATTTCTTGGCGATCGAGATAACCAGACGCAGGTTCGCTTCCACCATCTCTTTCTTCGCCCGGCGGGCTTTCGCTTCACCGATGGACATGCGACGGTTGATATCCTTCACCTGCTCGATGGTCAGGCCGGTCTCTTCTTCGATCTGCTGCAGCTTCTGCAGGCCGCGCTGCACGTCTTCTTTCACTTCCAGCAGCTTCTCGGACCACGGCTTGTTCATCGCCACCGCGGCGTTGAACCAGGTTTCGCTGGTTTCGTTGCCGGTGAACAGGGTGATGAAGTTTTTCTTCGGCATTTTGCACTGCTCAACGCACAGCTTCATGATGATACGTTCCTGAGTACGAACGCGATCCATCATGCTGCGCATGCTGTTGACCAGGTAATCGAACTGCTTCGGCACCAGGCGGAACTGCTTGAAGACTTCAGACAGCTTCAGGATCTCTTCCTGGGCGGCGGCATGGCTACGACCTTTGGCTTTGATGGTGTCGCGCGTCAGCTCGTACTGGGTACGCAGCTCGGCGAACTTCTCACGGGCCAGCTCAGGGTCGATGCTGTTGTCGTCATCGCTGTTGTCGTCGGCGTCTTCATCTTCGTCTTCGTCTTCGTCGTCATCCATCTCTTCCTGAGACAGCTCGGAGCCAACGTGGGTGGCGGTCGGCGCCATATCTTCTTCGGCGTTCGGATCGACGAAACCGGTGATCAGATCGGACAGACGGGCTTCTTCCGCTTCAACGCGGTCGTACTGCTCAAGCAGGTAGGTGATCGCTTCCGGGTATTCGGCAACGGAGCACTGCACCTGGTTGATGCCGTCTTCGATGCGTTTGGCGATGTCGATTTCGCCTTCACGGGTCAGCAGCTCTACGGTACCCATTTCACGCATGTACATGCGCACCGGGTCGGTCGTGCGCCCGATTTCGGATTCCACGCTGGAGAGCACCTGCGCGGCGGCTTCGGCAGCATCTTCATCCGCGGTGTTTTCGGCAAGCATCAGATCATCGGCATCCGGTGCTTCTTCCATCACCTGAATGCCCATGTCGTTGATCATTTGGATGATGTCTTCGATCTGATCGGAATCGACGATATCTTCCGGCAGATGGTCATTGACCTCGGCATAGGTCAGATAGCCTTGCTCCTTACCACGTTGGACAAGAAGCTTCAGCTGTGACTGCGGGTTTTGCTCCATAAGACGGTATCCACACTTAATTCGTTTGATTGGTGTCGGCAGGCGGGCTGTCGACATTTAAAGCGAGGGCGTACTTATATTATTGCCGCTGCGCCTCTGCGCGGCTGTCGGGGGCTTCCCGATCGATACTCGGCACTTAAGCCGTTAAATACGGTGTCCTTCACGTTGCTCTGCGTTCTGCTGCTGCATCAATGCAACGTGAATGACTGAGTCTGTCATTTATTTCTTCGCCAGCTCCTGGCTGATGGTCCAGAGCTCCCGGCGTTCCTCACTGCTTAAACCGTGTGTGCGATCGCGAGCTATCAACTCTTCCTGTCGCAGTTCCAGCAGTGAATCAAACATATGGTTGAGCGAGTCGGTGAAGGTTTGTTCAGCGATATCTTTATCTGCTATATCGTCCCACATCGACAGTTTTTCAAGGGTTGCGGCCTCTTTTGTGCCGCGATATTGCTCTAAAAGTTGCCCGGTTGTCAGACCAGGCTGCGCCAGACAGCTTTTCACCAGCTCGCCGAACAGGCTCAGCCCCGGCATTTTGCGCGAGTCCAGCCCTTCCAGCGGTGGGACTAACGGCGCCAGATCCGGGTTTTGCACCAGCAGTCCTATCAGTATACGCATGGTCGTGCGTTTTAGCTGTGGTGCGGGGCGCGGCGCGCCATTTTCCGCCTGTTTTGGCATTAAACGTTCAAGCTGGGCGTCATCTAAAATGCCCAGCTTGTTGCCCAGCTCCTGACGCAAATAGATGCGCAGGGTTTCGCCCGGCACCTGGGTTATCAGCGGCAGCGCCAGCGTGCTCAGCTGCGCGCGCCCGTCCGGCGTGCTGAGGTCGACCTGCGGCAGCAGACTGTTAAACAAGAACGTGGAGAGCGGCTGAGCCTGCTCCATCCGCGCCTCGAACGCCGCTTTGCCCTCTTTACGCACCAGCGTATCCGGGTCTTCGCCGTCAGGCAGAAACATAAAGCGCAGCTGGCGACCATCGGTCATGTACGGCAGCGCCGTCTCCAGCGCGCGCCAGGCGGCATCACGGCCGGCCCGGTCGCCGTCGTAGCAGCAGATGACGTTATTGGTCACCCGGAACAGCAGCTGGATATGGTCGGCCGTGGTCGAGGTACCCAGCGAGGCGACAGCATAGTTGATGTCGTACTGCGCCAGCGCCACGACGTCCATATAGCCTTCGACAACCAGCAACCGCGGTGGTTCGGGGTTGTCCTGCTGCGCTTCATACAGGCCATACAGCTGACGGCCTTTATGGAATATGTCGGTTTCCGGGGAGTTGAGATACTTCGGCAGGGCATCGCCCAGCACCCGTCCGCCAAACCCAATCACCCGGCCTCGCTTATCGCGGATGGGAAACATTACCCGTTCGCGGAAGCGGTCGTAACTGCGTCCCTGATCGTTGGTAACCAGCATGCCGGCATCAATAAGCGACTGGCGGTTTTCCTGATTGCCGCCAAAACGTTTTAAAACGTTATCCCAACCTGGGGGAGCATAGCCGATGGCAAAGCGCGTAATCACCTCGCTGCTTAACCCCCGTTTTGCCAGGTACTGGCGCGCAGGGTCGGCGGCGGGCTGCATCAGAGACTGTTGATAAAACGTATTCAGACCATCCAGTAACTGGTAGAGGTTCTGCCGTTGATGGCGCTCTATCTGGCTGGGTCCGTTGCCTGCTTCATAAGGCACTTCGAGGTTGTGCATGGCGGCCAGCTCTTCGACCGTTTCCACGAACTCGAGCTTGTCGTAGTTCATCAGGAAATCGATAGCATTGCCGTGCGCCCCGCAGCCGAAGCAGTGGTAAAACTGTTTTTCACCGTTGACGGTGAAAGAGGGGGTTTTTTCGTTATGGAACGGACAGCACGCGTGAAAATTTTTGCCCTGCTTTTTCAGCTTTACCCGCGCATCGATCAGATCGACGATGTCGGTTCTGGCAAGCAGATCGCTAATAAATACACGTGGAATTCGTCCAGCCATAAGCCCCGTTATTTCTGATGACTATAAACGAAAATAAGCCGCGCATTCCTTTCGGAAGCACGGCCTTACAACTACAACTCGGTCTGAATTGAGAGCGTCGCTCTCAACAGATTAGTACAGACGAGTACGGCGTGCGTTTTCGCGAGCCAGTTTCTTCGCGTGACGTTTCACTGCAGAAGCTTTAGCGCGCTTACGTTCGGTAGTCGGTTTTTCATAGAACTCACGACGACGAACTTCCGCCAGAACACCTGCTTTTTCGCAGGAACGCTTGAAGCGACGCAGAGCTACGTCGAACGGCTCGTTTTCACGTACTTTAATTACCGGCATGTGCCTCTCACCTTTGATTAATTCGGTTTGCCGCTGGCCGCAATGCCAGCTTATTTCAAAATGGTGCGGAATTTTACTGCAACTACTGCTGCTTTGTAAAGCACCGGCGCCTTTTTTGAAAGGGACTTTTATAAGGGTGAGGAGTATACACGAAGAGAGCACCAGGGGTGAGCAAAGTTTTACATCGCCGGTCATTGGACCTACACTGCGCGGTATTGAAGCGAGGTAAAACAACTCATGCGTGTACTGGGCATTGAAACATCCTGCGATGAAACCGGCATCGCGATTTATGACGACCAGCAAGGTCTGTTAGCCAACCAACTGTATAGTCAGGTGAAACTGCATGCGGACTACGGCGGCGTGGTGCCGGAGCTGGCATCGCGCGACCACGTGCGCAAAACGGTGCCGCTTATCCAGGCGGCGCTGAAAGAGGCCGGTCTGACGGCGAAAGATATCGATGCCGTCGCCTATACGGCGGGTCCTGGCCTGGTGGGGGCGCTGCTGGTCGGCGCCACCGTGGGCCGGTCGCTGGCCTTCGCCTGGAACGTGCCGGCGATTCCGGTACACCATATGGAAGGGCACCTGCTGGCGCCGATGCTGGAAGATAACCCGCCAGCGTTCCCGTTCGTCGCGCTGCTGGTCTCCGGCGGTCATACTCAGCTGATCAGCGTCACCGGCATCGGCCAGTACGAGCTGCTGGGCGAGTCGATTGACGATGCGGCGGGCGAAGCCTTTGATAAAACCGCGAAACTGCTGGGGCTGGATTATCCCGGCGGGCCGATGCTGTCGAAAATGGCGTCCCAGGGTACTGAAGGCCGCTTCGTCTTCCCGCGTCCGATGACCGACCGTCCGGGGCTGGACTTCAGCTTCTCCGGTCTGAAAACCTTCGCCGCCAATACCATTCGCAGCAACGGCGACGATGAGCAAACCCGCGCCGACATCGCCCGCGCGTTTGAGGATGCGGTCGTCGATACGCTAATGATTAAATGTCGCCGCGCGCTGGAGCAAACCGGCTTTAAGCGTCTGGTGATGGCGGGAGGCGTGAGCGCCAACCGCACCCTGCGGGCGAAGCTGGCGGAGATGATGCAAAAACGCGGCGGCGAGGTGTTCTACGCCCGCCCTGAGTTCTGTACCGATAACGGCGCGATGATCGCCTACGCCGGCATGGTGCGTCTGCAAACCGGCGCCAAAGCCGAGCTCGGCGTGACGGTCCGCCCGCGCTGGCCGCTGGCCGAGCTGCCTGCCGCCTAAAGCGTCCTGACACAGGCCGACGTCACGTCGGCCTGCCTTCCTGACTACTCCATACTTTTACACAGCGAGCAGATGGCGCCCTTATGCTTATGCGAGTGCATCACGTCCGGGCGCTCGTACTCTTCCTCACAGCTAACGCATTGATATACGGTGGTCGAGGCGTTCCCCGCCGCGTCATAGCGCGGTTCGGCGATCCCGTCATCTCTCTGCTTAATGTAGTAGCGCCCGCGGGTGAGGATCCCCATCAGCGGGGTCATGACAAAGGCGACGACCAGCGCAATCAGCGGCGAGAAGGGCGCCAGCGTCGCCCCCAGCAGGCCGAAGAAGGCGCAGATCGACAGCCCGGCGGCCAGGCCAAAGGAGACTACGCCCACCGGGTTCACGTTGTAGATCATGCCGCGACGATACTCCGGCTGCGCCGGCGCCAGCTTGAGCAAGCCTTTATTAAAGGTGATGTCGGTCGCCACCACCACGACCCAGGCGATGGCGAAGTTGGAGTAAAAGCCGAGGATCCACGACAGGGCGCTGAACATATCGCCTTCCATCAGCGCCAGGGCAATCGCCAGGTTGACCACCACAAAAATAATCCGCCCCGGATAGCGTTTGGTGGTGCGGGTCCAGGCGCTGGTCCACGCCAGCGAGCCGGAATAGGCATTGGTGACGTTAATTTTGATCTGCGAGATCACCACCAGCACCACCGCCAGCGTCAGAGCCAGCCAGCCGGGCACCAGGTTATCGAAGACGCTGACGAACTGCTGCACCGGTTCGGTATTGTGTACCGCCGGGAAACGGGTCAACAGATAGAAGCCGAGGAAAGCGCCGATAATCTGTTTGATCGCGCCTAGCACCACCCAGCCCGGGCCGGCGGAAAAGACCGCCAGCCACCAGGCTTTACGGTTCTCAGCGGTTTTAGGCGGCATAAAGCGCAGGTAATCAATTTGCTCGCCAATCTGCATGATCAGCGACAGGCATACCCCGGCGCCGAGCATGATGGCGGTGATATCCACCGTCGACGCGCTGTTTTTACCGGCGAAATGCAGGAAGCCGTCCACCAGCTGCGGATCTTTGACAATCAGCCACACCACCGGCACCACCATCAGCACCAGCCACAGCGGAGTGGTCCACACCTGCAGGCGGGTCAGGGCTTTCATGCCATAGACCACCAGCGGGAGCACCATCAGGGTGGCGATCAGATACCCCATCCACAGTGGGATCCCGAGGCCCACCAGCAGCCCCTGGGCCATGATCGAGCCTTCGAGGGCGAAGAAGATAAAGGTGAAGCCAGCAAAAATAATGCTGGTGATCACCGAGCCGAAATAGCCGAAGCCGGCGCTGCGGGTGATCAGGTCAAGGTCAATGTTGTAGCGCGCGGCGGTGATCGCCAACGGAATGCCGGTGAGGAAGATCACCAGCGCCGCCACCAGGATCGAATAGATGGCGTTGCTGGTGCCCCAGGCCATACCGATGCTGGCGCCGATGGAAAAGTCCGCCAGATAGGCGATGCCGCCCAGCGCCGTGACCGCGACGACGCCCGGTCCCCAGCGGCGGAAGCTCAGCGGGGCGTAACGTAAGGTGTAATCTTCTAAGGTTTCCCGGGAGCCGGAAGTCCGCGCGGTCGCGGGTAATTCAGGGTTGAGATCCAGTGATGACATAGTCATTCCTTAATGGTTAGGCATGACTTGAATTAGCAAACCTTATGCCATATTGCAGGGCAGGCGTGGCGGGGAGGGTGGTGCAGGGTGATAGAAGAGAGGGCAGGGGCTGCACCATCCGGACGCGCTTGCGCCCGGCTGGTGCAAAAGGCCTATTTGCCGAGCATGCCTTTGTCTTCGAGGAAGGCAATAATGGTGCTCAGGCCGTCGCCACGCTTCAGGTTGGTGAAGGTCCATGGGCGATCGCCGCGCATACGCTGGGTATCGCTCGCCATCACCTCCAGTGAAGCGCCCACATAGGGGGCAAGGTCGGTTTTATTGATCACCAGAAAATCGGATTTGGTGATCCCCGGCCCGCCTTTGCGCGGGATCTTCTCCCCTTCGGCCACGTCGATAACATAGATGGTCAGATCCGCCAGCTCCGGGCTGAAGGTGGCGCTCAGGTTATCGCCGCCGCTTTCCACGAAGATAAGGTCGAGGTTACCGAATTTTTCACTCAGCGCTTCCACCGCGGCGAGGTTCATCGAGGCATCTTCACGGATCGCCGTGTGCGGGCAGCCGCCGGTTTCCACCCCGACAATGCGTTCAGGCGCCAGCGCGCCCGCTTCAGTGAGGATGCGCTGATCTTCTTTGGTGTAGATGTCGTTGGTGACCACCGCCAGCTGCCAGGTATCGCGCATCGCTTTGCACAGCGCTTCCAGCAGGGCGGTTTTACCGGAGCCGACCGGGCCGCCAACGCCGACGCGCAGCGGGTGTTTATAAGAATTCATGGCTTCTCCTAGGAACGGAATAATCGGGAGTATTGGGTTTCATGCCGGGCAGAGGCGATGGCGGCGAGCGGCGTGGCCGAACCGATATCGCCGTCCGGCGCGGCCAGCGCGCGGGGCATCGCCGCCGCGTAGTGGTCGCAAAGACGTAAAATCAGCTGTTGAGCGGCCTGCTGGCCGAAGGGCACCAGCTTAACGCCGGCCATCACGGCGCTCTCAATCCAGCTGTAGCCCAGGCTTAGGGCCATCTCGGGCAGCGCGATGCGCCAGCGCACGCCGAGCCAGGCCATCCCGGCGAGCTGGCTTTGCTGGCACAGCGTGCGCCACGGCGGTGGACAGTCCGGCTGCCAGTCGCCAAGCAGGCGGGCAAACGCCGCGCCGCGGTTGCGCTCTTCCTCCCGCAGTTCACGGGTCTCCCGGCAGGCCAGCAGATAAGCCGTCCAGCGCCGGGCCGCGGCGATATCGCCTTGTTCGCAGGCGCGGTACAGGCGGGCGAACAGCGGCAGGTCGACGGTAAAAAAGCCTTCCGTCATCTGCCGTCGCTGCCAGTGCTCGAAGGCCGCGACGTCCGGCACCCATCCGGCTTCCACAGCCCACTCCAGCCCCTGGGACCAGCTGTAACCCCCTACCGGCAGGTTGCTGCTGGCCAGCTGCATCAGCCGCAGACGTTGTTCCGCTGTCGACATGCTAGTGGCTGTGAGCGTGGTGGTCATGATGAGCATGATGATGACCGTGGCTTTCGCTGGCGTAAGCGCCGGCTTCCGGCTCGAACGGCAGCTGGCCAAAGGTCACCGTCAGGCCGAACTGGCGTAGCATATCGTCCAGCACGTGATCGTGATGGTAGCGCAGCTCGCCCGGCATGATCTGCAGCGGTACGTGACGATTGCCGAGGTGGTAGCAGGCCTTCGCCAGCATAAACGGATCGTCGCAGCGCACCACCGACACTCCTTCATCAGCGGCAATCACCTGCACAAATTCGGTGCCGTCTTCGTTGCTGAGCACATCGCCGCCGCGCAGCAGCAGCCCGCGGGGCAGCAGCAGGCCGGCTTCCCGGCCATCGTTGAGGGTGACTTTTACCCGGCTTTTGACGCGAACATCAATCGGCAGCGTAACGCTGGCGGTCGCGGCGGCGGGGGTCTCCAGACGTTGAGTTAAATAAAGCATCCGCTCTCCTTAAAACAGAAAATAACGTTGCGCCATCGGCAGAACCTCTGCCGGCTCGCTGGTGATGAGTTCGCCATCCACCCGCACCTCATAAGTCTGCGCGTCGACGGTGATGTTAGGCTGCAGGCTGTTGTGCACCATGTCGGCTTTCTGCACCGTACGGCAGCCTTTCACCACGGCGATCGCGCTGCGCAGGTTCAGCCGCTCGGCAACGCCGTTGTCCGCCGCCGCCTGCGACAGGAAGGTGAGGCGGCAGTGATGGCGGGCGCTGCCCAGCGCGCCAAACATCGGACGGTAGTGCACCGGCTGCGGGGTTGGAATAGAGGCATTGATATCGCCCATCGGCGCGATGGCGATCATGCCGCCTTTGATCACGGTGGCCGGTTTCACGCCGAAGAAGGCAGGCGACCAGACCACAAGGTCCGCCAGCTTACCCACCTCAATGGAGCCGACTTCGTGTGCGATGCCGTGGGTCAGCGCCGGGTTGATGGTGTATTTGGCGATGTAGCGCTTCACGCGGAAGTTGTCGTTATCCCCTGTCTCCTCCGCCAGCGCTCCGCGCTGCACCTTCATGCGGTGCGCCACCTGCCAGGTGCGGAGAACCACTTCCCCGACGCGGCCCATGGCCTGCGAATCCGAGGAGGTGAGCGAGAAGGCGCCAAGGTCGTGCAGCACGTCTTCCGCAGCGATGGTTTCCCGGCGAATGCGCGACTCGGCAAAGGCCACGTCCTCGGCGATGTCCGGGTCCAGATGGTGGCAGACCATCAGCATATCGAGATGTTCATCGATGGTGTTAAGGGTGTAGGGCAGCGTTGGGTTGGTGGAGGACGGCAAAATGTTCGGGTGGGCGCAGGCGGTGATGATATCCGGCGCATGGCCGCCGCCGGCCCCTTCGGTATGGAAGGTGTGAATGGTGCGCCCGCCGATGGCGGCGAGGGTATCTTCCACAAAACCGGACTCATTGAGCGTGTCGCTGTGCAGCGCGACCTGAATATCCATCTCATCGGCGACGGTTAACGCGCAGTCGATCGCCGCCGGGGTGGCGCCCCAGTCCTCATGGATCTTCAGGCCAATAACGCCCGCCGCCACCTGCTCGCGCAGAGCGTCCGGCTGAGAAACGTTGCCCTTGCCCAGCAGGCCGATATTGACCGGCAGGCTGTCGGCCGCCTGCAGCATGCGTGAGATATACCATGGCCCCGGGGTGCAGGTGGTGGCATGGGTACCCGCCGCCGGGCCGGTGCCGCCGCCGACCATGGTGGTCACGCCGGAGACCAGCGCCTCTTCCGCCTGCTGCGGACAGATCCAGTGAATATGGGTATCGATCCCGCCGGCGGTGACGATTTTTCCTTCGGCGGCAATCACTTCCGTCGCGGCGCCGATGGGGATGGTGACGTTGGGCTGGATGTCGGGGTTGCCGGCTTTGCCGATGGCGAAGATCCGACCGTCCTTCACGCCGATATCGGCCTTAACGATCCCCCAGTGATCGACGATCAGCGCATTGGTGAGCACCAGGTCGACACAGTCGGCGGCCAGCATCTGTCCCTGACCCATCCCGTCGCGGATCACTTTGCCGCCGCCGAATTTGACCTCTTCCCCGTAGGTGGTCAAATCGTCCTCCACCTCTATCCACAGCTCGGTATCGGCCAGGCGCACCTTGTCGCCGATGGTGGGGCCGAACATGTCGGCATAGGCCTGGCGTGAAATATTACTCATCGTTTGCCTCCAGAGGGCCCATGACCTCGCCGCGGAAGCCGAAAACGGCGCGGTGACCGGCGAAGGCCACCAGCTCAACCTCGCGTTTCTGGCCAGGTTCAAAGCGTACCGCCGTGCCGGCCGGGATATTCAGGCGATAGCCGGTGGCCTGCTGACGGTTGAACTTCAGCGCCGGGTTGACCTCGGCGAAATGGTAGTGCGAACCGACCTGAATCGGCCGATCGCCGTGGTTTTCAACGACCACGCGACAGGTCGCCCGGCCGGTGTTGAGGGCTATCTGGCCGGGCTTAACGTGATATTCACCGGGGATCATGGCGCTACCTCAGATAATCGGGTTGTGAACGGTGACCAGCTTCGAGCCGTCCGGGAAGGTGGCTTCGACCTGGATATCCGGGATCATTTCCGGGACGCCCTCCATCACCTGCTCGCGGGTCAGGACGTGACGGCCTTCCTCCATCAGCGAGGCCACGCTTTTGCCGTCGCGGGCGCCTTCCATAATAAAGGCGCTGATCAGGGCCACGGACTCCGGATAGTTAAGCTTCAGGCCGCGGGCCAGGCGGCGTTCCGCCACCAGCGCGGCGGTAAACAGCAACAGCTTGTCTTTTTCTCGGGGGGTCAGTTCCATAACGTTCTCTTAAGTCAGCCAGATTCGGGGAAGTACGGGGGATTTGCCGGTGAGATGAGGGCGCAGAAACTGCCAGACGTCGCGCATCACCTGCTGGCAAATCAGATTATCGTCACTGAGGAAGCGCACCGTCAGCAGGCGGTCGGTCAGGCTGGCGCCGGCGTAGAGGCCGAGCGGCGCCAGCGCGTCGCGCACCCCGTCGAGCAGGGCATCGGTTGCCGGATAGCACAGCAGCGTGCCGACCCAGGGGCGTCCGGCGACGCTGGACAGCTCTCCCTCCTGCAGGTGCAGGCGCTCGACCAGCAGCGGCTCATCGTCCACCCATACCTCCAGCCGGTTGCTGAGGGTGCCGTGGCTGAAGGTTTCGCCAATCACCGGGCGGCCAAGGCAGAGCAGATCCCAGGCCAGCAGCGTGCTGGAGGCACAAAGGTGAAAGGTGGTGGACAGCCGGGCGTTCGCCCCGGGAAAAAAGATGGCATCCTGCGGGAGCCACTCCAGGGTCGCCTGCGGGGCGAGGGTCAACTGCTGGCGCAAAAGCGCTTGCGCGCCGCTGCTGCGGTAAAACTTGCTGGCGCCAGGCATGGTTATCAGGGTATGGCAGCCGGGATCAAGGTGGGCGCTAATCGTCAGCTCATCACCGCCGACGATGCCGCCGGGGGGGTGAAGCAGATAGAGATGACAGGTCTCTTCTTCCGGGTAAAACGGGCGCTGGACGGTCAGCGGGCCGACGTGTTGGGCGCTGGCGAGAACGGTCTTGCCGCCGGCCTGCTGAAAGCGCAGATCCAGCGTGGCCTGCCAGCCTTTTTTGAGTGGTGGTAACACGGTGCCGTGCAATGTTGCGCCCCTGCAAAATCAAGATAAAACAGCAGCAATGAGTATTGATCGGCGGGAGATTATCCCGGTCATACGAAACGCTTATGTCATCTGTTACCCGGAGCGTCGCATCGGGCGCGAGGGGAAAGCGGCATAACCGCTCCGGATTATTCACCCGGATAATCATTGCCGTCAATATCCTGAACCGTTGCCTGGCCGCGGCGGAAAAGGCGTCAGCGCGGTTCACGCCGCGCCGCCGGTCGCTGGCGGGAATTTTGCTGTGGGTCGCCGCTAATGCATTGTTACAAAAGGGGGATGTGGCGATGATCACCAATCATGATGACGTAAGGCGAAAGAGCGGGTGAGACCGCTAAATAGAATCGGGGATCCCTCCGGCTGGGGTGGCCGGGAGGGGAGATTACTTCTCTTCTGGCGTTTTTTTCTTCTTCACTCGCGTCCAGATTTTGCTCTCCTGGCGGCGCCACAGACGCTGAATGTTGTCGTGATGGCGCAGCAGGATCAGGCAGGAGAGCATCGACACCGGGAAGGTGTACTGCGGTTTGAACCACCAGACGTAGAACGGAGCGATCAGCGCGCTGACGATAGCGCCAAGGGAAGAGTAACCGCTGAGCAGGATGGTCAGCAGCCAGGTCCCGGCCATCACGCCGGTCAGGTCGAGGCCGATGGGGGCGATAGCGCCGAAGGCCGTGGCGACGCCTTTACCGCCGCGGAAATGAAAGAAGACTGGCCAGATGTGGCCCACGCAGGCGGCAATCGCCACTAAACCCAGCCAGAACGGCGTCAGGCCCAGCGCCCAGGCGCCCCATACCGGCAGCATGCCCTTCAGCACATCAAAAATAAGTACCGCTACGGCCGCCCCTTTTCCGCCGATTCGTAGTACGTTAGTGGCCCCGGGGTTGCCTGAGCCGCTGTCGCGTGGGTCGGGCAGGCCAGCAAGGCGACATACCAGAATGGCGCTGGAAATGGAGCCGCAGAGGTAGGCGAGGAGTACCAGTCCAGGCGCGATTGCACTCATAACGCTGTTCCGTTTTGAAAATGTCGTTGTATTCTCTGCATCTGTGGATAATACGCATAATTCGCCGGAAGTGGTATCCGGTTTAGCTAAAAAGCAGGCAGGGCGTGATGGATATTGTATTTATAGAGCAACTTTCGGTAATCACCACCATTGGTGTTTATGACTGGGAACAAACCATTGAACAGAAGCTGGTGTTCGATATCGAAATTGCATGGGATAACCGCAAGGCGGCCGCCAGCGATGATGTCAGCGATTGCCTTAGCTATGCTGATATTAGCGAGCGCGTCATCGCGCATGTTGAGGGGGGAAAATTCGCGTTAGTGGAGCGGGTGGCGGAAGAGGTGGCCGACCTGCTGCTGGAGACATTCCAGTCGCCATGGGTGCGCATTAAAGTCAGCAAACCTGGCGCCGTGGCTCGCGCGGCAAACGTCGGGGTGATTATTGAACGTGGCCT
Source organism: Klebsiella sp. K5-204 (assembly GCF_030128585.1). NCBI lineage: Bacteria > Pseudomonadati > Pseudomonadota > Gammaproteobacteria > Enterobacterales > Enterobacteriaceae > Klebsiella > Klebsiella sp. K5-204. The sequence continues at coordinate 56,827 of NZ_JAKUZS010000003.1, forward strand.
TAATCTGAAACAAAACTTTTCAGGTCACACTTGTTAAACAAATTGCGTTTATACCGGTCATAGCATCCGGTCATCAGGCAATTTTACTGGCGATCTCCTACCAGAACGGCAGGTGAATCCTTGTGTACGCCGTGTACGCTGCGGATTGCGCGCCCTCTGGCAGCCGGGTTATGCCTGTTGAACGATACCGTGTTCCTGGTTTTTTTCATTTTACTTTTTTAAAGGGTTTAATTGGATGAGCGATATACACTCGCTGCTGGTGGCGGCAATATTGGGTGTGGTTGAGGGGTTAACAGAATTTTTACCTGTTTCCAGTACCGGTCATATGATTATTGTTGGTCACCTGCTGGGGTTTGAAGGTGATACGGCAAATACCTTTGAAGTGGTTATTCAGCTAGGCTCGATACTCGCCGTGGTGGTGATGTTCTGGCGTCGCCTGTTCGGCCTGATCGGCATCCATTTCGGCAAGCCGCCGGCGCATGAAGGCAAGGGCAGCGGTCGCTTATCGCTTATCCATATCCTTCTCGGCATGATCCCCGCGGTGGTGATGGGGCTTATTTTCCACGACACCATTAAGTCCTTGTTTAACCCGGTAAACGTGATGTACGCCCTGATTGTCGGCGGTGTGCTGTTAATTGCGGCGGAAGTGCTGAAGCCGAAACAGCCGCGCGCGGTCGGGATTGACGATATGACCTATCGTCAGGCATTCGTTATCGGCTGCTTCCAGTGCCTGGCGCTGTGGCCGGGCTTCTCCCGCTCAGGGGCGACCATCTCCGGCGGCATGCTGATGGGCGTCAGCCGCTACGCGGCGTCGGAGTTCTCATTCCTGCTGGCGGTACCGATGATGATGGGCGCCACGGTGCTGGACGTCTACAAGAGCATCGGCTTCCTCAACATGGGCGATGTTCCGATGTTTGCCGTCGGCTTCGTGATGGCGTTTATCGTGGCGCTGATTGCGATTAAAACCTTCCTGCAGCTGATCAAACGGATCTCGTTCATTCCGTTCGCTATCTACCGCTTTATCGTCGCGGCAGCGGTGTACGTGGTCTTTTTCTAAGGCCATCGCCCTCAGCCTTGCGGCTGGGGGCAACGCTGTTCCTTCCACTGCGCCACCGCCGCAATTCTCCGCCGCGTCAGCTCCTCGCGAATTTCCGCCCCTTTAAAGCCCGCCGCTACCACCTCTTTGGTGGAGACCGACTGCGCCACTTCCCAGGCTTCCAGCAGCAGGCGCCCCTGCGGATAATCGCTGGCCTCAAAGCTGGTACGCCCGCGGACGTCGGCTTCGCTGGTGAGGGCGATCTGTTGCACGCGCTGCGGTTTACGCCAGGCGTCAATGCTGTCGAAAAGTTTGACGAGGGTTTTTGGCTGCAGGATCGGCAGGGTGTGGATCAGATCATGGTACTCCGCCACCAGTTTCGCGAGATCGCGGATATCGTTCGGCACCCGCAGACGCGCGCAGAGCTGCTCCACCAGCTTGACTCCCGCCGGGCCATGGCCGTGGTGACGCGGCCAGAGCGCTTTCGGCGTCAGCCCTTTGCCGAGGTCATGGCACAGGGTGGCGAAGCGCACCTCGACGTCCGGCGATAGCATCGCGGCCATCGTGACGGTCATCAGGGTGTGCAGGCCGGTATCGATTTCCGGGTGCCATTTGGCCGGGGCCGGCACGCCGTACAGGGCGTCAATCTCCGGGAACAGCACCTTGAGGGCCTGGCAGTCGCGCAGCGTCTGGAAAAAGACCTGCGGGTTGCGGGTGGTCAACGCGCTTTCCGTCTCTTTCCACACCCGCTCCGGCGTTAAATGGACCAGTTCGCCAGCCTCAACCATGGCGGCCATCAGGGTCTGGGTCTCTTCGGCGATGCGAAAACCGAGATGGGCATAGCGGGCGGCAAAGCGCGCCACGCGCAGCACGCGCAGCGGGTCTTCGCTAAAGGCGGGAGAGACATGGCGCAGCAGGCGCTGGCGGAGATCGTTTTGTCCGCCGTAGGGGTCGATAATCGTGCCGTCGGCATCCTGGGCGAGGGCGTTGACCGTCAGGTCGCGGCGCAGCAGATCCGCTTCAAGAGTGACGTCCGGGGCGGCATAGCAGGTAAAACCGGTATAGCCTGCGCCGGATTTGCGCTCGGTGCGGGCCAGGGCATACTCTTCCCGGCTTTGCGGATGAAGGAACACGGGAAAGTCGCGGCCTACCTGCTGATAGCCCGCGTCAAGCATCTGTTGCGGGGTGGCGCCCACCACCACCCAGTCTCGGTCTTTGACCGGCAGTCCTAACAGCGCGTCGCGCACCGCACCACCGACCAGATAACTCTTCACGCCTGATTCTCCCGTATCTGTTTTTCGCAAGATGATACGTAAGTCTGGCAGAGAAGACGAATTAGTTCATCCACCGGTCTTTACGTTTGCGGCTTGGCACCAGATGCGGCAGCACCAGACCCAGCAGCAAACCGACGCCCAGCACGCCGCCGCCGTACATAAACCACTGCATGATAATGGTGCGCTGTTTATCATCAAGCTGCAGATTCGCCGCATTCACCTTCTTCTGCGCGACAACCAGCTCGTTTTTCAACTTTTGGTTCTCGTCTTTCAACGCGTTGATCACGCTGTCGCTGCCGGCGACTTTCTTCTGCATATCCGCCGTGCGCTGGTTCCAGGTGGCGTCGATATTATTCAGCTTATCGGTCAGCGTTTTGACCTGGTTTTCCAGATCCGGGACGCGGGTGCGCAGGCTGGGCTCGTTGCTCAGCTCTTTCAGCGGGATCCAGGCGGTACGCCCATTCGCGTCGCGGATCTGCGCGTAACTGGTGCTGTCGTTGGTTTGCAGCACCGACACTTCTTCCCCGGCGTTGATGGTGCCGACCAGACGATAATTATCGCCCGGGCCGCTGCGAACCCAGGTGTTCAGCTCATCGGAAACGTAGCGCTTTTCTTCTGCGTGAACCGCCGTGGCGGCGCTAAGCGCGAGCAAAGTAAAAGTAATCAGGCGTAATTTTGGCATCAGGTCATCGTTTGGTCATAAAAAGTGGAACGATAGTAGAGGCATCGCCAGAGCGACGCAAAGTTTTCCACCACAATCGGAATCATCCAGGAGGTGGCCCGGCAAAAAGCGCGTTGCATGGCGATTCGCCGCAAAATACTATCTACTGACAAAAAATATCGTCGTAAGTTCGCCGCAATTTGTCGGCGCAGCACAGAAGCGGAAGAATTCAGTCATGGCTCAAGAAATCGAACTTAAGTTTATCGTCGCTCAGGATGGGGTAGAGACGCTGCGCGAGCAGCTCAATGCGCTCGAGGCGAAACATACGCCCGCGAGCCAGTTGCTGAACATTTACTATGAAACCGCCGATAACTGGCTGCGTCGTCACGACATGGGGCTGCGCATCCGCGGCGACCAGGGGCGTTATGAGATGACGCTGAAAATCGCCGGTCGGGTGGTGGGCGGCCTGCACCAGCGCCCGGAATACAATATTCCACTGGATAAACCTGAGCTGGCGCTTGAGCGCCTGCCGGCGGAGGTCTGGCCGCAAGGGGAACTTCCAGCCGCGCTGGCGGAGCATGTGCAACCGCTGTTCAGCACCGACTTTGCCCGTGAACGCTGGGTGATCCAGGAAGGAAAGAGTGAAATTGAGATTGCCCTCGATCGCGGCGAAGTGAAGGCGGGCGAGCATCAGGAGCCGATCTGCGAGCTGGAGCTGGAGCTGCTCGCCGGGGAGACTGCCGATCTGCTGCGCCTCGCGCAGCGTTTGCTGGAGAGCGGCGTCCTGCGTCAGGGGAGCCTGAGCAAAGCCGCGCGCGGGTATCATCTGGCGCAAGGCAACGACGAGCGCCCGGTAACCCGGCTGGCGGTGCTGCCGGTGGCGGCGAAGGCCAGCGTGGAGCAGGGGCTGGAGGCGGCGCTGGAGAGCGCCCTGGCGCACTGGCTGTATCACGATGAGGTCTGGCTGCGCGGCAACGCGAAAGCCAAAGCGGAAATCCTGCTGGCGATAGCCCGCGTGCGCCATGCGCTGGTGCTGTTCGGCGGCATCGTGCCGCGGAAGGCGACCACCCACCTCCGCGCGTTGCTGAACGATGCCGAAGCGGCGCTGCTGGCCGCGGACACCGCCGATGAGGCGTTATTCCGCACCGAGGTCGTCGCCGCCAAACTGGCGCTGACCGAATGGCTGGTCCAGCGCGGCTGGCGTCCGTTCCTCAACGAGGCGGGAGAGAAAAAAATAGCCGGATCGTTCAAACGGTTTGCCGATATTCACCTTTCCCGGGCGGCGGCTGAGCTGCGCGGCGCCGTGCAGCACCTGGCGGTGGAGGATGCCGCCGACCAGCTGCCGAAGCTGGCGCGCGACATCGACAGCGTCCAGTTGCTGGCGGGCGCCTATGGCGACGCCGTCGCGCCGTGGCTGGAGAACTGGCAGGAACTACAGCGTGCGATAGAGCATGACGACCGCAGCGTCTTTGAATATTTCCGTCGCCAGGCGCTGGCTGCCGAGCCGTTCTGGCTGCATAGTGGAAAACGATAATTACAGGCCAGGGAGCCCCTATGATGCCGCTTTCTTCGCAGTTACAGCAGCACTGGCAGACGGTCGCTGACCGCCTGCCAGCGGATTTCCCCGTCGCCGAACTGAGCCCGCAGGCCAGGTCGGTGATGGCGTTCAGTGATTTTGTCGAACAGAGTGTGATCGCCCAGCCAGGCTGGCTGAACGAGCTTGCCCAGTCTTCACCGGAGGCGGAAGAGTGGCGGCATTATGAGACCTGGCTGCAGGAACGCCTGCAGGCGGTGGCTGACGAAGCGGGGTTGATGCGAGAGCTACGTCTTTTCCGCCGTCATATGATGGTCCGCATCGCCTGGGCGCAGGCGCTGTCGCTGGTAAGCGAAGAAGAGACGCTGCAGCAGCTGAGCGTCCTGGCGGAGACCCTGATTGTCGCCGCCCGCGACTGGCTGTACGCCGCCTGCTGTAAAGAGTGGGGAACGCCCTGCAATGCCGAGGGCCAGCCGCAGCCGCTGCTGATCCTCGGGATGGGAAAGCTGGGCGGCGGCGAGCTGAACTTCTCTTCCGATATCGATCTGATTTTTGCCTGGCCCGAGCATGGCGCCACCCGCGGCGGCCGCCGCGAGCTGGATAACGCCCAGTTCTTTACCCGCCTGGGGCAGCGGCTTATCAAGGCGCTCGACCAGCCGACGCAGGACGGCTTTGTTTATCGGGTGGACATGCGCCTGCGGCCGTTTGGCGACAGCGGGCCGCTGGTGCTCAGCTTTGCGGCGCTGGAGGATTATTACCAGGAGCAGGGCCGGGACTGGGAACGCTACGCGATGGTGAAAGCGCGGATCATGGGCGATAACGACGACGCCTACGCCAGCGAGCTGCGCGCGATGCTTCGCCCCTTCGTCTTCCGCCGCTATATCGACTTCAGCGTGATCCAGTCGCTGCGTAACATGAAAGGCATGATCGCTCGCGAAGTGCGGCGTCGCGGGCTGAAAGACAACATCAAGCTCGGCGCCGGCGGGATCCGTGAAATTGAGTTTATCGTGCAGGTCTTTCAGCTGATCCGCGGCGGTCGCGAACCTGCGCTGCAGCAGCGGGCGCTGCTGCCGACGCTGGCGGCGATTGATGAGCTGCATCTGCTGCCGGAAGGCGACGCGACGCTGCTGCGCGCGGCCTATCTGTTCCTGCGCCGGCTGGAAAATCTGCTGCAGAGCCTCAACGATGAGCAGACTCAGACTCTGCCGCAGGATGAACTGAACCGCGCCAGGCTGGCGTGGGGGATGCATACCGACGACTGGGAGACGCTGAGCGCGCAGCTGGCGAGCCATATGGCCAGCGTGCGGCGGGTGTTTAATGAGCTGATCGGCGATGATGAGGCCCAGTCGCCGGATGAGCAGCTGGCGGAGTACTGGCGCGAACTGTGGCAGGATGCGCTGGAAGAAGATGACGCCAGCCCGGCGCTGGCGCATTTAAACGACGCCGACCGCCGCAGCGTTTTGGCGCTAATTGCTGATTTCCGTAAAGAGCTGGATCGGCGCACCATCGGCCCGCGAGGCCGCCAGGTGCTGGATCAACTGATGCCGCATCTGCTGAGCGAAATCTGCTCGCGCGCCGATGCGCCTCTGCCTCTGGCGCGGATCACGCCGCTGTTGACCGGGATCGTCACTCGCACCACCTATCTTGAGCTACTGAGCGAATTCCCCGGCGCGCTGAAGCACCTGATTACGCTCTGCGCGGCGTCGCCGATGGTCGCCAGCCAGCTGGCGCGCCACCCGCTGCTGCTTGATGAACTGCTGGATCCCAACACCCTCTATCAGCCGACGGCGACCGATGCCTATCGCGACGAGCTGCGCCAGTATCTGCTGCGCGTGCCGGAAGAGGATGAAGAGCAGCAGCTGGAGGCACTGCGCCAGTTCAAGCAGGCGCAGCAGCTGCATATCGCCGCGGCGGATATCGCCGGCACGCTGCCGGTGATGAAGGTCAGCGATCACTTAACCTGGCTTGCCGAAGCGATCCTCGACGCGGTGGTGCAGCAGGCATGGGGACAGATGGTGGCCCGCTACGGCCAGCCGACCCACCTGCACGATCGCCAGGGGCGCGGCTTCGCCGTCGTCGGCTACGGCAAGCTCGGCGGCTGGGAGCTGGGCTACAGTTCCGATCTCGACCTGGTGTTCCTCCATGACTGCCCGGCGGAGGTGATGACCGACGGCGAGCGGGAGATCGACGGCCGTCAGTTCTACCTGCGGCTGGCTCAGCGGATCATGCATCTGTTCAGCACCCGCACCTCGTCCGGTATTCTCTACGAAGTTGACGCCCGGCTGCGCCCTTCCGGCGCGGCGGGGATGCTGGTCACCACCGCCGACGCGTTTGCCGACTATCAGCAGAACGAAGCCTGGACATGGGAGCATCAGGCGCTGGTGCGCGCTCGCGTGGTCTATGGCGACCCGGCGCTGCAGGCGCGATTTGACGCCATTCGTCGCGATATCCTGACCACCGAGCGGGATGGCGCGACCCTGCAGACCGAAGTTCGCGAGATGCGTGAGAAGATGCGCGCCCACCTCGGCAACAAACATGCCGATCGTTTTGATATCAAAGCCGATGCCGGTGGGATCACGGATATTGAATTTATTACCCAGTATCTGGTCCTACGCTATGCCAGCGACAAGCCGAAGTTGACCCGCTGGTCTGATAACGTGCGTATTCTCGAGCTGCTGGCGCAGAACGACATCATGGACGAGGAGGAAGCGCGAGCCTTAACGCACGCGTACACCACCTTGCGTGATGCGCTCCATCACCTGGCCCTGCAGGAGCTGCCGGGACACGTGGCGCCAGAGGCATTCAGCCGGGAGCGTGAGCAGGTCAGCGCCAGCTGGCAGAAGTGGCTGATGGCTTAACTATAAAATCGGGTGTGCTATTATCGCGCGCAAAGTTTGCGTCTCGCAGGAGAGAGTCATGAAAGTAACGCTGCCGGAGTTTGAACGTGCAGGAGTGTTGGTGGTGGGTGATGTGATGCTGGACCGCTACTGGTACGGCCCCACCAGTCGTATTTCCCCGGAAGCCCCGGTGCCGGTGGTGAAGGTGGAAAATATCGAAGAACGTCCTGGCGGCGCGGCAAACGTAGCGATGAACATCGCCTCCCTGGGGGCGACGTCGCGCCTGGTGGGATTGACCGGGATTGATGACGCCGCCCGCGCGCTGAGCCAGGCGCTGGCCAACGTCAATGTGAAGTGTGACTTTGTCTCCGTCCCGACTCACCCGACCATCACCAAGCTGCGGGTGCTGTCGCGCAACCAGCAGCTGATCCGCCTCGACTTTGAAGAGGGCTTTTCCGGCGTTGATCCGCAGCCGATGCACGAGCGCATTCAGCAGGCGCTGGGCTCGATTGGCGCGCTGGTTCTCTCGGACTACGCTAAAGGGGCGCTGACCAGCGTCCAGACGATGATCAAGCTCGCCCGTGAAGCAGGCGTGCCGGTGCTGATCGATCCGAAAGGTACCGATTTCGAACGCTATCGCGGCGCAACGCTGCTCACGCCGAACCTCTCTGAGTTTGAAGCGGTGGTGGGCAAGTGCCAGAATGAAGCGGAGATCGTTGAGCGCGGCATGAAGCTCATCGCCGAATTCGAACTGTCAGCGCTGCTGGTGACGCGCTCTGAGCAGGGGATGACGCTGCTACAGCCGGGGCGTCCGCCGCTGCATATGCCGACCCAGGCCCAGGAAGTGTACGATGTCACCGGCGCCGGCGACACGGTGATTGGCGTGTTGGCGGCGACCCTGGCCTCCGGCAATACCCTGGAAGAGGCCTGCTATTTCGCCAACGCCGCGGCGGGCGTGGTGGTTGGCAAGCTGGGAACCTCCACTGTTTCTCCTGTCGAGCTGGAAAATGCGGTTCGCGGCCGGGCTGAGACTGGCTTCGGCGTGATGAGCGAAGAGGAACTCAAACAGGCGGTTGCGGCAGCGCGCAAGCGCGGCGAGAAAGTGGTTATGACCAACGGCGTCTTCGACATTCTGCACGCCGGCCATGTCTCCTATCTGGCGAATGCGCGCAAACTGGGCGACCGTCTGATCGTGGCGGTCAACAGCGATGCCTCCACCAAACGTCTGAAAGGCGAAACCCGCCCGGTGAACCCGCTGGAGCAGCGGATGATCGTGCTGGGGGCGCTGGAGGCGGTCGACTGGGTGGTCTCCTTCGAAGAAGATACACCGCAGCGCCTGATTGCCGGGATCCTGCCGGATCTGCTGGTCAAAGGCGGCGACTACAAACCGGAACAGATCGCTGGCAGTGAAGAGGTCTGGGCGAACGGTGGCGAAGTGCTGGTGCTCAACTTTGAAGATGGGTGCTCAACCACCAACATTATTAAGAAAATACAAAAAGATAGCGAAAAATAACCGTTTCGCTATTCACCCACCAGAACGGTGCGGCATCACGGCCTGCGATAGCGATATCGCGGGCCGTTTTTATTTAATGATGTGGAAAATGATTTGGCGCAATAAATAATCACATTAAGCGCATTTTTCGTACAAATGGCGTTAAGGTAAGCGTAAATACTGAAGTGAGTAAAAGGCATATGACTGATCAGAACATCCACCGCTGAAGGAGTATGCGCATGAACCATAACGATATGTATTCAATGAAGAATTTTGATTTTTTGGCGCGGAGTTTCGCCAGAATGCACGCCCAGGGCCAGCCAGTTGATCTTCAGGCCATCGTCGGCAATATGGATGAAGAACATCGTGAATGGTTTTGCCAGCGCTATGAACTGTACTGTCGTCAGGTGAACAGCCCGGCGGAAGCCGCACACTAAGCCAACGCAAACGGGCCCCTGAGGGCCCGTTTTTTTACTGCTGCTCTTCGCTGCCAGGCGTCGTCGCCGGGCGGTTTTCAAGGTCATTCAGGCGCTGTTCCAGCAGCGCCAGTTTTTCGCGGGTCCGCAGCAGAACCTGAGTCTGCACGTCAAACTCTTCGCGGCTAACCAGATCCAGGCGGGTCAGCTGCGACTGCAGCGCCTGGCGGATTTTCTTCTCAACATCCTCACCCAGATCGCGAAGTCCTTTTGGCATCGACTCATGGACCTGGCGGGCGATTTGTTCAATTTTTTTCGGGTCAATCATGGTGGTTTCCTGCTCGGGTCGGATGATTGATCATTGTAGTGCGAACCAGGCCGCCTATAAACCAGAAATGTTTGAAGCTTATGCATTGCCGAGGATAGTCAATAGCGTTATAGTTATCTCGCTTATTCTCAGGGCGGGGCGAAATTCCCCACCGGCGGTAAATCAACCATGGCGTTGAAAGCCCGCGAGCGCTTCCCGTGACTACGGGAAGGTCAGCAGATCCGGTGTAATTCCGGGGCCGACGGTTAAAGTCCGGATGGGAGAGAGTAACGGCACAGTCGGGCCCAGGCCCGCTCGCGTTGACTTTTGCCGCTAAACCGGCGCTCCTAAGACTGCCCTGATTCTGGTAACCATAATTTTAATGAGGTTTTTTTACCATGAATCAGACGCTCCTTTCTTCTTTTGGTACCGCTTTTGAACGTGTGGAACACGCTTTAAACGCCCTGCGCGAAGGCCGCGGCGTGATGGTGCTTGACGATGAAGACCGTGAAAACGAAGGCGATATGATTTTCGCCGCCGAAACCATGACCGTAGAGCAGATGGCGCTGACCATTCGTCACGGCAGCGGCATTGTGTGCCTGTGCCTGACCGAAGATCGCCGTAAACAGCTGGATCTGCCGATGATGGTGGAGAACAACACCAGCGCCTACGGCACCGGCTTTACCGTCACCATCGAAGCGGCCGAAGGCGTGACCACTGGCGTTTCCGCTGCCGACCGCGTGACCACCGTCCGCGCGGCGATTGCCGACGGCGCGAAACCTTCCGATCTCAACCGTCCTGGCCACGTTTTCCCGCTGCGGGCGCAGCCGGGCGGCGTACTGACCCGCGGCGGCCACACCGAAGCCACTATCGACCTCGTGACTCTCGCCGGCTTCAAACCGGCAGGCGTGCTGTGCGAGCTGACCAATGACGATGGCACTATGGCCCGCGCGCCGGAGTGCATCAAGTTCGCTCAGCAGCATAATATGGCAGTTGTCACGATTGAAGATCTGGTGGCCTATCGTCGCGAACATGAGCGTAAAGCCAGCTAATCAGCGGCTGACAACGCCAGTGAAAACAGCCCACTTTTTAGTGGGCTGTTTTGTTTCTGCGCCTTAACCGATGCCCATCGTCTGGAGCACCACCAGGCTCAGCCCCATCACCGACATCCCGCACAGGACGCCATAGCTCGGGTTGCTTTGCGGATCGATCTCTTTTGCCAGCGGCATCAGTTCATCGACCGACAGCGCCACCATAATCCCGGCGACGGCGGCCATGATCGCGCCCATGACCAGCGGCGAGACCAGACTGCCCAGAATCAGCCACGCCAGCACGCCGCCTAAAATCTCCGCCATGCCGGAAAGACCGGCCCAGAGCACCGCCTTGCTGCGCGATCCGGTAGCGGCATATACCGGCCCGGCAACCGCCAAACCTTCAGGAATATTGTGCAGGGCGACGGCAAGCGCCACTCCCATGCCAAGCTCGAGGTTGTTGCTGGCCGTGACATAGGTGGCGATGCCTTCCGGAAAATTATGCAGGCTGATACCCAGCGTCAGCAAAATGGCGGTGCGGCGTAAATTGCGCGGCCGCGGCGCGGCGGGCGGCATCAGATCCTGCGGGTGGGCGTGCGGCAGCAGGCGATCGAGACCAAAGTAGCCCAGCAGGCCGACAACAAACATTCCGTAGCCGAGCAGCGGCGACATGCCCTCGGCGGCCAGCGCGGCAGGCAGCATTTCCATCAACGAAATCAACAGCATGATCCCGGCGGCAAAGCCGAGGGAGAAGCCAAGCAGGCGGTTAGAGGGTTTCTGGCCAATCACGCCGAATATGGCGCCAATAAAGGTTGCGCTACCGGCTAACAGCGTCAATATTAAGGGTGATGACATCGCTTCTCTCCCTGCGAAAATAAGTGCATACGAGTATATTGCCTGAGGATGCGCGTACGGGACAGCTCCCTTTACCGCGAATTACATTCAAATTTTCTGACGATCATCATCATGGTTATCTGAGTTTATCCTGGCGCAAAAGCGCGTAATGTGAGCACATCACATTGACACCCTAAGGATATCATCATGTCCCGTACCCGAATGCCCGCGTTGTTCCTCGGCCATGGCAGCCCAATGAACGTGCTGGAAGACAATCGCTATACCCGCGCCTGGGCTCACCTGGGCGAAACCCTGCCGCGTCCGAAAGCGATCGTGGTGGTCTCTGCGCACTGGTTCACGCGCGGTACGGGCGTGACGGCGATGGAGGCCCCGAAGACCATTCACGACTTCGGCGGCTTCCCGCAGGCGCTGTATGACACCCATTACCCGGCTCCGGGTTCCCCGGCGCTGGCGCAACGACTGGTGGAGTTGCTCTCGCCGGTGCCGGTCACCCTCGATAAAGAAGCCTGGGGATTTGACCATGGTTCATGGGGCGTGCTGATTAAGATGTATCCGCAGGCGGATATCCCGATGGTTCAGCTGAGCATCGACAGCACCAAACCGCCGGCCTGGCATCTCGAAATGGGGCGGAAGCTGGCCTCGCTGCGTGATGAAGGCATTATGCTGGTGGCCAGCGGCAACGTGGTGCATAACCTGCGTACCGCCCGCTGGCATGGCGAGAACACGCCGTATCCGTGGGCGGAGTCCTTCAACAACTACGTGAAGGCGAATTTGCAGTGGCAGGGCCCGGACGATCAGCACCCGCTGGTTAACTACCTGGCACATGAAGGGGGCTCGCTCTCCAACCCAACGGCGGAACATTTCCTGCCGCTGTTATATGTCCTGGGGGCGTGGGACGGCGTTGAGGCGATTTCGACCCCGGTCGATGGCATCGAGATGGGCTCGTTGAGTATGCTATCGGTGGTGGTTGGCGCCTGATAGGTTGTGCTCCGGCGGCGGTATCGTCGCCGGAGCGCGACATTATTCGACGAAAATGTGCGGATAGAAGCGCGACAGATCCTGGGTAATCAGCGCCCGGTCTTCACGAATGCCGATCCCGGCGGGCTGATCGTTGATGAGCCAGCTGCCAATCAGCGTGTAGCTGTCACCAAACTTCGGCAGCGGGTAAAATTCCTGCACGATTGTGCCTTCTTCTCCGTACGGGCCTTCCACGGCTTCCAAAACTTTGCCATTCTCAACGATCGACACGTTGGCGCCTTCGCGGGAGAAGATTGGCTTAATGACGTACTTCTCCATCTCCGGATGGGCATCTTCGCTGAAGTAAGCCGCCAGCAGATTCGGATGATTAGGGAACATTTCCCACAGCATCGGCAGCAGCGCTTTGTTGGAGATGATGCTCTTCCACGCCGGCTCCAGCCAGCGGACGCCGGCGTCTTCCAGCTTGGTGGAAAACATCTCCCGCAGCATAAACTCCCACGGATAGAGCTTGAACAGGTTGCCAATCACCTGATCCTGGAGATCGGTAAACTGGCCTTTTTCACCCAGACCAATATCTTCGATGTAGAGGAATTCCGTCGCCAGCCCCGCCTCGGCGGCGCAGTCCTGCAGATATTGCACGGTGCCGCGATCTTCAACGGTATCGCGGCAGCAGGCCATATGCAGCAGCTGGAAGCCAAACTGCTCGCGCAGCTCACCGAAGCGATCGATTAGCTTTTCCTGCAGGCTGTTGAACTGATCGCTGCCCGCCGGCAGCTTGCCGGCGTTGAGCTGGTCTTCCAGCCAGATCCACTGGAAGAAGGCCGCTTCATACAGCGAGGTCGGCGTGTCGGCATTGTTCTCCAGCAGCTTCGGCTCGCCGACGCCATCCCAGGCCAGGTCGAGACGTGAGTAGAGTGACGGCTGGTTGGTTTTCCACGACTGGCGCACAAAGCCCCAGGTGTGTTTAGGGATGCGGAATTTGGCCATCAGCTCATCGCTGGCGATCACTTTTTCCACCACCTGAAGACACATCTGATGCAGCTCGGCGGTGACCTCCTCCAGCTTTTCCACCTGGGCGAGGGTCAGCTTGTAATAAGCCTCTTCGCTCCAGTAGGGCTCGCCGTACATGGTGTGGAAGTTGAAGCCGTATTCGGTCGCTTTCTCGCGCCAGTCCGGGCGCTCGGTAATGCTAACTCTTTCCATGTTGCTTAGCCGCCCATTGAGCGAGAAGAGGAGGTGGAGCCTGCGGCGCTACGCTGCATGGTCGACTGCTTCGCCACCGACTCGCCGAAGCCCCCGCGGGTGACGGTGGTGGTGGTCGCTGGCTTCGGCGCCATCGCGGTTTTCGGCACGTTCATGGTGCGGCCCGGCTGGGCGGCGCCATAGCTCTTGCCGCTGGCGTCAGTGTACTGACCGTAGGCCGGGCTGGCCGGGTTTTTGGAGCTGAACAGCGGCTGCTGTTGCGCCATGCCGCCGCCCATCAGGCGGCCCATCATGTAGCCGGCCATCAGCGGCATCCAGAAGCTGCCGCTGCTTTGCGCCTGCGCCTGGTTTTCCGGGGCGACGCCCGCCTGGGCAGGCGTTTGCTGGCACTGGCCTTCGCCAAACTCGGCGACGCAGTCTTCGCGGGTGGCATATTTCGGCGCGGTGCGCTCTGCCTCTTTCACCGCGTTGGTGTAGGCCGTGGTGCATTCGGCTGCTTTGCCCGGGTTGGCGGCGGAGCAGTCATCGGCGTTCTGGTACAGCGAGACCGTTTCGTCGCTTTTTTCACAACCGGCAAGCATAAAGACCGCGGTGACGGCCAGGGCGACCGGCGTCAGGTGGCGTGCGCTCCAGCTTTTGCGGAACGACGAATGATTAATATTTTTTGTCCGTTTCATATTTGTCTTCCAGGACCCAGTGGTATGGCGTGTGTTAACGCTCAGGATAGAGGATGAGTGGTGGAAAATGAAGCGAAGAGGGGCGCTAAGCGGGGGATCTTTACGTTGCCTTACGTTTAACGCATCGCCTGTCCGATGGACAGGCGATGCGCGTCACAGTATGAGAATTACTGACGGAACGGATTGCTGCCGCTGCTTTGGGTCGTCGTCCGTGCAGACGCCGGCTTCACGGCCGCGGTCGTGTTGCCGTAACCGTCGGCAGTGGCATCCTGCTGCGGATTTTCCGGCGCGACGCTGTCCGCGGAGGTGGAGATCGGTTTGCCCAGGGTGTTGTTCAGGGCGACCAGATCCTGCTCGTTCAGCGTACCTAACGCCGACTTGATGTTCAGCTCGTTGATCAGGTAGTTGTAGCGCGCATTCGAGAGCTGCTGTTTGGCGTTGTAGAGCGTGGTGGTGGCGTCGAGGACGTCAACGATAGTACGGGTACCCACCGAGTAGCCTGCTTCCATCGCATCCAGGGAGCTTTGCGCAGAGACCACCGCCTGTTTGTAAGCGTTGATGCTGCTGATAGAAGCATTCACGTTGTTAAACGAAGAACGCACGGTCTGGACCACGCTGCGGTGAGCGCTTTCCAGCTGCTCGCTGGCGCCGACGAAGTTGTACTGCGCCTGTTTAACCTGCGAGTTAACCATCCCGCCCTGATACAGCGGCATGGAGAAGCTCAGGCCGATTTTGTTCTGACCGATATCAGCATCTTGCGTGATGCTGTTTGAGCCGCTGTAGCGGTTGTTGGAAACGCCCGACGAGGCGTTCAAATCCAGGGTCGGCAAATGGCCGTCCTGCGCCTGGCGAATCTGCTCGCGGGCCAGATCCTGGCTCAGACGCGCCTGCAGCAGCGACAGGTTGCGGTTCTCCGCTTCCTTCAGCAGGGCGTTCACCGCCTGCGGTTTGCTGGTTTTGAAGCCGTCTACGTTCAGGGAGGCCAGCTCCGGGTAGTAGTTGCCGGTAACCTGGCGCAGCTCTTCCACGGCGTTGTCGAGATCGTTACGCGCGGTCACTTCGTTCGCCAGCACGGCGTCGTATTGTGAACGGGCGTTCTGCACGTCGGTGATCGCCACCAGACCGACGTTAAAGCGCTGGGTGGTTTGATCCAACTGGCGGTAAATTGCCTGTTTCTGCGCTTCGGTATAAGAGAGCGTGTCGATGGCGGCCAGCACTTTGAAATAGGCCGTCGCGGTATTCAGAATCAGCGTTTGCTGATCGGTCTGATACGTGACATCCTGAATGCCTGCCGTTTTTTCCTGCAGCGTCAGGGCGCGCCATTTCGACATATCAAACAGAACCTGCGTTAACTGCAGCGAGCCGCTGGTGACGTTAGAATTCTGGTCTTTATAATCACGGAAGCCGCTGGTATAGGTATAATCCGCTCCCAGCCCGAGCTGAGGCAGTAATGGACTGCGCGCTTCGTTGATCTTTTCGAACGCGGCGTCACGATCGGCTGCCGATTTACGCAGATCGGGGTTGCTGATGCGCGCCTGCTGGTAAACCTGAAGCAGGTTTTCCGCCTGGCTCATGGCGCTGAACCCGGTCAGGCTCAGGCCGATAAGAATGGGGAGCAATTTCTTCATTTGCATTCCTTGTTGTGAAGCATTTAGCGCTGGTCTAATTCTAAGAAAAATTCCGCTGATTGTATCGATTCTGCCGCCGTAAAAAGTTGGCGTTACGTGCCATCCGGCGGTAATTTGCACCAATCTAACATACGGACCGTAAAACGGTAGCCAAACGGTCTGGAAATCCCTCATTTCGGATTAGCAGGACATGACAATGAGCAAACCCATTCACCAGGGAATTACCTTCTCCAAAAATGATGTAGAAATTATTGCACGCGAAACGCTGTATCGTGGTTTTTTTTCGCTCGATTTATACCGTTTTCGCCACCGTCTGTTTAACGGCGGCATGAGCGGCGAAGTCACCCGTGAAATTTTTGAGCGCGGGCATGCCGCCGTCTTGCTACCCTTTGACCCGGTGCGGGACGAAGTGGTGCTGGTCGAACAAATCCGTATCGCCGCCTATGATACCAGCGAGAGCCCTTGGCTGCTGGAAATGGTCGCCGGCATGATCGAGGCGGGTGAGACGGTAGAAGATGTCGCCCGTCGGGAAGCGCTGGAGGAGGCCGGCCTTGAAGTTGGGCGGACGAAACCAATATTAAGCTATCTGGCCAGTCCTGGCGGCACCAGCGAACGGTTATCGATCCTGGTGGGCGAAGTTGATGCATCGACGGCAAAAGGCATTCACGGCCTGGCCGAGGAAAATGAGGATATTCGGGTGCATGTGGTGAGCCGGGAGCAGGCTTACCAGTGGGTAGAAGAGGGGAAAATCGACAACGCAGCCTCTGTCATCGCCTTGCAATGGCTGCAATTGCATTATCACAATTTACGAAACGAGTGGACAAAATGAAGCGTTATACACCTGACTTCCCTGAGATGATGCGCCTGTGCGAGACCAATTTCGCCCAGTTGCGCCGCCTGTTGCCGCGAACGGATGCAGCGGGTGAGAAGGTGAGCTATCAGGTGGGAAGCGCGCAATATCGGTTAACGATAACGGAATCAACCCGCTACACTACTCTGGTGGCGATAGAGCAGACTCTGCCAGCGGTGAGCTACTGGAGTCTGCCGTCGATGACCGTTCGCCTCTACCATGACGCCATGGTGGCCGAAGTGTGTTCGAGTCAGCAGATCTTTCGCTTCAAAGCGCGATATGATTATCCTAATAAAAAGTTGCATCAACGCGACGAAAAGCATCAAATTAACCAGTTTCTGGCCGACTGGCTGCGTTACTGTTTAGCACATGGAGCGATGGCGATTCCGGTTTGTTAGCGTCGTTAAACCTAAGGACACCATTTGGAAAGCCTGTTAAACCTACCTCTGGCTGGTGAGGCCAGAGTCAGGATCTTACAAATTACTGATACTCACCTGTTTGCTGAAAAACATGAAACGTTGTTAGGCATCAATACCTGGGAAAGCTATCAGGCCGTACTGTCGGCCATTCATGCCTCACAGCGTCCATGCGATTTGATTGTCGCAACAGGCGATTTGGCGCAGGATCACTCCTCCGCGGCCTACCAGCATTTTGCTGAGGGCATCGCGAGTTTCGCTGCACCCTGCGTCTGGCTACCGGGCAACCATGATTTCCAGCCGGCGATGTACAGCACCCTGCAGGAGTCGGGCATTTCCCCCGCCAAGCGCGTGTTTCTCGGCGACCACTGGCAGATCCTGCTGCTGGACAGCCAGGTGTTTGGCGTTCCCCATGGCGAGCTGAGCGACTTCCAGCTGGAATGGCTCGAACATAAGCTGGCGGAGGCGCCGGAGCGTTATACCTTACTCCTGCTGCATCATCATCCGCTGCCGGCCGGCTGCAGCTGGCTGGATCAACACAGTCTGCGCAACGCCGGCGCGCTGGACAGCGCGCTGAGCGCCTGGCCGCGGGTGAAGCATCTGCTGTGCGGCCATATTCATCAGGAGCTGGATCTCGACTGGAATGGCCGACGTATGATGGCGACGCCGTCGACCTGCGTTCAGTTCAAACCGCACTGCGCCAATTTCACCCTCGATACGGTGTCGCCGGGCTGGCGCTGGCTGGAGCTTCACCCTGACGGAACGCTGACCACCGAAGTGTGCCGCCTGGAAGGCGCGGCGTTTCATCCGGATATTGCTTCAGAAGGCTACTGATGGCGACGCTCCTTTATCTGCACGGCTTTAACAGTTCTCCGCGCTCGGCGAAGGCGACGGCGTTAAAGACCTGGCTGGCGCAGCACTATCCTGAGATCGCCATGGTGGTGCCGGAGCTGCCGCCTTACCCGGCGGAAACGGCGGAGCTGCTGGAGTCCATCGTGCTGGAGCACGGCGGCGAGCCGCTGGGGGTCGTAGGGTCGTCGCTGGGCGGCTACTACGCGACCTGGCTGTCGCAGTGCTTTATGCTGCCAGCGGTAGTGGTTAACCCGGCGGTGCGGCCGTTTGAGCTGCTGAACAATTTTCTCGGCCACAATGAGAATCCGTACACCGGGCAGCAATATGTGCTAGAGTCTCGCCATATTTACGATCTCAAAGTCATGCAAATCGACCCGCTCGAAGCGCCGGATTTACTCTGGCTGCTGCAGCAGACCGGGGATGAAGTGCTTGATTACCGCCAGGCCGTTCATTACTACGCCTCCTGCCGGCAGACGGTGGAGGAGGGCGGTAATCACGCATTTGTCGGCTTTGACGATCATTTCACTCAGATTATCGAATTTCTCGGCCTGCGCTAAACGGCCCTGAACGACCTACGAATACACACCATGACGCAATCTTCATATAACGCTGATGCCATTGAGGTACTCACCGGGCTAGAGCCGGTGCGCCGCCGTCCGGGCATGTATACCGACACCACCCGTCCTAACCATCTTGGTCAGGAAGTGATTGATAACAGTGTGGACGAAGCGCTGGCAGGCCATGCTAAACGCGTGGAAGTGATCCTGCACGCCGACCAGTCCCTCGAGGTGATTGACGACGGGCGCGGGATGCCGGTCGA
Source organism: Klebsiella sp. K5-204 (assembly GCF_030128585.1). Classification (NCBI taxonomy): domain Bacteria; kingdom Pseudomonadati; phylum Pseudomonadota; class Gammaproteobacteria; order Enterobacterales; family Enterobacteriaceae; genus Klebsiella; species Klebsiella sp. K5-204. Next base: position 75,694 of record NZ_JAKUZS010000003.1, read on the forward strand.
CATTCACCCGGAAGAGGGGGTGCCGGCGGTTGAACTGATCCTCTGCCGGCTGCACGCGGGCGGTAAGTTTTCCAACAAAAATTACCAGTTTTCCGGCGGTCTGCACGGGGTGGGGATTTCGGTGGTCAACGCCCTGTCAAAACGCGTGGAGGTCAACGTGCGTCGCGACGGTCAGGTCTACAGCATCGCCTTTGAGAATGGTGAGAAAGTAGAGGACCTGCACGTCACCGGCACCTGCGGTAAACGCAACACCGGGACCAGCGTCCATTTCTGGCCGGACGAAAGCTTCTTCGATAGCCCGCGCTTCTCCGTTTCGCGTTTGACCCACTTGTTAAAAGCGAAAGCGGTGCTGTGCCCGGGCGTGGAAATTGTTTTCCGCGACCAGGTCAACAACAGCGAGCAGAGCTGGTGCTATGCCGATGGCCTTAACGACTACCTGAGCGAAGCGGTGAACGGCCTGCCGCTGCTGCCGGAAAAACCTTTCGTCGGCACCTTCTCCGGCGAGACGGAAGCGGTGGACTGGGCGCTGCTGTGGCTGCCGGAAGGCGGCGAGCTGCTGACCGAGAGCTACGTCAACCTGATCCCGACCATGCAGGGCGGGACGCACGTCAACGGCCTGCGTCAGGGGCTGCTGGACGCGATGCGTGAGTTCTGCGAGTACCGTAATATCCTGCCGCGCGGGGTGAAACTGTCGGCGGAAGATATCTGGGATCGCTGCGCCTACGTGCTGTCGGTGAAGATGCAGGATCCGCAGTTCGCCGGGCAAACCAAAGAGCGCCTGTCGTCGCGCCAGTGCGCGGCGTTCGTCTCCGGCGTGGTGAAAGACGCCTTCAGCCTGTGGCTGAACCAGAACGTGCAGGCCGCGGAGCTGCTGGCGGAGATGGCTATTTCCAGCGCCCAGCGCCGTCTGCGCGCCGCCAAGAAAGTGGTGCGCAAAAAGCTGACCAGCGGTCCGGCGCTGCCGGGTAAGCTGGCCGACTGCACCGCCCAGGATCTGAACCGTACCGAGCTGTTCCTCGTCGAAGGGGATTCGGCGGGCGGTTCAGCCAAGCAGGCGCGCGATCGTGAATATCAGGCGATCATGCCGCTGAAAGGCAAGATCCTGAATACCTGGGAAGTCTCTTCCGATGAAGTGTTAGCTTCGCAAGAAGTACACGACATTTCGGTGGCGATTGGGATTGACCCGGATAGCGATGATTTAAGCCAGCTGCGCTACGGCAAAATTTGTATTCTGGCGGATGCGGACTCCGATGGTCTGCACATCGCCACGCTGCTGTGCGCGCTGTTTGTGAGACATTTCCGTACCCTGGTGAAAGAGGGGCACGTCTACGTGGCGCTGCCGCCGCTGTACCGTATCGACCTCGGCAAAGAGGTCTACTACGCGCTGACGGAAGAAGAAAAAACCGGCGTGCTGGAGCAGCTGAAGCGTAAGAAGGGCAAGCCAAACGTCCAGCGCTTTAAAGGTCTCGGCGAGATGAACCCGATGCAGCTGCGGGAAACCACCCTCGACCCGAATACCCGCCGCCTGGTGCAGCTGGTGATCAGCGATGAGGATGAGCAGCAGACCACGGCGATGATGGATATGCTGCTGGCCAAGAAGCGTTCCGAAGATCGTCGCAACTGGCTGCAGGAGAAGGGCGATATGGCGGACCTGGAAGTGTAAGACCGCGCGCTGCGCCAGACGTAAAAGGGAGCCTCAGGCTCCCTTTTCTTATTTCGTTTCTGCGTCAGCGGGCTTAGACGCCGGCCTGCAGGATACGGATGTTGGTCTCCAGCACATCGCCTTTGACCGCTTCCGACCAGGCTTTCATGTGCGGGGTCTGCAGGTGCGCTTCAAGATGCGCGACGCTTTCCCACTGCTCCACCATGACGATAGAGTCAGGAGCGGTGGTCTGGAAGCTGACGCCAGCGGCATGATCCACCATGGGCGCATAGCCGTGGCAGCCGGCTTCCTGCAAAACGGTCGGAATAATTTTCGCGAACTGATCGAGAACCGCCTGGCGGTGGTGCTGGCCCGGGCGGGTACGGATTTCTGCAATCACTGTTAACATGGTTAACTCAACTCCTTCTGTGTGGATCTTGTCATACTCCAGGTTCGAATAACTCGAAATATGTAGAGCATAGACCCCTAGTTAACCAAAAATTTCCGCCAGATGCTTGCGATATTCTGCGATATACCGTGGGACATCAGGCATTTTAATCACGTCGTTGGCGATAAAGGTTGGCAGCGCCTCCATACCCAGGAACTGGTTGGCTTTATGGAACGGCAGGTAAACGCCGTCAACGCCGACGCCGTGGAAGAACTGTTCTTCGTCGGTGAAGGCTTCCATCGGCGCGTTCCAGGTCAGGGAGAGCATATATTTTTTCCCTTGCACCAGGCCGCCGGAGCCATATTTTTTGCTGGCGTCGGAGCGGGTACGGCCGTCGCTGGCGTACAGTGAGCCGTGGCCTTCGGTAAAGACGTCATCCATATATTTTTTCACCGTCCACGGGGCGCCCATCCACCAGCCCGGCATCTGCCAGATCACCACATCGGCCCAGAGGAAATTCTGCACTTCGGCTTTTACGTCGTACTCGCTGTCGGCGCGAACGCTTTTAACATCGTGTCCGGCGTCGCGCAGATAACTCTCCGCGACCTCGGTCAGGGTGTCGTTCAGCTGGCCATTCGAGTGCGCGAATTTTTTTGCGCCATTGATAATCAGGATGTTGCTCATCATTTGTCCTCAATCTTGAAAATTTGCCGACGATCTTACCCCGCGAAGCGGGGCAGTAAAATGAGCAAAATGTGCAAAGTCTTTTGCTAAATGAGCAATAATATCGCTACCAGTCAACGCGGGCTTCGAAGCCGCCGTCGCGGGCATTGGCAAACTCGACGCGCATGCCGTGCAGCGAGGCGATGCGCCGGACGATCGACAAGCCCAGGCCGCTGCCCGTAGCATCCTGACCCGGCGGGCGGTAGAAACGCTCGCCGATGCGCGCCAGCGCCTGCGGGCTGATGCCGGGGCCGTTATCGCGTACCCGAAACTCGCGGGCGTTGAGGGTGATATCGACCTGGCTGCCGCGCGGGCTGTAGCGCACCGCGTTATCCAGCAGATTGCGCACCAGCAGGCTAAGGAGCAGCGGCTGGCCGGTGCGGGAGATGCCAGAGACATTAAGATGCAGGCGCAGCTCAATCCCGGCCTGCTGCGCCGGGTGGTACATCTCCATTACCGCCGACTGCAGCAGATCGTCGATGGCGACCGGCTGCACGTCGTCCAGCTGGGCGAGCGAGTCCAGCCGCGACAGCGTCAGCAGCTGATCCACCAGACGGGTGGCGCGATCGATCCCCTGATGGAGCTGAGCCAGGGCTTTCTCACGCCCTTGTGGATCGTCCAGAGAGAGCTGGGCGACTTCAGTCTGCACCTTCAGCGCCGCCAGCGGGCTGCGCAGCTCGTGGGCGGCATCAGAGGTAAACCGACGCTCACGCAGCATGACGTCGTGGGTGCGCTGGAACAGCTGATTCAGCGACTCGACCAGCGGGCGGACTTCAGTGGGGATCTTCTCCACGCTGAGCGATTCCGCCGAGTCCGGCGCGCGCAGGCGCAGCGTGCGCGCCAGATGTTTCAATGGCGCCAGTTCGCGGCTTAACAGCACGATGAGCAGCACGAACATCAGCGGCAGGGCGATCATCCACGGCGTTAGCTGCGAGGTAACAATGTCCATCGCCATTTCGCGGCGATAATCCCACTCCTGGCCGACGGCGATACGGTGGCGGCCATCGGCGGTGGTTAACCACAGGAAGCGCCACTCGTCATCATCGCCGCGCAGGTAGCCATCGCTGAAGCCCTCGCGCTGCGAGTGCCATTGAATATCCTCCCCGTTTTCGCCGTCGTTAAGCACCATTTTGCCGTCGCGGGTGAAGATGGCGAACGCCAGCGCATCGTCGTCGATATGCCCGTGGCGCACCTTTTTCTTTTCCCCGAGCGATGCCGGCGGGGCGCGGAGCTCTTCGAAATTCATGACGCTCAGGCGGCGGGCGAACAGCAGCTGCTGGGTATCAAACAGCTTATCCAGCTTTTTACTGGTCTGCTGCCAGGCGATCACGCTGGCCACCCCCCAGGCGGCGGCGGTCAGCACGGCAAACAGCAGCGTCAGACGCAGGCGCAGGCTCAGGCGGGCAAGTCGTTTCATGCGTCACCCAGGGTATAGCCGATGCCGTGGACGGTGCGGATAAATTCACTGCCGAGTTTGCGGCGCAGATGATGGACGTGAACTTCCACGGCGTTGCTGGAGACCTCGTCGTCCCAGGTGTAGAGCTTTTCTTCAATAAGCTTACGCGGCAGTACGCGCCCGGCGTTACGCAGCAGCAGTTCCAGCAGGGCGAACTCCTTCGGCTTCAGCGTCAGGCTTTCGCCGTCGAGGCTGGCGGTTAAGCGGTTCGGGTCAAGGCTCACCTTGCCGTGGCGCAGCTCGCTGCTGCTCTGGCCGTGGGCGCGGCGGATCAATGCTTCGAGGCGGGCCGCTACCTCAATCAGGGCGAAAGGTTTGCACAGATAATCATCGGCGCCCAGGCGCAGCCCCTCCACCCGCTGGCTGAGCGCATCGCGGGCGGTGAGGATCAGCACCGGCTCATGGCGGCCTTTGTCGCGCCACTCGCGCAGAATATCGAGGCCATCGATGCCGGGAAGGGTGAGATCAAGAATTGCCGCGTCGTAGGGGGCGCTGTATAAGGCGTTTTTGCCCTCCAGCCCGGCGGTAAACCAGTCGATGCTGAAGCCCATTTTGCTCAGCCCGGCCTTGATGCCATCGCCGATTAACTTGTCATCTTCCACCAATAATATGCGCATTTTCCCTCCTGCCAACCCGGCTGCTCTGCGCAGTAAACCGCGTTGCGACCGGGGTTGTACAGCATTAAAATTTCTTTTTTCCCCTTAAGAAGTCGTTAAGTTTTGTCGGGCGTAATAGGAGCCATATCAACACGAAGGGAGAACACATCATGAAGAAAATTGCTGCGATGACCGCGATCGTTGCCCTGGTTTCCATGCCGGTGCTGGCTGCCGGACAGGGCGGGTATACCGGTCCTTCTGCGACCACGCCGGCAAGTTCGACCACCCAGGGCGGCGGATTTACCGGCCCGAGCGGCGCGGTCACCACCGTCACCAATGTCAAATCGCTGCGGGACGATACCTGGGTGACCCTGCGGGGCAAAATTACCGAGCGCGTGTCCGATGATCTGTATAAGTTCCAGGATGCTACCGGGGTGATCAATGTCGATATCGACCACAAACGCTGGAACGGCGTCACCGTCGGCCCGCAGGACACGGTAGAAATTCAGGGGGAAGTCGATAAGGACTGGAACTCGGTGGAGATCGACGTTAAACAGATCCGTAAAATCACGCCATAAGTCTCCGGCGGATAAGCGCAAGATCGGTCAGGAATCGCTATCCTCGCTCTGTCAGAGTATGTCGCGAGGAGGAGACGATGAACGATATTAAGGCCAGCCCGGCGTATGCCGGGCGCTTCCAGCGCGTCTGTAGATACATTGCGCGTCATCTTGATGAGCCGCTGTCGCTGGAGGCGCTGAGCGCGATAGCGCACAGTTCGCCTTACCATTTTCACCGGCAATTTAGCGCGTATACCGGCATTCCCTTGTACCGGTATATTCAGTGGTTACGTCTGCGACGCGCCTGTTGGCGCCTGGCGTTCAACCCCCGCGATAAAATCATCGACATTGCCCTTGATGCCGGATTTCAGAATGCGGAGTCGTTCAGCCGTGCCTTCCGTACCGCGTTTGACCAAAGCCCGACCCAGTTCCGTCAGCAACCGGACTGGGCCGAGTGGCATCGACGCGTACCGAAACATACGCTACAGGAGCAAACGTCGATGGACGTCAATATCATTTCGTTCCCCACCACCCGGGTAGCCGTCCTGCAACATCGTGGCAGCCCGGACCTTGTCAACGCCACCGCCGCGCGTTTTATCGCCTGGCGTAAGACGAGCGGATTATCGCCCGTTGCCACCAGCGAAACCTGGGGGATCGCCTGGGACGATCCGCAGACTACCCCGCAGGAGGCATTTCGTTTTGATCTCTGCGGTACGGTCGAACGGCCGGTTGGTGAAAACGCCTTTGGCGTGATTAACGGCGAAATCCCCGGCGGACGCTGCGCCGTCGTGCGCCATCACGGCTCGCTGGACACCCTGGCGAACAGCGTTTGGTATCTCTATCGCGACTGGTTACCCGCTTCAGGCGAGACGTTACGGGATTTTCCGGTCTACTTCCGTTACCACAATTTTGTCCACCAGGTGGCTGAGCATGAGCTGCAAACCGATATTTATCTGCCGCTGGCCTGATTAAGGTGACGGAATCCTCAACCGATCTCACGGCCTGTGACTCAGGGCGTGAGATCGGGTATTATCGCGGGTAGTTTTGCCGTCCGAACGGTCGGTACCCAGATTGAGGATCCACGATTAATGAGCGATATGGCAGAGCGCCTTGCGCTGCATGAATTTACGGAAAATGCTTACCTGAACTACTCCATGTACGTGATCATGGACAGGGCATTACCGTTTATTGGCGATGGCTTAAAACCGGTCCAGCGTCGCATCGTCTATGCGATGTCCGAACTGGGGCTGAACGCCAGCGCCAAATTCAAAAAGTCCGCCCGCACCGTCGGCGACGTGCTGGGTAAATATCACCCACACGGCGACAGCGCCTGCTATGAAGCGATGGTGCTGATGGCGCAACCCTTCTCCTATCGCTATCCGCTGGTGGATGGCCAGGGGAACTGGGGGGCGCCGGACGATCCGAAATCCTTCGCCGCCATGCGTTACACCGAATCCCGCCTGTCGAAGTATGCCGAGCTGCTGCTCAGCGAGCTGGGGCAGGGGACGGTCGACTGGGTGCCAAACTTTGACGGTACGCTGCAGGAGCCGAAAATGCTGCCGGCGCGCCTGCCAAACATCCTGCTCAACGGCACCACCGGCATCGCGGTGGGCATGGCGACCGATATTCCGCCTCACAACCTGCGTGAAGTGGCGAAAGCGGCGATTACGCTGATTGAGCAGCCGAAAACGACCCTCGACGAACTGCTGGATATCGTGCAGGGACCGGATTTCCCGACCGAGGCGGAGATCATCACTTCGCGGGCGGAAATTCGCAAAATCTACCAGAACGGACGCGGCTCGGTGCGCATGCGCGCGGTATGGAGCAAAGAGGACGGCGCGGTAGTGATCAGCGCGCTGCCGCACCAGGTCTCCGGCGCCAAAGTACTGGAGCAGATTGCCGCGCAGATGCGCAATAAAAAGCTGCCGATGGTGGACGACCTGCGCGACGAATCGGACCACGAAAATCCGACCCGCCTGGTGATCGTCCCGCGCTCCAACCGGGTGGATATGGAGCAGGTGATGAACCACCTGTTCGCCACCACCGATCTGGAGAAGAGCTACCGCATCAACCTCAATATGATCGGTCTCGACGGCCGCCCGGCGGTAAAAAACCTGCTGGAGATCCTCAGCGAATGGCTGGTGTTCCGTCGCGATACCGTACGTCGCCGTCTGAACCACCGGTTAGAGAAGGTCCTTAAGCGCCTGCATATCCTTGAAGGTTTGCTGGTGGCGTTCCTCAATATTGATGAAGTCATCGAGATCATCCGCACGGAAGATGAGCCGAAGCCAGCCCTGATGTCGCGCTTTGCCATCAGCGAAACCCAGGCGGAAGCGATTCTGGAACTGAAACTGCGCCATCTCGCCAAACTGGAAGAGATGAAGATCCGCGGCGAGCAGAACGAGCTGGAAAAAGAGCGCGATCAGCTGCAGGCGATTCTGGCCTCTGAACGTAAGATGAACAACCTGCTGAAGAAAGAGCTGCAGGCCGATGCCGATGCTTTCGGCGACGATCGCCGCTCGCCGCTTCACGAGCGTGAAGAAGCGAAAGCGATGAGCGAGCATGATATGCTGCCGTCTGAGCCGGTCACCATCGTTCTGTCGCAGATGGGCTGGGTGCGCAGCGCCAAAGGGCACGACATCGACGCCCAGGGGCTGAGCTATAAAGCGGGCGACAGCTGGAAAGCTTCGGCGAAGGGCAAGAGCAACCAGCCGGTGGTGTTTATCGATACCACCGGGCGCAGCTATGCCATCGATCCGATTACCCTGCCCTCGGCGCGTGGCCAGGGTGAGCCGCTGACCGGCAAGCTGACGCTGCCGCCGGGCGCGACCGTGGAACATATGCTGATGGAAGGCGACGATCAGAAACTGCTGATGGCCTCCGACGCCGGCTACGGTTTTGTCTGCACCTTCAACGATCTGGTGGCGCGCAACCGCGCCGGAAAAGCGTTGATCACCCTGCCTGACAACGCGCATGTGATGCCGCCGCTGGTCATTGAGGACGAGTCCGATATGCTGCTGGCCATCACCGCCGCCGGGCGGATGCTGATGTTCCCGGTCAGCGATCTGCCGCAGCTGTCGAAAGGCAAGGGCAACAAAATCATCAACATTCCTGCGGCGGAAGCCGCCGCCGGCCAGGACGGTCTCGCACATCTGTTTGTCCTGCCGCCGCAGAGTACGCTGACCATTCATGTCGGCAAACGGAAGATCAAACTGCGTCCGGAAGAGCTGCAAAAAGTCACCGGCGAGCGCGGCCGCCGCGGTTCGCTGATGCGCGGGCTGCAGAAGATTGACCGTGTTGAAATTGACTCGCCGCGCCGCGCCGCGGCAAGCGATAGCGAAGAGTAAGCGCTTCTCCTCCCGTCTTTGGCGGGAGGAGGCGAAAAAAAGCCGCAAAATCGTTGTTTATTCAGGCGTTGCGATTAACAATGTCCATCATCAGGGGCCCAGGAAGAACGGTCCCGGCCTGCGCAGAACTTGTGAGCCTGCCTTCTGCCAGCAGCGAATAATTCTAAGCGGTTTGGGTTTTAGAGGTAGCTATGCTATTCATTTTTCGAGTAATTTTCGTGGTCATTTATTGCATCGTAGTGTGCATACTTGGCTGTCTGTACTGCTTGTTCAGCCCGCGTAATCCAAAACATGTTGCCACTTTCGGCCATCTGTTTGGCCGCTTATCCCCGGTGTTTGGTCTGAAGGTGGAGCTGCGCAAACCTGCCGATGCGGAAAGCTATGGCAACGCGATCTACATCGCTAACCACCAAAACAACTATGATATGGTGACGGCATCTAACATCGTGCAGGCCCCGACGGTCACCGTGGGGAAAAAGAGCCTGTTGTGGATCCCGTTCTTTGGCCAGCTGTACTGGCTGACCGGTAATCTGCTGATTGACCGCAATAACCGAACCAAAGCGCACGGCACCATTGCCGAGGTCGTCAACGCCTTTAAAAAGCGTAAAATTTCGTTCTGGATGTTCCCGGAAGGGACCCGCAGCCGCGGTCGCGGTCTGCTGCCGTTTAAAACCGGCGCCTTCCACGCGGCTATTGCCGCCGGCGTGCCGATTATTCCGGTGTGTGTCTCGAATACATCGAATAAAATAAAGCTCAATCGCTGGAACAACGGTCTGGTGATTGTGGAAATGCTGCCGCCGGTGGATACCAGCCAGTTCGGTAAAGACAACGTGCGCGCGCTGGCGACGCATTGCCGCGAGCTGATGGCCGCCAAAATCGCTGAGCTGGACAACGAAGTGGCCGAGCGCGAAGCGGCCGGTAAGCAATAAGACAGGAAACGCCGCCAACGCGCGCGTATTGCTGGCGGGAAACGAATTCCCTTTTTCATTTGTCAGTATGTCATGGAGTTAATATGTCACTCAGTCGGCGTCAGTTTATTAAGGCTTCCGGCGTAGCGCTGTGCGCTGGCGCCGCGCCGCTGAAGGCCCATGCCGCCGGCCAGCAGCCTGCGCTGCCGGTTCCGCCGCTGCTGGAGTCCCGTCGCGGTCAGCCGCTGTTTCTGACGCTGCAGCGTTCGCACTGGTCGTTTACGCCAGGCACCCGCGCCCCCGTCTGGGGGATCAATGGCCGCTATATGGGGCCGACGATCCGCGTCTGGAGCGGGGACGACGTCAAGCTTATCTACAGCAACCGTCTGACGGAGAACGTCGCGATGACCATCCGCGGCCTGCAGGTGCCTGGCCCGCTAATCGGCGGCGCGGCGCGCATGATGTCGCCGAACGCCGACTGGGCGCCGGTGCTGCCGATCCGTCAGAGTGCGGCGACGCTGTGGTACCAGGCCAATACGCCGAACCGGATGGCGAAGCAGGTCTATAACGGTCTGGCCGGCATGTGGCTGGTGGAGGATGAGGTGAGCAAGAACCTGCCGATCCCTAACCACTATGGCGTCGATGACTTCCCGGTGATAATTCAGGACAAACGGCTGGATAACTTCGGCACGCCGGAATATAGCGAACCGGGCAGCGGCGGCTTCGTCGGCGATACGCTGCTGGTCAATGGCGCGCAGAGCCCCTATGTCGAAGTGTCCCGCGGCTGGGTGCGTCTGCGCCTGCTGAACGCTTCCAACTCCCGGCGCTATCAGCTACAGATGAGCGATGGCCGACTGCTGCATGTCATTTCCGGCGACCAGGGGTTCCTGCCGGCGCCGGTTTCGCTCAAGCAGCTGTCGCTGGCGCCGGGGGAACGGCGTGAAATTCTGGTCGATATGACCAACGGCGATGAAGTGTCCATTACCTGCGGCGAAGCGGCGAGCATCGTCGACCGTATCCGCGGCTTTTTTGAACCGTCCAGCATTCTGGTCTCCACGCTGGTGCTGACCCTGCGCCCGACCGGGCTGCTGCCGCTAGTCACCGACAGCCTGCCGGCGCGTCTGCTGCCGACTGAGCTGCTCTCCGGCACGCCGATCCGCAGCCGGGATATCACGCTCGGCGACGATCCGGGGATTAATGGCCAGCTGTGGGATCCGCAGCGTATCGATATCACGGCGCAGCAGGGGACCTGGGAGCGCTGGACGGTGCGCGCCGACCGCCCGCAGTCGTTCCATATTGAAGGGGTAATGTTCCAGATCCGTAACGTCAACGGCTCGACCCCTTTCCCGGAAGACCGCGGCTGGAAGGACACCGTGTGGGTCGACGGGCAGGTCGAACTGCTGGTCTACTACGCCCAGCCGTCGTGGCCGCACTTCCCGTTCCAGTATCTGAGCCAGACGCTGGAGCTGGCCGACCGCGGTTCGATTGGCCAGATGCTGGTGAATCCCGCACCGTAAACTCTTCGACCCTGGCCGGCATACGGTCAGGGTTTGAGAAAATCCTCCTTCATTTCCACTATCATTCCGGCTTATAATCCACGCCCTTTTGGTTATTTTTTTATCATTTTCCCCGGAAGCAATATGAGCGCAATATCCCTGATCCAACCGGATCGTGACCTTTTTTCCTGGCCGCAATACTGGGCTGCCTGTTTCGGCCCTGCGCCATTTTTACCGATGTCGCGTGAAGAGATGGATCAACTTGGCTGGGATAGCTGCGACATTATTCTGGTGACCGGCGACGCCTACGTCGACCACCCGAGCTTCGGGATGGCCATCTGCGGCCGTATGCTGGAAGCGCAGGGGTTCCGCGTGGGGATCATCTCCCAGCCGGACTGGAACACCAAAGACGACTTCATGCGTCTGGGCAAACCGAACCTGTTCTTCGGCGTGACCGCCGGCAACATGGACTCGATGATCAACCGCTACACCGCCGACCGTAAGCTGCGTCATGATGACGCTTACACCGCCGGCAACGTGGCGGGCAAGCGTCCGGACCGCGCCACCCTGGTCTACACCCAGCGCTGTAAAGAGGCGTGGAAAGATGTGCCCGTGATCCTCGGCGGCATCGAAGCCAGCCTGCGCCGTACCGCCCACTATGATTACTGGTCCGATACCGTGCGCCGCTCGGTGCTGGTGGACTCCAAGGCCGATATGCTGATGTTCGGCAACGGCGAGCGTCCGCTGGTGGAAGTGGCTCATCGCCTGGCGATGGGCGAAACCATCGATCAGATCCGCGATGTGCGCAATACCGCCATCATGGTGAAAGAGGCCCTCCCGGGCTGGAGCGGCGTTGACTCCACCCGTCTGGATACCCCGGGCAAAATCGACCCCATCCCGCACCCGTATGGTGAAGATCTGCCGTGCGCCGATAACAAACCGGTCGCGCCGAAGAAACAGGAAGCGAAAAGCATCACTGTGCAGCCGCCGCGGCCAAAACCGTGGGAAAAAACCTATGTGCTGCTGCCTTCTTTCGAGAAGGTGAAAGGCGATAAGGTCCTGTACGCTCACGCCTCGCGCATTCTGCACCATGAAACCAACCCCGGCTGCGCCCGGGCGCTGATGCAAAAGCACGGCGAGCGCTACATCTGGATCAACCCGCCGGCAATCCCGCTCTCCACTGAAGAGATGGACAGCGTCTTCGCCCTGCCTTACAAGCGGGTGCCGCATCCTTCCTATGGCGATGCGCGCATCCCGGCGTATGAGATGATCCGTTTCTCGATCAACATCATGCGCGGCTGCTTCGGCGGGTGTTCGTTCTGCTCGATCACCGAGCACGAAGGACGCATTATCCAGAGCCGTTCAGAGGATTCGATCATCAATGAGATCGAAGCTATTCGCGACACGGTGCCGGGCTTTACCGGCGTGATCTCCGATCTCGGCGGACCCACCGCCAACATGTATATGCTGCGCTGCAAATCGCCACGCGCCGAGCAGACCTGCCGCCGACTCTCCTGCGTCTACCCGGATATCTGCCCGCACATGGATACCAACCATGAGCCGACGATCAATCTTTACCGTCGCGCCCGCGAGCTGAAGGGCATCAAAAAGATCCTTATCGCCTCCGGGGTACGCTATGACATCGCGGTCGAAGATCCGCGCTATATCAAAGAGCTGGCGACCCACCACGTCGGCGGCTATCTGAAGATCGCGCCGGAGCATACCGAAGAGGGCCCGCTGTCGAAGATGATGAAGCCGGGAATGGGCAGCTACGACCGCTTTAAAGAGCTGTTCGACACCTATTCGAAGCAGGCGGGTAAAGAGCAGTATCTGATCCCGTACTTTATCTCCGCCCACCCGGGGACCCGTGATGAAGACATGGTGAACCTGGCGCTGTGGCTGAAGAAGCACCGCTTCCGTCTCGACCAGGTGCAGAACTTCTATCCGTCGCCGCTGGCGAACTCGACCACCATGTATTACACCGGCAAAAACCCGCTGGGCAAGATCGGCTATAAGAGTGAAGAGGTGGTGGTGCCGAAGGGCGATAAACAGCGCCGTCTGCACAAAGCGCTGCTGCGCTATCACGATCCGGCCAACTGGCCGCTGATCCGTCAGGCGCTGGAGGCGATGGGCAAGAAACACCTGATTGGCTCACGTCGCGACTGCCTGGTGCCGGCGCCGACTCTGGATGAGATGCGCGAAGCGCGTCGCCAGAACCGTCATACCCGCCCGGCGCTGACCAAGCACACGCCGATTGTGCATCAGCGTTCTAACGGTGGCGCAACGGCGAAAAAGCCCGTTAAACGGGGTAAAGTCGCCGGGCGTTAAGCCTGACTTTGCGCCCGGCAGCGTTTCGCTGGCCGGGCGGTTTCTCAAGCCGGACACGCGTCAGCGCTGCCCGGCTTTTTTACCTGTTATCCGCCGAACTGATCCGGGTCGGGCCCCAGACGCTTGCCCTGATCCAGCCTGGCAATCTCCCCCAATTCTTCTTTATCCAGGCGGAAATCCCAGACGTTAAAGTTTTCGGCGATGCGCGACGGCGTGACGGATTTGGGGATCACTACCAGACCGCTGTCGAGATGCCAGCGGATGACAATCTGCGCCGGCGTTTTGCCATATTTATCAGCCAGCTGATGGATAACTTTCTGATCGAAGACGCCCTTACCCCCTTGGGCCAGCGGGCTCCAGGATTCGGTCTGGATCTTGTGGGTGGCGTTCCAGGCGTGCAGCTGCCGCTGCTGCAGCAGCGGATGCAGCTCTATCTGGTTGATCACCGGCGCGACGCCGGTTTCATCAATCAGCTTCTGCAGATGCGGTACCTGGAAATTACACACGCCGATGCTCTTCGCCAGCCCCTGCTGCTGCAGCTCAATCAGCGCCTGCCAGGCCTCGACGTAATGGCCGATAGCCGGCACCGGCCAGTGGATTAAATAGAGATCCACATAGTCCAGCTTCAGCTTGCTGAGACTCTCTTTCAGCGCCTCGTGCGGCCGTTTTTGATCGTCGTTCCACAGCTTGGTGGTGATGAATAGCTCATCGCGATTGACGCCAGCGCTTTGCAGGGCGTTGCCGACGCCAGCCTCATTTTGGTACGCGGCGGCGGTGTCAAAAGAGCGATAACCGACTTCCAGCGCCTTATGAATGGCGGAGACGACTTCCTCGTTGCCAGCTTTCCACACGCCGAGACCCAGCTGCGGCATCAGGTTGCCGTCGTGTAGTTTTATAACGGTTGGATGTGTCATGCCTTCCTCCTGTTAATGAACTCGGCGAAGCAGGATCCGCCGAGGGGTAGCATTAAGTCTGGACGAAATAGCTAAAAACGGTAGTAAAAACACCTCTCCCCGACGTTTGTTTAACGTAAGGGGAGGTGAATCAGGCGGGGTAACTTAGCGGGCAGCCTCGTAGATACGACGGCTGACGTCCAGGGTGATATCCTGGCGCTCGCCCAGCTTGGTCATGCCGTGCTCTTCCAGTTTCGCCAGCAGCGCCGGGATGGAGCTACCGTCGAGACCGTAATCGGAGAGGCGGGTCGGCACGCCCATCTGCTCGAAGAACTGGCGCGTCGCGGCGATGGCGGCATCGATGCGCTGGTCGTCTGAGCCCTCGGTGATATGCCACACGCGCTCCGCATATTGCAGCAGCTTCTCGCGCTTGGTATCGCGCTTCTCATTCCACAGCGCCGGCAGAACGATAGCCAGCGTCTGGGCGTGATCGAGACCATGCATCGCCGTCAGTTCGTGACCAAGCATATGCGTTGCCCAGTCCTGCGGCACGCCAGCGCCGATCAGGCCGTTCAGCGCCTGGGTCGCGGCCCACATAATGTTGGCGCGCACGTTATAGTTTTCCGGCTCCTGCAGCGCTTTCGGGCCATCCTCGATCAGGGTCAGGAGAATGCCTTCGGCGAAGCGGTCCTGAATTTTGCCGTCAACCGGGTAGGTGACGTACTGTTCGACGGTATGGACGAAGGCGTCAACCACGCCGTTGGCGACCTGGCGCGGCGGCAGGGTATAGGTGTAGACCGGATCGAGGATCGCGAACTGCGGCTGAACATGGGAAGACATAAACGCGCGTTTGTCGCCGGTGGTTTTCCGCGAAATCACCGCCCCTTTGTTTGATTCAGAACCGGTCGCCGGCAGAGTGAGAACCGAGCCCATTGGAATGGCGCTGGCGATCTTACTGCCATAGGTTTCCAGAATTTCCCACGGATCGATATTGGCGTCATAGTGGGCTGCTGCCGCGATAAATTTGGTGCCATCCAGCACCGAACCGCCGCCGACCGCCAGCAGGAAGGTGACCTTCTCTTCGCGGGCGAGCTTCACCGCATTCATCAGGGTTTCGTAAGACGGGTTCGGCTCGATGCCGCCAAATTCAAGGACGTCCAGGCCATTCAGGGCGGTCAGTACCTGATCCAGGACGCCCGTTTTTTTCACGCTGCCGCCGCCGTAGGTGATCAGTACGCGAGCTTCCGCCGGGATCTGTTCACGCAGTTTTTCAATCGCGCCTTTGCCAAACAGAATGCGGGTTGGGGTATGCAGGTCAAAATTATTCATTGCTTGAATCCTCAAAAGAGTAAAACCGCCGACAGGGACGATACCGCTGCCCGATGACGGTTATTGTGGTCCTGGCGCCGTTGCCCCTCAATGCACATTTCTGCCTATGTCTTGCCTATTTCTCCATATGGCTGGAGAATTCGCGGCGGCCTGCGCACAATGTACGGGTGAAGAAACATCGGGAGAGACGGTGGTAATGCAACACGCAGAGATATGTCAGACACTGACAGAGAAGGTTAACCAGCTGAAAGATAAGCACGAAATGTTAAGTTCGCTGCTACCCGACGTCCGCCTGCTGTACGGGACGCAGCCGGGACCGCGGATGCCGGTGATGTACCAGCCGGGGATCGTTTTTCTCTTTTCTGGCCATAAAATTGGTTATATCAATGAGCGGACGTTTCGCTACGATACAAACGAATATCTGCTGCTGACCGTACCGCTGCCTTTCGAATGCGAAACCTTTGCCACCCCGGAGGTGCCCCTGGCCGGCATGCGCCTGAACGTCGATATCCTGCAGCTGCAGGAGCTGCTGATGGATATTGGCGAGGATCCGCTGTTTCAGCCCGCCGTCGCCTCCAGCGGGATAAACTCCGCAGTGCTCTCGGAGGATATCTTGTGCGCTGCTGAACGGCTGCTCGACGTGATGGAGCGGCCGCTGGACGCGCGGATCCTTGGCAAGCAGATCGTCCGCGAAATTCTCTACTATGTGCTGACGGGACCCTGCGGCGGCGCGCTGCTGGCGCTGGTCAGCCGGCAGACCCACTTCAGCCTGATTAGCCGCGTACTCAAGCATATCGAGAGTCAATACACCGAAAACCTCAGCGTCGATCGGCTGGCGGCGGAAGCGAATATGAGCGTATCGGCGTTTCACCATAATTTTAAATCGGTGACCAGCACTTCGCCGCTGCAGTATCTGAAAACCTACCGTCTGCACAAGGCGCGCATGCTGATGATCCATGACGGGATGAAGGCCAGCGCGGCAGCGATACAGGTGGGCTATGAAAGCCCTTCCCAGTTCAGTCGCGAGTTTAAGCGCTACTTCGGGATGACGCCCGGGGAAGACGCCGCGCGTATTCGTACGATGCAGGGAATGTAATACCGGGGAGGGAGCAGGCCGGGCGGGCGCAGCCCCCCGGCAGTCGACGTCAGGCGCTGCAGTATTTCTTTTTGATCACCACGAACAGCGTGCCGAGCAGGCCAGCCAGCAGCAGGGCAATCGGCAGGATCATCAGGCAGGTCATCACCTGATCTTCATGACGCTTCACGAACGGGATCATGCTCAGCGCATAGCCGAGGCCCGTGACCACGCCGACCCACAGCAGGGCGCTCAGCCAGTTGAAGAACTGGAAGCGGCGGTTCGGCAGACCGGAAATCCCCGCCATGGTTGGCAACAGGGTACGGACAAATGCCAGAAAGCGGCCCGCGAGCAGCGCCAGCAGACCGTGGCGGTCAAACATGCAGGTGGCGCGCTGATGGTACTTATGCGGCAGGTGCGCCAGCCAGCCTTTCACCGTTTGCGTATTGCCCAGCCAGCGCCCCTGTACATAGCTCAACCAGCAGCCGAGGCTGGCGGCGGCGGTCAGAATGGCGATAGTGGGCACAAAGTCCATGACGCCTTTAGCAATCAGCGCGCCGGCGAGCAGCAGCAGGCTGTCTCCAGGTAAAAAGGAGGCAGGCAGCAGCCCGTTTTCCAGAAACAGGGTCGCGAACATAACCAGATATACAACGCCCACAACATGAGGGTTCGCCAGTGCGGCAAAATCATGTTGCCACAGCGCGGCGACAATCTCTTGAATGACAACCATGGACTTTCCTAAGTGGTACCGTATTGTTGACTAGTGTACTCCTGAAGAGACCCGAGCACCTTGATCCCGGGCGCAACAAAAGCGGCCGCTCCGATAAAAAGCGTCCGCTATTGTTGCCACTGACTGTCACTTTACACGATACGCGCGAAGCCCGCTGCTAAATCCGCCTGCAGATCGTCAACATTTTCGAGTCCAATGTGCAAACGGATCAACGTGCCGCTGAAGTCGACTTCCGCATCCGGTCGGATGTGAGCGATTTGCTCCGGCTGATTGGCCAGAATCAGCGATTCAAAGCCGCCCCACGAGTAGGCCATGCTGAACAGGCTGAAGTTGTCGAGATACGCTGCCAGCTCAGCGTCGTTGAGGCGCTTGTTGAGCACAAACGAGAACAGCCCGCTGCTGCCGGTAAAATCGCGCTTCCAGAACTCATGGCCTTTACTGCCGGGCAGAGCGGGGTGGTTGACCCGCGCCACCTGCGGATGCTGCGCCAGCCACTCGGCGATGCGCAGGCTGCTTTCATGATGCTGACGCAGGCGGACGCCCAGCGTGCGCAGGCCGCGGCTGGTCATATAGGCGGTATCGGCGTCCAGCATTTGCCCCATCAGATAGGCATTCTCACGCAGCTGCGGCCAGCAGCGCGCGTTCGCCACCGCGGTGCCGACCATGGCGTCGGAGTGGCCGATCAGGTATTTGGTGCCTGCCTGAATAGAAATATCAATGCCAAAATCCAGCGCTTTGAACAGGATCCCCGCCGCCCAGGTGTTATCGATCATGATAATCGCTTCCGGGGCGACCTGACGCACGGCGGCGACAATCGCCGGCACATCGTGCACTTCCATGGTGATGGAGCCAGGCGATTCCAGGAACACCACGCGGGTCTCAGGGCGAACCAGACGGGCAATATCGGCGCCGATTAAGGGATCGAACCAGCTGGTGGTCACACCGAGTTTGGCGAGAATTTTGGTACAAAAATCCTGGCTTGGCTCATAGGCGGTATTGGTCATCAGCACATGGTCGCCCTGCTCGACAAACGCCAGGATAGTGTTGGCCACCGCGGCGGCGCCGCAGGGGAAGAGGGCGCAGCCGGCGCCGCCCTCCAGCTCGCACATCGCTTCCTGCAGCGAGAAGTGGGTCAGGGTGCCGCGACGCCCATAGAACAGCTCGCCGTTGGCCCGATTGCGGGTGGCGTGCTTTTTGGCCTCTACGGTGTCGAACACCAGCGATGACGCGCGCTGGATCACGCTGTTCACTGAGCCCTGGGTATATTTTTTGCTCCGCCCGGCGTTGACCAGCGCGGTATCAAGATGTTTATCAGCCATGTTGATGAACCTGTTTTTATACGTCTGGACGTCTAAACTAGCATGAATCTTCTTTTCTGTACCAGCGCGCTGCCGATACAGGCGAAAATTTTACCAGGCCCGCGGTTAGCCACTTTTTTACTGCGTAAGCGCAAGGAAAATAAACGTGATTTGCTGCACAGTGTAAATACTAATGAGAACCACTATCAATTCGATGTCGTTTTGATATTATTGTGGGCAGATTTTGTGATTATCGTCGTGGAGATAGAGCGTGGGTAATAATTTGATGCAGGCGGATCTCTCCGTTTGGGGTATGTATCATCATGCCGATATTGTCGTTAAGGTGGTGATGATTGGCCTGATTCTGGCGTCGGTCGTCACCTGGGCCATCTTCTTCGGTAAAGGGGCGGAAATCCTCGCCAGCAAGCGTCGCCTCAAACGTGAACAGCAGCAGCTGGCGGAAGCCCGCTCTCTCGATCAGGCCAGCGATATCGCCAGCGCCTTTGAGGCGAAAAGCCTCACCACCCAGCTTATCAATGAAGCGCAGAACGAACTCGAACTCTCCGCCGGTGCCGAAGACAATGAAGGCATCAAGGAACGAACCGGTTTCCGCCTTGAGCGCCGCGTCGCGGCCGTCGGTCGCCATATGGGGCGCGGCAACGGCTATCTGGCCACCATCGGCGCCATTTCGCCGTTCGTGGGCCTGTTCGGCACCGTCTGGGGCATCATGAACAGTTTTATCGGCATCGCCCAGACCCAGACCACCAACCTTGCGGTGGTGGCGCCGGGCATCGCGGAAGCGCTGCTGGCGACAGCTATCGGTCTGTTCGCCGCCATCCCGGCGGTGGTCATCTATAACATCTTCGCCCGCATGATCGGCAGCTATAAGGCCTCGCTCGGCGACGTCGCCGCTCAGGTCCTCCTGCTGCAAAGCCGCGACCTGGACCTCAGCGCCAGCGGCGTGAAGCCGGTGCGCAGCGCGCAGAAATTACGGGTAGGTTGATCGGCTATGGCGATGCGTCTTAATGAAAATCTGGACGATAACGGCGAAATGCATGAGATCAACGTGACGCCGTTTATCGACGTCATGCTGGTTCTGCTGATTATCTTCATGGTAGCTGCGCCGCTGGCGACGGTCGACGTGAAGGTCAATCTGCCGGCCTCCTCCAGCCAGCCGCAACCGCGACCGGAAAAACCTATCTACCTGTCGGTGAAGGCGGATAAGAGCATGTTCCTCGGCAACGACCCGGTGACCGAAGCGAATATGATTAACGCCCTGGATAGCCTGACCGCCGGCAAAAAAGATACCACCGTCTTCTTCCGCGCGGATAAAACCGTCGATTACGAGACGATGATGAAAGTGATGGATACCCTGCATCAGGCGGGCTATCTCAAGATCGGGCTGGTGGGCGAAGAGACCGTCAAAGCCAAATAACCCGATGCTTTTCCTGAAAAGGCTGGCCGCGCGCCGGCCTTTTTTATTGTCCTCTGCCAGCGAAGTGTTGGCCTGGCGTTGCCATCACGTTATCTGTCTGAGATATAATGTCGCTTCTTTTTGTTAACTGACAGGATCTTATGGAACGCTTTCTGGAAAATGCTATGTACGCCTCGCGCTGGCTGCTGGCGCCGGTTTATTTTGGCCTCTCGCTCGGTCTGATTGCGCTGACCATCAAATTTTTTCAGGAGATCTTCCACATACTGCCGCATATTTTTAGCGTCAGTGAGTCGGATATGATTCTGACCCTGCTGTCGCTGGTGGATATGACCCTGGTGGGCGGTTTGCTGGTGATGGTGATGTTCTCCGGGTATGAAAATTTTGTCTCGCAGCTGGATATTAACGAGGGTAAAGAAAAACTCAGCTGGTTGGGCAAAATGGACGCGACGTCGCTGAAAAATAAGGTTGCCGCCTCCATCGTGGCGATCTCCTCTATTCACCTGCTGCGGGTGTTTATGGATGCGAAAAACGTCCCGGACAATAAGCTGATGTGGTATGTCATCATCCACCTGACCTTTGTGCTGTCGGCCTTTGTGATGGGCTACCTCGATCGTCTGACCAAAGTGAAACACTGATCCTTTCTCTCCCGGCGGCGTTAGCCGCTGGGCTTTCTTCTCCCCGTTTCTGCTGTTCTGCGCTGGCGTATGTCCGGGCTTCTGCTTTGCTTAAAGGGCGCTTAACAACGGAGGCAGGGTGATGACGCGATTAACGGCCAAAGATTTCCCGCAGCAGCTGCTCGAGTATTATGACTACTATGCCCACGGCAAAATCAGCAAACGCGAGTTTCTCCAGCTGGCGGGGAAATATACCGTCGGCGGGATGACCGCGCTGGCGCTGTTTAATCTGCTGAAGCCCGACTATGCCCTGGCAGAGCAGGTACCGTTCACCGACCCGGATATCCGCCCGGAGTATATTCATTATCCCTCTCCTGACGGCCACGGCGAAGTGCGGGCTTACCTGGTGACGCCGACGAAAATAGCCGACAAAGCGCCCGCCGTGGTGGTGGTGCATGAGAACCGCGGCCTGAATCCCTATATTGAAGACGTCGCCCGGCGGGTAGCGAAAGCGGGGTATATCGCGCTGGCGCCGGATGGCCTGAGCTCCGTCGGCGGCTATCCGGGGAATGATGATGAAGGCCGCGCGCTGCAGCAGAAAGTCGATCCCGTGAAGCTAATGAATGACTTTTTTGCCGCGGTCGCGTTTATGGCGAAGCATCCGCAGGCGACGGGGAAGGTTGGTATCACCGGTTTTTGTTACGGCGGCGGCGTCAGCAACGCGGCGGCGGTCGCCATTCCGGAGCTGGCCTGCGCGGTGCCGTTTTACGGCCGCCAGCCGCCGCTGAAGGAGGTCGATAAAATTAAAGCGCCGCTGCTGCTGCACTATGCCGGCCTCGATAGCGGCATTAATGAAGGCTGGCCCGCCTATGAACAGGCGTTGAAGGAACACCATAAAGTCTATGAGGCCTATCTCTATCAGGGCGTGAATCACGGCTTTCATAATGATTCCACGCCGCGCTACGATCGGGCTGCGGCGGACCTGGCCTGGCAACGCACGCTGGCATGGTTTGAGAAGTATTTACGCTAGCGCAACCGTCATAAATAGCGCTACCGCTCGCTCAAAAAAACGCTATATAATTTATTATATAACGATTGGGAGGGCGCGATGGAAAATCATTTTGGCAAAGGCTTAATGGCGGGGCTACAGGCATCCTATGCTGACACCGCCGCGCATGCGGCGAATTTTTGCGCCGACTATAAACGCGGGTTTGTGCTTGGTTACTCGCACCGCATGTTTGAAAAAACCGGCGACCGCCAGCTCAGCGCCTGGGAAGCGGGGATCCTCACTCGTCGCTATGGCCTGGACAGGGATATGGTGATGGATTTCTTCAAAGAAGGTGGGGCGGGTATGGCGATGCGCTATTTTCTGGCGGGCTATCGGCTGGAAAGCTAAACAGGACGGCTTCGCAGGCGGAACCGTCCTGTGGTGGGAACCCTTTCCCGTCAACGGGAAAGGGTGAAGACCTTACGCCTGGCGCTTATCTTCCGTTTGGGTGTCAAAGTCGCGGGCGTCGTGGCGCTCATGCAGTTGCTCATTGAGCGGGCCGTTGGTGCGGTTAACGATGCGTCCGCGCTTGACGGCGGGGCGGTTGCCGACATCCTGCGCCCAGCGCAGCACGTTGGTGTAGCTCCCGGCGTCGAGGAACTCCGCCGCGTTATAGACATTGCCCAGCACCACGTTGCCATACCATGGCCAGACCGCCATATCGGCGATGGTATACTCCTCGCCGGCCACATAGCGACCGCGGGCGAGCTGTTTGTCCAGCACGTCGAGCTGGCGTTTGGCTTCCATGGTAAAGCGATCGATCGCGTACTCGATCTTCACCGGCGCATAGTTATAGAAGTGGCCGAAGCCGCCGCCGAGGAAGGGCGCGGCGCCCTGCAGCCAGAACAGCCAGTTAAGGGTTTCAGTGCGGCCGGCGGGATCCTTCGGCAGGAAGAAGCCAAATTTTTCCGCCAGATAGAGAAGAATGTTGCCGGATTCGAATACTCGGGTGGGCGGCGTGGTGGAGTGATCGCTCAGCGCCGGGATCTTCGAGTTCGGGTTGATGTCGACAAAGCCGCTGGAAAACTGATCGCCTTCGCCAATGCGTATCAGCCAGGCGTCGTACTCCGCGCCGCTGACGCCCAGCGCCAGCAGCTCCTCCAGCATGATCGTCACCTTCTGGCCGTTGGGCGTGCCAAGTGAGTATAGCTGGAGCGGATGGGTTCCCACCGGCAGGACGCGTTCATGAGTCGCGCCGGACACGGGACGGTTGATGTTGGCGAACGCGCCGCCGCTGTTTTGCTTCCATTCCCACACTTTTGGTGGCTGGTAGTTTTGCTCTGACATGCTGGTTTGCCTTTTTCGTGGATGTACAAAAAGTGTAGCAGGTGACCTCAGGCCATAATCCGCGCGGCCCACACGCTGACATCATCGCCGCTGCCCAGATCCGGCTGCACCAGACCATTGACCATAAAGGTCGGCGAGACATGGATGCCGTTCTGGCGGGCATATTTGCTGTGCCACTTGATCACGTCCTGCAGCTCCGGGCGGGCAAAGGCGGCCCCCAGCAGGACGTGACTGTAGCGCTCAATGCGTTCAATGATTTGCTGCGGCGTGGCGTTCATGTTCGGCCCGCTGCAGTGATCGGTAAATTCAAACTCTTCCCGATGGTCTGCCACGGCCTGCATCACCTTATGCGCCTGCTCTCTGCCATGCGGCAGGGTGGACGCGGCGAGGATGCAGCGGACAATCACCCCGGAGAACAGATGCCACGGCTGCGACTGCAGCCGTATCTTGATGGTTACGTTATCGGCGCCGACCTCATCGAGCAGATCGTCGAGTTTATTAAACGCGCGGACAGAGTAGGGGCAGGTGGGCTCAAGGAACACCTCAAACGTCCGCGGGCCGTGTCCCCAGACCAGCGGTTGGGCATTCAGATGCGAGGGTGTGCTCATTGTCGACTCCTGATGTTGCGTTGTTTTTTTGTTATATCACCGATAACGATATCACTTCTGCTTTCGGCTGCAGGGTTATTTTCCTTAACGGCACGATTAGCGAAACGAATGAGTGGTATCATCGTTACACCTCTGTCTGGTAAGTGCCTGCGGCAGGATAAGAAGAGGGAGTTTTGTTTCGCCAACTGCCCGGGCTGCATTTATTTGAGGTCAGGCTAAATGAGCAAAGGATCGACAAGCAGTGACGCCCCGTTTGGGACATTGTTAGGCTACGCGCCCGGCGGCGTGGCAATTTATTCATCGAATTACAGTAGCTTAAATCCGCAGGACTATCCGGATGACGCGACGTTTCGCAGCTACATCGGCAATGAGTATATGGGGCATAAATGGCAGTGCGTTGAATTTGCGCGCCGCTTTCTGTTCCTGACCTACGGGTTTGTCTTTACCGATGTGGGGATGGCCTATGAAATCTTCTCCCTGCGCTTTCTGCGCGAAGTGGTCAATGACAATATTCTCCCGCTGCAGGCCTTCGCCAACGGCGCCCGTCGTCCGCCGATCGCCGGTTCGCTGCTGATCTGGCAGAAGGGCGGCGAGTTTAAGCACACCGGCCACGTCGCGGTGATCACCCAGCTTGTCGGCAATAAGGTGCGTATCGCCGAGCAGAACGTCATTCACTCGCCGCTGCCGCAGGGCCAGCAGTGGACCCGCGAGCTGACCCTCGAGGTCAACGCCGGCCGGTACACCATCAAAGATACCTTTGCCGATACCGAAATTTTAGGCTGGATGATCCAGACCGCCGATACCGAACACAGCCTGCCGCAGCCGGTGCTGCCGGGCGAGGCGATGGCGATCAAGGGCGCGCGGCTGCCGAACAACGGCCAGTTCCGCGGCAAATGGCTGAACGAGAAAGATCCGCTGCAGAAAGCCTACGTGGCGGCCAACGGCCATTTTATCAATCAGGATCCCTATCAGTATTTCACCATCAGCGAAAGCGCCGAACAGGAGCTGATTAAAGCCACCAACGAGCTGCACCTGATGTATCTGCACGCCACCGATAAGGTAATGAAGGATGATAACCTGCTGGCGCTGTTTGATATCCCGAAAATCCTCTGGCCGCGTCTGCGTCTCTCGTGGCAGCGCCGGCGTCATCATATGATCACCGGGCGCATGGATTTTTGCATGGACGAGCGCGGGCTGAAGGTGTACGAGTACAATGCCGACTCCGCCTCCTGCCATACCGAAGGCGGGCTGATCCTCGAGCAGTGGCTGAAGCAGGGCTACTACGGCACGGGTCACAATCCGGCCGAAGGTCTGCTCGATGAGCTGGCGGGGGCGTGGAAACACAGCCGGGCGCGGCCTTTCGTGCACATCATGCAGGACAAGGATCTGGAAGAGAATTACCACGCGAAGTTTATCCAGCGTTCGCTGACCCAGGCCGGTTTTGAGAGCAAAATTCTCTTTGGCCTCGATGAACTGCGCTGGGATGCCGCCGGCCAGCTGATCGACGCCGACGGGCGGCTGGTCAACTGCGTCTGGAAAACCTGGGCATGGGAAACCGCCATTGAGCAGGTGCGCGAAGTCAGTGCCGATGAGTACGCGGCGGTGCCGATTCGTACCGGACATCCGCAGAATGAGGTGCGACTGATTGACGTCCTGCTGCGTCCTGAAGTATTGGTATTCGAACCCCTGTGGACGGTGATCCCGGGCAACAAAGCGATCCTGCCGGTGCTATGGTCGCTGTTCCCGCATCATCGCTATCTGCTGGATACCGATTTCGTGGTTAACGACGAGCTGGCGAAAACTGGTTATGCCGTGAAGCCCATTTCCGGACGCTGCGGGAACAATATCGATCTGATCGGGCCTCAGGATGAGGTTCTGGATCAGACCAGCGGCCAGTTTGTCGATCGTAAGAATATCTACCAGCAGCTGTGGTGCCTGCCGAAAGTGGATGGCAAGTATATCCAGGTGTGCACCTTTACCGTCGGCGGTAACTACGGCGGTACCTGTCTGCGCGGCGATTCGTCGCTGGTGGTGAAAAAAGAGAGCGACATAGAGCCGCTGATCGTATTGAAAGACAAAGCGTGATGTGCTGACCCCGGATAGCGGCTCGTGCCCTGTCCGGGGAGAGCGCAGAGACACGAACCAGGATAGCCCGGTCTGGTAAGCGCCGCCGGGGACCACCTGCAACAAAGCCAAGATAATTAACACAACAACAAGACAGAAAAGGAAAATAGTATGCACGATCGGCGTCTCGCCGCCCGCGCGGGTGAACTCAAGCCCTCCGCCGTCCGCGAACTTCTCAAGCACAGTAAACTGCCGGGCGTGATCTCGCTTGGCGGCGGCATTCCGGCCCCGGAACTGTTTGATACCGAAGGCCTGGAGCTGGCGGTGCAGAAGGTGATGAGCGAGCGTTTTCATGACGCATTTCAGTACGGTCTGACCGAGGGCTACCCGCCGCTGCGTCAGGCGGTGAGTGAAATCTGCCACTCCCGTGGCGTGACCTGTTCAGCCGCTCAGGTCTATATCACCTCCGGCTCCCAGCAATCGCTGGATATCGTTGCCCGCACGCTGCTCGATCCAGGCGATACT
Organism: Klebsiella sp. K5-204; assembly: GCF_030128585.1. Lineage (NCBI taxonomy): Bacteria > Pseudomonadati > Pseudomonadota > Gammaproteobacteria > Enterobacterales > Enterobacteriaceae > Klebsiella > Klebsiella sp. K5-204. The sequence continues at coordinate 102,041 of NZ_JAKUZS010000003.1, forward strand.
ATCGTCGTTGAGCGACCCACCTATCTGGCGGCGCTGCAGGTGTTTCAGCTGGCGCAGGCCAATATCCTCAGCGTCGATACCGATGATGACGGGATGCTGGTGGAGCAACTGGCCGACCTGCTGGAGACCACCCGCGTCAAAGCCGTCTACCTGGTGCCGACGTTCGGCAACCCCGGCGGTAAAACGCTGAGCGAGGCGCGTCGTCGCCGACTGGTCGAGCTGGCGAAAAAATATGACTTCGTCATTCTGGAAGACGATCCCTACGGTGAAATTAGCTTTACTGACGCCGTGCGACGTCCGCTCTATCAGCACGCCGTTGAGCTGGGCTGTGAAGATCAGGTGGTTTACACCTCGACGTTTTCAAAGATCCTCGCGCCGGGGATGCGTATCGGCTGGATCGTCATGCCGGACTGGCTGGCGCAGCAGACGGTGATCGTTAAGCAGGCGGCGGATCTGCATACCAATATGCTGTCGCAGGTGATCACCGCGGAATACCTCAGCCTGAACCGGCTGCAAAATCAGATTGCGTTGATTCGCGAAGACTATCGCAAGAAGTGCGTGGCGCTGGCCGACGCGCTGGAGAGTCGCCTTGGCGAGCATCTGGAATTCAGCCGCCCACAGGGTGGGATGTTCCTGTGGGCGCGTTTCCGCTATCCATTCGATACCATGGCATGGATGAAGAAAACGCTGGAAAACGGCGTTGTGTACGTCCCGGGGGAAGCGTTCTATCACGATAATCCGGATACCCGTACCCTGCGCCTTTCCTACTCCACGGTGTCGGAAGCGGGGCTGCTGACCGCCGTTGAGCGGCTGGCGGCCTCCCTGTAACGACCCTGCAGTGCGCCGCTTAGCGGCGGCGCACCCTCTTCGCCTCAGTAGCGAGAGGGGGTGACGCTAGCGTTCAGCGCAGGGGTCACTCCGTATCGGCGATGCGATCATCCAGCCAGACCAACATCAGCGCTGCGAGAAAAGCCACCGCAAAGGTACCAATAAACAACCACATAGATGTCCCTCACGGGTTAATTATTTTGCTGATTTTACCGGAGAGCGATCGTTTCGGTCGGAGATGGAGATTTTTGTCCCAGCCGAATGGCTGGCGAGAGAGAAAAAGTCATCGGCATCAATATCGAAGTTAAGAATAATTTCCCTGTATTCCCCACCGTTAATTAACGCTTTGGCTTCTTTAACACTACTGGCAATAATGACAGGCATCAGTTTTATCTCATTTTGAAAACTGAGAAGCAAAATAAGAGTTAGTTCGTACCAGATCAACTACTTTTTATCGTATGCGACCGCAGAAAAAAACGTCATCCCGTGGCCCGGCGATAGAGGAGGATTTTGTGACAGCGATCGGCTCATCAACAGCGGGATCTTATCGGACGCTGGGACGGGCTGCTGTTTCGCCAGCCCGCCGGGATTATTCACCCTGCTGTTTTGCCCGTAATATCTCGCCGCAGCGCTGCCGGTCCTGACGCAGCGTCTGCTGTTCCTGCGGGCTGAGCTGATGCCAGGTGTCCAGCATCCGCTGCCCCAGCGCCGGCAGGTAATGCGCTTTATGCAGCGCGTAGTCTGAATTCCCCCCCTCGACGATGTTTTGCATATCGTCGAGGAACTGGCGGCTGTCGTCATGATCGATCACGCAAAATACCGCCCGGTAGTAAGCTTCGTCTTCCTCGGTGTAATGCGGGGTGAACCACCAGACCAGCAGCGCGGTAAGCGCCAGCAGCGGGATAATAAAGGGTAATTTTTTCAACATCAGTTTTTCGGCCGGAGACAATCAGCCGTCAGTGTACCTGCAACGACGTCAGGATGTAAGCGCCGGCCCCGGCGGGCCGGCACAGGCTAGTAGCCGACCGGGTAAATGCGGCCGGTCTGCACCCCTTCAATGCTGCGGCGATAGGCCTGCGCCACGGCGGCGGCAGGGACGCTGGCAAAGCCCGGGAAAAAGTCGCCGTAGGCCGCCAGCGACTCGCTGAGCACGGTGGGGCTGATGAGATTAATGCGGATCCCGCGCGGTAGTTCGCAGGCGGCGGCGCGCACAAAGCCTTCCAGACCGGCGTTAACCGTCGTGGCATTAACGCCCTGAGCAATCGGCTCCTGCGCGACAATGCCGCTGACCAGAGTAATCGACCCGCCGTCGCGCAGGAAATGCTGGCCGATCAGCGCCAGGCGAATTTGCCCCAGCAGCTTGTCCTGCAGACCGAGGTTGAACTGGCTATCGGTCATGGTGCTTAACGGCCCAAAGTGCAGATTGCCGGTAGTGGAGACGATGGCGTCTACTTTGCCGGTCTGCGCAAACAGCGCCTCGACGCTCCCCTGGGAGGTAATATCCACCTGATAATCCCCCCGGGTGCGGCCGACGCGGATAACGTCATGTCTCTGGCCCAGTTCTTCGCTGACCGCGCGACCAATGGTGCCGCTGGCACCGATAACGATAATTTTCATGGCTGACTCCTGGTGAGGTGAAAGCCTATTCTTTAATAAAACGGATATCGGATAAACTGGCAAAAAGTTAGAACATTACTAACCAGAGGTTAGCAATATGGATAAGCTGCGAGGGATGGAGACGTTTATTGCCGTGGTGGAGTGCGGCAGCTTTACCGGGGCGGCGTCGCGCCTGGGGCTGTCGGCGGTAATGGTCGGGAAATACATCGCCCAGCTGGAAACCCAGCTGGCGACGCGTCTGCTGGAGCGTAACACCCGACGCCAGAGCCTCACCGACGCCGGGCGGGTCTATTTTGACGAAGCGAAACGGGTGATGGAGCAGGTTTCCATCGCCGAAAGCGCCGTTGAGCGGCTGCGGCTGGCGCCCGCCGGCACCCTGCGGGTGAGCGCGCCCACCTCGTTTGGCGCCAGCGTGATCGCGCCTCTGACCGCCACCTTTCTGCAGGCCTGGCCAGCGGTCCGGGTGGAACTGGATCTGACCAACCGGATGGTCGATCTGGTGGATGAAGGTTTCGATCTGGCGATCCGCATTGGCGAGATCCATCAGGAGGATCTGGTGGCCCGCTATCTGGCGCCCTATCGGATGGTGATCTGCGCCGCGCCGGCTTATCTGGCGCGTTACGGAACGCCAGGGACGCCGGAAGATCTCGCCGATCATCTCTGCCTGTCCCATACGGTCTGGACCGCGCGCAACGAGTGGCGGCTGCCGGGCATGGAGGGGGAAGTGCGCTGGAAGCGCGATGCGGTTTTGCGCTGCAACGATGGCTATGCGCTGCGCCAGGCGGCGATCGCCGGGGCCGGGCTGCTGATGCAGCCGGAGGTGCTGCTGGCCGATGCGCTGGCCAGCGGCAGCCTGATGCGGGTGCTGGAGGCGTGGACCCCACAGCCGAGGCCCGTGCATCTGCTCTGGCGCCAGGATCGCCGGCCCCTGCCGAAGCTGACGCAGTTTATCGCCCACCTTCAGGAGGGAATGGCCGACGCGCTGGCGACGACCCGCGCGTCGGAATAATTACTCCTCCCGTAGCGCCTGCTGCCAGTCGGCAATCAGATCGTGAGGATCTTCGATCCCGACCGACAGGCGGATCAGCTGCGGCGTGATGCCGTTCGCCAGGCGCTTCTCCAGCGGGATCGAGGCATGGGTCATGCTGAAGGGCTGGCTCACCAGGCTCTCCACGCCGCCCAGACTCTCCGCAAGGGTGAACCAGCGCAACTTGCTGATAATGCGTTCGGCGTAACCGTCATCGCCCTTCACCACGACGGAAATCATGCCGCCGGGCAGGGACATTTGCTGGCGCGCCAGCTGATGGTGCGGGTGCGAGGCCAGCCAGGGGAACCAGACTCGCTCCACCTCCGGCTGCTGTTCCAGCCATTCGGCGAGCTGCAGCGCGTTCGCGCTGTGGCGCTCCATCCGCAGCGCCAGGGTGCGGATGCCGCGTAGCGTCAGGAAGCTGCTGAACGGGTCGAGTACACCGCCTACCGCATTCTGCAGGTAGCCAAGCTTTTCCGCGAGCTCAGCGTTATCGCCAACCACCGCCAGGCCAGCGACGACATCGGAATGGCCGTTGAGGTACTTGGTCGCGGAGTGGACCACAATATCAAACCCATGCTCCAGCGGGCGATGGATCGCCGGCGAGGCGAAAGTGTTATCGGCGACGCTGATCAGGTTATGGCGGCGCGCGATGGTGGCGATGGCGCTGAGATCCGCCAGCTTCAGCAGCGGGTTGGTGGGCGTCTCCACCCAGATCATGCGCGTATCGGGGCGGATCGCCGCTTCAATCCCCGCCAGGTCGTCGGGTTTCACCCAGCTCACCTGCAGACCAGCGCTACGGCGGCGAACGTTTTCCAGCAGGCGGTAAGTACCGCCATACACATCATCGACCGCCACCAGGTGGCTGTCCTTATCCAGCAGCTCCAGCACGGTGGAGATGGCGGCCAGCCCGGAGGCGAACGCGTAGCCGCGCGTGCCGTTTTCCAGGTCGGCGATCGCCGTCTCCAGCGCGTGGCGTGTAGGGTTCCCGCTACGGGAATATTCATAGCCGGTATGCTGCCCCGGCGCCGGCTGAGCAAAAGTGGAGGTGGCGTAAATCGGCGGCATCACTGCGCCGTGGCTGTCGGTGAAGGTTCCGCTATGTACGCTCAGGGTGTGGATGGATGACATAAAAAATTCCTTATTGTGCGACTCGGTTACGCCAGGCGGTCAGTACATCGCTGCGGGTGACCAGGCCAAGAAAACGCGCGTTGTCAGCGATCACCGCCACCAGACCGCGATCGAGAATGGCCTGCAGTTCGCTCTCTGGCGCACGCTTATCGAGAGTTTCAACATGGCGGCTCATCGCTTCACTGACCGGCAGAGAGAAGCGTTGGCGATCGCCCTTTACGTGGCGGATCAAATCCCACTCATCGACGATGCCGACCACGCGGCCATCCTCCAGCACCGGCAGCTGGGAGATGTCATACAGCCGCATGCGGGTAAATACTGCGGCCAGGGTGTCGTCCGGCGCGGCCGTGACGGTGGCGCCTTCGTCATGGCGCAGGGCGATAAAATCACTGAGATCGCCCTGTTCGGGGCGGGCGATCAGCCCCTGCTGGCGCATCCAGTCGTCGTTGAACATTTTTGACAGGTATTTATTGCCGCTGTCGCAGGCGAAGGTCACCACCCGCTTCGGACGGCTTTGCGCCCGGCAGTAGCGCAGCGCGGCGCTGAGCAGGGTGCCGGTGGAGGAGCCGGCCAGTACCCCCTCGACCTGCAGCAGCTGGCGCGCGGTGTGGAACGCTTCGCGGTCGCTGACGCGATAGGCGGTATGCACCCCTTCCAGCCTGGCCAGCGGCGGGATGAAATCTTCTCCAATCCCTTCGACCAGCCAGGATCCCGTTTCGCCGTAGCGTCCGGTATCAACCTGATCGGCAAGGATCGAGCCCGCCGGATCGGCGAGGATAAATTCCGTTTTCGGCGAATGTTCTGCAAACCAGGCCTGAAGCCCGCCCAGCGTGCCGCCGGAGCCAACGCCGACGACGATGGCGTCTATGTCGCCCTCCAGCTGCTGGAAAAGTTCCGGCGCGGTGGAGGTAGCGTGCGCCAGCGGATTAGCGTCGTTGTTAAACTGGTCGATGTAAAAAGCCCCCGGCGTTTCATCGGCAAGGCGGCGGGCATAATCCTGGTAATAGGCCGGGTGGCCTTTATTGACGTCGGAGCGGGTGAGCAGCACTGTCGCGCCCAGCGCCCGCAGGTGAAAGATTTTCTCGCGGCTCATTTTGTCCGGCACCACCAGGATCAGGCGGTAATTTTTCTGCGCCGCAATCAGCGCCAGGCCGAGGCCGGTATTGCCGGCGGTGGCTTCGATAATTGTCCCGCCGGGCGCCAGTTTGCCCTGGCGCTCGGCTTCGTTAATCATCGACAGCGCAACCCGATCTTTAATTGAGCCGCCCGGGTTCTGATTTTCCAGTTTTAAAAACAGACTGCAGGGGCCGGTATCCAGTTTGTGCAACTGGAGCAGGGGAGTATGACCGATCAGGTCGCTCACGGAATGAAACAGTGACATAACCATTTACCCACTCGTTTAAGATATTTTTGCATGGTAGGTCTGTGAAATCGGTTATTTAAAGAATATTTCTCTGTCATTTAGCGCAAAATGGAATATAAGATGCTGTTTAGCCATCCGGAGGGAAAGCAGGGTAGCCGCCTGGGCGGATCGATTGCCAGAAAAGGGCGTTTTTAGCCGCTTTTGTCGACAAAAAGGCGATTTTAATCAGCGTGTTATCTGATATCTGGCAATGTATTTGCGAAAAGATTCTATGGGGAACAGGCCTGCGCTTGCCGTTAAGTGGCAGCGGGCTGGCCAGGAGAAAAACGCAGCAGGGAAATCACGGGTTAACGGAGTTCGATGAAGAGTCCGGATGCAGAAAAGCAAAAACCCAGCCATAGGCTGGGTTCTTTAAATAGTGGTGCCCGGACTCGGAATCGAACCAAGGACACGGGGATTTTCAATCCCCTGCTCTACCGACTGAGCTATCCGGGCAACGGGGCGCATTAAACCGTAATCGCCGCGCCTCGTCAACGAAATTTATCTGTTTTGCAGCAGACTGAACAATCTATCACCACATTGCGCTAAAAGCACGCGTCTTCAGGCAAAAAACAGCGTCCAGGCCGCTGAAATCGGCATCGCCAGCACCAGCGCAGGCAGCATATTCACCACGGCAAACATTTTTATTCCGCAGATGCGCAGCCCGGTGGCCACCAGCAGCATACCGCCGACGGCGCTGAAATCCGCCAGCATCATCGGCGTGGTGAGCGGCATAATGATCGCCGCGCAGGCCGCGAGGGTCAGCTGGATAAGCAGCATCGGCACGCTGATGGCGGCGACGGCAATGCCCAGGGTGCAGGCGAAAATGGTGGCGGTGAAAAAATCAAGAAACGCTTTGGCAATCAGAATGCTGGCGTCGCCGGTCATCCCTTCGCGCATGGCGCCGAAGACGCCGGTGCCGCTGGCGCAGAACAGGACGATAATCGCCACATAGCTCTGAATATAGGAGTCATGCGCCGAGGCCTTTTTCTTACCCTTCGATGACAGCAACTGCTGAAGCTGACTGACCAGCGTATTTATGCCTTTTTCCATATTGCATATTTCGCCGAGCAGCGTTCCCACCAGGGTTGACAGCACCATCACCGGCAGATTGGCGCATTTAATCACCAGTAAAATACCGATGCCTAATGACGCCAGGCCAAAAATTGAGGTCATGGATGTGCGGATCCGTTCCGGCAACCGCTGGCTGAGTAAGGCGCCTAACACGCCGCCGACCAGCACCGCGCTGGCATTAATAAAAGGTCCTGTAACCACGCTGACTCCTGTTAAATATCCCTGATAACCGATTGATTATGACGTTAACCCGCCGTGAAAGCTTGTGTATCCGTGATATAAGTGCATACGGTTTTCATCTTGCGCCTGTCGGGGAAAGGTGCCATGATTGCGCGAATTTTCTCCTCCCTGATATGAGGCCGCCGATGACGACACTGCCATTACCTCGCCAGCGACGCCGCGCACAGATGCGTGGGCTGCCTCATCTTGCTACGCTTACCCCTCCGTTCACCATGCGGTGAAGGACACGTATGCTCACTGTAGGGCAACAGTAAGATCGGACGCGTCTGCTTTTACTGATGTCCGGCGGTCGGAGCTGAATCCGTCAGACCCGGACACATCGTTGGGCAAGGTTTCCCTTGTCTGAGATTTTTACACTCCCGATACGGGCATTTGCGCTTATGAAATCCATGCACATTGCCGCCAGCTGCGAGCTGGTCACCCGCTTGTCCACCCACCGTCGCGTTGTGGCGCTGGACAGTACCGATTTTACCGATGTGGCGGCAGTCGTCATCACCGCGGCGGACAGTCGCAGCGGTATTCTTGCCCTCCTCAGGCGTAGCGGATTTAACCTGCCGGTCTACCTGCTGAGCGAGACGGCGGTCGATAAGCCGGAGGGGGTACAGGCGGTGATCGCCGGTAAAGATCAGGAGTGGCTCGAGCTGGAAGCGGCGGCCTGCGATTATGAAGCGCGTCTGCTGCCGCCGTTTTTCAATACGCTGACCCAGTACGTCGAAATGGATAACAGCACCTTTGCCTGTCCGGGACACCAGCACGGGGCCTTTTTCAAAAAGCACCCCGCAGGCCGTCAGTTCTATGACTTTTTTGGCGAAAACGTCTTTCGCGCCGATATGTGTAACGCCGATGTAAAATTAGGCGATCTGCTGATCCACGAAGGGTCGGCCAAGCATGCGCAGAAGTTCGCCGCGAAGGTCTTTAATGCGGATAAAACCTACTTCGTCCTTAACGGCACCTCGGCGGCCAACAAAGTTGTGACCAACGCGCTGTTGACCCGCGGCGATCTGGTGCTGTTCGATCGCAACAACCACAAGTCAAACCATCACGGGGCGCTGATTCAGGCGGGGGCGACGCCTGTCTATCTTGAAGCCGCGCGCAATCCGTTCGGCTTTATCGGCGGCATTGACGAGCGTTGCTTTGATGAGCGCTACCTGCGGGATCTCATCCGCGAAGCGGCGCCAGAGAAAGCCACGGCCGCTCGCCCGTTTCGCCTGGCGGTGATCCAGCTCGGAACCTATGACGGCACGGTCTATAACGCCCGCCAGGTGGTCGATAAAATCGGCCACCTCTGCGATTACATCCTGTTCGACTCGGCGTGGGTGGGCTATGAGCAGTTTATCCCGATGATGGCCGACTGTTCGCCGCTACTGCTGGAGCTGACGCCGGACGATCCGGGCATTTTTGTCACCCAGTCCGTACACAAGCAGCAGGCCGGTTTCTCGCAGACGTCGCAGATCCATAAAAAGGATAACCATCTGCGCGGCCAGGCGCGCTTCTGTCCGCACAAACGGCTGAATAACGCCTTTATGCTGCATGCCTCCACCAGCCCGTTTTATCCGCTGTTCGCCGCGCTGGACGTCAACGCCAAAATTCACGAAGGCGAGAGCGGCCGCCGCCTGTGGGCTGAGTGCGTGGCGCTGGGCATCGAGGCGCGCAAAGCGATCATCGCCAACTGTAAGATGATTCAGCCCTTTATTCCGCCGATTGTGGCAGGGCGCCCGTGGCAGGATCACCCGACCGAAGCGATCGCCCGGGAGCGTCGTTTCTTCAGTTTCGAACCGGGCGCGCGCTGGCATGGTTTCGAGGGCTATGCCGACGACCAGTATTTTGTCGACCCGTGCAAGCTGTTGTTGACCACCCCTGGCATCGACGCGGAGAGCGGGGAGTACAGTGAGTTCGGCATCCCGGCGACCATTCTGGCGCATTACCTGCGGGAAAACGGCATCGTGCCGGAGAAGTGCGATCTCAACTCGATTCTGTTCCTGCTGACGCCGGCGGAAAGCGCCGAAAAAATGGCGCAGCTGGTGGCGATGCTGGGGCAGTTTGAACAGCATATTGAAGCGGATACGCCGCTGGCCGATGTGTTGCCGACCATCTACAACAAATATCCGGTGCGCTATCGCGACTATACCCTGCGCGAGTTGTGCCTGGAGATGCACGATCTGTACGTCAGCTTTGACGTGAAGAGCCTGCAAAAAGAGATGTTCCGTAAACGGAGCTTCCCGCGGGTGGTGATGAATCCCCAGGATGCCAACCGCGAATTTATCCGCGGCGACGTGGAGCTGGTGCGTCTGAGCGAGGCGGAGGGCCGCGTCGCGGCGGAAGGGGCGCTGCCGTATCCGCCGGGGGTATTATGCGTGGTGCCCGGTGAGGTCTGGGGGGGCGCTGTGCTGCGCTATTTCCTCGCGCTGGAGGAGGGGGTCAATATGCTGCCGGGCTTCTCGCCGGAGCTGCAGGGAGTCTATAGCGAGACGGATCCGGACGGCATTAAGCGGCTGTATGGCTACGTGTTGAAGGGATAAAAAAACGCCCCGCCGAACAGGCGGGGCGTTTTACTTTTGCCGATCACGCGCTCTGCTGCGCGGCGGTCGGCTGTCTGACGTGTTTGTATTTGAACAGCGCCACGAAGGCAAAAGCCAGCGCCAGCGAATAGCCGGCGAAAATCAGCCACACGCTCTGCCAGTTAGTGATCCCTTCGACGGTAAAGTGCTCCACCACTTTGCCGCTCACCATGCCACCGAGAATACAGCCGAAGCCGTTGGTCATCATCAGGAACATCCCCTGGGCGCTGGCGCGGATTTCCGGGCGCACCTCTTTCTCAACGAACACTGAACCGGAGATGTTGAAGAAGTCGAAGGCGCAACCGTAGACGATCATCGACAGTACCAGCAGCACGGTGCCGAACGGCGTCGGGTCGCCAAAGGCGAACAGGCCGAAGCGCAGCATCCACGCCACGATACTCATCAGCATGACGTTCTTAATGCCGTAGCGGCTGAGGAAGAACGGGATGGTCAGGATAAACAGGGTCTCGGAGATCTGCGAGATCGACATCAGCACCGAGGCGTGTTCGACGATAAAGCTGCCGGCAAACAGCGGATCTTTATCGAAGCTGTGCAGGAAGGTATTACCGAACATGTTGGTGATTTGCAGCTCGGCGCCGAGCATCATTGAGAAGATAAAGAAGATGGCCATGCGCTTGTTTTTAAACAGCGCGAAAGCGTTAAGCCCCAGCATCTCCGTCCAGCTTTGATTACGCTGGGCGTTAGCCACCGGGATCGTCGGCAGCGTCAGGGTGAACAGCGCCAGCAATACCGACAGCGTCGCACCGATGTACAACTGCATATGGCTCAGCTCAAAGCCGGAGAAGCTGACGCCCCACATGGCGAAGATAAAGCCGATAGTGCCCCAGATACGGATCGGCGGAAAATCGGTAACGATATCCAGTCCCGCAGACTGCAGGCGATAGTAAGAGATGGTGTTAATCAGCCCCAGCGTCGGCATATAGGCCAGCGAGTTAAGCAGTATCACGAGGAACATTTCGCCCGGCGTGGTGACCTGCACCGCCAGATACAGCGTCAGCGCACCCACCAGGTGACAAACGGCATACACCCATTTGGCGCTAATCCACTTGTCGGCGACGATGCCGAGCAGCGTCGGCATCAGCACCGCAGCGATACCGAGCGAGCTATAAACCGCGCCGATTGCTGCGCCGTCAAACTTCAGGGTGACAAACATGTATGAGCCAAGCGTGGTAAGCCAGCTCCCCCAAAGACAGAACTGCAGGAACGACAGTATTTTGAGCTGCAGCTTAAGATTCATGTAGTTATCCTCACGAATATGGGCTTGTTATGTTTTTAAAATAACATTAAACCCGTTATTTTGATGCGATTCTATCATTCGCCAACCGAAGGCTTCTGTTAACTGCCGCAGAAAACCGAAAGATATTGCACCGTATGGCGCAGAAAAAACGCGGCCTCAGCGCGGGGCTGAGGCCGGTGTCAGGAGGGGGTTATTTACGGCGGTAGCTTTTCTGCGCCGTGTTAACTTTATACAGATAGCGGCGCGATTCCGCCGAAGGATGACGGGTAGTCAGGGTCTGGTAGACGTCCCCTGGCGCCATGCTGTTGATGATATTCGCCGCCTGGACTTTATCGCTGGAGAAGACCCGCAGCACGCTGCCGGCGCCGCCGTTATAGGCGGTGATCACCGCGTAGCGACGCGAGGTGGGGTTATCGATGCCGGCGAGGTAGACATTGTTCAGCATCGCCAGGTAGGCGGTACCGGTGTCAATGTTATTCGCCGGGTCGAACAGATAGCTGCGGCTTGGCAGGCCCGATTTACCCTGGGAACGGAAGACGTCTCTGCCGGCGCTGTGCTGGACCACCTGCATCAGCCCCATGGCGTCGGCATGGCTGACCGCATAAGGGTTAAAGGAGGATTCGGTCTGCATAATCGCGAGGATCAGCGACTCATCAACCCCATACTTACGCGAGGCCTGACGCACCATGCCGAGGTATTTATGCGCACGTTTGTCGAGGTGGTTCGGCACCAGGTTGATGGTGATGCTGTAGACCACGCGCAGGCCGTTGTTGCGGCTCTTCAGGCGGGTTTGCAGCAGATAGTCGGCAAAGCGCGCGGCGCGCCACTCCCAGCGAATCGATGCCCCGGTGTTATCCACCACCTGGCCATAGAGGAACGGCTCTTTGGAGATCTGAATGTCATCGACATCGGAATAGAGGTCGATGGAGTTGGGGTCATCGCCCATCAGCAGGGTTTTGACGATCGCCTGGCGCAGTCGTCCGCGCGGATCGGTGCCGGCGATGGTCTCGACGGTGATCGTCCCTTCATCGAAGTTGATGTGGCTGCGGGTTTGATACTGGTCGGTGTATTTGACGTAGTCCTTCGGCCCGGCGAGCAGGACTTCGTTGTACCCCCAAATGTTCTCGATGTTGTGGGCAAACTGGCCCATCAGGATATCAAAACCGTTGGTATCCTTGACCCAGGCCTCGTTGTATTCGGCGCCTTTTTTATTGGAGCTGGAACACGAAACGAGCAACGGCGCAATCAGCGCGAGCGCTAAGTATTTTTTCATCATTCCGGGCGTGCGTGTTGTGTTTGTTTTTAAAAGGCCGCAGGGCCCTTACTGTTTTTCCGGCGGCGTATAGCCTTCGATGTGCACGTCTTTCCCTTCAAACAGGAACTGCACCATCTCCTGCTCCAGCAGCTTGCGGTGCTCCGGGTTCATCATGCTGAGCTTTTTCTCGTTGATCAGCATGGTCTGCTTGTGCTGCCACTGCGCCCAGGCTTCTTTGGAGATTTCGTTGTAAATGCGCTTCCCGAGTTCGCCCGGATACAGCTGAAAATCCTGGCCGTCCGCTTCACGCTGCAGGAAGGTACAAAAAATGGTTCTGCTCATAATCAATCCTCTTTGATAGCCGAAAATTTATACCGGCGTTCCGGCTTTTAACTGTTGCAACAAGCGCTCCACGGGGGCCGCCAGACCGACGGACGGCGGCTGCGCTAAGTTATACCAGAGTGCGTTGCCTTCATCCATGCATGCGCCAGATGAGTGCACTGTAAGCCACATCGGCACAATATCCAGATGGAAATGGCTGAAAGTGTGGCGAAAAGCGGTGAGCTGCGTCAGATTATCGGCCTTAATCTGGCGCTGTGCCAGCCACTCGCGCAGGCCCGCTTCGTCGGCAAACTGCGGAAAACAGAACAATCCGCCCCACAGGCCCACCGGCGGACGCTGGGCGAGAAACACCTCGTCGCCGTGCTGCATCAGCAGGAAATAGCCGGTGCGTTCCGGAATGGTCTGCTTCGGTTTTTTGCCCGGATATTCTGCCCATGAATGATTGGCGTAGGCCACGCAGCCGTTGCTCAGCGGGCACAGTTCGCACTTCGGCTTCGAGCGGGTGCAGACCATCGCCCCGAGATCCATCATCGCCTGGTTAAAGCGCTCCACGCCCTTCGCCGGCGTGACCGCTTCGCTGATCTCCCACAGCCGTTTTTCCACCTCTTTTTTCCCCGGCCAGCCGCTGACAGCATAGCAGCGGGCGAGCACGCGCTTCACGTTGCCGTCGAGAATCGGATAATGCTGACCGAGCGAAAGGGATAAAATGGCCCCCGCCGTTGAGCGCCCGACGCCGGGAAGCGCCGCCACTTCGTCAAAGGTCTGCGGGAATTCGCCGCCGTGCTGCGTCGCCACCTGCTGCGCCGCTTTGTGTAAGTTGCGTGCCCGCGCGTAGTAACCCAGTCCGGTCCACAGATGCAGCACCTCATCCAGCGGCGCGTTGGCGAGATCGACCACCGTGGGGAAACGCGCCATAAAGCGTTCAAAATACGGGATAACCGTGGTCACCTGGGTTTGTTGCAACATCACTTCGGAGAGCCATACTTTGTAGGGCGTCTTGGCGATTTGCCAGGGCAGGGTTTTACGCCCGTATTTGTCGTACCAGTCCAGGACCTGGGCTGAAAATTGCGTGGCGAGAAAAGTCAAAGCTACGGCTCCGGGATCGCGATTACAGGGTGGCAGATTGCAGCACAAGGCCGAGTGGCTGTAAACCCTTGCATCCGCCGGGTAACTTTGGATAATGCCCGTTTTCCGAACACTTTCACTAGCAGACCTAACTTTTATGAAAAACGACGTCATCTCTCCGGAATTTGATGAAAACGGCCGTCCGCTGCGCCGTATTCGTAGCTTCGTCCGTCGCCAGGGCCGCCTGACGAAAGGGCAGCAGCATGCGCTGGATAACATTTGGCCGGTGATGGGCGTTGAATTCAACGATGCGCCGCTCGATTTCGCCGCCCTGTTTGGCCGCGAAGCGCCGGTCACCCTCGAAATTGGCTTCGGGATGGGCGCCTCGCTGGTGGCGATGGCAAAAGCCAAACCGGAACAGAATTTCCTCGGCATCGAAGTGCACTCCCCGGGCGTCGGCGCCTGTCTGGCCTCGGCCGAAGAAGAAGGTGTGCAAAACCTGCGCGTGATGTGTCACGATGCGGTGGAAGTGCTGCACACTATGATTCCGGATAACTCGCTGAATATGGTGCAGCTGTTTTTCCCTGACCCGTGGCACAAAGCGCGCCATAATAAACGTCGTATCGTGCAGCCGCCTTTCGCCGAGCTAGTGAAAAGTAAACTGAAGCTCGGCGGCGTCTTCCATATGGCGACCGACTGGGAAGCCTATGCCGTCCATATGCTGGAAGTGATGTCCTCGCTGGAAGGGTACCGTAACCAGTCGGCAAGCAACGATTACGTACCGCGCCCGGAATCGCGCCCGGTAACCAAATTTGAACAGCGTGGCCATCGTCTCGGCCACGGCGTATGGGACTTAATGTTCGAGAGGGTGAAATAATGGCCAAGAATCGTAGCCGTCGTCTGCGTAAAAAAATGCATATCGACGAGTTTCAGGAGTTAGGCTTCTCCGTCGCCTGGCGTTTCCCGGAAGGGACCAGTGAAGAGCAGATCGACCAGACGGTCAACGATCTGATCGAAGAGGTGATTGAGCCGAACAAGCTGGCCTTTGACGGCAGCGGCTATCTCTCCTGGGAGGGGCTGATCTGCATGCAGGAGATCGGTAAATGCACCGAAGAGCATCAGGCTATCGTGCGCCAATGGCTGGAAGCGCGTAAGTTAGAGGATGTGCGCACCAGCGAACTTTTTGACGTCTGGTGGGACTAAGTTTGACAAGGGTCGGCAACTGCCGGCCCGTTTTGTCTTAAGGGAGTTTTATGATGCGTAAAACGCTGCTGGCGGTGGCGCTCTCCGTCACCGCTTTGTCTGCCCATGCGGACTACCAATGTAGCGTCACGCCGCGTGACGATGTGATCCTCACCCCTCAGCAGGTACAGGTGAAAGGGGAAAACGGCAATCTGGTGATCAAACCAGACGGCAACCTGACCTTTAACGGCAAGGCTTATGCGCTCAGCGCCGCCCAGCGCGAACAGGCGCAGGATTACCAGGCCAGTCTGCGCAGCAGCCTGCCGTGGATTGACGAAGGCGCGCGTTCGCGAGTCGAAAAAGGCCGCAAGGCGCTGGATAAAATCATTACCGAACAGGTCGGCGCCAATAGCAGTATGCACGGTCGTCTGACCAAGCTGGACGCGCAGCTGAAAGAACAGATGAACCGCATCATTGAGCGCCGCAGCGATGGCCTGACCTTCCACTATAAAGCCATCGACCAGGTGCGCGCCGACGGCCAGCAGCTGGTAAATCAGGCGATGGGCGGCATTTTGCAGGACAGCATTAACGAGATGGGGGCGAAAGCGGTGCTCAAAGGCGGCGGCAACCCGCTGCAGGGCATTCTCGGCAGCCTCGGCGGTCTGCAAACCGCGATTCAGGACGAGTGGAAAAACCAGGAGGCCGATTTCCAGCAGTTTGGTAAAGACGTCTGCAGCCGAGTGGTCTCCCTTGAGGACAGCCGCAAAGCGCTGGTGGGCTCGTTAAAGTAAGCGACATCCCGCTACCTGCGTCCGCAGGTAGCAAAATCAGATTTCATTTATCCTGCCTGCGGTGGCGAACGCCTTATGATGCCTGCTGTATTCATAAAAGGAATTTGCTGATGAAAGAGGCATGGAAAACGCTCACCGTCCTGATGATCGCTTCCCCTTGTTACGTGCTGGCGGATGCCAACACGCCAACAGACGACGTGGTGAAAAAGCAGTTTGCTGAACAGACTGGCGGGATTATGCGCTTGCAACGTGTGACGCTAAAGCAGCTCGACGCCCGGGGAAATCAGGCGACCTATATGCTGGAAGGCGATATGGCCGCCACGGAAGATCTCTATATTTGCGTCGGCGTCGCGGGAGATTACTTTTTTTATGAGCGAGTCTGGACCAGGGGGCGGCCGGTAAAATTCTCCGCCATGATGACCGCGGTAGGGACCAAAGACTCCGGCTGGCAGACCGAATTCTTTTCGCTGCAAATGGCGGCGAAGAGGGGCGGGAGAACCTTGAAGGAAATCGGAGGGGATGAAAGTAAAAACCTGATCGTTAATGACCACAAATTTATGGCGCAATTTGCCAAAATTAACGCCAGCTTTGCCGCCAGCAAAGCCACGATGAAGACGTTGCAAGGGCAACAGGATGCGCTGAAAACCGAGATCGCCGCGTTAGAGGAGCAGATTAACCGTTCATGGGGTACGGATGCGAACGGCAAGACGCTCGATCGCAGCGACGTGCAGCAGGCGATGCTGGAAAAAATGTATGAAGTAGATCGGCAAAACGATCCGCTGAAATTCGAGAATCATTACTACAAAACTATCTATGAACCCGCCCTGGCCGCCTGTCAGAAAAAAGCGGTTTGCGATGCCGGGCCGCTGCGCGCCGAGCGCGATGCTGTGCTGAATGAGCAGAAGCGTAACTATTATCGCCAGCATAAAGAGATGAGTGAAAATATCAAAGCGGAGATGGCCGCGCGCGATAAAAAGATAGCGCCGCTGCAGAAGCAAAAAGGCGAACTGAGCGCGCAGCTGATGGCGCTGGAGATACGCTATCGGGATTTGGCTCGCGACGAAAAATACTGGCAGGAGGGGCTGGAGAAGATGCGCCGCGACGGGGTCCTTAAGTAGCCGAATCAGGTTCGGAATGGCCCGGCTGCGCCTGGCGGGTATAGGCTTGTCGGATAACACAATGTTCTGATATTGAAGATTTTTGCCTGATGGGCAGGGCGCTAACCGCCGCCCGGGCAGAAGCGTTAGCACGGGGGCTAACGCTTGTTTTTCCTCGGGGAGGAGAGCCCCTTCCCCTGGGCAAAACCCTACATTAGCCCCAGCAGCTGTGGAATAAACAGCGAGATCGGCGGGATATAAACAATCATCATCAGCGCGATCAGCAGGGCGGCGTAGAACGGCAGCAACGGTTTGATAAGCTGCTGAATTTTCACTCCTGAAATGGAGCAGCCGACAAACAGCGCGCTGCCTACCGGCGGGGTCAGCAGGCCGATGCACAGGTTAGCGACCATCATGATGCCGAAATGAACCGGGTTCATACCCAAATCCTCAGCAATGGGCAGAAATATCGGCGTGAAAATCAGCACCGCTGGGGTCATATCCATAAAAATGCCGACGATTAGCAGCACAATGTTAATCAACAGCAGGATCACCACCGGGTTTTCCGACACCCCCATTAGCGCATCGCTTATCATGTAGGGAATGTCGGCGTTGGTCATCGCCCACGACATGCCCACCGAAAAGCCAATCAGCAGCAGCACAATAGAGGTCATGACTACCGATTCCAGAATCAGCTTCGGCAGATCGCGCCACTTCACTTCCCGATAGATCAGTACCGACAGGATAAAGGTGTAGACCACGGCGATGGCAGAGGCTTCCGTCGCGGTAAAAATGCCGCCAAGGATCCCGCCCATCACAATGATGACCAGCAGCAGGCTGGGCAGAGCATCGAAAAAGGCCTTTGCCGCCTGGGCGCAGGTCGGCCGTTCGGAAACCGGATAGCCGCGGCGTTTAGCGATGCAGCCGCAGACCAGCATAATAGCCAGGCCCATCAGGATGCCCGGCAGATAACCGGCCATAAACAGCGAGGCCACCGAGACGCCGCCAGCTGTCAGGGAAAAGACGATAAGGACGTTTGACGGCGGAATAAGCAGACCCGTGATGCAGGATGAGACGTTTACCGCTGTGGAAAAGGTCGGATCGTAGCCTTTCTGCCTCTGTATGGGGTTGAGCGTGCCGCCTACCGCCGCGGCGGCGGCGACGGCTGAACCTGAAATCGAGCCGAACATCATATTGGCCAGCACGTTGACGTGGCCCAGAGAGCCCGGCATGCGTCCGACCATCACCTGCGCCAGATTGATTAAACGTATGGCAATCCCGCCGCTGTTCATCAGGGTTCCGGCAAAGATAAAAAAGGGGATGGCCAGCAGCGCGAAGTTATCAAGCCCGTTCGCCAGGCGTTGAGACACGGTAATCACCGCGATATCCCAGGGAAACATCAGCAGCATCGAACCAACGGTTGCGATACCGATGGCGAAGGAGATGGGAACGCCAATACAAACCAGAATAAAGAAAGCGCCAAACAGCGTAAGTGCAATATAGCTATCCATGAGTGCTCCTTATTCTGCATGTTTGATGTTTTTCAGGCCGTTACTGATAAAACACAATGCGTAAAACATCATCATGATGCCGGTGAGCGGCAGGATCAGATACACGTAGCCCATAGGGATCTGCATCGCGGCTGAGACCTGGGCGGTCGACAGCGTTTTTGCAATCAGTTTTACGCCGCCGGTCACAATCACTGCGCCGGCAAACAGCAGGATCAGCAGGTTAATGATGACGCTGAAAAGCGCCTGCCTGCGGGGAGAGAGCGTCATGGTGAGTAAATCAATCGCCAGGTGACGCTGGGCGCCGACGGTATAGGCCGCGCCCAGTAGCCCGACCCAGATCATTAAGAAGCGCGCCAGCTCGTCGGTCAGGGTGCTTGGCTGGTTGAGCACGTAGCGGCTAAATACCTGCCAGACGACGCAGACAACCAGCGCAATCATTACAGCGACAGAGAAGGCGGCGATGGTGCGGTCCACCGCCAGCTTAATGCGGTTAAGTATCATCGTTGATTTCCTGGTGCAAGCGGGCCAGCGGCCGGCCCGTTAAAGGTTATTCCGCGGCAGCTTCAAATTTGGCCAGCAGGGCGGCCTGGCTGGGATCTTTTTTAAAGTCATCGTATAGCGGCTGCACGGCGGCGCGGAACGGCGCTTTATCTATTTTGACTATTTCTCCGCCCAGGGCTTTGGCCTGCGCGCGGGTATCGGCATCGATCTTCCGCCACAGCTGTTGCTGATAAATCTCTGAGGCTTTCGCCGCTTTGATCAGAATGTGCTGCTGATCCGGCGTCAGCTTGTCCCAGGTTTTGCTGGAGATAACGAGGAAGTCAGGGATGGAGGCGTGCTCATCTTCAGAGAATACTTTCGCGATTTCGATATGGCGCGTCTGCACCCAGGAGGGAACGTTATTTTCCGCGCCGTCCACCACCCCCTGCTGCATGGCGGTATAAACTTCACCGAAGGAGATGGGGGTCGGGGAACCGCCCATTAATTCGACCATTTTTAACGTTGTCGGACTGGCCTGGACGCGGATCTTCAGTCCTTTTAAATCTTCCGGTTTAGTAATGGGCTTTTTGGCATAAAAGCTTCGCGTCCCGGCGACATAAGCGGAAAGGGCAAAGAATCCTTTCTCTTTCGTCGAGTTCATTATTTCCTTGCCCACCTCGCCGAAGACGACTTTATTGAAGTGATTCTGGTCGTTAAACAGGAAGGGTAAATTATAAATGGCGTAAATATTATCGAAGGACTCCAGATCGCTGGCGGAACCTTTGGTCATATCCAGCGCGCCGTTTTGTAATAACTCCATGGTTTCGCGCGCGCTGCCCATCTGACTACTGGGGTAAATACGAATCTTCATCTTACCGTCAGAAAGCTGGTTTACCTCTCTGGACATCTCCTCCAGCGCCTGATGCACCACATGGCTGCGCTCAAGGTTATGAGCCAGTTTTAACGTGACTTTTTCAGCCGCGACGGCCCCTGCGGAGAGTAGGGCCAGTAAAGCTATACCTACCAGAGAACGAGAAAAAGAATATTTTTTCATGAGTTGGCTCCATGCACTTGGGATAATTGGTCAATATCTTTAGCATCATGCTTTATTTCTGTATGACATATTATCTTTGTTGTCGTACATCTTTAAGCTACCTGACTCACACTTTCTGGCAATGAGGTAAGGAAATAACCGATCTTATTGCTGGATTGATATTTGGCTTGTATTAATTAATGCAAATTAATTTAAGGGTGGAATATTTAATAAGAATGAATCGGATATAATAAGGTATATATGGCGGAGGAATCGAGTTATTCCCATTCCCGCACTCTGCCTGGCGGGAATGGGATAACGATATTTATTCGCTAAGGAATAGTTCGAGAAGAGAATTTAAAAACAGCTTTCCATGCTCGGTGATCTGCCAGTTCTGCTCGTCTTCCTGCAGATAGCCCTGAGCTATCGCCGCGTCCAGCTGCGGACGGATCGCCGCTTCATCAAGACCGGTATAACGGCGGAATTCCGCGCGCGGCGCGGCCTCCAGCAGGCGAAAACGGTTCATAAAGAACTCAAACGGTTTATCCGCCTCTTCCACATCATGCTGACGTTCGAGGTAGCGGCCTTCCATATAGCCGCGCGGGTGGCGGGTTTTGGCGGTACGCAGAATGCGCCCGTCCGGGAAGGTTATCTTGCCGTGCGCGCCGCAGCCGATGCCAAGGTAGTCGCCAAAGCGCCAGTAGTTGAGATTATGCTGACACTGATAGCCCGGTTTGGCGTAAGCGGAAGTCTCGTACTGCTGGTAGCCGGCGGCGCTCAGCAGCTGATGCCCCTGCTCGAAAATATCCCATAGCGCGTCGTCATCCGGCAGCACCGGCGGCCGGGAGCCGAACAAGGTGTTCGGCTCAATGGTCAGCTGGTACCACGAGAGATGCGGCGGGTTGAGAGCAATGGCCTGACGCAGATCGTCCAGCGCCTCCTCCAGAGACTGGTCCGGCAAACCGTGCATCAGGTCGAGATTGAAACTGCGCAGGCCCAGGCCGCTGGCGAGGCGTGCCGCGCGTTTGGCCTCTTCCGGGCCGTGGATCCGCCCCAGCCGCTGCAGCTTCGGTTCGCTAAAGCTTTGTACGCCGATGGAGATGCGATTCACCCCGGCGCGCTGGTAATCCACGAAGCGATCGGCCTCCACGGTGCCCGGGTTGGCTTCCATGGTGATTTCCGCCCCGGCGGCCAGCGGCAGGCAGGCGCGGACGCCATCGAGCAGGGTTTGCATGGCCGGGCCGGACAGCAGGCTCGGCGTACCGCCGCCGATAAAAATGGTGCCTATTTCCCGTCCCTGGGCATACTGCGCATCGGCCCGCAGATCGTTCAGCAGATGCTGGACGTAGTCATCGTGCGGCACTTCGCCTTTCAGCGCATGCGAATTAAAGTCGCAGTACGGGCACTTCTGCACGCACCAGGGAATATGGATATAGAGACTCAGCGGCGGCAAATTAGCCATTACGTAATGCTTCCAGTAACAGTTTCAGCGCCTGCCCGCGATGGGAAATGGCGCTCTTTTCTTCACGGCTCAGTTCGGCCGCGGTTTTTCCTTCTGACGGGACGAAGAAGATCGGATCGTAGCCGAAACCGCCCTGACCCGCGGCTTTCCGGGCGATCACCCCAGGCCAGCTGCCGTGGCACACCAGCGGCGTGGGATCCTCGGCATGGCGCAGATAGACCAGTACGCAGTGGAATTGCGCCTGGCGCTGGTCGTCCGGCACGTCCTGCAGGGCGTCGAGCAGTTTCTCAAGGTTCTGCTGGTCGCTGGCGTCGACGCCGGCATAGCGGGCGGAGTAGATGCCCGGCGCGCCGCCCAGGGCATCGACGGCCAGACCGGAATCGTCGGCGATAGCCGGCAGGCCGGTGATCTGCGCCGCATGACGCGCCTTCAGAATCGCGTTTTCAATGAAGGTCAGGCCGGTCTCTTCCGCAGACTCGACGCCCAGCTCGGTCTGAGCGACGATATCGAGACCAAAATCTTCCAGCAGCGAGGCCAGTTCGCGCACTTTACCGGCGTTGCCGGTAGCGAGGACGACTTTTTGCATGATGAATCCTGTTTATTCAGTTAGCGCCGCGACCGCAGTCGGGATCTGTTGTGGGGCGATGATTTTAACTTGCTTATGGCGGCCCAGCTCGCCTTTTTCAATCAGTACCTGGCTTTTGGCGACGCGGAACTGTTTGGCGAGAAATTTCACCAGATGGGCATTGGCCTGGCCATCAACGGGCGGGGCGGTAATGGCGACTTTGAGCTCGTCGCCATGCACGCCCACGATGCTGTCGCGGCTGGCCTTCGGCTGAATATACAGCCTCAGCACCAGCCCGTCAGCGCAGCTTTCAACGGCACTCATAGCGCCATCCACAGCCCCGGCAGCAGTACGTTACCGGTGGCCTGCAGCACCTCGGCGATACCCATATTGATCACGTACAGCAGCAGCACCAGCACCATCGGCGAGAAATCGATACCGCCCATCGACGGCAGCAGGTTGCGGATAGGGCGCAGCAGCGGGTCCGCCAGCTGCATCAGCACATACTCCACCGGGCTGCGTCCCTGGCTGACCCAGCTCATGATCGCCATCAGCAGGAGCACCCAGAAGATCAGCGAGCCGATGGTTTTCAGCAGAATAAGCAGGGCGGAGATCCAGATGATCGGCTGGAAGGTGATCACCATAAACAGTACGATCGCTTTGATGACGCAGAGGATGAATGCCACCAGCAGCGAGGCGCTGTCAATCGGCCCCATTGCCGGGATAATCCGGCGCAGCGGCCCGACAATCGGCTGCGTGGCCTTTACCACAAACTGCGAAAACGGGTTGTAAAAGTCGCAGCGCGCCCACTGCATCCAGACGCGTAACAACACGACCATCGTGTAAAGCTCAATGACCGTTGAAAGCAGGAAAGTCAACGTCTTCATGGCGTTCCTCAGATTCCTTATTATTTGCTGTAGTCGCGCGCACCAAAAATGGCCGTGCCGATGCGCACCATTGTGCTTCCCGCCGCGATAGCGGCTTCCATATCGTCCGACATTCCCAGAGACAACGTATCGACCGTGGGGTACCGCGTTTTTAACCGCGCAAATGCTACCGCCATTTGCTGGGCGACGGCAAACTGCCTTACATATTCTGACTCAGGCGCGGGGATCGCCATCAGGCCGCGCAGCTCCAGATGAGGTAACTCAGCGATCTCCGCCGCTAAGGCATCGAGCGCTTCCAGCGGGATGCCGGATTTACTCTGCTCATCGCTAATGTTGATTTGAATCAGTACCTTCAGCGGCGGCAAATGCGCCGGGCGCTGCTCGTTCAGGCGGGTGGCGATTTTCAACCGATCGACGGTGTGGCACCAGTCAAAATGTTCGGCCACCAGCCGGCTTTTGTTGGACTGCAGGGGGCCAATAAAGTGCCACTGCAGACCGCTGACGCCTGCCTGCTGGAAATGGTTGATCTTCTCCACGCCCTCCTGGACGTAGTTTTCACCAAATGCCCGCTGGCCTGCCGCGATGGCTTCTTCGATCGCGCTCGCAGGTTTCGTTTTACTCACTGCAAGCAATGTCACTTCTTCTGGCGCACGCCCGCAACGGGCGGCGGCACCGGAGATTTTGTCCCGGACCTGTGCCAGGTTATGCGCAATATCGTTCATATTCCGAGGATGAGTTATGAAGCTGGAAGAAATCGTAGCCCTTAGTGTAAAGCATAATGTCTCCGATCTACACCTGTGCAATTCCGCCGCACCGCGCTGGCGGCGGCAGGGCAAGCTGGAGGCCGCTCCCTTTCCCGCGCCGGATATCGCGGATTTACTCAACGACTGGCTCGATGCCGCACAGTTCCAGCACTGGCAGGAGCACGGCCAGATTGACTTTGCGCTGACTCTGGCCTGCGGTTCGCGGCTACGCGCCAGCGCTTTCGCCCATACGCGCGGAATATCGCTGGTGCTGCGCCTGCTGCCCGTCCAGTGCCCGCGTCTGGAGACGCTGGGCGCGCCGCCTGCGCTAAGTGAACTACTGGCGGAAGAGAGTGGCTTGCTGCTGGTCACCGGGGCGACGGGCAGCGGCAAGTCGACTACCCTGGCGGCGATGGTCGGGCATCTCAACCAGCATCTTGATGGCCATATTCTGACGCTGGAGGATCCGGTGGAGTTTATTCATCACAGCGAGCGCTGCCTGATCCAGCAGCGGGAGATTGGCCGTCACTGTCCTTCGTTCTCCGCGGCGCTTCGGGTGGCGCTGCGCCAGGATCCGGATGTGATCCTGCTTGGGGAGTTACGCGACAGCGAAACCATCCGTCTGGCGTTGACGGCTGCGGAAACCGGGCATCTGGTGATGGCGACATTACACACCCGCGGCGCGGCGCCGGCGGTGGAGAGATTGATCGATGTCTTTCCGGCAGAGGAGAAAGATCAGGTTCGGAGTCAGCTGGCCGGAAGCCTGTGCGCGGTGCTGGCGCAAAAATTATTACCCGCACGTCAGGGCGGCAGAGTTGCGCTATACGAGCTTCTGGTCAATACGCCGGCGGTGGCGAATTTGATCCGCGAAGGAAAAGTGCACCAGCTGCCCGGTGTTATGCAGACCGGGATGCAGGCCGGAATGCTGACATTTACCCAGAGTTTTCAGCAACGTGTGGCCGCAGGCCAGCTGTAAGGGGGGCGTGAAGCGGGTTGGGTGGTTAAAATGATGTGTTAACTGAATGTTTAAATGCTGTTTCTGGATATTATTTGATAATACAAATAATCTTTCTGAATAAATTCAAATAAGACATTCAGCTAAGATATTTCGACAGTGAATACGCATTTCCAGGAAAAAAGTTTGATTACCTTTTGACAGCTTTGCGGTATTCGATTTATGCTGTTTACGGGAATAGGATGATTCTCATGGAATAACGTTTCAATTTGTAAATTGCTAAGGCTATTTATAAATTCATGACTGATTGTATATTTTTTTACTCATTTAACCACCATGATGGTGGATAGCAGCTAAGGAGAGTTTTAAGTGATTAATTTAAATGGAAATTCATCATCTTCTCGTCAGGTTACATTTATTACCCACCCTTCAATCCAGAGTAAAGCCTTTGCCAGCTATCTCAGCGAAACCCTGATGGCACCGGTAGTTTTACAAAATATTAATAAACCGCTGGCGCAGCGTCTGGCGAAAGACTCTGTAATATTATTTGATATCGCCGTTTCAAATAAGAAATTAAACGGGGTGTGGCGAGATATTATTCGGCTGCAGTTAGATAATCCCCGCTTGCTGATTATCAACAGCGCGCAAAAGTATGAGTTATACGAAATGGCGCAGTGGCCGGCTTTATATGGCGTGTTCCGCCATGACGATGATGAAT
This sequence comes from Klebsiella sp. K5-204, assembly GCF_030128585.1. Taxonomy (NCBI): domain Bacteria; kingdom Pseudomonadati; phylum Pseudomonadota; class Gammaproteobacteria; order Enterobacterales; family Enterobacteriaceae; genus Klebsiella; species Klebsiella sp. K5-204. The sequence continues at coordinate 127,262 of NZ_JAKUZS010000003.1, forward strand.
CGCGCTTAATTGAGGGCGTCAAGGCCGTGCTGAACGGCGAACAGACGGCTGAATTGAGCGTGATGCACCCGGCGATGTACGCTGCGGACCATACATCGGCGCCGGTTGAAAACTCGCCGCTGACCGAACGAGAATGCGAGATCCTCAACGAACTGCGCTGCGGCGCGACCAACCTGGATATTGCCCGCGCGCTGTTTATCAGCGAGAACACGGTGCGGACGCACCTGTATAACGTGTTCCGTAAGCTGAGCGTTAAGAATCGCACCCAGGCGGTGAGCTGGGCTAACGAACATCTGCGCCACTAGGCGGGAGGATGTGCGCCGTTAGCGGTTCGCCGGCGGCGCAGAAGACAGAGCTTAAAAGCTCTGCTCGAAGTAGCTTTCCAGAATGACCACCGCAGAGGCCGAATCGACGCTGCCTTTATTTAGCGCCCGATAGCCGCCGTGTTCGAACAGGCCCGCCCGGGCCTCAACCGTACTCAGACGTTCATCGTGGAGAAGGATCGCGACGCCAAAGCGGCCATGAATTTTATTGGCGAAATTACGTGCGCGCGCCGTCAGCGGTTGCTCGGTGCCGTCCATATTCAGCGGCAGGCCGACGATCACCGCCTCAGGCTGCCACTCCTTAAGCAGTTTTTCGATGATATTCCAGTCCGGTTTGCCGTCCTGCGCCTTCAGCGCCGGCAGTGGCCGGGCGGTGGCGGTGATGCGTTGCCCCACCGCCACACCGATGCTTTTCGTCCCGAAATCAAAGCCGAGAAAGGTTCCGCTCATCATGCATGCCCCGCGACGCCTGGCATCGTCACGATGTCGATGCCAATCAGTTTAGCCGCCTCGCGCCAGCGATCGGCGATGGGCGTACGGAAAAGAATATTCTGGTCCGCCGGGGCGGTGAGCCAGGCATTATCTAAAATCTCCTGCTCCAGCTGCCCTTTCTCCCACGAGGAGTAGCCCAGCGCAACCAGCACGTTGCCCGGCTGCCGGTCGGTGCCTAAGGTTTCGAGGACATCCCGCGAGGTGGTGATCACCGTGTTATCCGAGATACGGATGCTTGAGGAAAAGTCAGAGGGCGGGGTATGTAAAATAAAGCCGCGGTCTTCCGCCAGCGGGCCGCCCAGCATCACCGGTTTATCCAGGCGGATCTCCGGATTACGCGGCTCCGGGACAATTTTGAGCTTCTCAAGGATCCCTTCCACCTGCAGATTTTCCAGCGGCTTATTGATAATAATGCCCATGGCACCCTCGTCGTTATACTCGCAGATATAGACCACGGAGCGGCGGAAAATGGGGTCCTGAAGCGCAGGCATGGCAATCAGAAAGTGATGCTGTAAATTCATTGTCAGAGGTTCTGTTCCTGGTTCAAAAAGCAACACCCAGTATGCGGGCAAAGTAGAATGGTGTCGATGCACTTTATCTGGCAGGCGCCTGAGCGGCGCCTGGCTGGAAGGGTTTCACCAGCGCGGCGATCCGCGCTCGCTGTGCCCTGAGCGGACGTTCGTCCGCCGTAGTGCTTATCGGGCGAGACGTCTTTCGATAGCGTCCATCAGCATGCCGGTGATCGAAATATCCGGGAAGGCGGCTTCGATCTCACGTACGCAGGTGGGGCTGGTGACGTTAATTTCCGTCAGACGGTCGCCGATGATATCCAGGCCGACGAAGATAAGACCTTTGGCCTTCAGCGTCGGGCCGACGCGGCGGGCGATGTCCCAGTCGCTTTCGGTTAGCGGGCGGGCTTCGCCGCGGCCGCCGGCGGCCAGATTGCCGCGGGTCTCGCCGCCCTGCGGAATGCGCGCCAGGCAGTAAGGAACCGGCTCGCCATCCACCACCAGCACGCGCTTGTCGCCATCTTTAATGGCTGGCAGATAGTTCTGCGCCATGCAGTAGCGGCTGCCCAGCTCGGTCAGCGTCTCGGCGATCACCCCAAGGTTCGGATCGCCGGCTTTGACGCGGAAAATAGAGGCGCCGCCCATGCCGTCGAGCGGCTTCATGATGATATCGCCGTGCTTTTCCCAGAAGGCTTTCAGCTGGGCTTTATTGCGGGTGACCAGCGTTTCCGGGGTCAGCTCGGAGAACCAGGCGGTGAACAGCTTCTCGTTACAGTCGCGCAGGCTCTGCGGCTTGTTGACGATAAGCGTGCCTTTCTCTTCCGCTCGCTCCAGAATATAGGTCGCATAAATAAATTCGGTATCAAACGGCGGATCCTTACGCATCAGAATGACGTCAAGATCCGCCAGCGGCAGGTCCTGTTCGCCGGTGAAGTCATACCATTTGTCGTAGTTCTGTTCGACGCTCAGCGTGCGCGTCCGGGCGCGGGCTTCGCCGTTGATCAAATAGAGGTCGTTCATCTCCATATAATGGAGTTCATAGCCGCGACGCTGCGCCTCCAGCAACATAGCGAAGCTGGTGTCTTTCTTGATGTTGATGGTTGCGATGGGATCCATCACGATGCCGAGCTTGATCATGGTTCTTCTCCGTTAACGCCTCAACCTAAGTCGCCAAAACGCACCTGCAGGGCGGTGATGGCGGTGAGCGCAGTAGTCTCTGTACGCAGAACGCGCGGTCCCAACAGGATATCAGTAAACTGGTATTTCGCGGTCATCGCTATCTCTTCAGCCGAGAGCCCGCCTTCCGGGCCAATCAGCAGACGGACACGTTCAACCGGCAGCGGCAGCGTGTTAATGCTGGCGCTGGCGCGCGGGTGCAGGTTGAGCTTCAGCCCGCTGTCCTGCTCGGCGCACCACTCCTCCAGCTGCATCGCCGGACGAATTTCCGGTACCACATTACGACCGCTCTGTTCGCAGGCGGCAATAGCGATTTTCTGCCACTGCTGGATCTTTTTCTGCAAACGTTCGGCGTCCAGTTTAACGCCGCAGCGCTCGGAAAACAGTGGCGTTATGAGGCTTACCCCGAGTTCGATCGATTTCTGGATGGTGAATTCCATTTTTTCGCCGCGGGACATCACCTGGCCTAAATGGATATGCAGCGGCGATTCCCGATCGTCGGGTTCGCCACTGAGGACTTCAACCGCGACGTTTTTCTTACCGGCCTCGGTGATGACGGCGTCAAACACCTGGTTACTGCCGTCGAAGAGCTGAAGGTGCTGACCAGCGGTCATGCGCAGGACGCGGCCGACGTGGTTGGCCGCGTCATCGCTCAACGCGATCAGGCTGCCGACAATGAGGCGTTCTGGATGATGGATGCGAGGAATGCGCATGCTTGATATTCCGTTCTTTGCGCAGATGCCAGCTTCCCGCCATTGGGCGGGAAGCACAGGGCTGCAAATTAACAATTGCCGCTAGTGTAGGTTAGCTCTTTTGCGCCTGGCAAGCCTGCAGGACATACGGATTATGGTTGCCCTGTACTTTCGCGATGCGTTCATCGCGTTCACACTCCCAGGCGGTGACCGGGTACTGTTTATTCCAGGCGGTAAACAGCTGAGTTTGCTGGCGGGAAAGATTCAGCTGGTAGCGGTCGCGCATATAGAAGTAGGTGCGGGCGATGGCGCCGCGTGCGCGGGCAGGGGGCTCGGCGATTTTATCTTTAAAATCGACCTTCATGGTGCACTGGCCGTACTGGCCTTCACCGCCGTTCCACTGGCTGTACATAAAGTTGCCGCGATCGCCATTCACTTCTCCCACCGCCGGCTGCAGATTGTGCATGTCGCTTTCCATCTTGCGGTACTCCGGATCTTTGGCGCAGTTTTTACGTCCACCCTCCTGCCAGCACTGGCGCTGATGGCCGAACTGCCACGCCGGCACCACGTGTTCCCATTCAACCCGGCTGGCGCGGTTCTCATTTTTACGCACTTTATAGCCGCAAGATTCCAGATCGATAACGCCTTTTTTACCCTGCCAGTCAATTTTACAGCCGCAGTAAAAGTCGCCGGGAACGTCGGCGTTTACTTTGACGCCAGCGGCCTTGGCCTGGGAAAAGCTGGTAATTTCGGCGGCCGCAAGCGGGCCACTCACTGCCGTGCACAATACTGCAACGGCTAAAACATGCATACGGGACATCGTTCACTCCGTGTCAAAACGAGCCCGCAACGTAGCGAATGAGGGTGCCGGATGCAATCAGTCAGATCAGAAAGTTTCTAATTAATTCCAATGGTTATTTTTCAGCCACCAGCAGATCGCCGCAGCGCACGCAGCGGTAAGTGGCTTCGCCGCGCACCACCCGGTTATGGCGACGAACGGTGAGCTGATGCTGCTGGCAGCGGCAGCGGTAGGGGAAGGTATTCTGGCGGACCGAATCAAGTTCAAAACGGTGGGTGCGACGCGCGGGAACGCCCAGGACGCTCTCCATCATCCATTTCCACTCTTTGCCGTGCGGGGCTACCCGGCCAAAGTGTTGCCACACCAGCAGGTGCGCCAGCTCATGGGGCACCACTTCATCGATAAACTCCTGCTGATTCTCCAGCAGCAGCACCGGGTTTAAACGAATTTCGTTTTTCTCCAGCCAGGCGGTGCCGGCGGAGGTACCGCGCTGCTGGTAGACCAGCGTCGGCTCCGCGTAGCGGCGTTCCAGCTTGAGGTTCGCTTTGGCGAGATGCTCCCGCAGGCTGCGCATCACGGCCTGCTGAATAGCGATGGGAATACGGGGTGTTTTCATAGCGCCAGAGGATAGTGCGGCGGAGGGGGGAGAGCAAGAGGAAGCTTCCTCCCGTGAGGGGAGGAAGCTCAGGCGGGTTAATCGCGGGCGCCGATCTCGCGCAGCGGACGACCCTGCATCAGGTTGCGTTCGATATGTTCCAGCGAGACGTTTTTGGTTTCCGGGATCAGCCACAGCGTCAGCAGGATAAACAGCACGTTCAGACCGCCGTACAACCAGAAGGTGTTGGCGCTGCCCAGCGAATTGAGCATGGTCAGGAAGGTAGCCCCGACAATCATGTTGGCAATCCAGTTGGTCGCTGTGGAGCAGGTGATACCGAAGTCGCGGCCTTTCAGCGGCTGGATTTCGGAACACAGTACCCAAATCAGCGGGCCGGCGCTCATGGCGAAACCGACGATAAACATCAGCAGCATCAGGACGGCGATGTACTGGGCGGTTGAGGAGTGAATGCCGATGTGCATCATGCTGCCCAGCACGCCCATCCCCGCGGCCATGACGATAAAGCCAAGGATCAGCGTCGGTTTACGGCCCCAGCGGTCGACCAGACCGATGGCGATAAAGGTAGCCAGCACGTTAGTCAGGCCGACGATCACCGTCCCCCACATCTGCTCGGTGGTGTTGGCATAGCCCGCCAGCTCAAAGATCTTCGGCGCGTAGTACATGATGACGTTCATCCCGGTGAACTGCTGCATCACCTGCAGCAGAATGCCGAGGAACACCGCGCGGCGGAAGTTGCTGTTGTCTTTAAACAGCGACCAGCCGGACTGTTTTACCTTCAGGCTTTCGCGGATCTCGTCGAGTTCGCGTTTCGCTTCGGCGCTGGTATCGCGCAGGCGCAGCAGCACGCGCTCGGCATCGACAAAGCGACGTTTAGCGGCGAACCAGCGCGGGCTGTCCGGCAGGAAGATAACGCCGATCAGCAGCAATACCGCCGGAATAATGATTACGCCGAGCATCCAGCGCCATGCGCCGCTGTAGCTGAAAGCGGTGTCGGAGAGGTAGGCGCCAAGAATACCGATGGTGATCATCAGCTGGTACATGGAAATCATACTGCCGCGAATTTTCTCCGGAGCGATTTCCGACAGATACAGCGGCGCGGTGTAGGAGGCGACGCCCACCGCCAGGCCCAGCAGCACGCGGGAAACCAGCAGGATCTCGACGTTTGGCGCGGCGGCGGAGAACAGAGAGCCGGCGACGAAGAGGATGGCGCCGATCATCAGGCTCTTTTTACGGCCCAGTTTGAAGGAGAGCCAGCCGCTGCCGACCGCACCGACGGCGGCGCCGAACATCATGGAGCTGACCACCCACTCCTGAGTGTGAGCGGAAATCTGGAACTCATTGGCAATAAAGGGTAACGCACCCGCAATAACACCGATATCAAGGCCGAACAGCAGGCCAGCCAGCGCGGCGAGGAAACAGACGAAGAACGTCATGGTCTTGTTTGAACGCCCTTGTTTTTTGTTGTCAGGCATAACGCCCTCCAGTTGAGTTATTGATTCTGTCGATGGTTAGCGTAGGACACTCGTCGGTAAAAAAACGTGATTATAGTCACGGCTGTGTAATCGTTTCCACAAAGGTAAAGAAACGTAATTCATTAAATGCTTTTTAAATCAGCAATATAAATAAGGATAGACGACAATTTTAAAAACGGTAATCAGAGTTAACCGAAACAATATGTAACATTGTGAAAAATGCACGCATGTGAAGGCGCTTGCAGGCAGCAATCGACCATTGTCATGATGTAATCGCTTTCATTGCATCGCCGCGGTTCGCTGAAGCAGGGCATGGGAGGGTGGGTAATGGACATAAAAAGGCCAGCGCGAGGCTGGCCTTGAAGAGTGGAAGCGGGGAGATTATTTCAGACCAGCCGCTTCGCGCAGCAGGGCCGCTTTGTCGGTTTTTTCCCATGGGAAATGTTCGCGACCAAAGTGACCGTAGGCAGCGGTTTCTTTGTAGATCGGGTGCAGCAGATCCAGCATCTGAATCAGGCCGTACGGACGCAGGTCGAAGAACTCGCGCACCAGCAGGGTCAGCTGTTCAGAAGGCACTTTTTCTGTACCAAAGGTTTCCACCATGATGGAAGTCGGCTCTGCAACGCCGATGGCGTAGGAAACCTGAATTTCGCAACGGTCAGCCAGGCCTGCGGCAACGATGTTTTTCGCCACATAGCGCGCCGCATAGGCTGCGGAACGGTCAACTTTAGACGGATCCTTACCGGAGAAGGCGCCGCCGCCGTGACGAGCCATGCCGCCGTAGGTATCGACGATGATCTTACGACCGGTCAGACCGCAGTCGCCCATCGGGCCGCCGATAACGAAACGGCCGGTTGGGTTGATGAAGAATTTAGTGGACGCGCTCAGCCATTCGGTTGGCAGAATCGGTTTGATGATCTCTTCCATCACCGCTTCCTGCAGCGATTTCTGGTCGATATCTTCCGCGTGCTGCGTGGACAGCACCACCGCGTCGATGCCGACGATTTTGCCGTCGTCATACTGGAAGGTCACCTGGCTTTTCGCATCCGGACGCAGCCACGGCAGGGTGCCGTTTTTACGTACTTCAGCCTGGCGCTGCACCAGACGGTGAGCGTAGGTCACCGGCGCCGGCATCAGCACGTCGGTTTCGTTGGTGGCGTAGCCAAACATCAGCCCCTGGTCGCCTGCGCCCTGTTCCAGCGGATCGGCACGGTCAACGCCCTGGTTGATGTCCGGAGACTGTTTACCAATGGCGCTCAGTACGGCACAGGAGTTGGCGTCAAAGCCCATATCGGAATGCACGTAGCCAATTTCGCGGACGGTGTTGCGGGTGATCTCTTCGATGTCAACCCATGCGCTGGTGGTGATTTCGCCGCCTACCAGCACCATGCCAGTTTTGACATAGGTTTCACATGCGACACGCGCTTTCGGATCCTGCTCGAGGATCGCATCCAGCACGGCATCAGAGATTTGGTCAGCAATTTTGTCAGGATGCCCTTCTGATACGGACTCAGACGTAAAAAGGTGTTTTGCCATATTTTATTTCACCTGTGGACGATTCGGATAGCTCATACTGTTGTGTAATGTGGCTTTGGTGGATAATCAGCGCAAAGCCGCGCAGGTAGCGACACGAGCAGTCTGAGTGTTAATCAGTATAGACGGATTAACTTCTGGACGGCTATTTTAGGTCAAATCTTAAGCCCATTTCCAGCCTTTTTTGATGGCGGTCGCATTTATCGGAAAACTCGCCTGGCAAATTTTCCTGACAACCGCGCAAACCTGCACATTTTTATTTTGCTTTTTACCCCGCTTCTCGGTATAAAACGCCGCGCGCGGCTCATTAAAAAAGCGCACGGGGATCTCCCCGTGGTGCCACTTCCAGCCGGGTTAAGCAGTCTGTATTTACAGAATCTCGCAACGGCATAGCGCCTGTTGCCCGGTATGTATAGCTTTGGCTTGTCGCCGACCCTGACCCAGGGCGGTGTGGAGGTGATACCAGATAATGAACCAACGTTTTTCGCTTGATTCGTCGCGTCGTTCTGTCGCGCGTCAGCACTCCGCAACCTGCATCTCTCTCATGCAAACCAGCCGATGTTCACCCCATCTCGGCGCTTCTCAGGATTCCAGGGCCGGTCGGTCGTCAGAAAACTGAACAAGGGCGCTCTTGCCTGGCAAGAGTTTTCTCGTGGTTTCTCCGGACTGTCATACTCTGTTCGGCTACGTGTTTTACGATGATATGAATAAGAAACCGGTCGCGCAGTCGCAAAACCAGCAGATAGTGCTGGGCTTTAGGACTGTTCATGGGTTGTTATCGCATCTTTGGACTGCGATAGTAGTTAACTGTCTTACACTTATTATTAAAAATTGAGGTTCGCTATGTCTGACGACATGTCTATGGTTTCGCCTTCGTCAGCAGGCGAACACGGTGTACTACGTTCCATGCAGGAGGTAGCGATGAGCTCCCAGGAAGCCAGCAAGATGCTGCGTACTTATAATATTGCCTGGTGGGGCAATAACTATTATGACGTCAACGAACTGGGCCACATCAGCGTTTGCCCGGATCCGGACGTCCCGGAAGCGCGCGTTGACCTCGCTGAATTAGTCAAAGCGCGCGAAGCGCAAGGGCAACGCTTGCCGGCGCTGTTCTGCTTCCCGCAGATCCTGCAGCACCGCCTGCGCTCAATCAACGCCGCATTCAAGCGCGCGCGCGAATCCTACGGCTATAACGGCGATTACTTCCTGGTCTACCCGATCAAGGTGAACCAGCATCGTCGCGTCATCGAATCGTTGATCCATTCCGGCGAGCCGCTGGGTCTGGAAGCCGGTTCGAAAGCGGAACTGATGGCCGTGCTGGCGCACGCCGGGATGACCCGCAGCGTCATCGTCTGTAACGGCTATAAAGACCGCGAATACATCCGCCTGGCGCTGGTGGGCGAGAAGATGGGCCACAAGGTCTATCTGGTCATCGAGAAGATGTCGGAGATCGCCATCGTGCTGGAAGAGGCCGAGCGCCTGAACGTGGTGCCGCGCCTTGGCGTGCGCGCGCGTCTGGCCTCGCAGGGGTCCGGTAAATGGCAGTCTTCCGGCGGCGAGAAGTCCAAGTTCGGCCTCGCGGCGACCCAGGTTCTGCAGCTGGTGGAGATCCTGCGTGCCGCAGGACACCTCGACAGCCTGCAGCTGCTGCACTTCCACCTCGGCTCGCAAATGGCTAACATTCGCGATATCGCCACCGGCGTGCGTGAATCGGCGCGTTTCTACGTCGAGTTGCATAAGCTGGGCGTCAATATCCAGTGCTTCGACGTCGGCGGCGGCCTGGGCGTGGATTACGAAGGCACCCGCTCGCAGTCTGACTGCTCGGTGAACTACGGCCTGAACGAATACGCTAACAATATCATCTGGGCCATCGGCGACGCCTGTGAAGAGAACGGCCTGCCGCACCCGACGGTGATCACCGAGTCCGGCCGCGCGGTGACCGCGCACCACACCGTGCTGGTTTCCAACATCATCGGCGTGGAGCGCAACGAATACACCGAGGCGACCCCGCCGGCGGAAGACGCCGCGCGCCCGCTGCAGAGCATGTGGGAAACCTGGCTGGAGATGCACGAAACCGGCAATCGCCGCTCGCTGCGCGAATGGCTGCACGACAGCCAGATGGACCTGCACGATATCCATATCGGCTACTCCTCCGGCACTTTCAACCTGCAGGAGCGCGCCTGGGCAGAACAGCTGTATCTGAACATGTGTCATGAAGTGCAGAAGCAACTCGACCCGAGCAACCGCGCCCATCGCCCGATTATTGATGAGCTGCAGGAGCGCATGGCGGATAAAATCTACGTCAACTTCTCGCTGTTCCAGTCGATGCCGGATGCGTGGGGGATCGATCAGCTGTTCCCGGTGATGCCGCTGGAAGGGCTGAACAAGTCGCCGGAGCGCCGCGCGGTGCTGCTGGACATCACCTGCGACTCGGATGGCGCCATCGATCACTACGTGGACGGCGACGGGATCGCCACCACCATGCCGATGCCGGAATATGACCCGGAGAACCCGCCGATGCTGGGCTTCTTTATGGTCGGCGCCTATCAGGAAATCCTTGGCAACATGCACAACCTGTTCGGCGATACCGAGGCGGTAGACGTGTTCGTCTTCCCTGACGGTAGCGTTGAGGTTGAGCTGTCCGACGAGGGCGATACCGTGGCGGATATGCTGCAGTACGTGCAGCTGGATCCCAACACGCTGCTGACCCAGTTCCGCGATCAGGTGAAAAACACCGGCCTCGACGACGCGCTGCAGCAGCAGTTCCTCGAAGAGTTCGAGGCGGGTCTGTACGGGTACACTTATCTGGAAGACGAGTAACCGCTGATGCCCGGTGGCGCTGCGCTTACCGGGCCTGCGTATGTCGGCCGCCTAAGGCGAAGCCGTCATCCGGCAGAAGGCGATACTCACTTGAACCCGTATGCATTACCGGCGATAATTCACGCCAATAAGCGATTTATCTATCAAACCCTTCCTCGTCGGGCCTAACGACGCGGAGGGGTTTTTTTATACTTATTTTTTACGTTCCACGACTGTGAAAAGAGGTCATATCCATGAGCACTTTAGGTCATCAATACGATAACTCCCTGGTATCCAATGCCTTTGGCTTCCTGCGTCTGCCGATGAATTTCATGCCCTACGACAGCGATGCTGACTGGGTGATCACCGGCGTCCCGTTCGATATGGCGACCTCCGGGCGCGCGGGCGGCCGTCATGGCCCGGCGGCGATCCGTCAGGTTTCCACCAATCTCGCCTGGGAGCACAACCGTTTTCCGTGGAACTTCGACATGCGCGAACGCCTGAACGTGGTTGACTGCGGGGATCTGGTGTACGCCTTCGGCGACGCGCGCGAAATGAGCGAGAAGCTGCAGGCCCACGCCGAGAAGCTGCTGGCGGCCGGCAAGCGCATGCTCTCCTTTGGCGGCGACCACTTCGTTACGCTGCCGCTGCTGCGCGCCCACGCCAAGCACTTCGGTAAAATGGCGCTGGTGCATTTCGATGCCCACACCGACACTTACGCCAACGGCTGCGAGTTCGACCACGGCACCATGTTCTACACCGCGCCGAACGAAGGGCTCATCGATCCGAACCACTCCGTACAGATCGGTATTCGCACCGAATTCGATAAAGATAACGGTTTCACCGTGCTTGATGCGGGCCAGGTTAACGACCGCAGCGTCGATGACGTGATTGCCCAGGTGAAGCAGATCGTTGGCGATATGCCGGTGTACCTGACCTTTGATATCGACTGCCTGGATCCGGCGTTTGCGCCAGGAACCGGTACCCCGGTTATCGGTGGGCTCACCTCTGACCGCGCGATCAAGCTGGTGCGCGGTCTGAAGGATCTGAACATCGTCGGGATGGACGTGGTGGAGGTCGCCCCGGCCTACGATCAGTCCGAAATCACCGCCCTGGCGGCGGCGACCCTCGCGCTGGAGATGCTGTACATCCAGGCGGCGAAGAAGGGCGAATAACCCGAGGTCACCCCAACCCTCTCCCTTCCGGGGAGAGGGTACCGCACGGCACAGGGGGTTAATCAAGGCGCCGGACGGTTGCTCCTGCGGGCCGGGAGAGGGCCGACCCGCAGGAGAGGGTTCATCAGGTGCTTAAAACACGTTAAATGGATATTCGACGTAGAACCGCACTTCATTACCGCTGACGTTATAGTCGCTGGCGTTGCTGGAAACCCGCAGTACCGAATAGCGAAGCCTGAATTTCAAATCTTTCGCCGCCCCGTTTTGCACCTGGTATTGAACCTGGTTAAACCATTCATGTTCTTTGCCGTTGCTGGTCTCTGACGTTTTAATGTTATCCCCGCGCACGTAGGCGGTGGTCCAGGTCAGCCCCGGTAGCCCCAGCCCGGCAAAATCCAGTCCATACGATGCCTGCCAGGAGCGTTCATCTTCCCCGTTAAAATCAGACCAGTAGGAGTTGGCCAGCCAGATGGTGTTCCCGCCATCGCCGACGCCGCCCTGGTTCTGGTAGCCGCCGTAGTGGTAGCCGGTGCTGCCGCTGCTTTGCTGGTAAGCGACCTTAAAGGTATGGATATCCCAGATGTAGCTGGCGGCCAGGCTCCAGATACTGTTGCTGCGTCCGGTGTCATTGGCATCGGCATATTGCTGATCCAGGCGTGAGTGATAGCCGTTGAAGTCGAGAACCAGTTGTTGGTTGGCGGCGAACGGCTGCTGATAGTTCAGGCCGAGATACTGTTTGTTCAGCACATCTTCGACATGCGACGCGTACAGCGCGCCGCTGAGCTGGTCGTTGAACCGGTAGCTGGCGCCGCCGAAGGACAGGCTTTTCAGACCGCTGTTATGGCTGTCGTCGCTTTTACGCTGCTGATCGGTCAGGTAGCCGGCGTTAATTTCCAGACCGTCGATTTCGCGTGAGGTCAGCATGGTGCCGGTATAGCTCTCGTAGAGCAGGCGCGAGTCGTCGGCGTAGACAATAGGCAACATCGGGCGCTGACTGCCGTAGCTGAGCACGGTATTCGAAAAGCGCATTTTGCCGGTGGCGCCGAATTTCGCGAGGTCGGATTTTGCCCGGCCGTCGTCATCCTGGGCGAAAAAGTCAATGCCGCCCGCGCCGCTGCGGCCGCGGCCGCCGTCGAGGCGCACGGCGTACTGGGCGATGCCGTCCACGCCGAAGCCGACCGGTCCCTCGGTAAAGCCGGATTCGAAGGTGGCGATAATTCCCTGGCCCCATTCGGCTTTATCCGGCAGCCCATCGCGATAATCGCGTTTGATATACGCGTTACGTAAAAAGAGATCCAGATGGCTGTCTTCAATAAAGCCCTGGCTGGTAGATTGTTGGCTGGCGAAAGCCGGCGCGGCGGCAATAATGCCAAGTGCGATGAATGATAATTCTTTTTTCACTGAGGGCACTTCTCTGTCTGTCGATATATTCAAGGGAATCACTGCAATCGCGATATTCTCCTGAAATAATGTCAAAAGCAATCATTGTGTGAGCAATGGTATCGGCAGGAAACAAGCGGTGTGGCGCATGCTGGCCAGGTTTGGCGAAGAGGGGTGGACTATTTAATATTTGGTCTAACCCGGCTCTGAAAGGCGGATTGTGTACGCCGTTTTTCATTTGCCAAATAATATTTTGCTGAGTGACAGCATATAAAATAATTGGCTGCGACGAGGTGAAATAATAATTAACGGTTTGTGCGCTTAAGTTATCAATTGATGCGGCTAAATATTTTTACTGGCAGATATAAAAGGGAGGCAGTCATGCCTCCCGCTGGCGATTATTTAATCCCGTCGGCCTTCATGCGATCGCGAATATGCTGGGCGCGCGCTTCTGAGGCCGGGTGATCGTCAAACATCGAGCTCTGACGGCCGGCTTCCAGCTTGGCCAGTTTTTCGAAGCTGGTGGCCAGTCCCGACGGATTGATGCCGCGCTTACGCAGCAGGTCGTAAGAGTAGTCGTCCGCTTCCGATTCCTGGCGCTGGGAGAACTGCGAGTTCACCAGCTTTTCACCCAGATCGCCGAGCTGCGACTGGGACAAGCTGCCGACGATGCCGCCGGCGGAGGCCGCCGCCGCGCGCACGGCGTTGGTGCCCAGGGCGACCTGCATGCCTTTCTTCACATGGCCCAGCGCGACGTGGCCCATTTCATGGCCGATCACCGCCTCGACTTCATTATCGTTCATCAGATCCATCAGCCCGCTGTAAACGCGGATGCAGCCGTTGGCCATGGCGAAGGCGTTGACATCCTTGGTCTCATAGACCTTGTAGTTCACGGGCTGACCATTGATGTTATCGCCCAGCGCGGCCGCGATTTTGTTCAGCCGCTGGCTGTATTCACTGCTGGCCGGGGCGATTTTCGCTTTGGCGTCCATCTCTTTACAGGCCTGGTCGCTTAAGGTTTTCACCTGCGCGTCGCTGAGGGAGTATGCCTGGAAGGCTTCGGCCCCTGAGCTGAGCAGACCGTTGGAGTCCATGTTCTGACATCCGGTGAGCGTTGCTGCGATCCCAAGAGCAAGTACGGTTGAGCGAATTTTCATTTTTTATCTTCCACAATCTTATGGTTGTTTATCCGACAATACGGCGACGGCAGGGAACCGTATTCTGCGTAAATTATAAAGAGTATCGCAGGATGCGGGCGAGCGGATTCCGGCGTAGCACAACCTGTTCCAGAGATTTCTTAAAGGGCAAAAGGATGCTCCATGTACATGACTTGTCGCTTGGGTTACATTGTTCACACTTTTTTCCGGCGTAGCCCAAAACGCGCTCTCGTCAAGTCGTTAAGGGCATGGCCTTCAACAGTCCGAACTGGAGTCAAAATGTCCTCACGTAAAGAGCTTGCTAACGCTATTCGTGCGCTGAGCATGGACGCTGTACAGAAAGCCAAATCCGGCCACCCGGGTGCCCCGATGGGTATGGCTGACATTGCCGAAGTGCTGTGGCGTGATTTCCTGAACCATAACCCGAACAATCCGGCCTGGGCTGACCGTGACCGTTTTGTACTGTCCAATGGCCATGGTTCGATGCTGATTTACAGCCTGCTGCACCTCACTGGCTACGATCTGCCGATTGAAGAGCTGAAAAACTTCCGCCAGCTGCACTCCAAAACGCCGGGCCACCCGGAAGTCGGCTACACCGCGGGCGTGGAAACCACCACCGGTCCGCTGGGCCAGGGTATCGCTAACGCGGTCGGGATGGCTATCGCCGAGAAAACCCTGGCGGCGCAGTTCAACCGTCCGGGCCACGACATCGTCGACCACTACACCTACGCCTTCATGGGCGACGGCTGCATGATGGAAGGCATTTCTCACGAAGTGTGCTCCCTGGCCGGTACCCTGAAGCTGGGCAAACTGGTGGCCTTCTATGATGACAACGGCATCTCCATCGACGGCCACGTTGAAGGCTGGTTCACCGACGATACCGCCAAACGCTTTGAAGCCTACGGCTGGCACGTGGTGCGCGGCGTTGACGGTCACGACGCTGACGCCATCAAACGCGCAGTAGAAGAAGCGCGCGCGGTCACCGACAAACCGTCCCTGCTGATGTGCAAAACCATCATCGGCTTCGGTTCGCCGAACAAAGCCGGTACCCACGACTCCCACGGCGCGCCGCTGGGCGACGCCGAAATCGCCCTGACCCGCGAAGCGCTGGGCTGGAAACACGCGCCGTTTGACATCCCGTCTGACATCTATGCGCAGTGGGACGCCAAAGAAGCCGGTCAGGCGAAAGAAGCGGCATGGAATGAGAAGTTCGCTGCTTACGCCAAAGCCTTCCCGCAGGAAGCAGCCGAATTCACCCGTCGTATGAAAGGCGAGATGCCGTCTGACTTCGACGCAAAAGCCAACGAGTTCATCGCGAAGCTGCAGGCCAACCCGGCGAAAATCGCCAGCCGTAAAGCCTCTCAGAACGCCATCGAAGCTTTCGGTCCGCTGCTGCCGGAATTCCTCGGCGGTTCCGCTGACCTGGCGCCGTCCAACCTGACCCTGTGGTCTGGTTCTAAGCCGATCAACGAAGACACCGCGGGTAACTACATTCACTACGGCGTGCGTGAGTTCGGTATGACCGCTATCGCCAACGGTATCGCGCTGCACGGCGGCTTCCTGCCGTACACCTCCACCTTCCTGATGTTCGTGGAATACGCGCGTAATGCGGTACGTATGGCCGCGCTGATGAAACAGCGTCAGGTGATGGTCTACACCCACGACTCCATCGGTCTGGGCGAAGATGGCCCGACTCACCAGCCGGTAGAGCAGGTGGCTTCTCTGCGCGTAACGCCGAACATGTCCACCTGGCGTCCGTGTGACCAGGTTGAATCCGCGATTGCATGGAAATATGGCGTCGAGCGTCAGGACGGCCCGACCGCGCTGATCCTCTCCCGTCAGAACCTGGCGCAGCAGGAGCGTACCGAAGAGCAGCTGGCGAACGTGGCCCGCGGCGGTTACGTGCTGAAAGATTGCGCCGGCCAGCCGGAGCTGATCTTCATCGCCACCGGTTCCGAAGTGGAGCTGGCGGTTGCCGCGTGGGACAAACTGACCGCCGAAGGCGTGAAGGCGCGCGTGGTCTCCATGCCGTCCACCGACGCGTTCGACAAGCAGGATGCGGCCTACCGTGAATCCGTACTGCCGAAAGCCGTGACCGCGCGCGTTGCCGTGGAAGCGGGTATTGCTGATTACTGGTTCAAATACGTTGGCCTGAACGGGGCGATCGTTGGCATGACCACCTTCGGTGAGTCTGCGCCGGCTGAGCAGCTGTTCGAAGAGTTCGGCTTCACCGTCGACAACGTGGTCGCTAAAGCGAAAGCGCTGCTGTAATTGCGGTTACGGTGCGGGCTGATGCCCGCACCGTAACCCTCTCCCACAGGTGAGGGGGCAAACGCCAAAAACGGTAACCCCTGGGTTACCGTTTTGCTTTTACCTCGCCACCCGGCTTTTTTGTATCTGCTATTCCTGAACCATGTAATACGGTTGTAAATTATTCCAGCAAAAATGTGATGTGAGTCATATAGCTGGTTTATTACGCTGGACAAACATTCCTTTTATTCCTCGTTTGGCTTATTCTAGCTGAAGCGTTTCAGTCGTTTAAATGTTCGACAATTAATCAATCAGTCGCAGTTTGCAGCTGGTAAGGTTTCCCTCAGAGCGTAGCTGGATTACTCTGTCAGCCACCTCATAACAGGGACAGCCTTGCAGGAGATCTATGACCATTCGCATCGCGATTAATGGCTTCGGTCGTATTGGACGCAACGTGGTTCGTGCGCTATATGAATCCGGGCGCCGTGCGGAAATCACCGTGGTGGCTATCAATGAGCTGGCGGATGCTGCGGGCATCGCGCATTTGTTGAAATATGACACCAGCCATGGCCGTTTCGCCTGGGATGTTCGTCAGGAGCGCGAGCAGCTGTTTGTTGGCGATGATGCCATCCGTCTGCTGCACGAGCCGACCATTGCGGCGCTGCCCTGGCGCGAGCTGGCGGTAGACGTGGTGCTCGACTGCACCGGCGTTTACGGGAGCCGTGAGCACGGTGAGGCGCACCTGCAGGCTGGGGCGAAGAAAGTGCTCTTCTCCCATCCCGGCGGCAACGACCTCGACGCGACGGTGGTGTACGGCGTCAATCAGGATGAACTCCGCGCCGAGCATCGCATTGTCTCCAACGCCTCCTGCACCACCAACTGCATTATTCCGATCATTAAACTGTTAGATGATGCCTATGGCATCGAGTCCGGCACCGTCACCACCATTCACTCGGCGATGCATGACCAGCAGGTGATTGACGCCTACCATCCGGATCTCCGGCGTACCCGCGCGGCCAGCCAGTCGATCATTCCGGTGGATACCAAACTGGCGGCAGGGATCACCCGTATTTTCCCGCAGTTTAATGACCGTTTTGAAGCGATTGCCGTGCGGGTGCCGACGATAAACGTGACGGCAATTGACCTGAGCGTGACGGTCAAAAAACCGGTAAAAGCATGTGAAGTCAACCAGTTGCTGCAAAAAGCAGCACAAGGTGCATTTCATGGTATAGTTGACTATACGGAATTACCGTTGGTCTCAACAGATTTTAACCACGATCCGCACAGCGCCATCGTCGATGGCACGCAAACCCGGGTCAGTGGCGCGCATCTGATCAAAACGCTGGTCTGGTGCGATAACGAATGGGGCTTTGCTAACCGAATGCTCGACACGACGTTAGCGATGGCGGCTATTGGTTTCAGGTTCGACGCGTAAACGTCGACAAAACTTTATGAATCAACGAGAGGATTCACCATGTCTGTAATTAAGATGACCGATCTGGATCTGGCTGGTAAACGCGTTTTTATCCGTGCGGATCTGAACGTACCAGTTAAAGACGGGAAAGTAACCAGCGACGCACGTATCCGTGCCTCTCTGCCGACCATTGAACTGGCGCTGAAGCAGGGCGCGAAAGTCATGGTTACTTCTCACCTGGGTCGTCCGACCGAAGGCGAGTACAACGAAGAATTCTCTCTGCTGCCGGTTGTTAATTACCTGAAAGACAAACTGTCCAGCCCGGTACGTCTGGTTAAAGACTACCTGGACGGCGTGGAAGTCGCTGCCGGCGAGCTGGTGGTGCTGGAAAACGTTCGCTTCAACAAAGGCGAGAAAAAAGACGACGAAGCGCTGTCCAAAAAATACGCCGCGCTGTGCGACGTGTTCGTGATGGACGCTTTCGGTACCGCGCACCGCGCGCAGGCTTCCACCCACGGTATCGGCAAATTTGCTGACGTGGCGTGCGCAGGCCCGCTGCTGGCCGCTGAACTGGACGCGCTGGGTAAAGCGCTGAAAGAGCCGGCTCGTCCGATGGTCGCTATCGTCGGTGGTTCTAAAGTATCCACCAAACTGACCGTGCTGGATTCCCTGTCTAAAATCGCTGACCAGCTGATCGTCGGCGGCGGTATCGCCAACACCTTCGTTGCCGCTCAGGGCCACAACGTCGGTAAATCCCTGTACGAAGCGGATCTGGTTGATGAAGCCAAGCGCCTGCTGAGCACCTGCGATATCCCGGTTCCGACTGACGTTCGCGTCGCGACCGAGTTCTCCGAAACCGCAACGGCGACTCTGAAATCTGTTAACGACATTAAAGATGACGAGCAGATTCTGGACCTCGGCGACGTTTCCGCACAGAAACTGGCTGACATCCTGAAAAACGCCAAAACCATTCTGTGGAACGGCCCGGTTGGCGTATTCGAATTCCCGAACTTCCGTAAAGGGACTGAAATCGTGGCTAACGCTATCGCGGACAGCGAAGGTTTCTCCATCGCCGGCGGCGGCGACACCCTGGCAGCGATCGACCTGTTCGGCATCGCTGACAAAATTTCCTACATCTCCACTGGCGGCGGCGCGTTCCTTGAATTCGTCGAAGGCAAAGTCCTGCCGGCAGTAGCGATGCTCGAAGAGCGCGCTAAGCAGTAATTCAGTTCAGGCGGGGAAACCCGCCTGTTTTTCAGCGCGCTTAAGGGCTCGCGAACCTTCTTCAACGGTCGAAGATACAGATACAGGACTAAGTAACATGTCTAAAATTTTTGATTTCGTAAAACCGGGCGTCATCACTGGCGACGACGTTCAGAAAGTGTTCCAGGTAGCGAAAGAAAACAACTTTGCACTGCCGGCGGTAAACTGCGTAGGTACTGACTCCATCAACGCCGTTCTGGAAGCTGCTGCGAAAGTTCGCTCTCCGGTTATCGTTCAGTTCTCTAACGGCGGCGCGGCGTTCATCGCAGGTAAAGGCGTGAAAACTGACGTTCCTCAGGGTGCTGCTATCCTCGGCGCTATCTCTGGCGCGCACCACGTGCACCAGATGGCTGAGCACTACGGCGTGCCGGTTATCCTGCACACTGACCACTGCGCGAAGAAACTGCTGCCGTGGATCGACGGCCTGCTGGACGCGGGTGAAAAACACTTCGCCGCTACCGGCAAACCGCTGTTCTCTTCTCACATGATCGACCTGTCTGAAGAGTCTCTGCACGAAAACATCGAAATCTGCTCTAAATACCTGGCGCGCATGGCCAAAATGGACATGACCCTGGAAATCGAACTGGGTTGCACCGGTGGCGAAGAAGACGGCGTGGACAACAGCCACATGGACGCTTCCGCCCTGTACACCCAGCCGGAAGACGTGGATTACGCGTACACCGAGCTGAGCAAAATCAGCCCGCGCTTCACCATCGCCGCTTCCTTCGGTAACGTACACGGCGTGTACAAACCGGGTAACGTCGTTCTGACCCCGACTATCCTGCGCGACTCTCAGGAATATGTTTCCAAGAAACACAACCTGCCGCACAACAGCCTGAACTTCGTCTTCCACGGCGGTTCCGGTTCTTCCGCTCAGGAAATCAAAGACTCCGTTAGCTACGGCGTAGTGAAAATGAACATCGATACCGACACCCAATGGGCAACCTGGGACGGTATCCTGCAGTACTACAAAACTAACGAAGCTTACCTGCAGGGCCAGCTGGGCAACCCGAAAGGCGAAGACCAGCCGAACAAGAAATACTACGATCCGCGCGTATGGCTGCGTGCTGCACAGACTTCCATGGTGACTCGTCTGGAGCAGGCATTTAAAGAGCTGAACGCGATCGACGTTCTGTAAGAAAAATCTGTTTCTTACCCTGAAGCCCGCAGTAATGCGGGCTTTTTTATTAGCTTAACAACAGGATAGCGCGGCAGAAAACTGTGATCCATTTGGCAAAACGTGCACTTATTGTTTACCCTATAACCTGACTGCCCTGTCGCAGGCTGAGTTATTTACTTCCCCCTGGGGGATTCATAAGGAATGTTAAATGGAAGATTTGAACGTTGTCGATAGCATCAACCACGCCGGGACGTGGCTGGCACGCAACCAGGAGCTGCTGCTGAGCTATGCCGTCAACATCGTCGCGGCTATCGCTATCCTGATCGTCGGGATGATCGTGGCGCGCGTCGTCTCTAACACCGTCAACCGCCTGATGCTGGCGCGTAAAATTGACGCCACCGTTGCCGATTTCCTCTCCGCGCTGGTGCGCTATGCGGTTATCGCCTTTACGCTGATTGCCGCCCTGGGCCGCGTGGGCGTGCAGACCGCCTCGGTCATTGCGGTGCTGGGCGCCGCGGGTTTAGCCGTCGGTCTGGCGCTGCAGGGGTCACTGTCTAACCTCGCGGCTGGCGTACTGCTGGTGATGTTCCGCCCGTTCCGCGCCGGTGAATATGTCGATCTCGGCGGCATTGCGGGTACCGTACAGAATGTGCAGATTTTCTCCACGACCCTGCGCACCGTCGATGGCAAAATCGTGGTGGTGCCGAACGGCAAAATTATCGCCGGCAACATCATTAACTTCTCCCGCGAACCGGCGCGCCGCAATGAGTTTATTATCGGCGTCTCTTACGATGCCGATATCGACAAGGTGAAGCAGCTCCTGACCTCGATTATCGAATCTGACGATCGTATTCTGCGCGATCGGGAAATGACGGTGCGCCTGAACGAACTCGGCGCCTCGTCGGTGAACTTCGTGGTGCGCGTGTGGAGCAAAAGCAGCGATCTGCAAAACGTCTACTGGGATATCCTCGAGCGCATCAAGCGTGAATTTGACGCCAATGGCATCAGCTTCCCTTATCCGCAGATGGATGTTCATGTGGTGCGCCTGCCGGAAAAAGCCGAGTAAACCACTACTCAGTGACTCAGGCCGGCCATGCCGGCCTTTTTTAATGGCTCATTATTAGCTTCGCTTATTAATGATTAATACTTTCAATTTCTGCTAATAATTTATTCGCGTTATAGTCAGCGCCACTCTCGAAGACAGCGGAAAAATCCTCATGTTTACCTATTACTTTCAGGGCCTTGCCCTGGGAGCGGCAATGATTTTGCCGCTTGGCCCACAAAATGCTTTCGTGATGAACCAGGGCATCCGTCGTCAGTATCACCTGATGATTGCCTTGCTGTGCGCCGTCAGCGACTTGCTGCTGATCTGCGCCGGCATTTTTGGCGGCAGCGCGCTGCTGATGCAGTCCCCCTGGCTACTGGCGCTCGTGACCTGGGGCGGCGTGGCCTTTTTACTGTGGTACGGCTTTGGCGCGCTGAAGACGGCGTTCAGTCAGAATCTTGAGCTCGCCAGCGCCGAGGCGATGCAGCAGGGGCGCTGGAAAATCATTATCACTATGCTGGCGGTCACCTGGCTGAATCCGCACGTTTATCTGGATACGTTTGTGGTGCTGGGCAGCCTGGGAGGCCAGCTGGCGATGGAGCCGAAGCGCTGGTTTGCGCTGGGAACCATTAGCGCCTCTTTCCTGTGGTTCTTTGGTCTGGCGCTGTTGGCCGCCTGGCTGGCGCCGCGGCTGCGTACCGCCAGAGCCCAGCGGATCATCAACATTGTGGTCGGCGCCGTCATGTGGTTTATTGCGTTTCAGCTGGCAAAAGAGGGCGTCGTCCATATCCAGGCGTTGCTCAACTAAGCGTTGTCCGATGGACTTTCCTGCTGTACGCGCTAAGCTTGCTGGCATGCGTCCCGTAAGGGCGATTTAAGTAACATGGAGAAACGACAGTGAAGTTAAAAGTCTTAGCCCTGGCGGCAACACTCGGATTTAGCACGATGGCGGCACAGGCAAGCGAATTGCCGGACGGTCCGCACATTGTGACTTCAGGCACAGCAAGCGTTGCTGCGGTTCCGGATATCGCTACCCTGGCGATCGAAGTGAACGTGGCGGCAAAAGATGCCGCATCGGCAAAAAAACAGGCTGACGATCGCGTTGCGCAATACCTCTCTTTCCTCGAAAAGAGCGGCATTGCGAAAAAAGACATCAACTCGGCGAATCTGCGTACCCAACCTGATTACGACTATCAGAACGGGAAAAGCATTCTGAAAGGCTATCGCGCGGTGCGCACCGTCGAAGTGACCTTGCGCCAGCTGGATAAACTCAACGGTCTGCTGGATGGCGCCCTGAAAGCCGGTCTGAACGAAATTCGCTCCGTCTCGCTGGGCGTTGCGCAACCGGACGCCTACAAAGATAAAGCGCGTAAAGCGGCGATCGACGACGCCGTGCACCAGGCGCAGGAGCTGGCCGCAGGTTTCCACAGCAAGCTGGGGCCGGTGTACAGCGTACGCTACCATGTCTCTAATTATCAGCCGAGCCCGATGGTTCGCATGATGAAGGCCGCTGACGCTGCGCCGGTTTCCGCCCAGGAAACCTACGAGCAGGCGACTATCCAGTTTGACGACCAGGTCGACGTCGTGTTTGAACTGCAGCCGGCGCAGGCCGCGGCTCCGGCGAAACCGGCTGAAGCGCCGAAACCGGCCCAGTAAGCGATAGAAACAAAAAAGCCACTTCAGCGAAGTGGCTTTTTTTATGCCCGCGGTTTAATCCTGACGCAGCACCTTGTGACCGTAGTCGATGAGCGCATCGGTCACCCGCCGCATCATACGGCTTTCCGGGGCAAAGCGGTGCCAGTAGAGCATACGGCGCTGAAACAGGCCGGGAGTGAGATCGATAAGCTCGCCGCTGTTGAGCTCTTTTTCGATCTGCAGATGCGGGATCATACAGCAGGTAGTGCCCTGGCGCGCCAGCTGGACGAAGGCTTCCGACGAATTGACGATATGGCAAGGGACGCTGCCCGGCGGCAGGTCGAAGTTTTGCTGCAGAAAGGCCTGATGCATATCGTCCAGATGGTCGAAGGCGACGACCGGGGCTTTCAGCAGCGCCGAACGCGTTACGCCGTTCGGGAAGTAGCGTTGCGCAAACTCTTTTGAGGCGACAAACAGGTAATCGAGCGCGCCGAGCTGATCCACCAGGCAGCTTGGCAGCGCCTGCGGCTGGATACTTACCGCGCCGACCACTTCGCCACGGCGCAGGCGCTCCTGGGTGCGGGTTTCATCTTCCACCTGCAGGTTGAGACGAATAGGGGAGTCCGACAGCACATTAGCCAGCGCCGGCAGCAGCCAGGTCGCCAGACTGTCGGCGTTCACCGCCAGCGACAGCAACAGCGGCGTGGAGCCAGTCTGCTCGTCGCCCAGCCACTCCTCTTCCAGCAGTTCAACCTGGCGCAACAGAGCCAGCAATTTTTGTCCTTGCTCGGTTGGGCGCGGCGGCACGGTACGTACCAGCAGCGGCTGGCCGAACATATTTTCCAGCTGCTTGATTCGCTGTGAGACGGCGGACTGGGTAATACATAGCTTCTGCGCGGCGCGCTCAAATCCTCGTTCTCTAATCACCGCGTCCAGCGCTTGTAGTGTCCTGTAGTCCGGTCGTTTCATTATTCTGGCGTGCCCCCATAACTAATCGTTATCTCGCACTATGACATAAATTTTTATTTGATACAGACGAAATTGGTCTGCTCTGTTGTGTGATCTGCATCGCAGGGACATTTCCACTGTCGATGTTCTATAATGCGCCACAGGCATTCACATCTCGGACCATGATTATGACGCAGGATGAACTGAAAAAAGCGGTAGGTTGGGCAGCGCTGCAATACGTACAGCCAGGGACCATTGTGGGCGTTGGCACCGGCTCGACGGCGGCCCATTTTATTGACGCGCTGGGCACCATGAAAGGGCAGATCGAAGGGGCGGTCTCCAGCTCCGATGCCTCCACCGAGAAGCTGAAAAGCCTCGGGATCACCGTCTTCGATCTCAACAGCGTCGATCGCCTGGGGATCTACGTTGACGGCGCGGATGAGATCAACGGTCACATGCAGATGATCAAAGGCGGCGGCGCGGCGCTGACCCGTGAGAAGATCATCGCTTCGGTGGCCGATAAATTTATCTGCATCGCCGATGCCTCCAAGCAGGTCGATATTCTGGGCAAATTCCCGCTGCCGGTTGAAGTCATTCCGATGGCGCGCAGCGCCGTTGCACGCCAGCTGGTCAAGCTGGGCGGTCGTCCGGAATACCGTCAGGGCGTGGTGACCGATAACGGCAACGTGATCCTTGACGTGCACGGCCTGGAAATTCTCGATGCTATCGCGCTGGAAAACGCGATTAACGGCATTCCTGGCGTCGTGACCGTAGGGCTGTTCGCCAATCGCGGCGCCGACGTGGCGCTGATCGGCACCGCTGACGGTGTGAAAACCATCGTAAAATAGTCTGTCCGCAGGGAGCCAACCGGCTCCCTCGCAAATATTTTTTCACCTGGTGCAATTTAGTGACTTCTGTCACATTTGTGCAACCATTCTGATTAACGCGCTACCGTTCATTATCTTTCTGGTGTTTTGTCCTGCCATTTCCTTCTGAATGACATTTCTTCAGGACGGCGACGCAAACGTTCATATTGCCGCGATAGTTTTTTTTGATATGTTGCTGAGACGAACTTTCGTTCAGCACGACATCAGTTAAGACAAAACAGGACGGGGAAATGGCTAAGGTATCACTGGAAAAAGACAAGATTAAATTTCTGCTGGTTGAAGGTGTGCATCAAAAGGCAATCGATAGCCTTCGCGCGGCAGGTTACACCAACATTGAATTTCATAAAGGCGCGCTGGATTCCGAACAGCTGAAAGCGTCGATCCGTGATGCCCATTTCATCGGCCTGCGTTCCCGTACCCATCTGACTGAAGAGATTTTCGCCGCGGCGGAAAAACTGGTTGCCGTCGGCTGCTTCTGCATCGGTACCAACCAGGTGGATCTGAACGCCGCCGCGAAGCGCGGTATTCCGGTGTTTAACGCGCCATTCTCTAATACCCGTTCGGTGGCCGAGCTGGTGATCGGTGAGCTGCTGCTGCTGCTGCGCGGCGTGCCGGAAGCCAACGCCAAGGCGCATCGCGGCGTATGGAATAAGCTGGCGGTGGGGAGCTTTGAAGCGCGCGGCAAGAAACTGGGGATTATCGGTTACGGCCACATCGGCACCCAGCTCGGCATTCTGGCGGAATCGCTGGGGATGCATGTCTTCTTCTATGATATTGAAAACAAACTGCCGCTCGGCAACGCCACTCAGGTACAGCATCTCTCCGACCTGCTGAACATGAGCGACGTGGTCAGCCTGCACGTGCCGGAAAACGCCTCCACCAAAAATATGATGGGCGCGGAAGAGCTGGCGCTGATGAAGCCTGGCGCGCTGCTGATCAACGCCTCCCGCGGCACCGTGGTGGATATTCCGGCGCTATGCGATGCGCTGGCGAGTAAGCATCTGGCCGGGGCGGCAATCGACGTCTTCCCGACCGAACCCGCGACCAACAGCGATCCCTTCACTTCGCCGCTGTGCGAATTTGATAACGTGATCCTGACTCCGCATATCGGTGGCTCCACTCAGGAAGCGCAGGAGAACATCGGTCTGGAAGTGGCCGGCAAGCTGGCGAAGTACTCTGACAACGGGTCAACCCTGTCAGCGGTTAACTTCCCGGAAGTTTCTCTGCCGCTGCACGGCGGACGCCGTCTGCTGCACATCCATGAGAACCGGCCGGGCGTCCTGACCGCCATCAACCAGATCTTCGCCGCGCAGAGCATCAACATTGCCGCCCAGTATCTGCAAACGTCGCCGCAGATGGGCTACGTTGTTATTGATATCGAAGCGGAAGAAGACGTTGCCCAGCAGGCGCTGCAGGCAATGAAAGCGATCCCGGGGACTATCCGCGCCCGTCTGCTGTTCTAATCATTTTTGCCTCTCGGGCAGGTCGCGTACCTGCCCGTTTTTTTGTTAATACTTTCCAGGCTGAATTTCTCGTCCCCGCGTACCTACCAACACCAGATTTTGCCCGGGGTGATCACCGCCGGCAGCGGGATATCCCACTCTTCGCTCGGCAGGGTGTCCACCTGCTGGCAGTCGTGCGCGTAGCCCACCGGCTGCAGGCGATATTGCTGCCAGTTTTGCAGCGTCCGGTCGTAAAAACCGCCACCCATCCCCAGCCGTTGGCCGCCGGCATCGAAGGCCACCAGCGGGGTGACCAGCACATCAAGTTCAGCGAGCGGCAGCACGTCGCGCACGTCGAGCTTCGGTTCGCGGATCTTCAGGCGATTCACTATCAGTTCGCTCTGGGGATGGTAATGTAAAAACAGCAGGTTACCGGGGCTAAACGGATGCAGCACCGGGAGATAGACTCGCTTACCGGCCCGCCAGAGCTGGTCGATCAGCGGTTGGGTGTCCAGCTCGCCGTCAAAGGAGAGAAACAGCGCCACGGTGTGGGCGAGAACCACCGGCGGCCAGGCCATCATCCGCTCTGCGGCCTGCAGGGCAAACTGCCGCTGTTGCTCAGGGCTGAGCGCGCGTCGACGCTCGCGGATCTGCTGGCGAATGTGCTGGCGGGAGAGCAGGGTATCGGGCTGTAGAGTCATGCAGGTCTCATGGCGAGCAGGCGAAACAATAGAAAACAGTGTAATACAGTGCGGCATCAGCCGAAAACAGGCGTGGGGAAATAATGCGAGGTAAGGAAGGGAATCTCCGAGATGCCGCCGCAGGCTGTAACCCTTGAACCCTTGGTTCAAGGTGAATGTGTCGTCACAGTTTTAAGGCTTCTCGGACGGACCGAGCATGCTCACCAACCGTGGAGCGCCACATTCTTGTGGTATGAAATATCGGCTCAGGGGACTGGCCCGCTTGCAAACATCTCAGAGAAATTTTGTTCCTGGAGTTACTCTAACACAGTTAACTGCAAAGTGTTATTCAAACTTCGACCCTGGTCTTTCGCTTATGCGACCTTGCTCAAGCAATGCTTGCTCGATGGTCTGCTGAAGCATGCGAATGCGCTGCTCCATACTGGAAGCGTAGTCGCGGGTCTTCGCTTTTTCCTGAGTCAACTCATAGCTGATGTTCAACGCGGCGATGAAGACCAGCTGCTCAGTATTTGTGACTCTAGTGCGTTCTTTTAAATCTTGCAACCGCTGATTAAGGTCTTCAGCTGCCTGATTCAGGGCATCCCTTTGTTCAGGCGGGCAATTCACTCGCAGTGAACGGCCGAAAATTTGGAGATCTACGGGTTGTGCAGACATGCCACCTTCCTGCTGATTGACTGCGCTGCCTTCACACCCTGACCCGGGTCTGCGAAGGGGCGACACTATAGCTACCCTGGTGCGAAGATACAAGCCCTATTCTGGTTCACCAGGGTCCAAAGTGGTAGCATACCATGAATATTCCTCCCAACGATGACGAATGCGCATGTCTATACAGAACGAAATGCCTGGTTACAACGATGTAGACCAGTTACTGAACCAACAAGGGGTAGGGCTTACCCCGGCCGAGATGCACGGTTTGATCAGCGGATTACTGTGCGGCGGCAACACGGACAGCAGCTGGCAGCCGCTGGTGCACGACCTGACCAACGAAGGTCTCGCCTTCGGCCATGAGCTTGCCCAGGCGCTGCGTAACATGCATTCCGCCATCAGCGACTCACTGGATGACGATGGCTTCCTCTTTCAACTGTATCTGCCGGAAGGCGATGCGGTGAGCGTCTTTGACCGCGCCGACGCCCTCGCCGGCTGGGTCAACCACTTCCTTCTCGGCCTTGGCGTTAGCCAGCCGAAGCTGGATAAAGTGAAAGACGAAACCGGGGAAGCGATTGACGATCTGCGTAATATTGCCCAACTGGGCTACGATGAAGACGAAGATCAGGAAGAGCTGGAGATGTCTCTGGAGGAGATTATCGAGTATGTCCGCGTTGCCGCACTGCTGTGCCACGACACCTTTGCGCGTCAGCAGCCAACCGCACCGGAAGTCCGCAAACCGACATTACACTAACTAAAATTCGTTCAGGGGGCGTCATGACTCAGCAGGAATTTCTCTCGCGTCGCCAGGCGCTGTTGGCGCAGATGCAGCCAGGCAGCGCGGCGCTGATTTTCGCCGCACCGGAAGCGGTGCGCAGTGCAGATTCGGAATATCCCTACCGGCAGAACAGCGATTTCTGGTACTTCACCGGCTTCAACGAACCGGAAGCGCTGCTGGTGTTGATTAAAAGCGATGAAACCCACAACCATAGCGTGCTGTTCAACCGGGTTCGCGATCTGACCGCTGAGATCTGGTTCGGTCGCCGTCTGGGCCAGGAGGCCGCGCCGGCGAAGCTGGGCGTTGACCGGGCGCTGGCGTTCAGCGAAATCAACCAGCAGCTGTATCAGCTGCTCAACGGTCTGGACGCTATCTATTTTGCCCAGGGCGAATATGCCTATGCCGATGAGATTGTGTTCAACGCCCTCGAAAAACTCCGCAAAGGCTCGCGGCAGAACCTGCAGGCGCCGAACTCGGTGATCGACTGGCGGCCCATTGTGCATGAGATGCGCCTGTTCAAATCCGCGGAAGAGCTGGCCGTGATGCGCCGCGCCGGGGAGATCAGCGCCCTGGCCCATACCCGGGCGATGGAAAAATGCCGCCCTGGCATGTTCGAGTATCAGCTGGAGGGCGAAATTCTCCATGAATTCAATCGCCACGGCGCGCGCTTCCCCTCCTATAACACCATCGTTGGCGGCGGCGAAAACGGCTGCATTCTGCACTACACCGAAAACGAATCTGAACTGCGCGACGGCGACTTAGTGCTGATTGACGCCGGCTGCGAGTATCGCGGCTATGCCGGCGACATTACCCGCACCTTCCCGGTGAACGGCAAATTCAGCCAGCCGCAGCGCGAAATCTACGATATCGTGCTGGAATCGCTGGAGACCGCGCTGGAACTCTATCGCCCGGGCACCTCAATCTGCCAGGTGAACCAGGAAGTGGTGCGCATTATGATCACCGGCCTGGTGCGGCTGGGGATCCTCAAAGGCGAGGTTGACGAGCTGATCGCCAACAATGCCCACCGCCCGTACTTTATGCACGGTCTGAGCCACTGGCTGGGGCTGGATGTACACGATGTCGGTCACTACGACACCGACCGTTCTCGCGTCCTGGAGCCGGGGATGGTGCTGACCGTCGAACCGGGGCTGTATATCGCCGCCGACGCCGACGTGCCGGCGCAGTACCGCGGCATCGGCATCCGTATTGAAGATGACATCGTCATTACCGAAGACGGCAACGAAAATCTCACCGCCGGCGTGGTGAAGAAGGCGGATGAGATCGAAGCGCTGATGGCGGCGGCGCGCCAGTCATGAGCGTGCTGATCGTCGGCGGCGGGATGACCGGGGCGACGCTCGCCCTGGCCATCTCCCGTTTGACCGGCGGCGCGCTGCCGGTCCATCTGATTGAGGCGCAGGATCCCCAGTCGGCTCGCCATCCCGGCTTCGACGACCGGGCGATCGCCCTGGCCGCCGGCACCTGCCAGCAGCTGGCGCGTATCGGTGTCTGGCAACGTCTCGCCGAGCGGGCGACGGCTATCCAGCGGGTACACGTCAGCGACCGCGGCCATGCCGGTTTTGTGAATCTGGCGGCGGCGGATTATCGCCTGCCGGCGCTGGGTCAGGTGGTTGAACTCCACGATGTCGGCCAGCGACTGTTTAGCCTGCTGCGCGAGGCGCCGGGCGTGACGCTGCATTGCCCGGCGAAGGTGGCAGCGGTCAGCCGCAGCCAGGAGAGCGTCAGCCTTACCCTTGAGGGTGGCGAAACGATCAGCGGCAAGCTGCTGGTGGCAGCGGACGGTTCGCGTTCGTCGCTGGGCGCCCGCTGCGGCATCAGCTGGCAACAACAGCCCTATGAGCAACTGGCGATTATCGCCAACGTAAGCACCGCGCTGCCCCACGAAGGCCGCGCTTTCGAACGTTTTACCGAGCATGGCCCGCTGGCGATGCTGCCGATGTCGCAAGGGCGCTGCTCGCTGGTGTGGTGTCATCCGCAGTCGCGCCGCGACGAGGTGCTGAGCTGGTCTGACGAACGCTTTTGTCAGGAGCTGCAGCAGGCGTTCGGCTGGCGTTTGGGGCGCATTACCCACGCCGGGAAGCGCAGCGTCTATCCGTTGGCCCTCACCACCGCCAGCCGCGCGGTGTCGCACCGCCTGGCGCTGGTCGGTAACGCGGCGCAGACGCTGCACCCGATTGCCGGGCAGGGCTTTAATCTCGGCCTGCGCGATGTGATGAGTCTGGCGGAGCTGCTCGCTGACGCCCATCTCAGCGGCGAAGATGTCGGCCATTATCCGCTGCTGTGTCGCTATCAGGCGCGCAGAACAGGGGATAAAGCCGCCACCATCGGCGTGACCGATGGGCTGGTGCATCTGTTTGCCAACCGTTGGGCGCCGCTGGTGGCGGGGCGCAATGTCGGTCTGATGGCCATGGAATTATTTACCCCGGCGCGCGATGCGCTGGCGCAGCGTACCCTCGGTTGGGTTCCCCGTTAAGGAGTAGAACGTGCAAAGTGTTGATGTTGCCATTGTTGGCGGTGGAATGGTGGGGCTGGCGGTAGCCTGCGGTTTACAGGGCAGCGGCCTGCGCGTCGCGGTGCTGGAGAAAGCGGAGCCGCAGCCGCTGGCTGCCGATGCGCCGCCGGCGCTGCGCGTGTCGGCAATAAACGCCGCCAGCGAAAAGCTGCTGACGAAGCTGGACGTCTGGCGCGAGATCGTTGCCCGACGCGCCAGCTGCTATCACGGAATGGAAGTGTGGGACAAAGACAGCTTCGGCCGCATTAGCTTTGATGACCAGAGCATGGGCTTCAGCCATCTGGGCCATATTATTGAAAACGCCGTGGTGCATTATGCGCTGTGGCAGAAGGCGCAGCGCTGCGCCGACGTCACCCTGCTGGCGCCTGCGCAACTGCAGCAGGTGGCGTGGGGCGAAAATGAGGCCTTTCTCAGCCTGCAGGACGGCAGCATGCTCACCGCGCGTCTGGTGATCGGCGCCGATGGGGCGAATTCGTGGCTGCGCAATAAAGCCGATATTCCGCTGACCTTCTGGGATTACCATCATCACGCGCTGGTGGCGACTATCCGTACCGCTGAGCCGCATCAGGCGGTGGCGCGCCAGGTATTTCATGGCGACGGGATCCTCGCCTTCCTGCCGCTCTGCGATCCGCACCTGTGCTCGATCGTCTGGTCGCTGTCGCCGGCGGAGGCGCAGCGGATGCAGGAGGCTGATGAAGCCACCTTTAACCAGGCGTTAAATATCGCCTTCGATAATGGCCTTGGCCTCTGCCAGCTGGAAAGCGCACGTGAAGTCTTCCCGCTGACCGGCCGCTATGCCCGCCAGTTCGCCGCCCACCGCCTGGCGCTGGTCGGCGATGCCGCGCATACCATCCACCCGCTGGCCGGGCAGGGCGTCAACCTCGGCTTTATGGATGCCGCCGAGCTTATCGACGAACTGAAGCGTCTGCACGCCCAGGGCAAAGATATCGGCCAGCATCTTTATCTGCGCCGCTACGAGCGCAGCCGCAAGCACAGCGCCGCGCTGATGCTGGCGGGTATGCAGGGCTTCCGCGACATGTTTTCCGGTAGCCATCCGGCGAAGAAGTTCCTCCGCGACATGGGGCTGAAACTGGCCGATACGCTGCCGGGCGTGAAACCGCAGCTGATTCGCCAGGCGATGGGCCTTAACGATCTGCCTGCCTGGTTACGTTAACCGCGTCACACTTCTTTCACCCGGCCTGCACGCCGGGTTTTCCCCCTCATTTGAAATATTCTAATTTCACCTCTTTTTTCGCATTAGATTTATTAATGCGTCCTTTTTTTTGTTAAAGAAATTAGGGCTATAAAATCGCACAAAACACCATCATTACCTAATTAGAGTCGCGGTATTGTTAATTTTATGTGGCGTAAATCGCTTTTTTCCAGTCAATAACTCTGTAGGCTTTTCGGCGGATTTTAGTCATAAGCTAATGTGATGCCCTGAATGAGCTTATGGTTTAGCGCCGGGTTCGGTGGTAAGTTCAGGCAAAAGAGAACGTTTGCGTCGGTGTCCGTCAGCGATGCCGACGCCCCATTTCGTGGCGAAAAATCGCCGACAATCTCGTGGCTGGTTCCGTTTTATTCGATGAGGAAAAGATGGCTCAACAGACTCCGTTGTATGAACAACACACGCTGTGCGGCGCGCGCATGGTGGATTTCCATGGCTGGATGATGCCGCTGCATTACGGATCCCAGATTGATGAGCACCATGCGGTGCGCGGCGACGCAGGCATGTTCGATGTGTCGCATATGACCATCGTTGATTTCCACGGCAGCCGGACCAGAGAGTTCTTGCGCTATTTGCTGGCCAACGACGTGGCGAAGCTCACCACTCCGGGCAAAGCGCTCTACACCGGCATGCTGACCGCCTCCGCCGGCGTCATCGACGACCTGATTGTCTATTTCCTCTCTGAAGATTATTTCCGCCTCGTTGTTAACTCCGCCACCCGCGAAAAAGACCTCGCCTGGATTTCCGAACAAGCTGAACCTTACGGCCTTGAAATCATCGTTCGCGACGATCTGTCGCTGATCGCGGTTCAGGGGCCGCAGGCGAAAGCGAAGGCGGCGACGCTGTTCACCGACGCGCAGCGTCAGGCCGTGGAAGGTATGAAGCCGTTCTTCGGCGTGCAGGCCGGCGAGCTGTTTATCGCCACCACCGGCTATACCGGCGAAGCGGGTTATGAAATCGCCATGCCGAACGAGCAGGCGGCGGATTTCTGGCGCGGTCTGCTGGACGCTGGCGTTAAGCCGTGCGGTCTCGGCGCGCGCGATACCCTGCGCCTGGAGGCCGGGATGAACCTGTATGGCCAGGAGATGGACGAAGGCGTCTCTCCGCTGGCGGCGAATATGGGCTGGACTATTGCCTGGGAACCGGCGGATCGTAATTTTATCGGTCGCGAAGCGCTGGAGATGCAGCGTGAAAAGGGCACCGAACAGCTGGTTGGCCTGGTGATGACCGAGAAAGGCGTCCTGCGCGGCGGCCTGCCGGTACGTTTTACCGATAGCGACGGTAATCAAAAAGAAGGCATTATCACCAGCGGCACCTTCTCGCCGACCCTGGGCTACAGTATCGCGCTGGCTCGCGTGCCGGCCGGGATAGGCGACACCGCGGTGGTGCAAATTCGTAACCGTGAAATGCCGGTAAAAGTGACTAAACCTGGTTTTGTACGCAATGGCAAAGCCATTGTGTGATTTCCCTTTTTTGGAGATGAATTGATGAGCAACGTACCAGCAGAACTGAAATACAGCAAAGAACACGAGTGGCTGCGTAAAGAAGCGGACGGCACCTATACCGTCGGGATCACCGAGCATGCGCAGGAGCTGCTGGGCGATATGGTATTCGTTGATCTGCCGGAAGTGGGCGCCACCGTTGAAGCGGGCGCCGATTGCGCGGTTGCCGAATCCGTGAAGGCGGCTTCCGATATTTATGCCCCGATCAGCGGTGAAATCGTTGCCGTTAACGAAGAGCTGAACGACTCGCCGGAACTGGTCAACAGCGACCCGTACACCGACGGCTGGATCTTCAAAATCAAAGCCAGCGATGAAGCGCAGGTTGCCGCGCTGCTGGATGCGACCGCCTATGAAGCTCTGTTAGAAGACGAATAAATACGTTTCATCCTTCACGCTGCAGGGGCGTTGGCTTCCTGCCGCGCGCATGATTTTGCGTATTCCGGCCCGGTAAGCATCAGCGTTTGCCGGGCAAACCAGTCAGACAATCACGATTCACCGCACGTTTCAGGAACCATCGCTCATGACTCAGACTTTAAGTCAGCTTGAAAACCGCGACGCCTTTATCGAACGTCACATTGGCCCGGACGCTCAGCAGCAGCAAGAGATGCTGAAGACCGTCGGCGCGGATTCGCTTAACGCCCTGATCGGCCAGATTGTGCCGCAGGATATCCAGCTGGCGACCCCACCGCAGGTGGGCGACGCGACAACCGAATTCGCCGCGCTGGCAGAGCTGAAGGCGATCGCCGGTCGCAACAAGCGCTTCAAGTCTTACATCGGCATGGGCTACACCGCCGTGCAGCTGCCGCCGGTTATTCAGCGCAACATGCTGGAAAATCCGGGCTGGTATACCGCCTATACCCCTTACCAGCCGGAAGTCTCCCAGGGCCGTCTGGAATCGCTGCTCAACTTCCAGCAGGTTACGCTGGATCTCACCGGGCTGGATATCGCTTCCGCTTCGCTGCTCGATGAAGCGACCGCCGCCGCCGAAGCGATGGCGATGGCCAAACGCGTCAGCAAACTGAAAAACGCCAACCGTTTCTTCGTCGCCGCCGACGTCCATCCGCAAACCCTGGACGTGGTGCGCACTCGTGCGGAAACCTTCGGTTTCGACGTGATCGTCGATGACGCCGACAAAGTGCTCGATCACCAGGATGTTTTCGGCGTGCTGCTGCAGCAGGTGGGCACCACCGGCGAAATCCACGATTACAGCAAACTGATCGCCGAGCTGAAAGCGCGCAAAGTGATTGTCAGCGTCGCTGCCGACTTTATGGCGCTGGTGCTGCTGACGGCGCCGGGCAAGCAGGGGGCGGATATCGTCTTCGGCTCCGCCCAACGCTTCGGCGTGCCGATGGGCTATGGCGGCCCGCACGCGGCCTTCTTCGCGGCGAAAGATGAATTCAAACGCTCCATGCCGGGCCGGATTATCGGCGTATCGAAAGATGCGGCGGGGAACACCGCGCTGCGCATGGCGATGCAGACTCGCGAACAGCACATCCGCCGCGAGAAAGCGAACTCCAATATTTGTACCTCGCAGGTGCTGCTGGCCAACATCGCCAGCCTGTACGCGGTATTCCACGGCCCGGCGGGTCTGAAACGTATCGCAGGCCGCATTCATCGCCTGACCGACATTCTGGCCGATGGCCTGCAGAAGAAAGGGCTGAAGCTGCGTCATGCCCACTACTTTGACACCCTGTGCGTGGACGTGGCGGATAAAGCCGCGGTGCTGGCGCGTGCCGAAGCCCTGCAGATTAACCTGCGCAGCGATATTCACGGCGCGGTGGGCATTACGCTCGATGAAGCGACCACCCGCGAAGACGTGCTCAACCTCTTCCGCGCCATCGTCAGCGACGATCATGGTCTGGACATCGATACCCTGGATAAAGACGTGGCGCTGGACAGCCGCTCCATCCCGGCGGCGATGCTGCGCGACGATGCGATCCTCACCCATCCGGTGTTCAACCGCTACCATAGCGAGACCGAGATGATGCGCTACATGCACGCCCTGGAGCGTAAAGATCTGGCGCTGAACCAGGCGATGATCCCGCTGGGTTCCTGCACCATGAAGCTGAACGCCGCGGCGGAGATGATCCCCATCACCTGGCCGGAGTTCGCTGAGCTGCACCCGTTCTGCCCGGTAGAGCAGGCGGAAGGGTATCATCAGATGATCGCTCAGCTCTCCGACTGGCTGGTGAAACTGACCGGCTATGACGCCGTCTGCATGCAGCCGAACTCCGGCGCGCAGGGCGAATATGCTGGCCTGCTGGCGATTCGCCACTACCATGAGAGCCGCAACGAAGGCCATCGCGATATCTGCCTGATCCCAAGCTCCGCGCACGGCACCAACCCGGCTTCCGCGCAGATGGCGGGTATGCAGGTGGTGGTGGTCGCGTGCGACAAAAACGGCAACATCGATCTCGCCGACCTGCGTGAAAAAGCAGAGCAGGCGGGAGCGAATCTCTCCTGCATCATGGTCACCTATCCGTCGACCCACGGCGTATATGAAGAGACCATTCGCGAAGTGTGCGAGATCGTGCACCAGTTCGGCGGCCAGGTTTACCTTGACGGCGCCAACATGAACGCCCAGGTCGGGATCACCTCTCCGGGCTTTATCGGCGCTGACGTTTCGCACCTCAACCTGCATAAAACGTTCTGCATTCCGCACGGCGGCGGCGGCCCGGGTATGGGCCCAATCGGCGTGAAAGCGCACCTGGCGCCGTTCGTGCCGGGTCACAGCGTGGTGCAGATTGAAGGGATGCTGACCCGTCAGGGCGCGGTTTCCGCTGCGCCGTTCGGCAGCGCGTCCATCCTGCCGATCAGCTGGATGTATATCCGTATGATGGGCGCGGAAGGGCTGAAGCAGGCGAGCCAGAACGCGATCCTTAACGCCAACTACATCGCTACCCGTCTGAAAGACGCCTACCCGGTGCTCTACACCGGTCGCGATGGTCGCGTGGCGCACGAATGTATTCTCGATATTCGTCCGCTGAAAGAAGAGACCGGCATTAGCGAGCTGGATATCGCCAAGCGCCTGATCGACTTTGGCTTCCATGCGCCGACCATGTCCTTCCCGGTAGCGGGTACGCTGATGGTTGAGCCGACGGAATCGGAAAGCAAGGTGGAGCTGGACCGCTTTATCGACGCGATGCTGGCGATCCGCGCGGAAATCGACCGCGTCAAAGCCGGTGAATGGCCGCTGGAAGACAACCCGCTGGTGAACGCGCCGCATACCCAGGGTGAGATCGTTGGGGAATGGAACCATCCGTACAGCCGCGAGCTGGCGGTATTCCCGGCGGGTCTGCACAACAAATACTGGCCGACGGTGAAACGCCTGGACGACGTGTACGGCGACCGTAATCTGTTCTGCTCCTGCGTGCCGATGAGCGAATATCAGTAACGTGCGGAATTAGCTATACTTTTAAAGGCGCTGCGGCGCCTTTACTTTTTGGGAGAGAAGCATGGGGATAGCACTGATTAGCGGCGCGAGCCGCGGAATAGGCCGGGCGACGGCGCTGCTGCTGGCGCAGGAAGGGTATACTGTCGCGGTCAATTATCATCACAATATTAACGCTGCCACCGAGGTGGTGAATACCATTGTTGCCGCCGGCGGCAAAGCCACGGCGCTGCGGGCGGATATCAGTGATGAAGCGCAGGTGATGGCGATGTTTGAGGCGATTGACCGCATGGGCGAGCCGCTGACGGCGTTGGTCAACAACGCCGGGATCCTCTTTACCCAGTGTACGGTGGAGAGCCTGAGCGCCGAGCGCATTAACCGCGTGCTGGCGACCAACGTGACCGGCTATTTCCTCTGCTGCCGCGAGGCGGTCAAGCGCATGGCGCATCAGCATGGCGGCAAGGGCGGGGCGATAGTTAACGTGTCGTCGGCGGCGTCGCGCCTTGGTTCGCCGGGAGAATATGTAGATTACGCCGCGTCGAAAGGGGCGGTGGATACCCTGACCACCGGGCTGGCGCTGGAGGTGGCGGCGCAGGGGATCCGGGTAAATGGCGTGCGCCCTGGGCTGATTTATACCGAGATGCACGCCTCCGGCGGCGAACCGGGGCGCGTGGATCGGGTGAAGCATTCGCTGCCGATGCGGCGCGGCGGTCAGCCGGAAGAGGTCGCTCAGGCCATTGCCTGGCTGCTGAGCGACAAAGCGTCCTATGTGACGGGCAGTTTCCTCGAACTGGCGGGCGGTAAATAACCCGCTGATGTCAATTGCCCGGCGGCGCTGCGTTTGCCGGGCATGGGGGTAAGGCGAACGGTAGGCCGGGTAAGGCGTAGCCGTCACCCGGCATAAAGTCCGGTAAGGTGGCTGGCCTACCAGGAGGCCAGCCACAGCCGTAGACGCATTCCCCAGCCGCTGGTCCAGCCGGTGGTGACCGACTTCACCTCGCCTCGATAAATCACCACCAGCGTTGGCGTCACCCGAATGTCCCACTGCCGCGCCAGCTGGCCGCTCGGGTCATTCACCGTCGGCAGCGCCAGTTTCTTTCTGGCAAGCCACGTCTCCAGCGCGGCGTTATCGCCGGATCGCAGGGCCACGGTCAGCACATTGCCGCCATCGGCGGCAAGCGATGCCACCGACGGCGTGGTGTAGCGACAGACCCCGCACCAGGTGGCCCAGACGTACAGCAGCAGCGGCTTTTGCTGGCTCATGGCGTTCAGATCCACCGTCCTGCCGTCGAGGGTGTGCAGCGATGTGGCGCTGACGTTTTGCGGCAGCGCGGGCTGGCGAAAATAATCCACCGCCAGGCCCACCGCCGCGCCAATCAGCAGCCACACCGCCAGCTCACGCAGCTAGCGCCTGAGCTTACTGGCCACGGGCTTTCGCCAGTTGCTCTTTCACCAGCCCCTCCAGTTCGTCAGCAGGGATCGCCCCGGCCACCATCTGATCGCCGATGATGGTCGCCGGCGTGCCCTGAATATTCAGCACCTGCGACAAAATCAGGTTCATCTTCAGCGAATTCATGGTCTTGTCATCGAGACTGACGCTGTCGGTGGCGGTTTTCTTCTGCGCCGCGGCGATGCTGGCGTCATCGTGATAGCCTTTTTTCGCCATCAGCCGCTGATGCAGCGCCCAGAACTTATCGGGCTGCTGGCGCCAGGTAGAGAGCGCCGCTTTGGCGGCATTGACCGAACTTTGCCCCTTGAACGGCAGCAGCTTCACGATCAGCTGGATGTCCGGGTTATCGTGGACGATTTTTTCCAGCATCGGATCAAACTGTTTACAGTAAGGACAGTTGTAATCGGTAAACGAGACGATCGTCAGCTTCGGCGCTTTGGCGCCGGTGCGCGGGCTGTTCGGATCGTTAAACAGCAGCTGCGCCAGCTGGTCATTACCGTTTGCTGGTGGTTCTTCCGCCGGGGCGGCGAAGCTGAAGGCGGATACGCACAGCAGCAATAAGGCGGTGATAGCTCTCATGTTAGTTTCCTTTGGCGGCGGACAGGGTGGCGAGGAGGTGGTCGCGATCTAACAGCGCAGGCAGGATCTCTCCCTGCGGCAATCCCGGTCCGTAAATCTGGTTAAACGGCACCGCGGCGCTGCCGCGGTCGGTTAAAAACTGACTAATCGTGGCGGAGGGGCGGCTCCAGTCGCCGCGCAGGGCGACCACGTCCGGCGCTAACAGCGCCTGCTGGACGTTATCGCGCAGCAGCACGTTGTATTTATTGGCTTTACAGGTCACGCACCAGTCGGCGGTGACATCAATAAACACCCGCTTATGTTCCGCCAGGGCGCTGGCGATAGCCTGCTCGCTGAGCGGCTGCCAGTTAACCCGGTCGCGGCGCGGGCCCTCGCCGTCAGGTTGGGAGACAAAGGCGACGGCGCCGGCCACCACGATGGCCAGAGCCCCTGCGCGCAGCGCTGTCCGCCAGCGGTAGCGCCAGGCGGTGGCCAGCAGCACGGCTACGGTCAGTATCACCAGCAGGGTTAGCACCGGGGTACGGCCGATGTGGATCGTCAGCAGGCTGACCAGCCATAGCGCCGAGCCCAGCATCATCACCCCCAGCGCCACCCGCAGATGATTCATCCAGCGGCCTGGGCGCGGAAGGCGTTGCGCCAGCCCCGGCCAGGCGACGATCAGCAGCCACGGCAGGCTCATACCGATCCCCATGGCGAAGAAAATCCCCCACAGCAGCGGCAGCGGCGCCACCAGCGCCACCGACACGGCGGTGCCGAGGAACGGCGCGGTGCAGGGCGTCGCCAGCAGGGTGGCGAAGGCGCCCTGCCAGAAATGGCCCATTAAGCCGTTGCCGCCTCGGGTGGCGAGGAAGGTGCTGGCGGTGGAGGAGAGGCGGATTTCGAACAGCCCCAGCAGACTGGCGCTGAACAGGACCATCACCAGCGCCATGGCGCCGATAAACCACGGGTTCTGAAACTGGATCCCCCAGCCGAGCGCCTGATTACCCAGGCGTAGCGCGGTCATCATCAGCGCCAGCGCCAGGAACGAGACGACGATCCCGCACGCCGAGGCGAGGAACTGTCGGCGCACCGCGCCGCGTTCGCGATGTTCGGTTTGCACCAGCGAGCCGAGCTTCATCGCCAGCACCGGCAGGACGCAGGGCATTACATTGAGGATAAGCCCCCCGGCCAGCGCCATCAGCAGCACCCAGCCTAACGCCGCTCCCGGCGCGGCGCTGCCTGCGCTGATAGCGAGCTGGCTTTCCTGCGCCTGGCCGCTATCCGCCAGCACCAGCGACAACGTTTTACCGCGTAGATCCGGCGCCGCTTCGCCCCAGCTATCGGTGACCGGCACGCTGGCGGTCAGCGTATCGCCGCGGGTGGTAAAGCTCGGCTTGCCGAAATCGACATCCTCCATGCCGTCGATAAACAGCGCTGGCTGCTGCCAGCCGGCATCACGGCGGGCGGTCACCGTCAGTTTGCCGCTGACGTAGCTGGCGCTCAGCTGCGAAGTCAGGCCATCGCGCAGCGGCAGCGTGCCCATCGCACGGGTGTAATCGTAGGCAAAACCCTCCCCTGGCGGGGCCGTCATATCCAGCGAAAAGGGATAATCAGTGAGAATGCAGACATTGCTGCAGGTGGATAATGTCAGTACGCCGCTGAGCGTCGGCGGTATCTTCCCGCGCAGGGTCATCGGGAAGCTGACGTCGCCGTGATACCCCTGAGTGGAAATGCCCGCAACGTCGAAACGCTGCGGCGTCGGCCAGCGCCAGTCAACCGCCAGCGGCGTGCCCCAGGCGATAGCCGGCGCGACGCCGCCTTCCCCTGGCGAGCGCCAGTAGGTTTTCCAGCCCTTTTCCAGCGCCACGTCTAAAAGCAGGCGGGTATCGCCATTGCTCTCGGTTTGCGCCCGCAGGCGCACGCTGGCGTGTTGATTATCGGCGGCGCGTAGCCAGCCGCTGTCGGCGGCCTGGCTGACGGGCAGCCATAGCCAAAGCAGGCAGACCAGTAGTCGCCTGAATAACATAGACATAAATTTGCTCCATAAATGATGAATTAACCTGAACTGTCAGGAAAATCAGTCACTCACGGAAGACGCATAATCGCAGATGCACCCGCAATCGGGGCGGGGAGATAACGCGGGGAGGCCACTGGCGTTCGATACGCGGCGGGATCGCCGCCAGCACCGCCAGCAGCAGGGTGATAGCCAACAGCGCCCCTTCGAACAGCATCGGCGGGACGGCCATCAGCGACTTGGCGCTGAGCTCGCACGGCGTGACCGGCGCATCGGCCTTATCCTGGGTTTGCTGTAGCGACGGGCTGTCGGCAGCGAGGTTCATGACCAGCGCGTGCATCCCGGCCATTCGCTGAGCGGTGCAGACCAGCACCACCAGACAGGCCAGGAGGACAAAAAGAATGGCTTTGCGTTGTCGCTTAATCATGAGCGCCTCAAATATTCACGAGGCCTATCTTATCGGGCGAACGCGTTTTGGCAATGGTAAAGCTGTAAAGAAGTGTCTGGCGGATAAGCGATTTGCCCTCCCCCGGCCGGGAGAGGGCAGTCAATTACAGATTCTCACCGTTGCTGGCGATGACCTCTTTGTACCAGTTGAAGCTCTTCTTGCGCGAGCGGGACATATCGCCGGTGCCGTCGTCGTGTTTGTTGACGTAGATGAAGCCGTAGCGTTTGCTGTACTGGCCGGTGGTGAAGGAGACGCAGTCGATGCAGCCCCACGGGGTATAGCCCATCAGATCGACGCCGTCGTAGGTGACGGCTTTCATCATCTCTTCAACGTGGGCGCGCAGGTAGTCAATGCGGTAGTCATCGTTGATACTGCCGTCGGCTTCGACTTTGTCGTAGGCGCCAAAGCCGTTCTCGACGATAAACAGCGGCTTCTGGTAGCGCTCATACAATTCACACAGGGAATAGCGCAGACCGACCGGGTCAATCTGCCAGCCCCAGTCGGAGGCTTTGACGTGCGGATTCGGCACGCTGCCTTCGAAGCCGGAAATGGCGTCGCCGGTGCCGCCTTCGGCTTTTACCGCGTTGGTCATGTAGTAGCTGAAGCCAAGATAAGCGCAGGTGCCTTCGCGCAGGATCTGCGCGTCGCCATCTTCCATCTTGATGTTGAAGCCGCGGCGCTCCCACTCATTCAGCACATAGCTCGGATAGTAACCGCGCAGCTGAACGTCGGTAAAGACGTAGCGCTCGCGCATCGACTCCTGAGCAAACATCACATCTTCCGGTTTGCAGGAGTAAGGGTAGAGGGCGACCATCGCCAGCATGCAGCCGACCTGCATGTCCGGGTTAATACCACGCGCCGCTTTCACCGCCAGCGCGCTGGCGACGAACTGATGGTGCAGCACCTGGTACATGGTCTCTTCCGGGTTGTCATGCTCGGTATAAACCACCCCGGAGCAGCAGTAGCCGAACAGCGGCGCGCGCCAGTTACGCTGGTTATTGATCTCGTTGAAGGTCATCCAGTATTTCACTT
Organism: Klebsiella sp. K5-204; assembly: GCF_030128585.1. Taxonomy (NCBI): domain Bacteria; kingdom Pseudomonadati; phylum Pseudomonadota; class Gammaproteobacteria; order Enterobacterales; family Enterobacteriaceae; genus Klebsiella; species Klebsiella sp. K5-204. The sequence goes on from NZ_JAKUZS010000003.1 coordinate 169,666, forward strand.
TGTGCTTATAGCGCTCGAAGACCACTTCGGCGAAGCGCACAAAGAAATCGACCACTTTACGGTTGGTCCAGCCGCCGTACTGCTGCACCAGGTGCAGGGGCATCTCGAAGTGGGAGAGGGTGATCACCGGCTCGATGTTGTACTTCAGCAGCTCGTCGAACATGTCGTCGTAGAACTTCAGCCCCTCTTCATTCGGCTGGGTCTCGTCGCCCTGCGGGAAGATGCGGGTCCAGGCGATAGAGGTACGGAAGCATTTGAAGCCCATCTCGGCGAACAGTTTGATGTCTTCTTTATAGCGGCCGTAGAAATCCACCGCTTCGTGGTTGGGGTAATATTTGCCGGCTTCAACCTGGTGGGTGATTTCACGCGGCACGCCGTGCGCCCCGCCGGTCAGTACGTCGCAGATGCTCGGGCCTTTGCCGCCCTGATCCCAGCCGCCTTCAACCTGATGCGCGGCAACCGCGCCGCCCCATAAAAAATCTTTCGGAAGGGTTAATTTTTTCATCCTGGCTAATCTCTCTAATAACTATTGCTCTCGAGTCTAGCAAAGTGAAATTGAATGTCACGATATAACAAATTACGCCAAACGTAATATGTTACATCGAAAAAACAGGCTGTTATTTTTAGCTGATTTTGCGCGCTAATTTACGTCCGAGCGTTTCGAGAATATAGATCACTGGAATTTGCGTCGTAATATCGTAGACACCGCCAATGCGCGTCTGCGGCACGTGCCAGGAGAGATTGAAATCGGCCAGTTTGGCCAGCCGCGAGTGTTCGTGACTGGTAATGGACATCACCTTGCAGCGGTGCAGGCTGAACTGGCTGGCGAAGCGCAGGATCTCTTCCGTCTCGCCGGAGACGGAAAGCACGATCGCCAGCGCGTTACGGGCCATATCGTTAGTCACCGGAAAATAGGGGTCATCAATATGATTACTAAATTTCCCGACGTTGGAGAAGAAGCGGGCGCCATATTTCGCCAGCGCGCCCGAGGTGCCTGCGCCGACGAAAATAATACGTTCGGAGGCGAGAATAATATCGACGGCCTGCTCGAGTAATTCATCGAACTCGTCATTATTAACGCTTTTAAAAAAGCTCATGATTTCGCTGGCGCCGATATTTGCCTGTTGAGGCTCGTTCTGCTCAAGATATAATTTAAAGCGCACGCGAAATTCAGAGTAGCCCTCGCACTGCAGTTTGCGGCAGAAGCGCAACACGGTGGTGGTGGAGACGCCGGCGGCTTCGGCCAGTTCGCGGATGGTCATGTACATCACTTTGTCACGATTCTTAATGACGTAGTGGTAGACCATCATCTCAAGATTATTGAGACTGGCGACAGCGGCGTGGGAGAACATACTCACAGTGGCGAACTCACAATTCATAATGACCAGGACGGAATTATATCATGCAGGCCAATGACATTACCTTTTTTCAGCGCTTTCAGGAGGACATCCTCGCCGGGCGCAAAACGATCACCATTCGCGATGCGGCGGAGTCGCACTTTAAGCCCGGCGATGTGCTGCGCGTCGGGCGCTATGAAGACGACGGCTATTTTTGCACCATCGCCGTAACCGCGACCTCGACGGTGACTCTCGACACGCTGACCGACCAGCATGCTCAACAGGAGAATATGACCCTCGGGCAGCTGCGTCAGGTCATCAGCGACATCTATCCTGGGGAGAACCAGTTTTATGTCATTGAATTCAAAACGCTTTAAGACAATCAGGAACAGCTGTGAGTTGAAATAAAATTGTAACTTTATGATTTTAATGTGTTTACAAATATACATCGTTTTATTTTAGCTAACAGGTGTTCACTGGAATCATTCTCAGTTACCCTAAGTGGGCAATGAAAGCGTTCTTGTTTTCACGGAGTCAAATATGGTGCGCAAACCATTAATCACTCAGGGATATTCTCTGGCAGAGGAAGTTGCCAACAGCATCAGTCACGGGATCGGGCTGGTGTTCGGTATCGTCGGCCTCGTGCTCTTGCTGGTGCAGGCGGTGGACACTAACGCCAGCGCGACGGCGATCACCAGCTACAGTCTGTACGGCGGCAGCATGATTATGCTGTTTCTCGCCTCCACGCTCTATCACGCGATCCCGCATCAGCGGGCGAAACAGTGGCTGAAAAAGTTCGACCACTGCGCCATCTACTTGTTAATCGCCGGGACCTATACGCCGTTTTTGCTGGTAGGGTTGAACTCGCCGCTGGCGAAGGGGCTGATGATCGTCATCTGGAGCCTGGCGCTGCTGGGGATCCTGTTTAAGCTGACCATCGCGCACCGCTTTAAAATCCTGTCGCTGGTGACCTATCTGACCATGGGCTGGCTGTCGCTTATCGTGGTCTATCAGCTGGCGGTAAAGCTGGCGGTGGGCGGCGTGACGCTGCTGGCGGTCGGCGGGGTGGTGTACTCGCTCGGGGTCATCTTCTACGTCTGCAAACGCATTCCCTATAACCACGCTATCTGGCATGGCTTCGTGCTCGGCGGCAGCGTGTGTCACTTCCTGGCGATCTATCTGTACGTCGGCCAGTCCTGATAAACATCCCACGGTGGCGCTGCGCTTACCGTGGCTACGGTTATCTGCGGCCTGGAAATCCCACGGTGGCGCTGCGCTTACCGTGGCTACGGTTATCTGCAGTCAAGTAGCCCGGCTAAGGCGCGAGCGCCGCAAGCCGGGAGTCATAACGCTTTATTACGCGTCTTCCAGTGAATAGGGCAGCGGTTCGATGCGCAGGCTGCCGGCATCGTCGCGCACGCGGAACACGCTGTCCGGCTCCATATCGTTATTCATCACCACCTGCACCAGCAGCTGGCCATCATCCAGCTGAACCGCCGCAAGCACCGTACCGGTGCGGCGCCAGTTTTCGCCCATCTTCAGCTCCAGATCTTCTCCGGCCTCCGGCACCCGGCTGGCGGTACCTGACAGCGTCCACAGCGCGCGCTTATTGGCGCCGCGGAATTTCGCCCTGGCGACCATTTCCTGGCCGGTATAGCACCCTTTTTTGAAGCTGATACCGCCCAGCGCCTGCAGGTTGGTGGCCTGCGGAATGAACTGCCCGCTGTTGGCGCTGTCGATCACCGGCAGACCGGCTTCAATATTCAGCGCCAGCCACTGCTGGCTGTTGTTGAGCTGCGCTTCGCCGCGCAGCGCGTCGGTGACGCGATTGGCGGTGTCGACATCGGTCACCAGCAGGAAGCGTTCGCCAGGGTGTTCAAACCACAGCAGGCTGGTGGCGCCTTCGCTAATCACCGGCGTCGCGGCGTCGGGCAGGGCGGCGAACAGCGGCGCCAGCGCGGCGCGCGCCTGGAAGCCGGCCACCCCCAGCAGAACCAGATCGTCGTTGGCGGCGATGGTGACTTTGGAGAAGACGGCATATTTTTTCAGCTCGGTCAGCTGCGCGTCGCGCAGGCTGCGGCGCTCAATCCACGCGAAGCCGCCGTCGCGGCGGAATACGCGCAGGTTGCTCCACATCTTGCCTTTGGCGTCACAGTGGGCGGCAAGCAGATGCTGGGCATCGGTGAGACTGCTCACATCGGCGGTAATCTGCCCCTGCAGATATTTTTCGCTGTCCGGTCCGCTAATTGTCGCCAGCGCCCAGTCATCCAGGGTCATCAGCGTTAACGGCAGACGAGCGGAAGAGGAAGGCTGACGCGGAGGAAAAGGTGTAAAAGCCATAGTCATATCCTGAATCGCTTAACGCAGTGTGTGTGACCAATGGTAAAAGAGCTATAGTGCATTGCAAGCGCTTTCAACAGGCCATTTGTGCGCTGACGTTTGGTGACGGCCTGACGCGGGAAAACAATAAGCCCATCATTATTTTATGGTTTTTATGGAAGGATGCTCGCATTCAGCGATATTCCTGTAAAGTTACGGCAGAAAACGGGTTAAACTAACCTATATTTTGCTGCTGGAAGGTCAACATGGACATTAACAATAAAGCACGTATCCACTGGGCATGCCGCCGCGGGATGCGCGAACTCGACATCTCCATCATGCCGTTCTTTGAGTATGAGTACGATACCCTCAGCGACGCTGACAAACAGCTGTTCATTCGCCTGCTGGAAAATGACGATCCGGATCTGTTCAACTGGCTGATGAACCACGGCAAACCGGCCGATGCGGAGCTGCAGCGGATGGTAACCTTAATTCAGACACGGAATCGGGAACGTGGTCCTGTGGCAATCTGATCTCCGTATCTCCTGGCGCGCGCAGTGGTTTTCCCTGCTGCTCCACGGCGTTGTGGCGGCGCTGGTGCTGCTGGTTCCCTGGCCGTTAAGCTACACCCCGATCTGGCTGCTGCTGCTGTCGCTGGTGGTCTTTGACTGTGTGCGCAGCCAGCGACGGATCCATGCCCGTCGCGGGGAGATAAAGCTGCTCACCGATTCCCGGCTGCGCTGGCAAAACGCCGAATGGGAGATCCTCGGGACGCCGTGGGTCATCAACAGCGGTATGCTGCTGCGTTTGCGCCATGTCGATACCCGACGCGGTCAGCATCTGTGGCTGGCGGCGGACAGCATGGATCCCGGAGAGTGGCGGGATCTGCGCCGGCTGGTGCTGCAAAAACCGGCGCAGGAGTAAGCGGCGTCAGGAGAAGTGTTCGGCCATTTCGCCGAGGATCTGCTCGCACCAGCTCTGGATGCGCTCGTCGCTCAGGTCGTACTGGTTGGTTTCATCCAGCGCCAGGCCAACGAACAGTTGGCCATCAGCGATCACCGGTTTCGGGCTGGTGAACTCATAGCCTTCGGTTGGCCAGTAGCCGACAAACTTCACGCCTTTGGTCGCCAGCTTGTCATGCAGCATGCCCAGCGCGTCAAGGAACCATTCGCCATAGCCCAGCTGATCGCCCATGCCGTACAGCGCGACGATTTTGCCCTCCAGGTCCAGGGTGTCCAGCTGGTCCCAAACCGCTTCCCAGTCTTCCTGAATTTCGCCGAAATCCCAGGTCGGGATGCCGAGGATCAGTACATCGTACTGGCTCATCAGGGCGGGGGAGTCATCTTTCAGATTGTGCAACGTCACCAGCTCAGGGCCGATGATATCGCGGATTTTCTCCGCGGCCATTTCGGTGTAGCAGGTACTGGAGCCGTAAAACAGACCTATATTCATCGCGTAAACATCTCGATTCTTGCTGTGAATGGCGGGCAGTGTACCAGAAAGGCGTCCTCTTAAGGCATAATGAGAGCGTTTAACGAACAAAGAGGCCGATGTGAAACAGGATCTGGCACTAATCGAACAGTTTCTCGATGCCCTTTGGCTGGAGCGCAATCTGGCGGAGAATACGCTCAGCGCCTACCGTCGCGATTTGACGATGCTGGTGGAGTGGCTGCACCATCGCGGCCTGTCGCTGGCAAGCGTCGGCAGCGACGACCTGCAGGCGCTGCTGGCCGAGCGGCAGTCCGGCGGCTATAAAGCCACCAGCACCGCGCGCCTGCTGAGCGCCGTGCGTCGTTTCTTCCAGCATCTGTACCGGGAAAAAATTCGCCCGGACGACCCCAGCACGCTGCTGGCCTCGCCGAAGCTGCCGCAGCGGCTGCCGAAGGATCTCAGTGAGGCGCAGGTTGAGCGTCTGCTGCAGGCCCCGCTGGTGGAGCAGCCGCTGGAGTTGCGCGACAAAGCGATGCTGGAGGTGCTGTATGCCACCGGCCTGCGCGTCTCGGAGTTGGTGGGGCTGACGATGAGCGACATCAGCCTGCGACAGGGCGTGCTGCGGGTGGTGGGCAAAGGCAACAAAGAGCGGCTGGTGCCGCTGGGGGAAGAGGCGGTACTGTGGGTGGAAAATTACCTCGAGTATGGTCGCCCCTGGCTGCTGAACGGCGTGGCGTCGGATGTCTTATTTCCCAGCCAGCGCGCCCAGCAGATGACGCGTCAGACCTTCTGGCACCGGATTAAACACTATGCCGTGCTGGCGGGGATCGACAGCGAAAAGCTCTCCCCGCACGTGTTGCGCCATGCGTTCGCCACGCATTTGCTCAATCATGGCGCCGATCTGCGCGTGGTGCAGATGCTGTTAGGACACAGCGATCTCTCCACCACGCAGATCTACACCCACGTGGCGACCGAGCGTCTGCGACAACTTCATCAACAGCACCACCCGCGGGCGTGAGTGCTGAACAAAAGGACTGAGTATGAAAAAAGGTTTATTGATGTTCACCCTGCTGGCGGCTTCCCTTTCCGGGGCGGCGCATGCCGATAGCGCGGCAATTAAACAGTCGCTGGCGAAGCTGGGTGTGCAGAGCACCGATATTCAACCGTCGCCGGTTTCCGGGATGAGCACGGTGCTGACCGACAGCGGCGTACTGTATGTCACCGACGACGGCAAGCACATCATCCAGGGGCCGATGTACGACGTGAGCGGCGCGCAGCCGGTCAATGTCACTAACCAGCTGCTGCTGGGTAAACTGAACGCGCTGAGCAACGAAATGATTGTCTACAAAGCGCCGAAGGAGCAGCACGTCATTACCGTCTTCACCGACATCACCTGCGGTTATTGCCACAAGCTGCATGAGCAGATGAGCGACTACAACGCGCTGGGGATCACCGTGCGCTATCTCGCCTTCCCGCGCCAGGGACTGCAGAGCCAGGCGGAGCAGGATATGAAGGCCATCTGGTGCGCGAAAGATCGCAACAAAGCGCTGGATGACGCTATGAACGGCAAGGGCGTGCAGCCGGCGAGCTGCAGCGTGGATATCGCTAAACACTACACCCTTGGCGTGCAGATGGGCGTCAACGGTACCCCGGCGATGGTCCTCAGTAACGGCATGGTGCTGCCGGGCTATCAGGGGCCGAAAGAGCTGAAGGCGTTCCTCGACGAGCATAAAAAACAGACAAGCGGTAACTGATTCGCGTGAAACAACAGATACAACTATGCCGCCGCGAGGCGGTTGACGGCGTCGATTTACCCGCCGATCTGCCGCCGCTGCTGCAGCGGCTGTATGCCAGCCGCGGGGTGCGCAGCGCCCAGGAGCTGGAGCGCAGCGTCAAAGGCATGCTGCCGTGGACGCAGCTCACCGGCGTTGAAAAAGCGGTCGGGATGCTGCACGACGCTTTCCAGAAAGGGTTGCACATTGTCGTAGTCGGCGATTTTGACGCCGACGGCGCCACCAGCACCGCGCTCAGCGTGCTGGCCCTGCGCGCGCTGGGCTACGGCAACGTCTCCTACCTGGTGCCGAACCGTTTTGAAGACGGCTACGGCTTGAGCCCGGAAGTGGTCGATCAGGCCCACGCCCGCGGCGCGCAGATGATCATGACCGTCGACAACGGGATCTCGTCCCATGCCGGCGTCGATCATGCCCATGCGCTGGGGATCCCGGTGCTGGTAACCGATCACCACCTGCCGGGGGAGACGCTGCCGGCGGCGGAGGCCATCGTTAACCCTAACCTGCGCGATTGCGACTTTCCGTCGAAATCGCTGGCCGGGGTCGGGGTGGCGTTCTATCTGATGCTGGCGCTGCGCACCTTTCTGCGTGATAACGGCTGGTTCGATGCCCGCGGCATCGCCGCGCCGAACCTTGCCGAGCTGCTGGATCTGGTGGCGCTTGGCACCGTTGCCGACGTCGTGCCGCTGGATGCTAACAATCGTATTCTCACCTGGCAGGGGTTAAGCCGCATTCGCGCCGGCAAATGTCGGCCCGGTATTAAGGCGCTGCTGGAGATTGCCAACCGCGATCCGCAAAAGCTGGCGGCCAGCGACCTCGGTTTTGCCCTCGGGCCGCGCCTGAACGCGGCGGGGCGGCTGGACGACATGTCGGTCGGCGTCGCGCTGCTGCTGTGCGATAACATTGGCGAAGCGCGCGTGTTAGCCAATGAGCTTGACGCGCTCAACCAGACGCGCAAAGAGATCGAGCAGGGGATGCAGGCGGAAGCGCTAACGCTCTGTCAGCAGCTGGAACGCAGTAGCGACACCCTGCCCGGCGGGCTGGCGATGTACCATCCGCAGTGGCACCAGGGGGTGGTCGGCATCCTCGCCTCGCGAATTAAGGAACGTTTCCACCGGCCGGTGATCGCCTTTGCGCCCACCGGCGACGGCACGCTGAAAGGCTCCGGCCGCTCCATTCAGGGGCTGCATATGCGCGATGCGCTGGAGCGTCTCGATACGCTCTATCCGGGGCTGATCCTGAAGTTCGGCGGCCACGCGATGGCGGCAGGATTATCGCTGGAAGAGGCGCGCTTTGAGGAGTTTCAGCAGCGCTTTGGCGAGCTGGTGACCGAGTGGCTGGATCCCGCGCTGTTACAGGGCGAGGTCGTTTCCGACGGGCCGCTGGCGGCGGCGGAGATGAGCATGGAAGTGGCGCAGATGCTGCGCGACGCCGGGCCGTGGGGACAGATGTTCCCGGAACCGCTGTTTGACGGCCGTTTCCGCCTGCTGCAGCAGCGGCTGGTGGGCGAGCGTCACCTGAAGGTGATGGTCGAGCCGGTTGACGGCGGCCCGCTGCTGGACGGTATCGCCTTCAACGTGGATACTTCCATCTGGCCCGACAACGGCGTGCGTGAAGTCCAGTTAGCCTACAAGCTCGACATCAATGAGTTCCGCGGCAACCGCAGCCTGCAGCTGATCATCGATCACCTCTGGCCAAATTGACAACAGTGTATGAATAAGGGCGCGAATCCGGTAGAATTCCGCTCTTATCACCGCATTTTGACAAATCCATTAAAAGAAACCGACCATGTTTGAAATAAATCCGGTAAAAAACCGCATTCAGGACCTCACGGAGCGCTCCGACGTTCTTAGGGGGTATCTTTGACTACGATGCCAAGAAAGAGCGTCTCGAAGAAGTAAACGCCGAGCTGGAACAGCCGGACGTCTGGAATGAACCTGAACGCGCTCAGGCGCTGGGTAAAGAGCGTTCTTCCCTGGAAGCCATCGTAGATACCCTGGATCAGATGTCCCAGGGGCTGGAAGACGTTGCCGGCCTGCTGGATCTGGCCGTGGAAGCGGACGACGAAGAGACCTTCAACGAAGCCGTCGCCGAGCTGGATACGCTGGAAGAGAAGCTGGCGCAGCTTGAGTTCCGCCGCATGTTCTCCGGCGAATACGACAACGCCGATTGCTACCTCGATATTCAGGCAGGCTCCGGCGGCACCGAAGCCCAGGACTGGGCCAGCATGCTGATGCGCATGTACCTGCGCTGGGCGGAAGCGCGCGGCTTTAAGACCGAGATCATCGAAGAGTCCGAAGGTGAAGTCGCGGGCATTAAATCCGTGACCATCAAGATCATTGGCGATTACGCTTACGGCTGGCTGCGTACCGAAACCGGCGTTCATCGTCTGGTGCGTAAGAGCCCGTTCGATTCCGGCGGCCGCCGTCATACCTCCTTTAGCTCTGCGTTCGTTTACCCGGAAGTTGAAGACGATATCGATATCGAAATTAACCCGGCCGACCTGCGCATCGACGTTTACCGCGCCTCCGGCGCCGGTGGGCAGCACGTTAACCGTACAGAATCCGCGGTGCGTATTACCCACATCCCGACCGGGTTGGTGACGCAGTGCCAGAACGACCGTTCGCAGCACAAGAACAAAGACCAGGCCATGAAGCAGATGAAAGCAAAGCTTTATGAGCTGGAGATGCAGAAGAAAAATGCCGAGAAGCAGGCGATGGAAGACAACAAGTCCGATATCGGCTGGGGCAGCCAGATCCGCTCTTACGTGCTGGATGACTCGCGTATTAAAGATCTGCGTACCGGGGTGGAAACCCGCAACACTCAGGCGGTGCTCGACGGCAGCCTGGACCAATTTATCGAAGCAAGTTTGAAAGCAGGGTTATGAGGAACCAACATGTCTGAACAACAAGCACAGGGCGCTGACGCGGCAATTGACCTTAATAATGAACTGAAAACCCGTCGCGAGAAGCTGGCTGCGCTGCGTGAGCAGGGCGTCGCTTTCCCGAACGATTTCCGTCGTGACCATACCTCTGACCAACTGCACGCTGACTTCGATGCCAAAGAAAACGAAGAGCTGGAAGCGCTGAACGTTGAAGTGGCCGTGGCTGGCCGCATGATGACCCGCCGTATCATGGGTAAAGCGTCCTTCGTCACTCTGCAGGACGTTGGCGGCCGCATCCAGCTGTACGTAGCGCGCGATGACCTGGCGGAAGGCGTTTACAACGACCAGTTCAAAAAATGGGATCTCGGCGACATCATCGCCGCCCGCGGTAAGCTGTTCAAGACCAAAACCGGTGAGCTGTCTATCCACTGCACCGAGCTGCGTCTGCTGACCAAAGCCCTGCGCCCGTTACCGGACAAGTTCCATGGCCTGCAGGATCAGGAAGCGCGCTATCGTCAGCGTTACCTCGACCTGATCTCCAACGATGAATCGCGCAACACCTTTAAAGTGCGTTCGCAGATCCTGGCGGGTATCCGTCAGTTCATGGTTGGCCGCGGCTTTATGGAAGTGGAAACCCCGATGATGCAGGTGATCCCGGGCGGCGCCTCCGCGCGTCCGTTCATCACCCATCATAACGCGCTGGATCTGGACATGTACCTGCGTATCGCGCCGGAACTGTACCTCAAGCGCCTGGTCGTGGGCGGTTTCGAACGCGTCTTCGAGATCAACCGTAACTTCCGTAACGAAGGGATCTCCGTTCGTCATAACCCAGAGTTCACCATGATGGAACTCTACATGGCCTATGCGGACTATAAAGATCTGATCGAGCTGACCGAATCCCTGTTCCGCACCCTGGCGCAGGACATTCTCGGCAACACCGAAGTGCCTTACGGCGACCAGGTGTTCGACTTCGGCAAGCCGTTTGAAAAACTGACCATGCGCGAAGCGATCAAGAAATACCGTCCGGAAACCGAGATGGCGGATCTGGATAACTTCGATTCCGCGAAAGCGATCGCTGAGTCTATCGGCATCAAAGTGGAGAAGAGCTGGGGTCTGGGCCGTATCGTGACCGAGATCTTCGAAGAAGTGGCGGAAGCGCACCTGATCCAGCCGACCTTCATCACTGAATACCCGGCGGAAGTTTCTCCGCTGGCGCGCCGTAACGACGTCAACCCGGAAATCACCGACCGCTTTGAATTCTTCATCGGCGGCCGTGAGATCGGTAACGGCTTTAGCGAGCTGAACGACGCCGAAGACCAGGCGCAGCGCTTCCAGGACCAGGTTGATGCGAAAGCCGCGGGCGACGACGAAGCGATGTTCTACGATGAAGACTACGTGACCGCGCTGGAGCACGGCCTGCCGCCGACCGCCGGTCTGGGTATCGGTATCGACCGCATGGTGATGCTGTTCACCAACAGCCACACCATCCGCGACGTGATCCTGTTCCCGGCAATGCGTCCGCAGAAATAATCGCGTCTTGTGAAATGCAAAAACCCGGCTTGCCGGGTTTTTTTATGTCTGACGTGAGGCCTGAAGGCTGGCGTAGCGCGGCTGGCGGCGTAAATGCCTTAACCGGGCTACGCAACAGCGCAGAACCGTAGGCCTGTGCAAGCGTAGCGCCGCCAGGCAACGATGACAGGTACGGAGTCGCTTTTTGCGCCGGGTGGCGGCTGCGAGAATAGTCAGCTTACCCGCGCACACGCGCAACAAAGTCGGTCAGCGCCTGGCGAGCGTCCCGATTTTCCGCTTCCAGCACCATCCACGGGCTAAACGCCCACGGCGTGGCGGCCAGCGCGCTTAACATCGTTGCCAGGTCAACCCACTGATAATCCATGACTTCATCGTCGTTAGGCAGCACTTCGCTCACCACGCGCGCGGCATACACCGGGCATACTTCGTTCTCAACGATGCCGTTCGGGGCGACCGCCCGGTAGCGGAAGGCCGGGTGAACCGGCACGATGTCGGCGATCTCCACGCCGAGTTCGAAGCGACAGCGGCGCGTGACGGCCTGCTCGAAGGTCTCGCCCTGCTGGGGGTGTCCGCAGACGGAGTTGGTCCACACCCCGGGCCAGGCTTTTTTGCCCAGCGAACGGCGGGTGACCAGCAATTGACCCTGCTGATTAAACAACCAGCAAGAGAACGCGAGATGTAAAGGGGTATCAAGCGTGTGGGCGGCATACTTCTCCAGCATACCGGCAGGCTGATCCTGCTCATCCAGTAAAATGACGTGTTCCCCGGCCATGACGACTCCTGAAAATAAAAAATGACCCGGCACAAACCCGCCGGGTCATGTACTCAGGCCTCTAGGGTAGCCGATAAATGGGAGAAAGGCATTACCAAAACAAGCCCTGCAGTCCGCTCTGTGAGCGGCAACGCGTCATGGCGGGCAAACCCACCACGACGTGCGGCTCCAGCAGTAATCGCTGTTTGTCGCGGGCCGGATTCGATGGCAGGGGGGTATTGGTTTCGCCATCAGGGATGACGCCCTGCGCCGCGGACTGGTATGATATTCGCCCTGGTTGCGAGGTAAGTGGTTGTGTTAAGTGCAGGATGCCTGATGATGAAACGCGTTTATATGACACTGATGCTGGTGGTAAGCCTGGCGCTGGCCGGCTGCTCCAGCAACTCCGATTCCGGTACGACCTACACCGTCAAACGTGGCGATACCCTGTATGGCATCTCCCGCACCACCGGCACCAGCGTTCGCGATCTGGCCCGCCTGAATAACATCTCCCCGCCTTACACCATTGAGGTGGGGCAGAAGCTGAAGCTTAACGGCAGCAGTTCTACGAAGACAACGAAGAAAAAATCTTCCTCCATGCGCACGGCGGCGGTCACGCCTTCGTCCGCGGTACCTCAGTCCTCCTGGCCGCCGGTGGGACAGCGCTGCTGGCGCTGGCCGACCAGCGGCAAAGTGGCCCTGCCTTATTCCACCGCCGATGGCGGCAATAAAGGCATTGATATCGCCGGGACTCGCGGCCAGCCGGTCTACGCCGCCGGGGCGGGCAAGGTGGTCTACGTCGGCAACCAGCTGCGCGGCTACGGCAACCTGATCATGATTAAGCACAGCGAGGATTACATCACCGCCTATGCTCACAACGATAAGCTGATGGTGAATAACGGCCAGAGCGTGAAGGCCGGCCAGCAAATAGCCACCATGGGCAGTACGGATGCCGACTCAGTGCGTCTGCATTTCCAGATCCGCTATCGGGCGACGGCCATCGATCCGCTGCGCTACCTGCCGCCGCAGGGCAGTAAGCCTAAGTGCTAAAAGGTTATTTTATCGCCAGTCAGCATCCGGCGGGCTTGTCACAGGGTGCGTAAGGGCTATAATGCTTCTCGCACCTCTTCGCGGGCGTAGTTCAATGGTAGAACGAGAGCTTCCCAAGCTCTATACGAGGGTTCGATTCCCTTCGCCCGCTCCAAACTCAAGTCTTCTGAAGTCTACCCAACTCAATTTTCCCTTGATAAATAAGAAGTTATAGCATTCTGTTAGTCTATTGAACTCCGACGGAGGACTCCTCTTTGGTTGCGGGATCGGCGTTTTGCGCTGCTGGCGCTGGAGTAGTAGCGTTTAGTGATATTTTCGCACTTATCCTGTTTCCGCAGGATGAGTGATTTTACGCAACCGGCTCGCGCTGACGACGACCGATACCGCAGAGGCCGCGGCGGCGCTCCACAGCGCAACATGAATTGACCTTTCATCTGCTGCCAGCAGAACGCCTACGGCGGCGGCTCCCAGGCACTGCCCGAAAGTGCGCATAATGGATAAAACTCCGGACGCATAACTCGCGTGCTCACGAATAACGTTTGAGAGCATTTCCCGGTTATTGGGACTCTGAAAGCAGCCAAACCCTATTCCGCACACCAGACTTCGCAGGCAGATATCCCACATTGGAGGGCTGGCGGGTAACGTCGCCAGCAGGATCAAACCGACGACAAATATCACCAGCCCCAGGGTGGATATCGCCGGGGCTGATATCGTGTCCGCCCAACGGCCTGCATGCGGCGCAATCAGCACGATCCCTAACGGCCACGGCGTAAACAGCAGGGCAGACACTACCGGACTGTAGCCGTATTCGCTCTGAAACAGGAAGGGTAGCGCAATAAAGGTGATCCCCTGGCTGACAAAAGCAACCATTGACGTGAAAGCCGCGAGGGTAAAACGTTCATTTTTAAACATGCTCGGCGGCAGTAAGGGATGACCCGTGCGGCGGATTTGCCAGATAAAAGCCATGCCGCTCAGCGCAGCGAGAGCCATCCAGCAAAGGCTGCCGAATTGATAAGTAGCGTTCTGTAGGCTGTTCGCCGCCATGATCGTCGAACCCAACAGCAGTGCCGACAATATGGCGCCCAGGGTGTCGAAGGGCGCCTGCATACGGATCGCATTACGCGGCAGCGCTTTGATCGCCAGCAGTAAGGCGAGGGTGCCGGGAAGAACGTTTATCGCAAACAGCCATTGCCAGCTCAGGGTGTGAAGGATCGTACCGCCCAATACCGGGCCGATAGCGGAGCTGGAGGCAATGAGCAGGGCATGGAACCCCAGAATGCGGCCAAGTAAGCGTCCGGGAAATACGGACCTGAGTATTGCGGGGGCAATACTCAGCGTCGCCGCGCCGCCGATCCCCTGAAGCACGCGCATACCGATAAGCATTTCGGGCTTATTCGCCAGCGCGCAACCCAGTGATGTCAGGGTAAAGGTCGTCAGGCCCGCCAGAAATACGGGGCGATAACCCAGACGGGCCGCAAGCGCCGCGAATATCGCCAGCGTCATCGCAGCCGCCAGCAGATACCCGTTGGCGAACCAGACGGCAATACCGGCAGGTACCTGCATATCCTGAGCCATTGAGGGCAGGGCAATGTTGATCATGGTGCCATCAAACACGCCCATTAAGGTGGTGGTCATGATTGCGGCCATCACCCGTGCGCGCGCCGGGCCAGGCAGTCCTTCGTCGCCGGGTTGGCTGGAAAAGAGCGTCATCATTTGTCCTCTGAGAAGAGTGTATGGATGACAAAACTATAAAGATGGCTTTTACCGGGCGGAAGGTGCACTATTTTCACTTTATTGTTGCATCAAACGCCTTATCTTAATGTGCTGGGAGAAAGGGTAATGTCTGATCCCGATTTTAATTTGCTGGTAGCACTCGACATATTGCTGAGTGAAGCGAGTGTCGCAGGTGCGGCACGTCGTCTGAACCTCAGCACCTCAGCCATGAGCCGGACATTAAGCAGGTTACGCGATGTCACAGGAGATCCGATCCTGGTGCGCGCCGGGCGTAACATGGTACTGACCCCGTGGGCCGAAGCGACCCGGGATCGCGCCAGGCGTGCAGTGCACGAGGCCAGGGCGGTATTGCAGCCCTCAACTGAAACGTTCTGCGCGCGAAGTCTGGCGCGTCTTTTTACCATCAGGGCAAACGATGGTTTTGTGGTGGCGTTTGGGCCTGCGCTCATCGCAGCGGTTGCCGACGCCGCGCCGGACGTCTGTATACGCTTCGCGCCTAAGCCGGAAAAAACGTCGCGCTATCTTCGGGAAGGGCTGGTTGATCTGGAGATTGGCGTTCAGAGTAATATGGGGCCAGAAATACGGCTGCAGCGACTGTTTGAGGATCGGTTTGTTGGCGTCGTGCGTAAAGGGCACCCGCTGGCTAAGCAGGCAGAAATAGGCGTGGGTGATTATGTCGCCTGGGGCCATGTGGTAGCGTCACCCGAGGGCGCGTTGCACGGATCCGTTGACGATGCGCTGGCCGAACTGGGGACAAAACGTAAAATTGCGAGCGTCGTACCGGGATTTCCGACAGCACTGTCCGTGGCGCTGGAATCGGATCTTATCGCCATGATACCCGCACTCTATTTACTCAATCAGCGGGTAACGGACCAGGTACACGTTTTCGAGCTGCCGTTCAAAAGCCGTCGTATTACGGTATCGCAGATGTGGCACCCAAGGATGGAACGCGACCCCGGTCACCGCTGGCTGAGAAAGCAAATTCTTGCGATATGCGGTGGGGGGAGGTCAGTCATGGCCTGACCAAATAGACATGTCCGCGCTACAGTCTCGCCACAGCGATCGCTGCTTTCAAAGGATGAGACTCATGACGGCATACGGAACGGAAATTTTCTCAATGAGCGATCTGAACAGACTCACGATCGAAGTCTCCATACTTCGATAGACCGTTTATGTCCTTTCCGCGAGATTTAATCGAAAGCCCTAGTGCTACCTTTAAGCTAACTATTAACGATAAATAAAGGACAGCTTTCCTGTCCTTTATCCTTTTTTATTCAGCTTTGCTCTCGCGCGATCGCAACACTTCACCGACCACCGGGGCGGCAGTAAACGCATTTGGCCATCCCGCGTAGAACGCTGCCTGGGCGACCACTTCTCCGGCCTCTTCAGCCGAAAGCCCATTATCCATGGCCCTGTTTAGGTAGTAGCCAATCTGCGCGCTCTGTCCGGCGGCGATTAACGCGCTGACCGTCACCAGGCTTCTGTCGCGGGGCGTTAGCGCGGGCCGTTGCCAGAGGTCGAGAAACAGCGGGTCGGCAGTAAATTTAACCAGGCCAGGCGAAATGGGGCCGACATTTTTTTCGACGGTGTCTGCACGCTGTTTCTCTACCTCTTCATTGAGGGGCAGCAGCGTCGGCGAGGCGGCGGGCAGGGCCTCTGTCGTCACGCCCCTGGCTACAAAGATGGCTTTAGCGACGCTGACGGCTGACATCGCATTGGGCCAGCCAGCGTAGAAGGCGAGGTGAGTAATGATCTCTGACACTTCCGCGGGCGTCACGCCGCAATCGAGCGCGACGGCAATATAGTGCTTGAGCTCGCCTGGCTGGTTGCGGGCAATCAGCATCGCCATGGTCGCGATGCTACGGTCGCGGGCGGACAGGGCGTCACGTTGCCAGAGGTCGTTGCTGATGGCCTCGCGGCCGAAGCGCGCCAGCGCCGGGGAGACCGCGTGAATGTCAGCGTCCGAAAGAGTGAAAGCCCTGATTGATTTTCTGATAGCGCATACCGCGGAATGAAGGCTATTTTGCGTGCGAAATGTCTGAAGGCGCCGGCCCTGTCTTTCCCTCTGCCTTAACCCTATACTCCCTGTGGATAAAGCGTTTTTTTAATCGCGGCGCATGTTGCCGTGTAACGGCTTATCCCATCGTCAACGCGATGGGCGGGAAATATCAATAAGGGAGAGGCAGCAATGGGCAGACGCTTAATGGTCTGTGTGTTCGCGCTGGTGGCGTTTTCAGCCACTGCAGCGCATGGCCATCACGGCCAGTCGGTAATATCGGGCGCCGACGGCGGCAACGGTTCGGACGGCGGCAGTAGCGATAACTCCTCGGGCCGGGCAGGGTGCCCGGGCGGCACCGATCCCGATAAGCACGGCCATTTTTACCTGCCCGGGACCCGCGAAGCCTGCAATCCTGGCCCTCAGGATGCAGAGAAAGTCGGGTCTTCCCGCTAGCGTTCAGCTCAGATCGTGCAGCGCTTTGTCCAGCGGCGGGGAAAGCTGAATATCCCGAAATGCAACCGCCAGTCCGCCGCGCTCCGGTGAGCAGCACATGACGCCGGCTTTTACCGGGCCTGGCGGAAAGTAGCCGAGACGCAGCAGCGGCCAGCGCTCGCCGTCGGTCGAATACTGCAGCCTTAACGCATCGCCCTTGCGGGTCAGCCGCAGCCAGAAAGTGCGCGGGTCGCCGGGGAAAAGCCCGGTGGCCCAGTCGGAGTGGGTTAACGTCAGCACGCTGCCGATGGCCGGGGCATCGTCATTGAATTCAATTCCCGCCTTCAGCCAGGTCTGCTCGTCCGCCATCATCATCAGCCCGGCCTGGTCGTAAAGCGTGGTGAAATCCGCACATATTTTTGCCTGCAGGGTAAAATCGCCCTCCACCTCAGCGGCATAAAGATGGCCGGAGAAGCGCTCGAAGCCATACCAGGTATGACGCCAGAAATCGGTATGCTTATCGGTGACCACCGTCAGGCCGTCGGTATCGCGGCGCCACTCGGCAGGTTCATTGATCCAGTGAAAGGACGGCTGCATGTTTCCTCCGGGACAGGCTTATAACAGCGTCTGCAGCGCGGGGGACGCCATGCTGGCCTCAAAGGGGATAATCTCCGTATGGGCGAGACCCAGCTGCTGGAAGGGATCCTGGCTCAGACGCGATTCCAGAATTTCCCGGCTGTCGCATTTCGCCAGAATCACCCCGCCGGTGCGGGGAATACGGCGGCCTGAGGTGAGAAAGAGGCCGTCAGCATAGCCTTTTTTGAGCCATTCGACGTGGGCGGGGATCGCGCTGTCAATCTCTTCGAGCGGTTTTATATACGTTAAAACAACCACATAAATCGTACTCATCCTGAAAACCCTGTCAATCCGATGGGATCTTCAGCCTGACACATTTCGATGATAGTTAAAAGAAAACGCGGCATTTTTGCGTGCTATTGAGCAGGAGGCACATGTCGCAACGGTATGGAGATTTATCGCGGCTGTGAAAAACACATATGTTTTTTCGAATGCATATTGATCTTTGTTCGTGGTCCCGTATGCTGTCCGTCACGCTTGAGGAGAAACCATGTCTTTATTGCCCCTGCAACTGTTCAAAAACCTCGCCGATGAAACCCGGCTGGGGATCGTGCTGTTGCTCAAGGCGCGGGGAGAGCTGTGCGTGTGCGATCTCTGTACGGCGCTCGCCCAGTCCCAGCCCAAGATCTCCCGCCATCTGGCAATGCTGCGGGAGAGCGGGCTGCTGCGGGATCGAAAACAGGGTAAGTGGGTCCATTATCGCCTCTCTCCGCAGATACCGGCCTGGGCGGCGCAGGTGATTGAGCAGGCCTGGCTAAGTCAGCAGGACGAGGTGCGGCTGATGGTCAGCAGACTGACTGAGGTGCCGGGTTGTCGGTAAAAAATTTATCTTAACATATATGATTTTTCGAATGTGATTGGTGAGGGAACGATGTTGCTGGCAGGTGCGATTTTTGTCCTGACCCTGGTGCTGGTGATCTGGCAGCCGCGTGGGTTAGGGATCGGCTGGAGCGCGGGCTCTGGGCCGCGACGCTGGGCACCGGTATCCTGTCGGCCTTCCTCTCTTCGATCATGAATAATATACCCAGCGTGCTGCTCGGCGCCTTGTCGATCGATGGCAGCGCGGCAACAGGGACGATCAAAGAGGCCATGATATATGCCAACGTTATCGGCTGCGATCTGGGGCCCAAAATCACGCCGATTGGTAGCCTGGCCACGCTGCTCTGGCTGCATGTGCTGGCGCAAAAGCACATCACCATCGGTTGGGGGTATTATTTTCGCTGCGGCATCACCATGACCCTGCCGGTGCTGCTGGTAACGCTGGCCGCGCTGGCGCTGCGTCTCTCCTTCAATCAGCCATGAGAACGTGCTATGAGCATCACCATTTACCATAACCCTGAATGCGGCACCTCACGTAATACCCTGGCGCTGATCCGCAACAGCGGCGCTGAGCCCACCATTATCTATTATCTGGAGACGCCGCCGTCGCGTGATGAACTACGCCAGCTGATCGCCGCGATGGCGATCCCGGTGCGGGCGCTGCTGCGGCAAAACGTCGAACCCTACGATGCGCTGGGCCTGGCGGAAGACCGGTTTACAGATGACCAGTTAATCGACTTTATGCTCCAGCATCCGATCCTGATCAACCGTCCGATCGTGGTGACGCCGCGGGGCACCCGGCTCTGCCGCCCGTCAGAGGTGGTGCTGGAGATCCTGACGGCGCCGCAAAAAGGCGCCTTCGTGAAGGAAGACGGTGAGCGCGTCATTGATCGGGCGGGGCAGCGTGTGAAATAGCGCGCAAAATGGCGCCGGCTGTAGCAGCCGGCAAGCCATGTGCATCCTGCCTCGCGGGAGGCTCTCCGGGTGTGAAACACCTGGATGGCTGAACAATATTCTCCCTTAGCGCTATTTCTGCCTCCTCAAGCCCGTTTCCCTTACTTTTCCTGTCGTTATATGCCCTGCCCGCACTGACGTTTTTTGTCCTTTGTTACTCAATCAACTTACTGTTTTTAATAAATAAAATTATGTATTCTTTACAATGGCATAATGTCAACGCCGTTTACGTTTTTGCGAACATTAAATCTATAAAACTAGATGTTTGTCGACTTTTCATCTAAAAAGGGAAGGTAAGGGGCTGGACAAAACCACTACATGGTTATCAAATGGTTAAAAATGCTCGTTCCTGATGTTAAGACAAACAAATTATAAATCGTCAGCCCGCTTTATACGGTTAACTTGCGCTGCGGCGCACATTATCTGGAGAATTTATGCATTCCTCTGTTAATAAAAACGAAAGCCGTACCTTTTTCGGCCATCCTTATCCGCTGGGCTCCCTGTTCTTCACCGAAATGTGGGAGCGCTTCTCGTTTTACGGCATCCGCCCCTTACTGATCCTGTTTATGGCGGCGACGGTTTACGACGGCGGAATGGGGCTGGCGCGGGAGAACGCCTCGGCGATCGTCGGGATTTTTGCCGGCAGTATGTATCTGGCCGCGCTGCCGGGCGGCTGGCTGGCGGATAACTGGCTTGGCCAGCAGCGCGCCGTCTGGTACGGCTCGATTCTGATCGCCCTCGGGCACCTGTCGATCGCCCTGTCGGCATGGCTGGGCAACGACCTGTTCTTTATCGGCCTGATGTTTATCGTCCTCGGTTCCGGGTTGTTTAAAACCTGTATCTCGGTGATGGTCGGCACTCTGTATAAAAAAGGCGACGCGCGCCGCGACGGCGGTTTCTCGCTGTTCTACATGGGGATCAACATCGGCTCGTTTATCGCGCCATTGATCTCCGGCTGGCTGATTAAATCCCATGGCTGGCACTGGGGCTTCGGCATCGGGGGGATCGGGATGCTGGTGGCGCTGATCATTTTCCGTGTCTTTGCCGTGCCGTCGATGAAGCGCTATGACGCAGAGGTCGGCCTAGACTCCACCTGGAACAGCCCGGTGGCGAAAAAGAATGGCGTTGGGGCGTGGCTGCTGGCGCTGGCGCTGGGAGTGGCTGTGCTGGTCACGCTCATTAGCCTGGGCACGATCGTGATTAACCCGGTGGCGGTGGCCAGCGTGCTGGTCTATGTGATTGCCGCTTCCGTAGCGCTCTATTTCATCTGGCTGTTCGTCTTCGCCGGGCTGAATCGTAAAGAGCGGGCGCGCCTGCTGGTGTGCTTTATTTTGCTGGTTTCGGCGGCCTTTTTCTGGTCGGCATTTGAACAGAAACCGACCTCATTCAACCTGTTTGCTAACGACTATACCAACCGGATGATCGGCGATTTTGAGATCCCCGCGGTCTGGTTCCAGTCGATTAACGCCTTATTTATCATTCTCCTCGCCCCGGTATTCAGCTGGGCGTGGCCAGCGCTGGCGCGTAAAAACGTTCGTCCGGGCAGCATGACCAAATTCGTCATTGGCATCCTGTGCGCGGCGGCGGGCTTTGGCCTGATGATGCTGGCGGCGCAGAACGTCCTGAACAACGGCGGGGCCGGTGTGTCGCCGCTGTGGCTGGTGGGCAGCATCCTGATGCTGACGCTCGGCGAACTGTGCCTGAGCCCGATTGGTCTGGCGACCATGACCCTGCTGGCGCCGGAGAGAATGCGCGGCCAGATGATGGGGCTGTGGTTCTGCGCCAGCGCGCTGGGTAACCTGGCGGCGGGCCTGATTGGCGGTCATGTGAAGGCCGATCAGCTGTCGCTGCTGCCTGACCTCTTCGCCCGCTGCTCCATCGCATTGCTGATCTGCGCCGCCGTGCTGGCCGTGCTGATTGTCCCGGTCCGCCGGATGCTGGAGAACAGTCAGTCCAGCGGCGCGCAAAAATCCGTCAGCAACGCCTGACGCGATCCGCAGGCCGGTCCCGCGGGACCGGCTTGTTTTTTGTCCAACCCCCGCCCCTGCAGTGCAAAATCCCCTTTTCTGAATGCGCGATGTCCCATAACGTGAGCGTGTTCTTTGAAATCACGTCGCTTTCCGGTCCATAGTGTAGTCAGGTTTACTATGTGGTTAATATAAGGACACACCTATGCCAGCAGTCATTGATAAAGCATTGGATTTCATTGGTGGTATGAATACGTCTGAGCCAGTACCACAGTCTATGGATGAAAGTACCGCGAAGGGAATTCTCAAATATTTGAAAGAGCTGGGCGTGCCAGCCAGCCCGGCCGACGTCGCTGAGCGCGGTCAGCAGCAAGGCTGGAGCGCCGGGTTTACCGACAAAGTGGCGGAGTGGGCTGAACGGGTCGCCGCCGGCGAACGGCTGGTGATTAAGCATCCGGAATTCTTTTCCACCTACATGCGGGAAGAACTGCGCGCCCTGGTGTAATCGCCGCGCATCAACCCCGCGTCTTCTGTTTAATGCCTTCCCCACCGGGGAAGGCATTCTGGCTAATGACAAACCTGTTTCATTATTGTGCCCGCATTTCTGCCGGGTGGCGGCTTTCGCCTTACCCGGCCTACGAAAGACGGCAATATCAAACCGCTATGCGGTTGGCCGTAGGCCCGCGCAAGCGCAGCGCCGCCGGGCAATTCCTGAAGACGGTTTAATGGCTTCCCCACCGGGGAAGGCATTTTTGTTACTGGCCGCGGTAGCCGCCGCCCAGGGCTTTGATCAGGGTAATGTCGGTGCTCAATCGCTGGGCCTCAATATCCAGCAGCAACAGCTGCTGGGCAAGGACCGCCCGCCGGGCCTCTTCGGCGGCGTAGCGGCTGAGCAGGCCGCGCTGATAATGGGCGCGAGCGCTGTCGGTGGTGGTCTGCGCCGCGGTGACCTTCAGCTGCTGCAGCGCGCGCTGCTGATTCAGGTCGTTAAGCTGGCTGGAGCTGATGGCGACATCGCGAACCGCGTCCAGTACCGCCTGGTTGTACTGTTTGATCAGAATATTGCTGGCGGTGCGCACCGACTGCAGATTGGCGTTCAGACGACCGCCGTCGAAGATCGGCAGATAGAGCCCAGGCAGCAGGTTGATCTGCTGGAAAGAGGACTTAAACAGATCCCCGACGCTCAGGGCGTTATAGCCCCAGAACGCTTTGATATCAAAATGGGGATAAAACGCCGCTTTCGCCGCATCGACCTGGCTCAGGGAGGCGGTCACATACCCGCGCAGCGCCTGCAGGTCCGGGCGGCGGGCCAGCAGCTCGAAAGAGAGCGACGGCGGCAGCGTCTCCTGGAGCGCAGGCAGCGCCACCGGATGGATGGCCGGCATGCTTTGCGCATCGGCGCCGATCAGCGCCCGCAGGGTTTCACGATACTGGGTCAGCGTCCCCTCGGCGCTGATGATCTGCTGGCGGGCGGCGAGCTGTTCGGCCTGGGCGTTGGCCACATCCACACTGTCTTCCACGCCGCGTTGGGTCCGATGCTCGTGGGCCGCCACCGAGAACTGGGCAATGCCTTCCAGGTCCTGCAGCAGCGCGATTTTCTGGAACGTCGCCTGCATGGCGAAATAGAGCTGCGCCACGCTGCTGGCGATGTCGAGCTCAATGCCGGCGGTCTCCGCCAGCCGGGCATTTTTCTCGCCAATGGCGGCGGCGACCCGGGCGCGATCGGCTCCCCAGAGATCGATATTCAGCTGCGCCCCGACGCCAACGGTGTTCAGCGTATACCAGGGACCGTTCTTATCCACCGGCAGGGAGTAGGAGTAGGGCCAGCTAAAGGATTTGTCGGTGATCCGCAGGCGGTTTTGCGCCGCGACGGCGGTGGCCTGCAGGCCCATCGCCGACTGGGCGAGTTCCACCGTGGACTGCGACTGAGAGATGCGCAGCCGGGCGGCCTGCATGGTCGGCGAGTTCTGCAGCGCCCGGTTGATCAGCATATTGAGCTGAGGATCCTCATAGGCCTCCCACCAGCGGGCTGCCGGCCAGTCGCTATTCGCCAGGTGGATCACCTGCGCCAGCTGGGCCTGCTGCGGATTGACGATGGCGACCTGGGCTGGCTCGTCCTGGATCAGCGCGCAGCCGCTGAGCAGCGTCAGCGTCAGGGTAAGGAGAGTGCCGCGCAGCCGCGCGGAGAAAGGAAGGATCATCATGACGTTTTAGCCTGTTGCTCAGTCGCTATCGGTGTCGGGCCCCAGTCGGGCAGGGCGGCCAGCGCGGCGGCCAGCGCCGGGCCAAAGGGGTTAGTCAGGTCGGCGGCCAGCTGCTCGGCAGGCGCTGTCGCCTCCTGTTCGATACGTTCGGCGTAGCGCCGCAGCTGTTCGGCGCAGCGGGTCAGGGTCGGGTCTCCCGGCGCGGCGTTGAGCCGGTACCCTTCGCTGAGGCGGGCGATCTCCTCGGCCCGGGCGAGGGTGGCGCGCACCGGCCAGTCTTTCGCCTGGGGCCAGGGGTGGGCATACGTACCCAGCGGTTCGGCGCGAACCCGATGGATCAGCGCTTCGCTGTCGGTGAAGGCGACAAACAGAGGGGCCAGCGGCACCGCATCGTGCGGGGCGGCGAGGCAGTCCGCCAGCCGGCGATAGAGTCCGGCGAGGCGCGATTTCAGCTGCGGCGCTTCGCTGTCCGGCCAGAGATACAAATGGACAATGGAGGAGACCAGCACCCCAAGCAGGATGCCCAGCACCCGGTCCCGCAGCTCGGTGAGGTTTGTCAGCGGACCAAACCAGCTGAGGAAGGCCAGCGCAAAGGTGAAACCAATCTGGATCCCGGCGTAGGCGATACGCTCCGAGCCGGCGGCAATCCAGGCCGCCAGCGCCATCACCGGCAGGGACATCGCCAGCAGCCCCGACAGCGAGTCGGTCCAGGGCTGGACAAAGACGATTAACAGCAGCGCCAGCAGAGTGGCGAGCAGCGCGCCGCCGATGCGCAGCCACGTCTTCTGCATCGTGGCGCCCAGCCCGGGCTGGGCGACGATCACGCAGCTCAGCATAATGGTGTGCAGCCCCTGCCAGTCGGCAGCGGTATAGAAGACATAGCAGATTAGCGTCGCCAGCAGGGTCTTGAGCGCAAAATGGAGATACGCCGGGTTGCGCCAGGCGTCCGGCGCCAGCAGAGGCGGTTTTTCCACCTGGCCCTGCGGCAGGGCCACCGGCTCACCCTGGGCCAGCTGCTGCAGAAGGGCAGCCATCTCCTGCAGAACGGCGCGATTGGCGCCGCGGCCGCTGAGCGCCAGGGGGGGAATGGCGCCGTCAAACGGCCCCTCGCTAAGGGCGCTCTTCAGCTGGAGTACCGCCTGCGACAGCAGCAGGCGATCGTCGCTATCGGCCTCGTCCGCTTGCAGCAGCGCCGCCAGCTGGTAGCAGCGCAGGGTGGCGGCCAGCCGCGAGCGCCAGGCCTGCGGATCGGCGGCGATCTCCGGCGTCGCCCGGCAGGCCTGGGCGAACAGCGACTGCAGCTGGTTGAACAGCGCGGCGGTCTCGCCGAAGGTCGGTGGCGTTTCTCCGCCCGGGGTCGCCAGCCGGCTGGCGACCGACTGCAGCATCTCCGCCAGACGCGCCTTAAACTGGTTGCCGGGAAAGGCCTGCTGAAAACAGGCGTTGACCAGCAGGGTGACAAGGATCGCGGTGTTAATCGCCACCCACAGCCAGAGCAGCAGCCGCACCAGGATCTCGCTCTGGCTGGTCATCGACGGGAAGGTTTGGGCGTAAATCACCGCCAGCGCCACCACGAAAAAGGCCAGTCCCAGCTTGCCCAGCACCCGCATCAGATAGATGGCGCAGAAAAAGAGCGCCACGGAGGCCGCCAGGCGGATCAGCGGGTAGTCATAGGTCCACTTGATGATCAGCAGCACGCCGCCGAGCGCCACGCTGACGGTGACAAAAAAGACCACGCTGACTAACTTAATCATCAACACGTTAGGCTGGCTGACGTAGAACACGACGATCAGCGCGACGGCCAGGAAGGGGATCTGCAGGGTCATGAACAGGGTGATGAGCACCGCACAGCTCAGCGTCAGGCGCAGCGTGTAGCTGGCGCGTCCCGGCGCGTCGCGCAGTTCCTGGCGTAAAAAATGGGCGAGAGGAAACATCGCGTCGCCCGGCTACGGCTGCAGCACGGCGCTGGCTGAGGCGCCCATGCGGAACAGAGCCGGATCGGGATCGCTGACGGCGATTTTCACCGGGAAGCGCTGCGAGACGTGGACCCAGTTAATGCTTTTCTGGATCAGCGGCAGGCCTTCGATGACGCTCCCGCCTTCGGGCAGGACCCCGGAGCCGACCGAATCGACCACCCCGTTAAAGGTCCGGTTGTGGTTGGTCATCACGGTGATCCGCGCCGCCACGCCGGGGCGCACGTTGTTCAGATCGGTCTCGCGGAAGTTCGCGATCACATACCAGCGGTCGTCATCCAGCAGGGTGAAGACCGGCTTCAGCGCCGAGGCGTACTGGCCGACGGTGGTTTTCAGCGCCACTACCACGCCGTTGAACGGCGCGCGCACTTCGGTAAATTCCAGATGCAGTTCGGCAAGGGCGATTTGCGCCAGGATCCCGGCGCGTTGCGCCACCATGGCATCCACGCCGGTCACGGCCGCCGAGGCCTGTCTGGCCTGCAGCAGCGTGGCTTCCAGCTCCGCCCGCGCCGCTTTCTCGGCGGTGCGCGCCTGATCGAGATCTTCCTGCGAGGCAAACCCCTGCGGCACCAGCGGTTCAAGGCGGATGCGCGTGGAGGTGGTCTGCTTGACCAGCGCTCTGGCGCGCTCGACGGCGGCCGCTACCGACTGGGCGTTATACTCCTGCGCTTTGATGGTGCGCTGGGTCAGCATAATCTGCGCGTCGAGGGTCGTCAGCCGGGCTTTCGCGTCATCGAGCATCGCCTGATAGGGACGGGGGTCGATGCGGAACAGCAGATCGCCTTTTTTCACCCGCTGGTTATCGCGGATGGGCATCTCCACGATGCGTCCGCTGACCTCGGGCACCACATCGATGGTATCGGCATAGAC
Organism: Klebsiella sp. K5-204; assembly: GCF_030128585.1. Taxonomy (NCBI): domain Bacteria; kingdom Pseudomonadati; phylum Pseudomonadota; class Gammaproteobacteria; order Enterobacterales; family Enterobacteriaceae; genus Klebsiella; species Klebsiella sp. K5-204. Next base: position 196,346 of record NZ_JAKUZS010000003.1, read on the forward strand.
ATAGGCGTCATTGGTCTCCGGCGACGTTTGCAACTGCCAGATAACCAGGATCAGCGCCAGGATGGCGGCGAGGACCAGCGCCAGCAGAGGCCATTTCTTGCGTAACAGGGGAGTGCGGGAAGTAGTCATAAGCGATCAGTGAACAAAAAACAGAAACCACAGCAGCGTGGCGAACAGGAACATCAGCGCGACATAGCTGAAGACCAGGGGAGAAAAGCGCGGCTGCCAGCCGTTACGGGTAATCAGGATATGGCAGGGGATGAGTAAAAACGCGCCGCCCAACAAGCAGAAAAACCAGCCGGGGAACGCGGCGCCCAATACCGGGATCGCTGGTGAGAGTGAGCAGCCGGTGAGCGGCAAGACGAGCAGTAGCCGCGCCGGGCGGGCTATGGTGGCAATATGATTCAATGGAACATCCCTGAGTGCTCTTACCAGTGTGTCATGAGTGTAATCGCCTCGTTGCGGGAATGAAAGTCAACCGTTCGTTGAGTGCGGGATCCGTGCGCGCCGGAAGAGCGGGAGGATGCGCCAAATCCCTCTCCTGACGCCCATTACCGACTTGCGCATAGTCAGCCGTCACGGGGAGGACTATGCTTAGCCTGAAAGTCATAAAACAAGACCGAGGCAATGTCATGGATAAGGAATTACTGGAAGCCGGCTACCGGGCCTACACCGGGGAGAAAATCGACGTCTACTTTAATACGGCGATCTGTCAGCATTCCGGGAACTGCGTGCGCGGCAGCGCGAAGCTGTTCAATCTCAAGCGTAAGCCGTGGATCATCCCGGATGAAGTGGATGTCGCGACGGTGGTGAAGGTGATCGATACCTGCCCGAGCGGCGCCCTGCAATATCGTCATAAATAAGCGAGGAGAAGATGGAAATACTGGAAGGGCACAACAAATTTTATGTTAACGACGCGCAGGGTAACCAGGTCGCGGAGATTGTTTTTGTTCCCACCGGCGAACACCTCAGCATTATCGAACATACCGATGTCGATCCCAGCCTGAAAGGCCAGGGCGTGGGGAAACAGCTGGTGGCGAAGGTGGTGGAAAAAATGCGCCAGGAGCAGCGGAAGATTATTCCACTCTGCCCGTTTGCCAAACATGAATTCGATAACACCCGCGAATACGACGATATTCGCGCCTGACGTACCGGCACCGGTGTAAACCGGTGCGCTTTTCACTCGCCAGCGCATCCGCGCCATTAGTCACTCATCGCTTACCCCCATGCCTGTTCAAACGCCGACCGTGAGTTTGCTGATGAACGAGGCGGCTGCCTGTGCGGAAAGCGAGGGGCCATATGCGGGTGATATTTCACCCGCTTTTTACCCCCGCCAGCCGCTTCGCCGCGTTCAGCATCCGCTGGTTCAACCCCCGGGCGGCCAGCGAGCAGGAAGAGAGGATGTCATCGGTCATCATTGATAGACAAAGGTAATGCCGATGATCGACTGCACATTACCGGCGGTGACCTGGCCTGTGGTCCGGGCGTAGGTCGCCGTCAGGCCGAGATTGACCGGCGAGGTTCCGACGGTGCCCAGCGAGACCGTGCTGTTCGCCGGCACGGCGCTGCCGTTGCGGGTAAGCTGGACGCCTATCCCCTGCGCCGGCGAGGCGGAGGCGGTGTTCGTGAAGATCGCGTGGGCGCTGTCCGCGGTGGCGCCGGAGAGGTAATACCCCAGCTGCTGGCTCTGCGCGCAGTGCACGGTGAGCGGCACGGCCATGGAGCCCGGGTAGTCGGGGAGGGTGACGGTGACATCGCGGGCAGAGACATCGCAGCCGCCGGTGGGGACCACCACGTCGTTATTGGCGTAGATGTTCCAGATGAACTGGAAGGAGTCGCTATTGTAGTTGTTGGTCTGATGCAGGATCAGCACCGCGATTAACGATCCTGCGGCGATCGCCACCCCGCCGGCGGTGCTGACCGGCGTCAGATACAGGACGGCGGGCCAGGGCTTATCGGTCCGTGAATCGTAAATCACCCGCGCCGTTTCCGTGGTGGTCGGGAAGGGGTAAGAGGTGCCGTTATATTTCACGGTGCCAGAGAAACTCGACAGCACGCCGCCATAGGCGGATCCGCGCTGCAGGGTCACGTAGTCAGTGATCGTTTCCGGATAGTCGTTATGGCAAAAAATCTGCGTGGAGAGGTCGACCACCAGGTTTTGCCCGACGTTGACCGCCGGGGTCAGGTTAACGTAGACGTTGGCTGAGCCGCCGCCGATGGGGATCGTCGCGCCGGTGGCCGTTTTGCAGGCGAAGGACCAGGCGTTTATCGACCAGCCCAGCAGCAACAGGGTGGTGAACAGAGGGATAATTTTTTTCATCATGATGCTCTCCTGGCTCAGGCGTAGGTATAGGTGACGTTAATCACCGCCTGAATGGTGCCTTGCGTGGCGCCGCCGTTGACCGACAGGGCCCTGACCTGCAGCGGGAAGCGGGCGGACTGGCTGGCCTCATCCACCTGTACCGACTGGCTGCTGCCGTTGTTCAGCGTGGCGCCGTCCTCGCTCTGCAGTTCGAGCTGAATATTGCCTGCCGTCCCCTGGTTTTTGTAATAGCCGGTGCTGTCCGCGGTCCCGCTGAAGGTGGCCTTCACCCGTGAGGTACCGACGGGGCAGTTGCTGAGATCCAGCGCCACGCTGTGCCAGGCCGATGCCGAGCCCGCGCCGATCAGGCTGAAGGTGTAAAGATCGCCCAGCTCGACGGTGGCATTGACGGTGGAGACCGTGCAGGGTCTGGCCACCACCTTCCCGTTGACGGTGAGGGTGACATCGGCCGCCCGCAGGGAAGGGCTCGCGGTTAACAGGCCGGCCAGCAGCCAGCCCACGTGGGTCCATTTCATTGCAGCCTCCGCTTACTGAAATTCCAGGGTGAAAGTCGCTGTCGCATTGACATGCCCGGCGGTGACGGGCACCTGGGTGGCCATCAGACGGGCGTAAAAGTTCAGGATGTTGGTCTGGCCCGGCGTCAGCGTGGTCCAGGCGATGGCTGACGACGGGGCATTGACGGGCAGTCGGGACTGCTGCTGGTCGAGAATCTCCACCCCCATTCCCGCCGCCGCCGAGGCGCCGGCGTCGAGTTTTAACAGGCTGGTATTGACGCTGTCCGCCACGCCGGTGAAGCCGACCTTCACCGCGGTGACGGAAGTGCCGCAGGGCGACAGCACGATACGGAACGGCACCGGCGGGGTCGTTGCCCCGACGGCGTAAAACTGCTTCGCGGCGTTGTCCTGCAAATCGACGGTGAACTCCTTCGACTCTCCGGCCACCGCGCAGGCGTTGTCGCGCACATAGCCGCTGATGGCGATCGTGCTGTCGGCAGCGAAGGCCAGCGGCGCGGCCAGCGTGAGCAGGGCGCCCAGCAGATACTGCGGTGTTCTCATCATCATCTCCTTAGCGACACGCGACGGACAGCTGGCTGAGCGCCTGCTGCCGGCTCTCCGGCGGCAGACGATAATCGGCCACGCACTGGGCGTCGGGGCCATCGCCCCATTTCACCCGCACCTTACCCGCCAGCGGCATCCCGCTGAGGTAGACCTGACCGTTATCCGCGACGATGCTGCCGCTCCGGTTGCTGTCGCTGGTGGCGAGGGCGCCAAACGGCACCGGTTTGCCGCGATGGGTCAGCGTCATCAGGATCTTCATCCCCACCTGGGCGTTAAAGCTGGCGCGGACGATCGCCCCATGGGTAGGCACCACGCTGACCACCGCATCATCAAGGTCGACATTGTCCGCCAGGGTATTAGTGTCCAGCGCGACCCGGTTTTCGCGATACTCGGTGGCATACGGCAGGACGGCATATCCGCGCCAGTCGGTGCGTACCCCGGTCTGGTTTTCCACCTTCACGCCGCCGGCGCCGGGGGCTTTCACCAGCACCACGGTATCGTTCAGCGGCTGGCTCAAGGTGATGCCGTTGGCGTGCGCCAGCACGCCGCCGCTGACCCCGTAGTAAAGCTGTTTAAAGCCATCGCTGCGGCTGTAGCCGACGTTGGCGTTGCCGTAGCCGCCGCGGTAGTTGAGCGCGGTATAGCCGGTGCTCCCGTTGTCGCCGTTGCCGCCGCCGGCATAGCCGGTTTGCACGCTATAGCTGAGGTTGTTGTCATCAAGCAGGGTGCCGTACAGGCCCGCCAGATTGGTCATGCGGCCATTGAGATCGTGCGACAGGCTGTAGCTGGCGCTGGCGTGCCGCCAGACCGAACGGCTATCGGAGCGCAGCCAGTGGCTGAAGGGGATATTGACGTTAACCGCCAGCATCTGATCGCGTCCCTGCTGCCAGGCGTTTTTCGTCAGGCTGTAGCTTAGCGACCAGTTGATATCGTCTACGGCGGCGTTGAGGCCGACCTGCAGTTGCTCATCGGCATCGTCGGTGCCCCAGTAAGTCTGGTGGCTGCCGCTCAGATAGAGGGTGGCGGTGCGCCCCAGCTGTTGGGTCACGCTCAGCTGCACCTTGCCGCGTTTGCTGTAAGCCAGATTGTAGTAGTCGGTAAATTTGGGTTTCATCTGGATAACCCCGTCCTGAGTTTCCACGCTGTAGCCGCTCATCCGGCGGTAGGTGGTATCGGCAAAGTTATAGTAGCCGCGGGTGGAGTAGCGGTAGCCCACCAGCTGCAGGTTGGTGCCGGTCTCATCCAGTGACTTGTTATAGAGAAAGCGCACCGACTGTCCCTGATGCTCGCTGTCGTCAGGCAGGGTGGCGTTGGCCTGGGTGATATCCAGCGACAAGGCGCCGAAATAGCCCATGTTTTTCCCTACCCCGAGGTTAAAGGCGCGATAGCGGTCCGCCAGCTGGGCGCCGCCGTACAGGGTCCAGCCGGCCGGCAGGCCATGCATGGCCGTGCTCTGGAAAAAATCGGGTGTTTCCTGCTGGCTGTTGCCGCTGCGGTACTCCCCGGCGGAGAGGGCGAAGCGGGTATGGCCTTCGCGCTGCAGCACCGGCACCGTTGACCAGGGCACGCTGAAGACCTGGCGGGTGCCATCCGCTTCTTTAATGGTGACCTGCAGATCGCCGCCGTTGCCCGCGGCGTAGAGATCGTCGATGGTAAACGGCCCCGGCGGCACCGTGCTCTGGTAGATTTCGTAGCCGTTTTGTTTGACTGACACCTGCGCGGTGCCGCGGGCGATCCCGTGGATCACCGGCGCGAAGCCTTTCTGGCTGTCCGGCAGCATATTGTCATCGGAGGCCAGCTGCGCGCCGCGGAAGTTGATCCCGTCGAAGACATCGCCGTTGGTGTAGCTATCCCCGAGGGTAAGCCGCGACCGCAGGGGAATGATGTCCCGCTCAAGCCAGCTGTTGACGTGCTGCCAGCGGTTCTCATTGGATGAGGCGCTGCCGCCGCTGCTGTAACTCCAGGTGCTGTTATCGCGCAGGCGCCAGGCGCCGAGGTTCAGCCCGCTCTGCAGATTCAGATAGGCGTAACGGCTGTTCCCCCCGGTGGCGTTATGAACGTTATTGCCGGTGAAGTTATAGTTAATCAGCCCGGCGGTGATGCCGTTATCCCATAGCTCCGGCGGAATATAGCCGCGGGCGTGGCTGCCCATAAACGCCTGGGGTACGGTGAGATACAGGCGCTGCTGGCCGACATCGAAGCGGGTGGTGGCTTCGCTGATGAGCGTCGTTAGCGGCACGCAGGCCTTACTGTCCAGGGCCGCCATGCCCGTCACCCGTCCGGTATCCACCCCCATGCTCGCCAGCTGGCCGCGGGTCAGGCAGGGCGACAGGCCATGGCCCTGCGCGTCGGCCTGGAAAGTAACGTCCCGGGTAGTCATATAGCCGTTATTGAGGTAAATATCGACGCGATAGGTGCCCGGCGGGACCTCCTGGCCTTTTTCAAATCCCGACAGGTCTGCCACCGCCGCCGGATCGTCAGCTAAAAAGCGGGGGTTAAAATAGAGGTCCGCCTGCGCGGCAAACGGCTGCGAGCAGAGCCACAGCGTCAACGCCGGCGTAATCAGGCGCCGGGCGCTTGGGCGACCCCCATGGTCCAGTCCATATTTTCGATGTGACATAATCCCTCCGGTCCGACGTTGCCCGGCAGTCAGTGCTTCTGGTCATGCGCAGCGTGGCCCGCACGGCGGGGCACACCAGAGTTAACGCAGTACGCCATTCATTTTCGGCGTCAGCGCGCCGTAATCGTTAATGGTGCGATAGGTGATGGTGCCGCCGGCATCCGCGGGCAGCTTGACGCTGGTTTTGCCCATCGGCGGCACCAGGGCGTTTTCCAGAATGCGCGTTCCGGCGTTGAGTTCGGTCACCGTCAGGTAATAGGGGGTGGGATTAGTCAGCGTTAGCGACGATCCGTTGCGGCTAAAGGTCAGCTTGTCCGGCGCCTGATCCGGGGGCAGGGCCAGTTTTGCCGGTCGGTAGTAGAGCTTGATGCGGCTGATAATCGCCAGCTGGAGGGTGTTGTCGCTGAGCTTCGATTTATCCATTGAAGGAATGGCCTTCACGTTCATCCAGAACAGGCTTTCCCGATCCTGCGGCAGCTGGTTATTGGTCGCGTCGATAATGCGCAGGGTGTTCTCTTTTTTGCCCTGCATGGCAAACAGGGGGGGAGTGATAACAAACCGGCCGTCTCGCTGCCCATCGGCATTTTCCACCCATGACTGAATAAGCCAGGTGCTGTTGTCGTCGTTATTGGTGACCGCCAGCTGGACCTGTTTCTGACCCGCCGGGTAGATGACCCGGGTCGCGCCCAGCGCGACGCCCGCGTGCGCGCTGGCGCTCAACGCGCCGGCGGCGAAAAGCACACATCCCGTCAGTATGCCGCGTATCGTCGTTGCCGTTTTTCTCACATTATCTCCTTGTCTGCTCACGGTGTTGTCCTGCTGGTCTGCGGATTGATTACTGGTAGGTTAATGAGAACCAGGCCTGGGCGTTGGCCGCCCCGCCGGTGACCTGGCGTCCGGTCGCCCGATATTTGGCGACGAAATTTAGCGTCGTCGGTCCGCGGTAGAGCGGCACCCAGCGATCCGGCGGACGATTGAGGGGCAATTGCTGGCCCTGACTGTCGAACAGCGCAATGCCGATCCCGCTGGCGATCCCCGGGCCTTCGCCCACCGACAGCACATCGGGGTTTTTGCCGTCAGCCACGCCGTGAAATGCCACCCCGACATGCTGGCTGACCGCCGTACTGCAATCCTGTAAATGAATCGCGAAAGGGATCGGGTTGCTGTCTTCGCCCACGTCGTGAAATCGGTTACTGCTGATCTGTCCCAGATTGACCGTCATCTGCCGATCGCCGGCTTCAACGCGGCAGGAACTGGCCATGATCAGGCCCTGAAAGCGCATGCTCCCTCCCGGCAGCGTGACGTTCCACTGATTACCGGCCAGCGCCAGCGGAGGCAGCAGCAGTAGCAGACCCGATTTCATTCCCTGCATCGTTTCACCCCGGTTGCAAAATTAAGCGCGGGCCCTCCTGGCCCGGATGGCTTCCTTGCCTGATGGTTGCCTTACTCGTACTGCACTTTGAAGGTGGCGTCCGCGTTCGCGATACCGGCGGTCGCGGCGCCAGTGGCGTAGTAACGCGCCTGGAACGGAATGATGTTGGTGCCGTCATTCAGGGTGGTGGCTGCGCTGAAGGTGGCGCCGTCCAGCGCCAGCGGCGTGCCGGTGTTGTCGAGGATCTGTACGCCGACGTTGGTCGCGCTGCCGGCGGCAGAGTTTTGCAGCGCCAGAACGGTGGTATTGCTGCTGTCGATAGCCGTACCGGCGAAGGCGACGGACGCTTTGGTTGCTACCGTGGTGTCGCAATCATCCAGCTGAATGTTGAAACCGACGGACGAACTGGTGCTCCCCGCCGTGGCCAGCTTCGCGGAACGCACCTGGCCCAACTGAACGGTTTGATCGATAGAGCCGGCATCCACCGCACAGGCCGCGTTAACGACTTCCCCTTTAAAATGGACGGTCCCGCCGTTAACCGTGGTGGTATCGGCCAGGGCCGCCGCGGAGCTCAGAGACAGGGCTGACACAACAATCATTGCCAGTGTTTTGATTTTCATACTGTTTTCCTTTGAACGATGTCGAAATAACGAACCGGATTGGCAGCCGTTGTGCCTTCCAGGCATTTCAGATTTCAGCCGAGTGGTCCGGCTGCCGGCTCTGCACAGTTTTAGCCCAACCGATGAGACAATTGGGGCCATTTTGACTCGTTGAGATAAACGATCTGATTTCCGTTTAATTACGCCTGTTTTATGGTGTTAAGTTCTGAGAAATGTTGTTTATATGGATATTTAATCTGTGGTTGTTGGCGGAGTGCGAAAGGAAGAGCGATGCCGCTGGCGAAGGCGCGTCGATGCCCCGGGAGGTCAGGGTGAGAAAAGTGCGTAATTGATGTTTTAAAAATGATTTAAAATCAGATGATTATGAATTTTTTTGCAGAAATATGGCGTGGTGAGTTGCAAAATATGTCAAAACATTTTTATGATATAAACAGTTTGGCCCCAATTGACCTGTTCACGGTTTATTTTTTTAATTAAATTCAATCGGTTGTATCAATTCCCGCTTCTGCATTGCTTTCTCCAATAAGATTATTTCTTTCCCATATTCCGGCAAAACGCGCCGCATTGCTGGCGGTGTAGCGTACCGTGTGTCGAATATTACGATGACCGAGATAATCCTGGATCAAACGGGTATCTGTCCCTCTTTCCGCCAGTTCGTAGCCGCAGGCGTGACGCAGCATATGGGGGTGGGTCTGCGTTACGGTACCTGCCTTTTCCCCGGCGGCGCGAATAATACGATATGCCTGCTGGCGTGAGAGCGGGGTACCGCGACGGGAGATAAACAGCGCGTCGGTTTTGGCCGCCGCTTTCCAGCCGGCGCGGACCTGACTCCAGCGCTCAATGGCCTCACGTTCATCAAAGCGCAGCGGGTGAATAGTCGAAAAACCGTTCTTCAACCGCCGCACATTGACCCGGCCTTCCCGTAGATCCAGATCGTGATAGTGCAGATCCAGCAGTTCGCTGATGCGCATCCCGTGGCGAAAGGCGAGCAGGATGAGGCAGTAGTCCCGCTCGCCGGTGGCGCCCTGACGCGCGGCCTGCATCATAGCCTGAACTTCTTTGGCGGTAAGAAAACGACGTCGGTTCACAATAGTTGCTCCTGAAAAAGATGTGAGGGGTCGTCATGGCGAAACCATACGCCATGACGGAAAAGATCCGTAATGCGAGAACGGTACAAGGTGAAGGCGATTAACCACGCATAGATAGCATATTATATTTACAGCCAGTCAAAATATCGCCTGGCGATAATTCTTAATTTTAGAGATTTTAAGCAAGGCCACAATAGATCTTCTCGGGTTTTATAGCATGTGCATAAAATAAAAGGTTTTTTTCAAACGATAGATTTTAAAAATAGCGGGATGGATTTTAGCCAACAATAAATAGTCACGGCAAAACCGGAATTTATGCAGGGTTAATTGAACGAGGTGACCGCAGGATTAAATAAGAACTTGCGGGAACAGTAATCATAATTAACCGAGGGTTAATTTATTGATATTTAATTTCCCCGCAACGCGGTACAACGCCATCCGTGGCGTCAGGCTTACTGAAGCAGCGACAGGCGCTGTTTGTCGCGCGTATTGTCCCAGATACCATAGAAGCGTCCCGCGTTGCTGGCGGTATACCAGACGGTATGGCGAATATTGCGGTGTCCGAGATAGTCCTGGATCAGGCGGGTATCGATACCCATATTGGCCAACGCAAAGCCACACGAGTGACGCAGCATGTGCGGGTGGATCTCCAGCGGCAATCCCGCCTGGTCGCCAGAAGAGGCGATAATCTGATAGAACTGCTGGCGGGAAAGGGGATTGCCTTTGCGGGAGAGAAACAGCCACTCGCTGGCGGCCTGCGGCCAGGTGTTGCGAATGGCCAGCCAGCGCTTTAGGGCGTGGATCTCTTTATTCAGCAAAGGGTGGGTGGTCGAGAACCCCTTTTTTAGCCGATGGATATAAACGCAGCGGGAAGCAAGGTCGATATCGGATATTCGCAGGCGACAGATCTCGCTGGCGCGCAGACCATGGATGAAGCACAGCAGCGTCAGGCAATAATTACGTGCGGCGTAGGGACCGCTATCGGCGGCTTTTAGTAGCGACTCGATTTCATTCTGAGTCAGGAAGTTCCTTTTTTTAATATCGGCGTTATTCGTCATGGTGTTCCCTTTTATGGCAGGCAAATATTACGCTTTCCAGGCCTGCGTCAGGTCATTGTTAAATGCGACTGCCTTTTTATTTTTAAACAGCGTGCTGATAACGTTTTTATTTGCTACGGGTGCACGCAGTATCATGGGCTATCGCCATCCCCTGCGATAAGACGCCGCATGCTGAAGGGTAAAGAAAGGGTTAGCTGGTTGAACTGGCGAATCTTTCCTGGAGGTTTCCACGTCCTGTACATCCCTGATCCTCTTGATGATGCCCACGTGATGATGAAGGCACTGGCTTCCGGCCACGGCAAGGCGGCCATCAATGCCGTCATGATTTATTTCCCGGCTGTCGGGGCGGCACGGCGTCAGCCAGCCGGCCGCCCGTATCTCAGCGACGGGAATGGCATGAGTAATTTCTCAGACAGAATACAACCTTGAACCGTCTGGATAGCATTCACTGCAAAACTACAACAGTGATTAAACCATACTGCAAAAAGCCTGGGGATAATAGCCATTGTCTCTGTAAGGGCACTTTACGTCTTATTTAAAGGGTTGAGCTTAATCTTAATAGTGCAGGGGTAGCAGCGGGCGGTAATCGGCGGTAGCGGTGATATCAGGCTGTGGGTATTAGTAGCCATGGACTGCGGACCGGTTACGGGTAATATTCTGCAGCAAACTAAGAATAAAGAGCAGGCAGGGCTGGACGCGACGGTCCGGCGTCACAGGCGGAGTGAAAGGCTCCGGTGGCAGAAGACCTCGATCTGACATTCGCCGGAGCAGGCTGACTTACCATTTTTCGTCGCGGGCTTCCTGACGACCTTCGCGGCGGTTTTCCCGCTTATCGTGACGGCAGCTGGCGTTGCTTTGATTGTTGTTGCTGACGCACTCTTGCTTGGTTTCACGGCCCTGCTCGCGGCTATCCTGGCGGATATCGCGGGCGTCCTGGCGCTGGTCGCTGCGCCAGGTCGCCTGCGCCGAAAGCGAGGGCGTCAGCAGCGCGACGCACGCCAGGGCGAGTAAGCATCTTTTCATCGGAGTGGTCCTGTTAATGCATGTATTAAATAAATAGCAGTTAATGAATTTTCGTGCCTGATGCGCAGGATGATAAAGTACATAAAGTGCCAGGATAGCGATAACTGATTTATTTTTATCTGTTTTTAGACGTGTAACGACTGCTCTTATATGTTATTCAGGGTGCCAGCATTAAAAACAAACGTCTGTGGTATGCTGAAGAGAGTAAAGTGCTTTGTGCAAAGATAGGGCAGAGGGTAGGTACAGGCGCCCGCTGATGCTGATAATGCGGAGCCTTGTGACCTCGAGCATTGACGAGAAAAACGCCGACAAATCATCCATCCTTGAAAACAGGCACTATTGTTCGCCGGGCATGAGATTGTCGTCCGGTGGTTCATCTCTTTTCACCATGGCATAACGATGATGATTCCGATTGCGCAGCGCGACTGGCGCCTGCTGGTCGCCGGGAGCGGCGGCCTTCTTCTGCTGGCCGCCGGCGTCACCTTGCACAGCCACTGGAGCGACTTTCTCCAGTGGTGCCTCGCCACGCAAATTACCCTGCATCGCTATCTGGTGATGTACCTTTTGCTGCTGAACAACCATCAGTACAGCGGCGGCGTCTGGCTGCTGGTGGGCGCATTTCTTTACGGCGTGCTGCACGCTATCGGACCGGGCCACGGTAAGTTTATCGTCACCACTTACCTGAGCACCAACCAGGAGAGCCTGACTGCGGCGCGGGTGGTGCCTTTTCTCGGCAGCCTGCTGCAGGGCGTGAGCGCCATCCTGTTTGTCTATATTCTCGCGGTGGGGCTGAATCTGGCCGCCGGCGATCTCAGCGCCAGCCGCTGGTACGTCGAGAAGATCAGCGCCCTGACCATCGCCGCCTTTGGGGTTTACGTTATCTGTCGCGCGCTGCAAAGCCTGCGGCCGGGTAAAACAAGGATACGCGCCCTGAGGCCGGCGCATCAGCATGATGCCGCGTGCGGCTGCGGGCACCACGGCGTGGGGCAGGACCTGCAGGGCGCCGACTGGAAGACACGTCTGGGCGTGGTGCTGGCTATCGGCGCCCGGCCCTGCAGCGGAGCGATTATGATCCTGCTGTTCGCCAACGCGCTGGGGATCGTCAGCTGGGGCATCGCCGCGGTGATGACCATGGCGCTGGGCACCGCGCTCTCGATCCTCGGTCTGTCGCTGGCGGTGCACTATGCCCGTCACCGTACCGTCAACCGGCTGACGGCGACCAGCCGTCCGCGGCCCTGGCTGGTGCCGCTGGTGAAGATCCTCGGCGGGCTGGCGCTGATCCTCTTTGCCGCCGGGTTGTTTTTCACCGTGGTGCCGATCAGCGCTAACGGCGACTTTATCGCCGCGGGCTGTTAACGGCTTTCCAGCAGGCGCATCAATATCCGCAGCGCCTGATCCAGCTGCTGGCGCTCGCCATCGCTGAGCCCCGCCAGCAGCTGCCGTTCATTATCGACATGGGTCTCCACCGCCTCATCGATGCGCTCACGTCCGGCGGGCGTCAGGGCGACCAGCATACTGCGGGCGTCTTCCGGATTGGGCAGGCGGGTAATAAACCCGCGTTTTTCCAGCGCCTTCAGGCGATGGGTCATGGTGCCGGAAGTGATCATCAGCGTGGAGAAGAGCTGGGTCGGCGAAAGAATGAACGGCGCCCCGGCGCGGCGCAGCGTCGCCAGCATGTCAAACTCCCAGCGCACCAGTTCGTGGCGCGTAAAAGCCACTTCCACCTGCGGCTCCAGCAGCATGGCGCACCGTTTCAGACGGCCAATCGGCCCCATTGGGCTGCAGTCGAGGTCCGGTCGCTCCCGTTGCCACTGGGCGAGAATCCGATCAACGGCGTCGATCGGCGGTGATTTGTTCATGAGTGCTCACTTGTCTTGATATCAAGATAATTGCGGGTACATACTTGAGGCACCAATTTAACTTGAAGTGAAGATAAAATCATGGCTTTTCTCTCGCGTAGTCTGATGCTCGACCTGCTGCTCACGGCGCTGGCGCCCGCTATCTGGGGGACGACCTACATCGTCACCTCCCAGTTTCTTCCCCCTGACCGGCCGTTTATTGCCGCACTGCTGAGGGTGTTGCCGGCAGGTATCGCCCTGCTGATCTGGAGCCGCCGCTTTCCGCAGCGCGGCGAATGGCTAAAGCTTATCGTTACCGGCATCTTAAATATCGGCGCGTTTCAGGCGCTGTTGTTTATCGCCGCTTATCGCTTACCCGGCGGGCTGGCGGCAGTGATTGGCGCGATCCAGCCGCTGCTGGTGATGCTTCTCGCCTGGTGCGTAGACCGGCAGCGCTCGCCCTGGCTGGCGGTATTCTCAGCCCTTGCCGGCATACTCGGTATGGCCATGCTGCTGCTGTCGCCGCGCACCGTCCTCGACCCGCTGGGCATCGGCGCGGCGTTTCTCGGGGCGATCAGTATGGCGCTGGGCACCTGGCTCTCCCGCCGCTGGGCGCTCTCCCTGCCGATCGTCGCGTTAACCGGCTGGCAGCTGGCGATCGGCGGGGTGGTGCTGGCGCCAGTGGCGCTGATCGTTGACCCCCCTTTGCATCAGGTGACTGCGCTGCAGGCGGCCGGCTATCTGTGGCTGTGCGTGGCGGGCGCCATGCTGGCCTATGGTCTGTGGTTCCGGGGAATTGGCCGCCTCTCGCCGGTGGCGGTGTCGGCAATGAGCCTGCTGAGCCCGGTGACCGCCGTGGTGCTGGGGTGGATTTTCCTTGGACAAGCGATCCAGGGGATGGCGCTGGTCGGGCTGATCGTGGTGCTGGCGAGCGTATTGTCTATTCAGCGCGCGCTGGCGCGCCAGGCGGCGGGGGCAAAAACGAAAAAAGCCCCATAACGGGGCTCGACATTGCTGTGTGCGGGGTAGGCGGCGGGAGCCAGACCAGCCGCTCGCAGGCGGCCTGTCCGGCAGCTCCCTCTGCAACCATTCGCTTATTTAGAGAGCTCGGCGGTCATATGGACCTGGTTGCCGGTGTACGCTTCGGTGATGTGGTAGGAAGCGCCTTGTTCTTTCGCAATGGTCGCGATTTTCGCTTCTGCGCTGTCCAGGGTATCTGCTGTTACGCTCACCGGATGAGCGAAGCTAGCGAAAGAGACCAGGGAGAGCATACCGGCAGCGGCGAGTAATTTTACGTTTTTCATGGTGTTTGTCCTTTTAACTTTTATGGTGGAAAGCGTGTTTGCTTTCGATGGACTTATAATAAGTCTGCTAACTATAACGCGCGTGGCAAAAAGTGCGATTTAGATCACATTTTTATGGCGGTTTGATAATGGGGAAATGAACCTTTCTCTATTTTTTGATTTAAAAACAACGCATTATAGATTTATTTCTGCAGGAGATATCACGCGGACTGCCTGTGCTCAGAGTGTGGAATACGCCTCATTTACGCGGTTACCATTCATTGTGTGAATTGGTTGGGCGGTTTTTAACCGCCGTCATGGCGGATTCGGACGATTCGCAATAGCCCTCTGGCGGCCATTTCGGCATGCTGAGGTGGCCCTTTCTCTCGCGCCCTGGCGTCAGGCTTTCCGTGCTGTAAACAACCACCACCCCGTTTTCACCTATCAATAATTATTTATTAATAGCCATTAGGTATATGTTATATAACTTAATGAAACGTGAACAAATGTATATTTGTCGGCGAATAAATAGCATTCTTTGACGCCGATAGCACCAGCGAACTTATATTTTTTGGTTCGTTACCTGACGCCTTAAATATTGCGGCTCCCGGTCAGTCGAAGATTCTATTAGCAGTGGCATAAATCAGCATCGCCTGATGTTTCTGGTTCTATGCGAATTCACAGTGTGCTCATTGATTCGTAATTCACTCTGACAAGGAAATGGCAATGAAAAAGGTTCTTCTCTCTGCAGCAATGGCAACCGCGTTTTTTGGCATGACTGCTGCCCATGCAGCTGATACCAATGTCGGCGGCGGCCAGGTTAATTTCTTCGGTAAAGTTACCGATGTATCCTGTACTGTTTCTGTTAACGGCCAGGGCAGCGATGCGAACGTTTACCTGTCTCCGGTAACCCTGACTGAAGTTAAAGCGGCAGCAGCGGATACTTACCTGAAACCGAAATCTTTCACCATTGACGTCTCTAACTGCCAGGCGGCTGACGGCACCAAACAGGATGACGTAAGCAAACTGGGCGTAAACTGGACCGGCGGTAACCTGCTGGCTGGCGCAACCAGCAAACAACAGGGCTACCTGGCGAACACCGAAGCTTCCGGTGCTCAGAACATCCAGCTGGTGCTGTCTACTGACAACGCTACCGCGCTGACCAACAAAATCATCCCGGGTGACAGCACTCAGCCGAAAGCGAAAGGCGATGCTTCCGCTGTAGCCGATGGCGCGCGTTTCACCTACTACGTAGGCTACGCCACCAGCGCGCCGACCACTGTGACCACCGGTGTGGTAAACAGCTACGCGACTTACGAAATTACTTACCAGTAATTCCGTCAGAAAATAAAACTGCCCCGCGATGGGGCAGTTAATAACAATAATAAAGCGGCAATGTCCGCCGCTTGTATTTTTATTCTGAGGTCAGCATGAAGCGTATTGCCCTTTTTTTCTGTTTCATTTTTAGTTTTGCGGCCCATGCCAACAATATTATTGTTAACGGTACCCGCTTTATTTATCCAGGAAATGAAAAAGAAATAACGGTACAGCTTTCAAATAACGCCGACCGTCCGGCTCTGGCGCAGGCCTGGCTGGATAACGGCGATGCCGATGCCACACCGGATACCATTACCACCCCGTTTATTATCACCCCGCCGATTTCGCGCGTTGACGCCAAGAGCGGCCAGACGCTGCGTATTAAGCTCGGCAGCAGCGCCGGTCTGGCGAAAGATAAAGAGACGCTGTGGTGGCTGAATCTGCTGGAAATTCCGCCGGTGGTGGCTGATCAGAAAAATGAAGGCCAGAACGTGCTGCAGCTGGCGATCCGTTCCCGCTTTAAATTTATTTATCGTCCTGCCGGGCTGGGCAACCGCGACGCGGCGGCCGAGAAGCTGACCCTCACCGCCAGCGGCAGCAGTCTCGCCATCAATAACCCGACGCCGTTCTACATTACCGTCAGCCGTATTTCCCGCGACGGCGGTAAAGCCCTGAACAGCAAAACCGTGATGCTGGCGCCGCAGTCCAGCCAGACGGTGGCGCTCTCCTCCGCCGTCAACCGCGGCGAAACCCTGACCGTTAACAACATTAATGACTATGGCGCCGATGTCGCAGTGAAAGTGGCCGTTAAATAAGGGAAAAGCTAATGAAGCAGAGGTCATTCTGCCCGGGAAGATTAAGCACCGCGATCGCCATCGCGCTGTGCTGCTTTCCGCCATTTTCCAGCGGACAGGAAAACCCGGGAACGGTATATCAATTTAACGACGGCTTTATTGTCGGCAGTCGCGAAAAGGTCGACCTGTCACGCTTCTCGACCAGCGCGATTACCGAAGGCACTTACTCCCTTGACGTCTACACCAACGACGAATGGAAAGGGCGCTACGATCTGCGCATCGCGCGCGACAAAGACGGTAACCTTGGGGTCTGCTACACCAAAGCGATGCTGACCCAGTACGGCATCGCGGCGGAAAAGCTCAACCCGCAGCTGAGCGAACAGGAAGGCTATTGCGGTAGCCTCAAATCCTGGCGCAACGAAGACAACGTCAAAGACAACCTGGTCCAGTCCTCCCTGCGGTTGAACATTTCAGTGCCGCAGATCTATGAAGATCAACGCCTGAAAAACTATGTCAGCCCGGAGTTCTGGGACAAAGGCATTACCGCGCTTAATCTTGGCTGGATGGCCAACGCCTGGAACAGCCACACCTCTTCGGTCGGCGGGTCGGATAACAGCAGCGCCTACCTTGGCGTCAACGCCGGTCTGTCGTGGGACGGCTGGCTGCTGAAGCATATCGGTAACCTGAACTGGCAGCAGCAGCAGGGCAAAGCGCACTGGAACAGCAACCAGACCTATCTCCAGCGGCCGATCCCGCAGATCAACTCCATCGTCAGCGGTGGGCAGATTTTTACCAATGGCGAATTTTTCGACACCATCGGTCTGCGTGGGGTCAACCTCGCCACTGATGACAATATGTTCCCGGACGGCATGCGCTCCTATGCCCCGGAAATTCGCGGCGTGGCGCAGAGCAACGCCCTCGTCACCGTGCGTCAGGGCAGCAACATTATCTATCAGACCACGGTTCCGCCGGGGCCGTTTACCCTGCAGGATGTCTATCCATCCGGCTATGGCAGCGATCTTGAAGTCTCGGTAAAAGAGGCGGATGGCTCGGTGGAAGTGTTCAGCGTGCCTTACGCCTCCGTTGCTCAGCTGCTGCGTCCGGGCATGACCCGCTACGCGCTCTCCGCCGGTAAAGTGGACGACAGCGGGCTACGCAACAAGCCGATGCTCTATCAGGCGACCTGGCAGCACGGGATCAATAACCTGCTGACCGGCTACACCGGGGTCACCGGCTTTGACGACTATCAGGCCTTCCTGGTGGGCACCGGGATGAACACCGGGATCGGCGCGCTCTCTTTTGACGTCACCCATTCGCGGCTGAAGAGCGATACCCATGATGACTCGGGGCAGAGCTATCGCGCCACCTTTAACCGCATGTTCACCGATACCCAGACCAGCATCGTGCTGGCGGCGTATCGCTACTCGACGAAAGGTTATTACAACCTCAACGATGCGCTGTACGCCGTCGATCAGGAAAAAAACAGCCGCAGCAACTATACGCTGTGGCGGCAAAAAAATGGCATGACCTTCACGGTGAACCAGAACCTGCCGGAAGGCTGGGGCGGGTTTTATCTCAGCGGTCGTATTTCCGATTACTGGAACCGCTCCGGGACCGAGAAGCAGTATCAGGTCAGCTACAACAATTCGTTTGGTCGTCTCTCCTGGTCGGCGAGCGCCCAGCGCGTCTATACCCCGGACAGCTCCGGCCATCGCCGCGACGATCGCATTTCACTCAACTTCAGCTACCCGCTGTGGTTTGGCGATAACCGCACCGCCAACCTGACGTCGAACACCTCGTTCAACAACTCGCGCTTTGCCAGCTCGCAGATTGGTATCAACGGCTCGCTGGACAGTGAAAACAACCTTAACTACGGCGTGTCGACCACCACCGCCACCGGCGGTCAGCACGATGTGGCGCTCAACGGCAGCTACCGTACGCCATGGACCACCCTCAACGGCAGCTATAGCCAGGGCGAAGGGTATCGTCAGAGCGGCATTGGCGCCAGCGGGACGATGATCGCCCACAGCGGCGGCGTGGTGCTCTCGCCGGAAAGCGGCTCGACGATGGCGCTGATTGAAGCCAAAGACGCGGCCGGCGCCATGCTCCCGGGATCGCCGGGCACCCGCGTGGACAGCAACGGTTACGCCATCCTGCCGTATCTGCGCCCGTACCGGATCAACGCCGTCGAGATCGACCCGAAAGGCAGCCATGACGACGTGGCCTTCGATCGCACCGTGGCGCAGGTTGTGCCGTGGGAAGGCAGCGTGGTTAAGGTGGCGTTCGGCACCACGGTGCAGAACAACCTCACCCTGCAGGCGCGCCAGGCGAACCATGAGCCGCTGCCGTTCGCGGCGAGTATTTTCTCCCCCGACGGCAAGGAGATCGGCGTCGTCGGTCAGGGCAGCATGATGTTCATCAGCGATGCGAACGCCAAACGCGCGATTGTGAAGTGGAGCGGCGGTCAGTGTTCGGTGGATCTGGGACAGCAAACAACAAAGGATAGCGTATGTCGCTGAGGAAATTACTGACGCTTTTTATCGTCTTAATGGCGCTGGGCACCACCTCGTCCTGGGCCGTCTGTACGCGTCTCTCTTCGCCAACGGTGATGCTGGACATGGTGGTGGGCAGGGTGGTGGTGCCCCCGGATCTGCCGGTGGGCTCGGTGATCCTCACCCGTGACTGGACGATGAGCGCCCCGGGCGGGGCGAGCTATCGCTGTACCTCCGGCACCAACCGCTTCGCGGCGAAGATCGTCTCGCCAGGGGCCACCGATCTTGGGAATAAAATTTATTCCACCAACGTGCCGGGGATTGGTATGCGTTTCAGCCGCGGCGGCGCGACGGTGAATATCGTCTATCCCGACGTCTATTCGTCCCGGGTGTATAACACCACCAACTATTCCCTTGAAGGGTCACGTTTTACGCTGGAGATTATCAAAACCGCGGCAACCACCGGCAGCGGCACCCTCGCGGCGGGAAAATACACCTCCTATGACTGGGAGAGCGGCGGCAACCCGATCCTCGAAACCTATCTGAGCGCCAATGCGATCACCGTGGTCTCGCCCTCCTGTTCGGTACTGAGCGGGAAAAATATGAATGTTGATGTGGGCGCCATCAGACGCACTGACCTGAAAGGGGTGGGCACCACCGCGGGCGGGAAGGATTTTAATATCGATCTGCAGTGCAGCGGCGGCCTGAGTGAAACGGGATACGCCAACATCAGCACCTCTTTTTCCGGCACCCTGGCGACCAGCACCACCGCCACCATGGGCGCCTTGCTGAATGAAAAGGCCGGCAGCGGGATGGCGAAAGGCGTCGGCATCCAGGTGCTGAAGGATGGATCCCCGCTGCAGTTTAATAAGAAATATACCGTTGGCCGCTTGAATAATCAGGAGACCCGCTACATCACCATCCCGCTGCACGCGCGCTTTTATCAGTATGGCCCGACGACCAGCACCGGCGAGGTGGAGTCGCATATGATCTTTAACCTGACGTACGATTAATACGGGAGGGGGAATGAAGGGATTGCCGAAACATACTATCGCGTGGCTGCTGCTCTGCGGCAGCCTCGCCGCCCCCTCGGCGTGGGGTTTCGAGACCAATTATGATCGCGGACGGGTCGATTTTGCCGGGCGGGTGACGGATATTTCCTGCAGCGTCGCGCTCAATGGCGGCCAGCATGCCGGCAGCGGCAACGTCTGGCTGGCGCCGGTCAGCCTGGCGGAAGTGCACGATCGCGGGGCCGGCGCGTTTATGAAGCCGCAGCCTTTTACCCTGGCGCTGTCAAACTGCCAGCTGCGTCATGACGGCGGCGACGCCTCGCAGGACGAGGTGCGGCGGGTCAGCGTTCGCTGGGTCGACGGTTTTTTACTGACGGCGGTCGGCAATGAGAACGCGGGCTATCTGGCCAATACCTTGCCAGACGGAGCGCAGAATATTTATCTGGCGCTGTCGACCAATGATAATAATACGCTGGATAAGAGTAATAAAATTGTCCCTGCGGACCCGCAGCAAAATCAGGTGCATTTGCAGGAAAGCGCGGTCAGCGGCGGCCTGTTCACCTATTATGTGGGCTACGTTTCGCCGACGCCGAAAAGCGCCACCAGCGGGCCAATTACCAGCTGGGCAACGTGGGAATTAGTTTATAATTAAGCGAGACGAAAAAGCCGGGCAAGCCCGGCTTTTTTATATGACAATATCGTCGGCAACCAGCTGTTCAATGCTGACTTCCTGCCAGTAATGCCCCTGAATAGCAAACCACTCCATACCCTGCAGCCATTTTTTATGGGCTTCGCTTTCCACGCCTTCAATAATCACGTTGTGATGATTGCGGGATAAAAAGGTGACCAGCGCATCCATCAGCTGACGGCCGGACTCTTTGCGCATCAGGTGCCAGAAAAAATCTTTATCAATTTTGACATAGTCAAAATGATAACCGCTGATGGCGTTTATCCCCGCGTAGCCAGAGCCGAAGTCGTCGAGCCACAGCGAGGTATCCTGCGGGCTTTGCCAGGCGGCGAGGGAATTATTCAGAAGTTTCTCGGCGTTTTCGGTCACTTCAAAATGGACGCAGGTCAGGGCGGCAATTTTCTCTTTTATTTCCTTCTGGCGTAGCAGATTCAGGATATGGTCATCGACGTTAATGGTGGCGGAAATATGGTTACGTAAAAACCATGCTTTATGCTGTTCAATCAACGCCAGTTGCTCGAGAAAAATACGTTCACGAACCGCCGCGGTGGCATGGCGGAAAAAATATTCTGGCGAAACGGGAAGATTATCGAAGCGGCTTAAGCATTCAACCGCGACTAAGGTACCTTGTGGGGAAAACATTTTCTGAAAGACGTAGCGTACAGCGATATCGTTACGAGATAAAATGTTGTCTTCGAATATTTTAGTGTTCATTATCCCTCTTCACGAGGTTAGTCAGACAATAAGCAGAGGATAGACTAATTATAGGCTACCTGATGGTTAATGGGAATGGCAGGAAATGTAAATCAACAGCGAATAAGTACGCTTTATCCGCTATTGATTTACCGCTGTATAATTTAACATTGATGAAGGGCGGCAATACGCTGGTTCATCGTGCGGGAATTATCAATGCCCAGCTTTTGCATGATATGGATACGATGGCTGTGGACCGTTTTATGGGCAATGCCGAGCAGGGCGGCAATACGCTTATTATTATTGTTGGCAATCAGCAGCTCGAGGATCTGGCACTCCCGCGGCGACAGCTGTTTGCGCAATCGTCGCGGCGGCGGTTCGCTGGCGCCCTTCGCGCGCTGGATAATGGAAGTAAACATAGATAGCGGTGAGTTTTCGCTAATAATCATGGCATTATCGACGGTTATCAACTCTCGGCATAGCCCGGCAATGTCGCTTTTTACCATCAGCACCGGCTGCTGGCAGCGCTGCAGGGAAAGGCGGAGCGCATTCAGCAGATCAAGGATTCTGATGGCAGAAATATCCTTATTAATTAAATTGAAAATAACCGTTTGGGCCACAGGCAGATGTTTTCTCTGGATAACATCGTCATAACCAAAACGGGTGGCATTTTCATGACTATCAATAAGGTAGTGATAGATTGAGTGACCAATGAGATTATCATTGGTGTACAGCAATATACTTTCCAAGGGTATCAGATTCTCTTTTTGCGCTTGGCTTCTAAGATCAGGTCCAGCAGAATCTTCTCTATTCTGCGCTGGTCGTCGAGATGACGGAACTTAAACTGGCAGGATATCTGATAGTAGCTTTCGCTCTCTTCATTGGGATTGTCGAGGGTGATAATAATGACATTTTTTACCACCAGGTCGATGGTGATCTCGCCATATTCCGCCAGCATCAGTACGGCATTTTTCAGCAATGCGTTATGACTGAGAAATTTCAGGTTTGGCGTTTTGGTCATCAGCGCGCAACCGCCGTCCGAAATGTCTTTGATGTCGAAAAGATAGTTTTCGCCATTTTTATGGCGCCCGCGGCAATAAAATTCATGCTCGTGGCGTAAACGAAAGCGGGGATCGCGGCGACGCTGCACGACCTGCAGGCATTCAGGCAAGGAAAAGGCGTAGCGGATACCTTTATCGACACCGCTATTGTCATGTTTTGTCAGGGCTGCATTAAACTCTATTTTCCCTGAATCGCTATGCAGTAGAAAACGAATTTTATGACCCGGTGGGATTTTGCGATGGGTCTGAATATGGAACTCGGCAAAGTCCACGCGCGTCAGTTGGGTTATGATACTGGTGTTGTTAAAAAATATTTCAATTTCAGTACGTTTGCGCAACTCCTCTCTGAAAATAGCAATAATTTCATACTTACTGGTCTTTATCGTTCCCTCTGTCATAGGCTTCCCTTGTAAATAGTTGTCGTGAGGCGTTTGATTTTTCTTATAGCAATAGCAACATTCTGATTGGGTTAATCAGATGTTTTTATGAGCGTTTGATGTTATTGACTATCTTTGCAGCCAGATTGATATGTATAAACTTGGAATTCGATATTGTGTTTCCTGTAATCAAGAGTTTCAAATTTTGGTCATGACAAAAACGACAACGGCCTCCAAGCTGGAGACCGGTCGAAGGAAAAAACTTAAGTTTAATTAACGGGGATAATGAGAAAACGATCGTCGATCATGCCCCATTTGTAGGATCTATAGTGCCAGCAGTGTTGAGGTTTTTCCAGGCAAATATTGAGGAGGGAAGTCGTTCCCTCCATTTGGCCTGAGGGGTCAGGGATGCGCGCGATTGGCGATATTATCCAGGATGCGTAGCGCATCCGCTGGCAGAACCAGCCCGGCGGCGGCAATATTTTCCGCCAGGTGCGTGCGGGATGAGGTGCCGGGGATCAGCAGAATATTGGGCGCGCGCTGGAGTAGCCAGGCGAGGGCGACCTGCATCGGCGTCGCCTCAAGCGAGGCCGCGACCTCGTTCAGCTCCTGCGCCTGCAGCGGGGTAAAACCGCCCAGCGGGAAGAAGGGGACCCAGGCGATGTGCTGGGCGGCCAGCGCATCCACCAGCGCGTCGTCGGCGCGATGGGCAATGTTATAGAGGTTTTGCACGCAGACGATAGGCGTCATTTTCTGCGCATCCGCCACCTGCTTTGCCGTCACGTTGCTAAGGCCAATATGGCGGATCAACCCTCGCGCCTTCAGCTCCAGCAGGGTGGCGAGCGGCGCCTCCAGCGACCCCTCCACCGGGCCGTGGGGGCTCAGCATACTGCGCAGGTTCACCACCTCCAGCACGTCGAGCCCCAGGTGACGCAAATTGTCCTCGACGGCCTGGGTCAGTTCAGCGGACGACATGGCCGGCAGCCAGTTGCCTTTCTCGTCACGGCGGGCGCTGACCTTGGTGACAATGCACAGATCGTCGGGGTAGGGGTGAAGCGCTTTGCGGATCAGCTGATTGGTCACATGGGGGCCATAGAAATCCGAAGTATCGATATGGTTTACCCCAGCTTCGACGGCGGCCTGCAGCACGCGCACCGCTTCTTCAGGATCTTTCGGCGGGCCGAAGACGCCGGGGCCGGCCAGCTGCATGGCCCCGTAACCCAACCGATAGACCTGGCGATCGCCGAGCGTGCCGCGACCGGATAAGGTGACACTGGACATAGGAACTCTCCTCAAGGTGGCTAAGCCGTAAGTGTAATGCGCTCACAAGGAAGGGAAGGGCGAGAATGTTGTCAGAATGTGCGACAGCGGCTCAGGCAAGCCGCTGTCGCCGGAGGCGGTTTAGCCGAAGAACATCACGGAGACGCAGAGCAGGCCGACCACCAGAGTGATGGCGTTCCCCACCGAGCGATACGGCTTCAGCGCCGGGATAAGCCAGGTTGACAGCGTGGGCATGATAAACAGGATCATGGCGATAAGCGGTCCGCTGATGGCGTAGATCATCGAGATCGCATTCGGGTTGATAAAGCACACCGCAAAGGTGAAGGCGGAGACCAGCATGATCGACATCGCGCGGTTGAAGGCGCGGCTCTTGCGCACGCCCATCAGGCCCAGCGAGCTTTTGACGATTTCGCTGGCGCCTTCAATGACCCCGAAGTAGGTGCCGAGAAAGGATTTCGACATGGCGACCACGGCGACGATAATGCCGGTCACCGCCAGCCAGCCCGGTGCGCCCGGCACCATCGACAGGGCGGAGAGGATAGTCACCCCCTGATCGCGGGCGGTCTCAATATAGGTCGCCGGGATAGCCAGCAGGCAGCTGAAGACGAAAAACAGCACGCTGGCGCAGATGATGGTGTAGGCCACCTTCATGATTTTTTTGCATTTACCCATGGCCAGGTCGCCGTGTTTCTCCTGCTGGTCGATAGCAAAAGTCGAGATGATCGGCGTATGGCTAAAAGCGAAAACCATCACGGGTATGGAGATCCAGACCTGGTGGAGCGTCTGCGAGCTGAACTGCATCTGGCTGGTGAGATGTTCCGGATGCCAGTCGCGGATTAAATAGAGGGAGAGAAACAGAAAGCAGGCGATAAGCGGGAAGACCAGAAAGCCCATCACCTTGATGGTGATCTGCCGGCCCATGAGAAAGATCAGGTTAAGGACCAGCACCACGCCAAGACTCAGCAGCGCGCGTAGCGCAGGCGTCATCGGCGTGCGATGCGCCACCTGCTCGGCCAGCGAGTTGGTGATGGCCACGGCGTAAATCAGCACGACCACAAAGAAGGCGAGGAAATAGAGGCCGGTGATCAGGTTGCCAATTTTCTTACCATAGTAGTGATTGACTGCGCCGGTGATCCCGGTTCCCGGCGCGATATTGGCCGAGAGAATAAACTGGCTCAGCGCTTTGTGAGGCCAGTAGGTGAGCGGCCAGGCGACCAGCGCGGTGATGAAAAGGACGATGGCGCCAGCCGAACCCAGCTGGATCGGTAGAAATAGCGTCCCAGCGCCTACTGCAGTGCCATATAAGGCAAAACTCCATAGAGTTTCTTCTTTAGACCAAATTTTAGACATTATGCGACTTTATCAACCGTCAAACCAAAAAAAAGGAGTGCAATTTACCATATTTATGGTTCATCTGTTGCGATAGTTTTTGGTGATAAAGTCGCGGCGGATCGCGAAGGATCCGCCGCGGGGCTAGCCGCGTGCCGCCTGGCGCGGGCGGCGGTGTCGGATCACGCGCTCGCGCAGGGTGTCCCAGACCCAGTTAAACGCCATGGTGTAGGGCAGGAAGAAGAGCATGAAGCCGATCTCCAGCATAAACGCCTGCAGTAGCGATACCCCCAGCACGATAGCCACCATGGTGACGCCGATGATAACAAAGCCGGTCTCGAAGCCGATCGCGTGCAGCGCCCGCACTTTCAGCCGACGGGGGACGCGGGAGACCGGCCACAGGCGATCGAAAGCCGCGTTATAAATGATGTTCCATACCATCGCCAGGGTGGCGAGCAGAATGCTCAGCCCGCCCATCTCCACCACCGAACGCTGCATCAGCCAGGCGGCGGTGGGGGCGAGGATCAGCGTCGCCAGTCCTTCGAAGGTGATGGCGTGGATAACGCGTTCGGTGAGCGTCTTGCGCTGATGCGGGGTCTGTTGCATGGCGAGCTACCTCCAGTTTTAGCCTGAACAGGAAATTACCCGGCAGTTTATGGAAAAATATGATAAACAAAAGATAGAAACCATCGATAAAGTAGATACATCATGCGTTATTCACCGGAAGCGTTAACCGCCTTTGTCGAGGCCGTTGACAGCGGGTCGTTCTCCGCGGCCGCCCGTCGCCTGCGGAAAAGCCAGTCGACGATCAGTACCGCTATCGCCAACCTGGAGGCAGACCTCGGGGTGACCCTCTTCGATCGGGCAACGCGGCAGCCGACGCTGACGCCGCAGGGGGAGCAGGTGCTGAGCTATGTCAAAGCGATCCTCGCCGCCAGCGAGCGGCTGGATGAGCTGGCGGTGTCGCTGTCCGGCGAGACGGAGCCGCGACTGACCTTTGTGCTCTCGGACACCCTGCACCCGGACGTGCTGGAAGATCTGCTGGTGCAGTTTGACCGCCGCTTCCCTCATACCGAGTTTGAGTGTTTGATTGGCGAAGATGAGGACGTGATCGATCTCCTGCAAAAATCCCGCGCCCAGGTGGGATTGATTGAGGCGAGAGAGCGCTACCCGACCGATATCGGCAGCACCCGCCTGCCGCTGCAGACGGCGATGGGCATTTACGTGGCGCCTGACCATCCGCTGGCGGCGCAGGGCAAGGTTGTCTGGGATGAGCTGCGCAGCTGGCGCGAGCTGCGTTTGAGCACCTTTCTGGCCAGCGCCACGGAGCCTGCCGCCGGGCAGGTCTGGTCGGCGCCAAACTACCTGCTGCTGCTCAGCATGGCGGTGCAGGGCTTCGGCTGGTGCATTCTGCCCTGCGCCCTGGTGGCGGAGTTTGCGCCGCAGGGCGGGCTGGTGGCGCTCGATATCCCCGGCTGGCCGCGGGCGATTTCGGTGGATCTGCTGTGGAATAAGAAAGCGCCGCCCGGGGCGGCGGGCAGCTGGCTGCGTCAGCATCTGCAGCGGCGTGAACGTTAACGAATGGCTAATTCTTTGTGATTGGCCTCACTTTTTTTAAACAATTACAAAGTTTTTTGATAACAATTATCTAGTATATCGCTGTTTCTTTGCGCAAAAGCACGGGCAGGGGTAGAGGATGAAGGATGTCGTGATCGTCGGGGCGCTACGAACGCCGATTGGCTGCTTTCAGGGCGCGCTATCGCGCCATTCAGCCGTTGAGCTGGGTAGCGTGGTGGTGAAGGCGCTGGTGGAGAAGACGGGAATCGATCCGCAGAGCGTGGATGAGGTGATCCTCGGCCAGGTGCTGACCGCGGGAACCGGGCAAAACCCGGCCCGTCAGTCCGCTATTCGCGGCGGGTTGCCCAACACTGTATCGGCTATCACCATTAACGACGTCTGCGGTTCCGGCCTGAAAGCCCTGCACCTCGCCACCCAGGCCATCCAGTGCGGGGAGGCGGACGTGGTGATCGCCGGCGGCCAGGAGAACATGAGCCGCGCTCCGCATGTCCTCACCGACAGCCGCACCGGCGCCCAGCTGGGCAACAGCCAGCTGATTGACAGTCTGGTCCATGACGGCCTGTGGGACGCCTTCAACGATTACCATATGGGCGTCACGGCGGAAAACCTCGCCCGGGAATACGGCATCAGCCGCGAACTGCAGGACGCCTGGGCGCTCAGCTCGCAGCATAAGGCGCGCAAGGCGATTGATTCCGGACGCTTTCGCGATGAGATTGTCCCGGTCGTTACCGAGCATAACGGCGCGCCGCGCACCGTAGATACCGATGAACAACCGCGGGTGGATGCCAGCGCGGAAGGGTTGGCCAGCCTGCAGCCTGCCTTCGATCGTCTCGGATCGGTGACCGCCGGCAACGCATCCAGCATCAATGACGGCGCGGCGGCGGTGATGATGATGAGCGAGGCGAAAGCCGAGGAGCTAGGGCTGCCGATCCTCGCGCGGATCCGCGCTTTCGCCAGCGTCGGCGTCGATCCGGCGCTGATGGGCATCGCCCCGGTGCACGCCACCCGCCGCTGTCTGGAACGGGCCGGCTGGCGGCTGGACGACGTCGATCTGATCGAAGCCAATGAGGCCTTTGCCGCTCAGGCTATCTCCGTTGGCCGGGTACTGGAGTGGGATGAGCGACGGGTCAACGTCAACGGCGGCGCGATCGCCCTCGGCCACCCGATCGGCGCCTCCGGCTGCCGGATTCTGGTGTCGCTGGTGCATGAAATGATCAAGCGCGATGCGCGTAAAGGGCTGGCGACGCTGTGCATCGGCGGCGGTCAGGGCGTGGCGCTGGCGGTAGAGCGCGCGTAGCGCTGAATGTCGATTTCCATGGCCTCCTGCGGGAGGCCTTTTTTATGCGCCGCGCTTTGCCGACCCCCTCTTTTTTGCCGTATTTCCCTTCTCCCCATCGTCAATTTATTGAGCTCCGTCACGTCTTGTTGTGCCACCTTTTTTGAAACAAATAACTACGATCCTGGTCACTAAAACTGAGGTGCTTAAAAAATAAAATAACGTTTCATAAAAACGAAATGACATTTTATTTATTATAAGGGGTACCCTATGTTAAAACGATCTCTGGTTCTGGCCGCTCTCTGCGGTATGTCTTTTGCGGCAACCGCGGTCACGATAGATTTACGTCATGAATTTATTGATGGCGGCAAGAGCGATAAAAGCAATGCCGACCGCGTCTCGGTATCCCACCGCTTCGCCAACGGGCTAGGCTTTACCGTGGAGGCCAAATGGCGTTCAGGCGGCGACAACGGTTCGCAACCCTATTCGGACGTGGTGGGCAATGGCCATGAAGACACCATCAGCTGGCGCTGGAAAGCGACGTCGAACCTTTTCCTCACCCCCGGGTTTACCATAGAGAGCAACGACAGCCGCTCCATTTACAAGCCGCATCTGCACGTACAGTACAGTTTCGACAATGGCTTCTATGTCGCCGCTCGCTATCGCTATGAGTACACCCGCTATCCGAACGATGCCGGTAAAGATGATGACAAGGTGAATCGCGGCGACGCGTGGGCCGGGTTTGCCCTCGGCGACTGGCGCACCGAGCTGAACTATGTCTATGCCCGCAGTTCGGAAGGGGTGAACCGCAACGACAACAAACCCTACTCACAGGAATATAACGTGAAGGTAGCCTATAAGCTGGATAACAACTGGTCGCCGTATGGTGAAATCGGCAACGTCGGCGTGAATGACCGCAGCGATCGCCAGACCCGTTTCCGCGTCGGGGTGGCCTACTCGTTCTGATTTCCGCCAGACCCTCATCGCCTCTCTTCCCCGGCGCCGTCAGCCGGGGTTTTTTATGCGCCAAAGCGAGGGAACAAAAAAAGCCCTCCGCGAAGGAGGGCAAGGCCAGTTACAGAAAAACGTTCGCCGGGCTCAGGCGCTCAGCATCGGCGGATGGTCAGGTAATTTCGCGATATAGATGGCCGGCTTGCCGTCTTTATCGGAGCTGAACAGAATGGCGCTGTCATCCGGCGTAAACGAGGGGTGCGGGTGAGTCACCTGGCGGCTGTTGGCCACTGTCGCCCACGAGGTATCATGGCGCGCGACGCGGAAGTAGCGCTTCTCCGCTACGTTAAAGACGTAGAGATAAGGATCGTTATCAATGGAGTAGCCGCCGGTATCTTTGACATCGACCGGCGTGCCCGATCCATCGCCCACCAGCAGCGTGCCGTCGAAATTGCTCATCAGATGTGAGCAGGCGGGCATCGTCATCAGGGCCTCGTTGACGCCGCTTTCCGGATCAAAGCGATAGATCGTCCGTCCCTGCTGGCCTTTCAGATAGGAGACGTAGATCAGCGCTGAACCGTCCGGTACCCAGAATTCATGGGTGCAGCTTTCGCCCGGGGCATGCGCTTTGACTTTACGCACGTTGCTGCCATCTTCATTGACCAGCCACATGCGGGCGTCAACCAGATCGTGCGGCCCTTCATGGCAGAAGGCGACGGTATGGTCGTCGAAGGGACGATAGATCGGATGTCCCAGCCAGATTTTTTCCTCATGGATCACCTGGCTCTCTCCGCTGCGCAGGTCGACGCGCAGCAGGCGGCAGTGCGGTCCTTTGTGGAAAAAGTCATGAAAAATCTGCCAGTCGTTGAGCGGCGTCCAGTCGCTTTTCGCAATCTCAATGCCTACCAGTTTGCTGCAATCGCTGTTCGCCACCCAGGTGCCATAGCCGACCCACTCCTCGCTGACGCGGTAAACTTCACGCTCGGCGAGGGTGGTGAGGTTCACCTCCAGCAGGGTACGGTCATTTTTCACGTAATAGAGCGACTTATCGTCCGGGGAGAGGAAGCCGCCGAAGGTGTTATCCCCGGCGCCTTCCGTCAGCTGGACGGCTTCGGCGCTGGCGATATTCAGCAGATAGTAGTTCCAGTGGCCGTCAAACTCGCCGGCGAACAGTAAATGGCTGCCATCGTTAAAAAAGCACTTCTGATAGAAGTAGTTGCGATGACAGGTGACCTCCGGGGGGGTTAAGCGGGTGACTTCCGCCCCGGTATCCGGATCGCGGCTGACGTGATAGTTCAGTTTGACCCGCATGCCTTTAGCCATGTAGTGCTCCTTTCTTTCCTGCGATGCCGCTGGACCAGAGGCGTGTCGCTGAGTGATGTGTTTTAAAAGATGGGTGTTAATTTATCAAAACAACGTTTCATTATTTGTGATGTCTCACGCAGTTCAGCGCAATTCCCGCATCTTCCGCGGCCTGCTGGCCTCACTTCGACCGTCTCTCCAGACAACCGGTTGAATCATCATCCTTTTAAAACCGCTTCCTGTCCGGCGCGGGTTGCCGCATCCGTTCGCTTTTTCTTTTTTTGTAATCGACGTCATAAAAAATGAAACGACGTTTTAAATATCATTGAAAATGACAGGGCGCGGGGCTAAGATGGCACCCATTAGTAAAACGGAACTCTGTTTTATTTTTATGATGGGCTATGCCCGTGAGTTCGTCCTACGCTCAGTCGCGCCGCCGGCGCGAGCCGGGCCGAGAGAACCTTGCCTGCATACTGCAGGCTCTGAACGACTAAGGAACACATTATGATTCTTGATGCATTCTCCCTGCAGGGAAAAGTGGCCGTCGTGAGCGGATGCGATACCGGTTTAGGTCAGGGGATGGCCCTCGGGCTGGCGGAAGCGGGCTGCGATATTGTCGGTATCAATATTGTCGAGCCGGTGGAAACCATCGAGAGGGTGACGGCGCTGGGACGCCGCTTTCTCAGCCTGACCGCCGACCTGCGCCAGATCGACGGTATCCCCCAGCTGCTGGAGCGGGCGGTGGCGGAGTTTGGCCATATTGATATTCTGGTCAACAATGCCGGCCTCATCCGCCGCGAGGACGCGCTGGCGTTCAGCGAAAAGGACTGGGACGACGTCATGAACCTCAACATCAAGAGCGTATTTTTCATGTCCCAGGCGGCGGCGAAGCACTTTATCGCCCAGGGCAGCGGCGGGAAGATCATTAACATCGCCTCGATGCTGTCGTTCCAGGGCGGGATCCGTGTGCCGTCGTATACCGCGTCCAAAAGCGCGGTGATGGGCGTCACCCGCCTGCTGGCCAACGAGTGGGCTAAACACCATATCAATGTCAATGCCATCGCCCCGGGGTATATGGCGACCAATAACACCCAGCAGCTGCGCGCTGACGAGCAGCGCAGTAGCGAAATCCTCGACCGCATTCCCGCCGGGCGCTGGGGCCTGCCGTCCGACCTGATGGGGCCGGTAGTCTTCCTCGCTTCCCCAGCCTCCGATTACATCAATGGCTACACGGTGGCGGTGGACGGCGGCTGGCTGGCGCGCTAACCGTCGACGACGGCCGGCGCGACACTCATCGCCCCGGCCGTCTGAGCAATTATTGTCCATACCGTAAAATGAGGATCGTCCATATTCCAGAGTGCAGAATGAATGTTACCGCCCTGTATGAACAGGGTTATTAACTATGCGAAACGAATTTTTTGTTACTTTGAAAGTTTAATGTCCATCACAAAACCCATCTTGCCAGCAAAATAGTCCATATCTTTGGCGTATCCAGCCTGACAAACTCCTCCGCCAGTCACGTACTTTCGTCCTATGTCTTTCTCTGTGTGGCAGGAATAAAAATGACTTCAATCAGTAACGACTCTGCATTAACGCCGCGGGCGCAACGTGACACTCGGCGGATGAACTGGTTTGTTTCTATCGCCGCGGCGGTGGCGGGGTTGCTCTTTGGCCTGGATATCGGCGTGATATCCGGGGCGCTGCCCTTTATAACCGACCACTTCACCTTATCCAGCCAGCTTCAGGAGTGGGTGGTCAGCAGCATGATGCTGGGGGCGGCGATAGGCGCGCTGTTTAACGGCTGGCTGTCGTTCCGCCTTGGCCGCAAATACAGCCTGATGGCGGGGGCCGTGCTTTTTGTCGCCGGCTCTATCGGCTCCGCTTTTGCCGCCAGCGTGGAAGTGCTGCTGGTGGCCCGCGTGGTGTTGGGGGTGGCCGTTGGGATCGCCTCTTATACCGCGCCGCTGTACCTCTCCGAAATGGCCAGCGAGAACGTGCGCGGAAAAATGATCAGTATGTATCAGCTGATGGTGACCCTCGGCATTGTGCTGGCGTTTCTTTCCGATACCGCCTTTAGCTACAGCGGTAACTGGCGCGCCATGCTGGGCGTGCTGGCGCTGCCGGCGGTGATCCTGATCGTTCTGGTCGTCTTTCTGCCGAACAGCCCTCGCTGGCTGGCGGAGAAAGGGCGCCATATCGAAGCGGAAGAGGTGCTGCGGATGCTGCGCGATACCTCGGAGAAGGCGCGCGATGAGCTTAACGAGATCCGCGAAAGCCTGAAGCTGAAGCAGGGCGGTTGGGCGTTGTTCAAGGTCAATCGTAACGTGCGCCGGGCGGTGTTCCTTGGCATGCTGCTGCAGGCGATGCAGCAGTTCACCGGCATGAACATCATCATGTACTACGCCCCGCGTATTTTCAAAATGGCGGGCTTTACCACTACCGAACAGCAGATGATCGCCACCCTGGTGGTGGGCCTGACCTTTATGTTTGCCACCTTTATCGCGGTGTTCACGGTGGATAAAGCGGGCCGCAAGCCGGCGCTGAAAATCGGTTTCAGCGTGATGGCGCTGGGCACCCTGGTGCTCGGCTACTGCCTGATGCAGTTCGACAATGGCACCGCCTCCAGCGGCCTCTCCTGGCTTTCCGTCGGCATGACCATGATGTGTATTGCCGGGTATGCGATGAGCGCGGCGCCGGTGGTGTGGATCCTCTGCTCTGAGATCCAGCCGCTGAAATGCCGCGACTTCGGCATCACCTGCTCCACCACCACCAACTGGGTGTCGAACATGATCATCGGCGCCACCTTCCTGACGCTGCTTGACGCGATCGGCGCCGCCGGGACCTTCTGGCTCTACACGGTGCTCAACGTGGCCTTTATCGGCGTCACCTTCTGGCTGATCCCGGAGACCAAAAATGTCACCCTCGAGCACATTGAGCGCAACCTGATGGCGGGCGAGAAGCTGCGCAACATCGGTAACCGTTAATGTGAGGCGCGCGGCAACCACGGGCTGGCGACCTTGCGCGTCTCCCGATGGTTGTCGCCGTGAATGATATGCAGGGCGCTCAGACGCCCGATGTCGTAGTGCGGCAGCTGCACCGTGGAGAGGGGCGGCAGAAACAGATCGCCAATGCCCACCATATTGTCGTATCCCACCACCGCCACGTCCTGTGGAATGCGTAGCCCCTGGCCCAGCAGCGTCTGATAGACCATAAAGGCGATGCGATCGTTGCCGCAAATCACCGAGTCAAAGCCGGGTTTACCCTCGCGGATATGCGCCATCACCACCCCCGGAATATCGTGGTAATGCTCATCGCCCTGGGCCATATACGAGTGGGTCAGGCTGTCCGGTTCGATGCCCGCCTCCCGGCAGGCGCGCTCCAGCCCCTGACGGCGGCGGATTGTCGCCAGCTGGCTGGCGGGTAAGTGCAGGCACAGCGGACGACGATAGCCAGCGGCAAGCAGGGCTTTTACCGCGTCGTACTGACCCTGTTCATCGTCCGGGATATAGCTGGCCACCGGCTGGCTGAGGCTTTCGCAGTTGGCCAGCACGCAGGGCAGGGTCAGCAGTTTGTCCGGCAGCGGCACCTGGCGCAGGCCCATGGTGGTAAAGATAATGCCGTCCGGACGGTGGGAAAGGAGCAGGTCGACCACCGCTTCCGGCCGATCGTCGGAAAACATGTTGACCACAAAGCTGTTCCAGCCGTGGGCGCGGGCGGTCTCTTCGATCGAGAGGGTGATCTCCACCGAGAAGGGGGTGGTGACGGTATCCAGCGCCAGCACGCCGATGGTGCTGGGGGTGGCCCGCGCCCCGCGGATCTTTTTCGCCGACAGGTCGGGGACATAGTTGGTTTCGGCGATGGCGGCCTGCACGCGGGCCAGCGTCTCCGGCTTGAGCCGCTCCGGGGTGTTCAGCGCCCGAGAGACGGTCATCAGAGATACATTCGCCAGTTTTGCTACATCTTTCAGGGACGCCATTTTTTCCTCCGCCATAGCTGCAGAGTACAGGCTATACAACTAAGTCGCTGATGTAAAAGCGTGAAACGATTTTATGCTAGCCTCGTCCTCCACGCTGCCGCGGTTAATATTTGATCGCGATCGCATCTTCATTATGTTAACGTTAACTTTTGTGATTAACATCATGTATCGCAGCGAATCCCCCTGCGCTTTGTTTTTTGTTAACGTTACCATAATTGCATTCCTCTAACACGAGAATGTCATGATGAAAGCGCATCACTCACACAGCTACCCGTTGCTCAGTGCCTTACTGTTTTTCTTTTTCGTGACCTGGTCGTCATCCGGCTCCTTGCTCTCCATCTGGCTGCACCAGGAGGTCGGGCTGAAGGCCGGCGATACCGGTATCATCTACGCCGTTCTGTCGGTTTCCGCGCTGTTTGCGCAAGTTTGCTATGGCTTTATCCAGGATAAGCTGGGGCTGCGTAAACATCTGCTCTGGTATATCACCGCGCTGCTGATCCTCTCCGGTCCGGCGTATCTGCTGTTCGGCCATCTGCTGAAAATTAACGTCCTGCTGGGCAGCATCTTCGGCGGGATCTACATCGGCTTGACCTTTAACGGCGGCATTGGCGTGCTGGAATCCTATACCGAGCGCGTGGCGCGCCAGAGCCAGTTTGAATTCGGCAGGGCGCGGATGTGGGGCTCGCTGGGCTGGGCGGTGGCCACCTTCTTCGCCGGTCTGCTGTTTAACATCAATCCGCAGCTTAACTTCCTCGTCGCCAGCTGTTCCGGACTGGTGTTTTTTATCCTGCTGGCGCGGCTGCGCGTCTCCTCGGCGCCGCATGCGATGCAGGAGGCGGTTTCGGGCGGCAAGGTGACCCTGGAAGATGCGCTGCGCCTGCTGACGCTGCCGCGCTTCTGGGCGCTGGTCTTCTTCGTCATCGGCACCTGCATCTACGGCGTCTATGACCAGCAGTTCCCGGTCTATTTCTCATCGCAGTTCGCGACCCTGCAGGAAGGCAATGAGATGTATGGCTACCTCAACTCCTTCCAGGTGTTCCTCGAGGCGGCCGGCATGTTCTGCGCGCCGTGGCTGGTGAACCGCATCGGCGCCAAAAATGGTCTGATTTTCGCCGGCATGGTGATGGCGATGCGCATGGTGGCCTCCGGCCTGGTGGAGGGGCCGCTGCTGATCTCCATCACTAAACTGCTGCACGCGGTGGAGCTGCCGATACTGCTGGTGGCTATCTTTAAGTACAACAGCATCAACTTCGATAAACGCCTCTCCTCCACTCTCTATCTGGTGGGCTTCGCCTGCACCAGCTCGATTATCGCCAGCGTTTTGTCGCCGCTGGCGGGCTACAGCTATGAAAAATATGGCTTCGCTCAGTCCTATCTGATCATGGGCCTGCTGGTGTTCTGCACCACCTTTATTTCCATCTTCTTGTTGCGCTCCGGCAAATCCTCCGCCGATCCGCTGGTGTCGCAACCTACCGCTGTCTGAATCAAAAAGAGTGAAAATGATGACTTACACAATCTCCAGGGCTGAACAGGTACTCCAGACACAACGCCAGGCGCTCAATCTGCGCTGGTATCCGCACTATCACCTGGCGGCCCGCGCCGGGTGGATCAACGACCCCAACGGTCTGGTGTGGTTCGACGGCTGGTACCATGCCTTTTATCAACATCACCCGTACTCCACTCAGTGGGGGCCGATGCACTGGGGGCACGCGCGGAGTAAGGATCTGGTGCACTGGGAGCATCTGCCGGTGGCCCTGGCGCCGGAGGGGCCGGAGGATAAAGACGGCTGCTTCTCCGGCTCGGCGGTGGTCGATGGCGATACCCTGGCGCTGATTTACACCGGGCATAAATTCCACGGCGATCCGGGCGACGAAGCCAATCTGTATCAGGTACAGTGTCTGGCCACCAGCCGGGACGGGATCCACTTCGAGCGCCAGGGGATGGTGGTCGACACCCCGCCGGGCATGCACCACTTCCGCGACCCGAAGGTCTGGCGGGAAGGAGACAGCTGGTACATGATCGTCGGCGCGCGCGAAGGCGATACCGGCCAGGTGCGGCTGTACCGCTCAGCCGATCTGCGCCAGTGGCAGGATGTGGGGGTGCTGGATGAAGCGGAAAGCGCCATGGGCTATATGTGGGAGTGCCCGGACTTCTTCACCCTCAACGGCAAACGCGTTCTGATGTTTTCCCCGCAGGGGATGCAGGCCGAGGGGTTCCGCAACCGCAACCTGTTCCAGAGCGGCTATCTGATCGGCGAGTGGCAGCCGGGGCAGCGATTCGTCCGCCACGGCGAGTTCAGAGAGATGGATCACGGCCACGATTTCTATGCGCCGCAAAGCTTCGCCACCCCCGATGGCCGGCGGATCGTGATTGGCTGGCTGGATATGTGGGAATCACCGTTGCCGGAGCAGCAGGACGGCTGGGCGGGCATGCTCTCCCTGCCGCGCGAGCTGAGCCTGAGCGCGGATAACCGCCTGCAGATGCGCCCGGCGAAAGAAGTGGAGAGTCTGCGCGGCGCCTGGTTCCCGTGGCCGGTAAGCACCCTGAACAATCAGCAGACCACGATGGTCGACAACTGCGAGGCGATGGAGGTGAACCTGCGCTGGAACTGCGCCCGCAGCAGCGCCGAGCAGTATGGTCTGCGCTTTGGCGATGGCCTGCGCCTCTACGTGGATGCCCAGCAGCAGCGTCTGGTGCTGGAGCGGCATTATCCGCAGCATGGCCTGTGCGGGACGCGCAGCGTGCCGTTGACCGCGGGGGCGGATCTCAATCTGCGGATATTTTTCGATAGCTCTTCGGTGGAGGTGTTTGTCAATGACGGCGAAGCCTGCCTGAGCAGCCGTATCTATCCGCAGGCTCCCCGCCGTGAATTAGCGTTATTTGCCTGGAGCGGCTCAGCGGCATTAACTGAAGCCGGAGCCTGGCAGCTCGAATAATAATAAGGCTGTTGTCGTTAATAACCCGTCTTTGACGATGGGCGGGTTATTATTGCCTGCATCGTCGTGCATTACCCATTAATAACAAATTTAGTTCATTTCATAATAAAAGGGTTTACCGATGAATAAAATCTGGGTCGGGTGTTTTCTCACGTCTCTCTCTCTGCCACAGGCGATGGCGCAGGCGCCGTTATCGCTGGAGGATCGGCTGGCGCAAATGGAGCAGCGGCTGAAGGCGACGGAGGCGCGCGCCGTCAGCGCAGAGGCGGAGATTAAGACGCTGAAAGGCCAGCAGCAGGCCACGACGGTCGCCCGCGCGGCGCCGGCTACGCCGCGCCTGCAGCTAAACGACAATGGCGAATTAAAATTTTATGGCGATGTCGAATTTAATCTTGATGGCGCCAGCCGCACCGGCAGCCTGACGTCGGTCAAAACCAGCGCGAATAAAAGCTGGGCGCCCGGTGATAAAGAGCGTTGGGATATTAATGGCCGTATTCTGCTGGGTTTCGATGGCCGACGTAATGGCGTCGACGGGAAATATGCCGGATTCAGCGTGCAGCCCCTGGCGGATATGGATGGCAAAATGAATCTCGATGATGCGGTATTTTTCTTTGGTCAGCAGGATGACTGGAAAATAAAAATAGGCCGCTTTGAAGCCTGGGATATGTTCCCCCTGAATCAGGATACCTTTATTGAATATTCAGGAAATACCGCCAACGACCTCTATTCCGACGGCTATGGCTATATTTACATGATGAAAGAGGGGCGCGGGCGCAGCAGCAGCGGCGGCAACCTCCTGTTCAGCAAAACGGTGGATAACTGGTATTTCGAGGTTAACACCCTGGTGGAGGATGGCAGTTCGCTGTTTGTCGATCAGAACTATCACGGTAATGCGCTGGAAAACCGCAAAAACGTGGTGTACGTGCGGCCGGTGGCGGTGTGGCAGTCCGGCGCGTGGTCGGCGGCGGCGGCGATAGAGAGCAACCTCGTCAACAACGCCTACGGCTATCAGAACCAGGGCGGGCGCTGGGTCGACCAGTCAAACCGTACCGGCTACGGGATGACCATGAGCTGGAACACCCTGAAAAGCGATCCGCAGGACGGGGCGGTGATCAATCTGAGTACCGCCCTGCTGGACGCGGCGGACGAAACCGACTTCAGC
The DNA here is from genome assembly GCF_030128585.1 of Klebsiella sp. K5-204. Taxonomy (NCBI): domain Bacteria; kingdom Pseudomonadati; phylum Pseudomonadota; class Gammaproteobacteria; order Enterobacterales; family Enterobacteriaceae; genus Klebsiella; species Klebsiella sp. K5-204. The sequence continues at coordinate 234,852 of NZ_JAKUZS010000003.1, forward strand.
GCCGGGATCAACGCCCTGTGGCATCGCGTGGAGCTGGGCTATATCTACGCGCATAACAAAATCGACCAGTTCAACATGGCCGGGGTGAGCAGCGAGTGCGATGACGACTGCGCAATCCTCGCGCCGGGGCGCTATGACATCCACACCGTGCATACTTCCTGGCAGTTGCCGAATATTATGGCGATGCCGAACTTCAATATTTACCTTGGCGCCTACGCCTCGTGGCTCGATTCCACGGCAGCGAAGAGTGGGAATCCCGATGAACGCTACGGCGCCCGGGTGCGCTTTAAATATTTCTTCTGACAGGATACTCAGGCAGGCTCTCCCGCGGCGGACGCCGCGGGAGGTTTCCGACGGGCAGGTTAGCGCATCGCGCGGCGCAGAATGCGGTCGGTCTGGCGCTGGAAGTCCTCGGCCGCTTCTTCCACCGACTTTTTACCGTAGTCGATGTACTGCAGGGTAGTGCCGAACTGGGCGACGATCTGCGGGTCGTCGAAGTACGGCGAGACCGGCAGAGTGGTGGGCAGGGATTGCGCCAGCTTCAGACCGGACACCGCCGGATCGTCGGCTTTGATGATCCCGTCTTCGGTCAGGTAGGTGACCGCCGCTTTACTCAGCGGCACGCCGCGCTCCAGTCCGAGAATATCCACCCCTTCTTTACTGTTCAGCAGGAAGTTAATCACTTTCGCCGCCGCCTGCGGGTTTTTCGTCGATTTGCCAATCGACAGCATTTGCGCAGGCTTGAAGAACAGTCCGGCATCGGTGGCTCCGGGGAGCATCGGGTATTCCCCCAGCACCAGCTTCGCCGGAGGCTTCAGGTTGTCGGAATATTTGTTGATGGTGGAGTTCCACATGTAGGTCCCGCCCCATTCACCCTGGATCCACGGCTTCATCTCGTACATGTTGCTCTTGCCGAAGGAGGCATAGTAGCGGGTGTCCGGCATGACATGGCTGTCGATAAGCTTCTTATACATGCCGAAGAAGTCCGCCCACTGCGCTTTGCTGTAGGAGAATTTGCGTCCTTTCTCATCGATGGCCGGCTGGTTGTATTTTTGCACCATGTAAGAGTTGAGCAGGGCCAGCACGTCCTGGTGCTCAAGCACCACCGGGTAGTACTGTTTCCCGAGTTTGCTTTCGAAAGTTTTCCCCGCCGCCAGCAGTTCGTCCCAGGTTTTCGGGAAGGGGATGCCCGCTTTTTTCCACGCTTCGTCGTTAAAGTAGAAGACCCGGGCGGTGACCGACACCGGGATGCCGTTGAGCTTGCCATTGACCGTGGTGGACTGCAGCTCTTTGGCGTCGAACTGGCTGAGATCGATCTCGTCTTTCAGAGTGTTGAGATCGTAAAAACCCTCGCCATTTTTCGAAAAAATCGGCAGCCAGTTCCAGTTGGTCTGCATCACGTCAGGCTCGGTGCCGCCGGCTATCTGGGTGGTCAGGCGCGAAAGATGGCCGTCCCAGCCGGTATATTCCGCTTTGACATTGATATCGGGATATTGCTGGTGAAAAGCCTCCAGCGCCTTGAGAGTCACCTGATGGCGGCCATTGCCCCCCCACCAGGACATACGCAGGTCGACATCCTGCGCCAGCGAGGAGAAGGCGCTAAGGCCCAGGGTGGCGGAGAGGGTGGCGCTTATCAGCACGTTTTTCATTGTTATGCTCCAGGGTTCACAGAGAGAGGTTCTGTTCGGTTTTGGCGTCAAAGATGTGACACTTGTTAAGATCAAAGGTGAAATAGACTTTTCGATTCAGTCCCTTAGCTATCATCGGCTTCGCATCGTCCGACGGCACGCGGGCGGTCAGCTCGTAGCCCGCGACCTGCAGATAGACAAAGAACTCATGGCCCATGTTTTCCACCCGCACCATCTCGCCCATGCAGCCGCCTTCGGCGAACGGCGCGTCGGAGAGCGACACGAATTCCGGGCGGACCCCGTAGAACACCTCCTGATGCTGATACGCGCCGACTTTCTCCGCCAGACGGTCGTTCAATGGCAGGCGCTGGTCGCCAAGGGTCAGGCACAGGCGGCCGTCGTGTTCAACCAGCTGGCTGGGGCGAATATTCATCTCCGGCGCGCCGATGAAGCCGGCGACAAACATATTTTTCGGCTGGTGGTAGAGGTTGTCCGGGGTATCGACCTGCATAATGTGGCCGAGCTTCATCACGCAGATGCGGTCGCCCATGGTCATCGCTTCCGTCTGATCGTGGGTAACGTAGACGGTGGTCGCCGGTTTACCGGATTTTTTCAACTGCTTATGCAGATCGGAAATGCGGATGCGCATCGAGGCGCGCAGCTTGGCGTCAAGGTTGGAGAGCGGTTCGTCGAACAGGAAGACGTCCGGTTTTTTGACGATCGCCCGGCCCACCGCCACGCGCTGCGCCTGGCCGCCGGAGAGCTGGCGCGGCAGACGTTCCAGCAGCTCCTCCAGTTCAAGAATTTTCGCCGCTTCCTCCACCTGCCGATCAATCTGCGCCTTTGGCAGCTTGCTCAGCTTCAGGCCGAAGGCGAGGTTTTCCCTTACCGTCATATGCGGATAGAGGGCGTAGTTCTGGAACACCATCGCGATACCACGGGATTTAGGCGCCAGGTTGTTGACGATCTTATCGCCGATCCGCACCTCGCCGCCGCTGATGGTCTCCAGACCCGCCAGCATGCGAAGGGTGGTCGATTTGGCGCAGCCGGAAGGGCCGACGATCACCATAAATTCGCCATCGGCAATCTTCAGGTCGATACCATGCACCGCTTTAAACCCGTTTGAGTACACTTTTTCCAGTTTGTTGAAAATCACTTCAGCCATGATATTTCCCTCTTAACCTTTGATTCCGCTGCTGGTCACGCCCTGCACGAAGTAGCGTTGAGCCAGGAAGAAGACGATGATGGACGGCAGAATGGAGATGCTCGCCATTGCCAGAATTTCGTTCCACGGCGCGCCTTCCGTGACGTCGATAGACATTTTTAGCGCCAGCGCGATGGGATACTTATCGACGCTGTAGACGTAGATCAGCGGACCGATAAAGTCGTTCATCGACCACATGAACTGGAACAGCGCCACCGAGATAATGGCCGGCTTGAGGATCGGCACTACCACATACCACAGCACCTGGATGGAGTTGCAGCCGTCGATCTGCGCCGCCTCTTCCATATCGCGCGGGACGCCGCGCAGAAACTGGATCAGCATGAAGGCAAAGAATCCCTGGGTGGCGAAGGCCAGCGGCAGATACAGCGGCAGATAGCTGTTCAGCATCCCCATTTCACGGAACATCAGGTACTGCGGGATCAGCAGGACGGTGCTCGGCAGGAGCATGGTGGTGATGAGCGTCGCGAACCAGAACTTCTTCCACGGGATCTCAAAGCGTGCGAAGCCGTACGCCACAATGGTGGAGGAGATGATCGTTAACACGACCTTCGGGATCACATACTTAAAGGTGTTCAGCATATAGTGGCCGAAATGGTATTCGGTGCCGGTCTTCCAGCCGTTGATGAACCCGTCCCAGGTGGCGTGAGTCGGCCACAGCCCGAGGGTGGTGAAGATCTCATGGTTCGGCTTGAACGAGGCGGAGAACATCCACGCCAGCGGGTAGAGCATCAGCAGGCCGACGAACACCAGCACGACGTAGCGCACCACCCGGCTCACCTTTTCCCGGCGCAGCGTACGGGCGACCTCACGATCGGCGTCGCTCATCACCGGCGCCATCTGTTGAATATCAGCCATTTTTGCCTCCCTTATCGGCGGAATAGAAGACCCAGTATTTCGATGACTTAAAGGCTATCGACGCAAAGACCGCCACGACGAGGAACAGCACCCACGCCAACGCGGCGCCATAGCCCATGTCGAAGTACTTAAAGGCGGTATCGTAGATGTAGAGCGAGAACAGGTAGGTGTAATAGGTCGGGCCGCCGCCGGTTATCACGTACGGGCCGGTAAACTCCTGGAACGCCTGGGTGGTCTGCATAATAAAGTTGAAGAAAATCACCGGGGTGATCAGCGGCACGGTGACCTTCATAAACATCTGCCACTTCGAGGCGCCGTCGATCATCGCCGCCTCATACTGCGACTGCGGGACGTTCTGCAGCGCGGCGAGGAAGATGACCATCGCGGAACCAAACTGCCAGACGCGCAGCAGGGTGACCGACATCAGCGCCAGCGAGGGTTCCCCCAGCCAGTTGATGGCATCGATGCCAAAGACGGCGAGAAAACTGTTCAGCAGGCCGTCAATGGCGAACAGGGCGCGCCACAGCACGGCAATCGCCACCGAGCTGCCAAGGATCGACGGGATATAGTAGGCGGTGCGGAAAAAGCCGATACCGCGCAGTTTGAAATTGAGCACAAAGGCAATGCCGAGGGCGAAAGCCAGTTTTAAGGGGATAGTTAAAAAGACGTAGGCAAAGGTCACCCCCATCGATTTCCAGAACAGGCTATCCTCGGTCAACATATAGCGATAGTTTTCAATGCCGTTAAATACCGGCGGACTCATCAAGTCGTACTCAGTAAAACTGAGAAAGAAAGATGAAACAAAAGGAAAAGCGGTAAAGACAATCAGCCCGATGATATAGGGCGATATCCATGCCAATCCCAGCAGCTTGTTTTCATTCATACATACCTACCTGGCTTACGAGTTGTAATACGGATCCGGTGACGCGGCGCTGTCGGCCTTTTGCCGCGAACCACGCAAAAAAGTCTGAACGCTTCCTCTGGTTAACATATCCTTGTTAATGAATGGGTTAGGTTTTAACTGGCCCAGCGTGGAGGGGCCGTCAGGCTCTTTTTTTATGCTGATCTGTTTTTTATAAAACACCGTTTTAATTTCATTTTATTGCGATTTATTTCCGCGTCATGCAGATCTGGATGGAAATGTGATCAAAGTCGAAACGATGTTTCAAAAAAGTGAGGTGGTAAGCATTTTAGGCGTTTGTGAGGGGCTGAAAAGTATGAAATATCAGCGTAAGCGAGGCGGGGAATATTATTATCAGGATAATGATTTTGCCGGTATATTTTATTCGAAGGTACAGGTAGATAACCGGGGGCGGCAAGCGCCCCCCGACAGGGATTAACCCTGGAGGAAATCTTCGCGGATGGGGGTAAAGGTATCGAGCAGCGTGCCGGGCTGCAGACAGACGCAGCCGTGCATGATCCCCGGCTGCTTGTACAGCGTATCGCCAGCGCTGACGACGCGCGTCTCCTCGCCGATGGTGAATTCGAACTCGCCGGACAGCACGTAGGTGAGCTGTTCGTGAGGGTGGTTATGCATCGGGCCGACGGCGCCGGCGGCAAAATTTACCTCCACGGCCATCATTTTGCCGTCATGGGCCAGAATGCGGCGGGTTACGCCATTGCCAAGGTCTTCAAGGGTGGTGTCTTTATGGAAAATAAACATCTGCCGATCCTGTTGTTAAAATGAAACATTGTTTCACTTAAGTTATCTCACTCTTCATGAAAAAGAAATACGCGGCCAGAGAAGTGGAAAGTTGATCACAAGTTTGTTTCACTGGCAGAAACAACATAAGGAGCAAAAGATGAAAACCATTGGCCTGTTAGGCGGCATGAGCTGGGAGTCAACGATCCCTTACTATCGCCTGATTAATGAAGGCGTGAAGGCGCGACTGGGCGGGCTGCACTCCGCCAGACTGGTGTTGCATAGCGTCGATTTTCACGAGATTGAAGCCTGTCAGTCCACCGGCGACTGGGATCGCGCCGGCGCGATCCTTGCCGACGCCGCGGTTGGGCTGCAGCAGGCGGGCGCCGAGGGCATTGTCCTGTGCACTAACACCATGCACAAGGTGGCGGATGCCATCGCCGCCCGCTGCCAGGTTCCCTTTCTGCATATCGCCGACGCCACCGGAAGGGCGATTGCCGCCAAGGGCCAGCGGCGGGTCGCGCTGCTGGGCACCCGCTATACCATGGAGCAGACCTTTTACCGGGGTCGTCTGCAGGCGCAGTTTGCCATCGAGACGCTGATCCCCGAGGCCGACGATCGGGCGCGGATCAATCAGATCATTTTCGACGAACTCTGTCTCGGCACCTTCAGCGAGGCGTCGCGGGATTATTATCTGCAGGTGATTGCCGCCCTGGCGGAGCAGGGGGCGGAAGGGGTTATTTTCGGCTGCACGGAAATTGGCCTGCTGGTGCCTGCCGAGCTCAGCCCGCTGCCGGTCTTTGACACCGCGGCGATCCACGCTGAGGACGCGGTCAACTTTATGCTCTCTGCAGAACCGACGCCAGCGGCGTGAGGATCTGCGGCAGACTCTGCTGCAGGTGCGTCACGAAGGCGTCGACCAGCGCCGATCGCGGGCGATGGAGCGGGCGGATCAGGCTGACGGTAAACGGCACTTCGACGCTGAAGCGGCGCACCACCACGCCGCTATCGGCATAGTCCAGGGCGGTCAGCGGGTTAACCACCGAGATCCCGGCGCCGGCGCGCACCATGGCGCAGATCGAGGCCGCGCTGTGGGTTTCGACCACCATCCGCCGCTTGACCTGATGCTCAAGGAACAGGGCGTCGAGCAGCTGGCGATAGCTGTCGGTGCGCGACAGGCTGATGTAGTTCTCGCCCTGAAAATCGGCGGGGGTCAGCGTCGTCTGCGCCGCCAGCGGATGGCCGGCGGGCAGGACGCAGACTTCATTCAACGTCAGCAGCGGGGTGCGTTCAGTGCCCGCGGGGGTATGCAGGGTCTCCGTCAGGCCAAGGTCATGGCGCTGGGCGGAGAGCCACTCCTCCAGCAGCGGCGACTCCTGGGGGACGATCTGCAGGCTGACCTCCGGGTAGCGGGCGAGGAACGGCGGCAACAGCAGCGGCAGAAAGGACTGGGAAAAGACCGGCAGACAGGCTATCGACAGCTCGCCCTGGCGGAACTCGCGCAGGCTCTCGGCGGCGCTGACGATGCGGTCCAGGCCGTACCAGGAACGCTGAACCTCCTCAAACAGGCGCAGGCCCTGCACGGTTGGCTGCAGGCGACCGCGGGTCCGTTCAAACAGCCGCAGGCCGAGCACCTTCTCAAAGCGCGCCAGCTCGCGGCTGACGGTGGGCTGGGAGGTATGCAGCATCCGCGCGGCTTCGGTCAGGTTGCCGGTGGTCATCACCGCATGAAAGATTTCGATATGGCGCAAATTGACGGCTGGCATGCGGTCTCCCTGAGGCTCGGCTGGAACTATATCATTTTTGCATAGAGTCGCGATAAAACGATATTTTTTATTCGTCCGGCGCTGTGGCGTAATCAGAAAAAACAGCGACCAACACACGCACTACACCGGAGTTCTTATGCCACACTCGCTTTACGCCACCGATACCGATCTGACCGCGGACAATCTGCTGCGCCTGCCGGCGGAATTTGGCTGCCCGGTCTGGGTCTATGATGCGCAGATTATTCGCCGCCAGATTGCCCAGCTCAGCCAGTTTGATGTGGTGCGTTTTGCGCAAAAAGCCTGCTCTAACATCCATATTCTGCGTCTGATGCGCGAGCAGGGGGTGAAGGTGGACTCGGTGTCGCTGGGGGAGATCGAGCGTGCGCTGGCGGCGGGCTACGATCCGCAGCAGAATCCAGAGGATATTGTCTTCACCGCCGATCTGATCGACGAGGCGACCCTCGATCGCGTCAAGGCGTTACAGATCCCGGTGAACGCCGGCTCGATCGACATGCTGAGCCAACTGGGTGAAGTGTCGCCGGGCCATCGCGTCTGGCTGCGCGTCAACCCGGGCTTTGGCCACGGCCACAGCCAGAAAACCAATACCGGCGGTGAGAACAGCAAGCATGGCATCTGGTACAGCCACCTGCCGGCGGCGCTGGAAGTGATGCGTCGCTATCAGCTGCAGCTGGTGGGGATCCATATGCATATCGGCTCTGGCGTCGACTATGGTCACCTGGAGCAGGTGTGCGGCGCGATGGTGCGCCAGGTTGTCGACTTTGGTCAGGATCTGCAGGCCATCTCCGCCGGCGGCGGCCTGTCTATTCCTTACCGCGAGGGCGAAGAGGCCATCGACACCGCTCACTATTATGGCCTGTGGAACCGCGCCCGGGAGCAGATTGCCACCCATCTGGGTCACCCGGTGAAACTGGAGATTGAACCCGGACGCTTCCTGGTGGCCGAGTCCGGCGTGCTGGTGTCGCAGGTGCGCAGCGTGAAAGAGATGGGCAGCCGCCACTTCGTGCTGATTGACGCTGGCTTTAACGACCTGATGCGCCCGGCAATGTACGGCAGCTATCATCATATCACCGCTCTGGCGGCGGATGGCCGCGATCTCAGCGCCGCGCCGCAGGTGGAGACCGTGGTGGCCGGGCCGCTGTGCGAGTCCGGGGACGTCTTTACCCAGCAGGAAGGGGGGAAAGTCGAGACCCGTCTGCTGCCGGCGGTGGCCCCAGGGGATTATCTGGTGCTCCATGACACTGGCGCCTACGGGGCTTCGATGTCATCCAACTATAACAGCCGTCCGCTGCTGCCGGAGGTGCTGTTTGATGGCGGCAAGGCGCGGCTGATCCGCCGTCGCCAGACCATCCAGGAGCTGCTGGCCTTGGAGCTTATTTAAAAAAAGGTCCCGTCGTCACCGACTCACGCAACACCAGCGTGCCGGTGAACGGCGGGATCGTTTCGATCGGCTGCTGGTTAGCAAGCTTGATCGCCTGATCGATAGCCGTGGTGATCATGTTGTCGATCGGCAGATAGACCGTCGACAGCCCCGGCTCCAGCCATTTCGCGCTTGGCGCATCGTCGAAGCCAAACAGCGACACATCCTGCGGAATACGCAGCCCCGCCTGATGCAGCGCCTTAGACGCCCCCAGCGCCATATCATCGTTACAGGAAAACAGCGCGCTGAAGCGGGCTTTCTCGTCCAGCAGTTCCCGGCACAGCTCGTAGCCGCGGGTCATCGTCGAGTCCCCGTATTTCACCCGGCTCGGATCCCACTCAATACCATGTTTTATCAGCGCGTTGCGATAGCCCTGCAGGCGCGCCTGGCCGGTGGGGGTGTGCATCGGGACGGTGATGCAGGCGATATCGCGGTGGCCCTGGGTAATCAGATACTCCACGGCCTGGAAGGCGGCTTCCTGCTGTTCGAAGAACACGCAGCGTTCGCGGGCCTGCGCCACATCACGGTTAATCACCACCAGCGGCATGGCGATCGAGTTAATCAGCGACATGATCGCCTTCTCGCTCATATGCCGGGTATAGAGGATGATCGCATCGCACTGCCGGTCGGCGAGCATCTGCACCGCTTCCTCTTCGCGCTCCGGCGTATCATGGCCATCGGTGACGATAAGCTGTTTTCCCCAGGCTTCGGTCTGGCGTGACGCCTGCTGCAGCAGACGGCCAAAGTAGAAGCCGTCAAAGGTGGAGACGACCAGCCCGATACTGTTGCTGGTCTGATTGGCCAGCGAGCGGGCAAGGAAATTCGGCCGATAGCCCAGCTCTTCCATCGCTTTAAAGACCTGTTGGCGGGTGCTCTCTTTCACCTGACCTGTGCCGTTCAACACGCGGGAAACCGTCGCTTTCGAGACGCCTGCGCGAATTGAGACATCCAGCATTGTAGCCATTCATCGATTCCTGATTTCACGTGGTAAGGCGCAGTTTATCACAGACCGAAAAGGGACATATCGACGGGGCGGGGCGGAAAAACCATCGCGATCACGCTTTTAGCAGGAACTGACCAACCGGCGCTATCTGGTATGCCAATAGATTTTAATATCGATATTTGGGATACCACGCAGCGGGTTGCGAGCGCTGTCACAGAACAATTTTTGCCTGGCAACTATGTTTTGGTATGCCAAAAGTCTCTGGCTGTCCACCTGGCCGCAATAAGCCCTTTACTCTGAGGTACTCTTTTATGGCATTACAGGACAAACTGATCGACGCGCTGGGGCGTTTCGCGACGACATTCAACAGCTATCGCTACATTATGGCGATCAAATCGGCGTTTATTACCCTGATGCCGGTGATCATCGTCGGGGCCTTTTCGGTACTGATCTCCAATATGGTGCTGGATCCAAAGAATGGGCTCGCCAGCTTTTCCTCGCTCTCCTTTCTCGCCGCGCTGAAGCCGATCACCAGCGCGCTGAACTACGCCACGCTCAACTTCCTCAATATCGGCGCCGTGTTTCTGATCGGCATTGAGCTGGGGCGGATCAACGGCATCAAAAGCCTGTTTCCCGGCCTGCTGGCGGTGATCTGCTTTATCTGCGTCACGCCGACCACGGTAGAGATGATGGTCGATGGCCAGATGCACGTGGTGAAAGATGTCCTGCTGCGTCAGTTCTCCGACACCCGCAGCCTGTTCCTCGGGATGTTCATCGCTATTCTGTCGGTCGAGATTTACTGCTGGCTGGAGGGGCGCAAGGGACTGAAGATCAAGATGCCGGATACCGTGCCGCCGAACGTTTCAGCCTCTTTTTCCGCGCTGATCCCGGCGATCATCACCACCACCGCGATCGCCACCTTTGGTTTTCTCTTCCACCAGCTGACGGGAATGTATCTCTACGATGCGGTCTACCAGGTGGTGCAGCAGCCGCTGGAGCGGGTGGTGCAGAGCCTGCCGGGGATCCTGCTGCTGATGTTCGTCGCCCAGCTGTTCTGGGTGATCGGCATTCACGGCAACCAGATGATCAAGCCGATCCGCGAGCCGCTGCTGCTGGGGGCGATCACCGTCAATATGAGCGCTTTTGAGCAGGGAAAAGAGGTACCGAACATCATCACCATGCCCTTCTGGGACGTCTACATGAGCATCGGCGGCTCGGGGCTGACCATCGGCCTGCTGATTGCGGTGATGATCGCCACCAGGCGCAAAGAGATGAAAGAGATCGCCAAGCTGTCGATAGGCCCGGGGCTGTTCAATATTAACGAGCCGGTGATCTTCGGGATGCCGATCATGCTCAACCCGATCCTCGCCATCCCGTTTATCATCACCCCGCTGGTGACCGGCAGCATCGGCTATTTCGCCACCCTGACCGGCTTCGCCGGCAAGGCGGTGGTGATGGTGCCCTGGACCACGCCGCCGCTGATCAATGCCTGGCTCTCCACCGCTGGCTCGATGGGGGCGGTGGTCACCCAGCTGATCTGCATCGTGGCCGCGGTGCTTATCTATCTGCCTTTCGTCAAAATCGCCTCCCGCCGTGCCGATGCCGCGCAGCGTCAGGCAGACAATCAACAGACCGCCAACCCTGTCTGAGGAGCCTATGACTACCGTACGGATGACTATTCCCGATGATTTTATCCTTGGCGCGGCGGCTTCCGCCTGGCAGACCGAGGGCTGGAGCGGGAAAAAACCGGGGCAGGACTCCTGGCCCGATCTCTGGTACAAAAACGACCGTCACGTCTGGCATAACGGCTATGGCCCGGCGGTGGCTACCGATTTTATCAACCGCTTTCAGGAAGATGTGCAGCTGATGAAGCTGGCCGGGCTGACCCACTACCGCACTTCGATCAACTGGTCGCGCTTTCTGACCGACTATGAAAACGTCACGGTGGATGAGGAGTATGCGGCCTATTACGACCAGCTGTTCGATGCGCTGCTGGCCAACGGCATCACGCCGATGATCTGCCTTGAGCATTACGAATTACCGGGCTATCTGCTGGAAAAGTATGGCGGCTGGGGGTCGAAAACGGTGGTCGAGCTGTTTGTGCGCTACGCGGAGCAGGTTTTTGCCCGCTACCACCCGAAGGTGACCCGCTGGTTTACCTTTAATGAGCCGATCGTGGTGCAGACCCGGGTCTATCTTGATGCCCTGCGCTGGCCCTATGAGCAGAACACCAGCACCTGGATGCAGTGGAACTACCATAAGGTGCTGGCGACCGCTTGCGTCGTGAAGCGATTTCGCGAGCTAGGCTATCCCGGGACCGTCGGCTGCATCCTCAATCCGGAGGTGACCTACCCGCGCTCACGCGCCCCGCATGACCTGCGCGCGGCGGAGATCTACGATCTGTTCTACAACCGTATGTTTCTCGACCCGCTGGTGCACGGGGTCTGGCCGCCGGCGCTTCTCGCGCTGCTTGAGCAGCATCAGGTGACGTGGGAGGCCAGCGCGGAGGATCTGGCGATTATCCGCGAGCACACCGTCGATGAGCTGGGGATTAACCTTTACTATCCGCACCGGGTCAAAGCCCCGTCGCGGGCCTGGCATCCGCATACCCCGTTCCATCCGGCCTGGTATTATGAGCCGTTTGAGCTGCCCGGCCGGCGGATGAACGCCTCCCGCGGCTGGGAAATCTACCCGCAAATCATCTTTGATATGGCGATGCGGATAAAAAATGACTATCGCAACATTCCCTGGTTCGTGGCGGAGAGCGGGATGGGGGTGGAAAACGAAGGCCAGTTCCGTAACCGCGAAGGCGCCATTGACGACAGCTACCGCATTCGTTTTATCAGCGAACATCTGTGGCACACCCTGCGCGCCCGCGAGGCAGGAGCCAACTGCCAGGGCTATATGCTGTGGGCGTTTACCGACAACGTGTCGCCGATGAACGCCTTTAAAAACCGCTACGGGCTTATCGAAATCGACCTGCAAAACCATCGCGCCCGGCGACCCAAAGCCTCGGCGCACTGGTTTCGTCAGCTCGGCGAACGGCGTGAACTGGTGCTGGATATCGATGATGAATACCGCTAGCCGGGGGCAATATTTGCTAAGATAGCGCCGTGTTTGACTCGCAGGCATGTAACGCACAGGTGATTTTGTGGAAAAAGCGATAATTCCGCCGGAAAAGAAGCCCTATCAGGAGATTGGTGATGACCTGCGCGCCCAGATCACGCAGGGGCGCTACCCGGTCGGGTCGCGCTTGCCGCCGGAACGCCATATTGCCGAAACCTATGGCGTCAGCCGGACCATCGTGCGCGAAGCGCTGCTGATGCTGGAGCTGCAGGGGACGGTGGATATCCGTCAGGGATCCGGGGTGTACGTCATGCGTATCCCGCACGAAAACGACAGCGAAGAAGAGCAACTGCTCAGCAGCGACGTTGGTCCGTTTGAAATTCTCCAAGCGCGCCAGCTGCTGGAGAGCAATATCGCCGCCTTTGCCGCGAAAATGGCCACCCGCGCCGATATCGATAATCTGAAGCGGATTATCGAGCAGGAGCAGCGGGCAATCGCCCTCAACGACACCGCCCAGGATAACGCTCGTCTGTTCCATCTGGTGCTGGCCGGGGCGACGCAGAACCAGATGCTGTTAGCGACGGTGGAGCGGATCTGGCTGCAGATGGACAGCAGCCCGCTGTGGCAGCAGTTTAATGTGCATATTGCCAGCCGCGCCTGGCGGCTGAAGTGGCTCGGCGACCGGCAGACCCTGCTTGCCGCGCTGCGGCGTCGCGATGTGATGGGTGCCTGGCAGGCGATGTGGCAGCATCTGGAAAACGTTAAAAACAGTCTGCTGGAGCTGTCCGATGAAGACGCCCCGGACTTTGACGGCTATCTGTTCGACTCGGTGCCGATTTTTCAGGGGAAGCTGGTATGACGATCCTGCCGCTGTACGCCGCGCCGCAGTTCGCCCGGGAGGTGACCGACTGGCTGTGGCAGGCCTTTGGCGGCGAGGCGCTGCCGCGGGAGTTTTTCGCCAGCATTGTGCAGCATAGCCAGACGGCGGAGGCGCTGCCGCTGACCTTTATTGCCATGGAAGGGGAGCAACTGCTGGGAACGATTGGCCTCTGGCGCTGCGATTTGATCAGCCGCCAGGATCTGTTTCCCTGGCTGGCGGCGCTGTACGTCGCGCCCGCCGCTCGCGGTCAGGGGCTGGCCGGACAGCTGCAGCGGCATGTGATCGATTATGCCCGCCGCGCGGGCTATCGGGAGCTTTATCTCTACTCCGCCTGCCGCGATTTTTATGAACGCTTCGGCTGGCGCTACATCGGCGAGGGGCTGGATTACCCGGCCACCGCCGTGCATCTCTATCGCTACGACTTATCGCCTTCCTGCGGGGCCACCACCGAATGACGGCGCACCAGCGTCGGGCTGAACAGGTGGGTGATCTCCGGCGCCGGGCGCTGCTCCGCCAGGGCTAAGGCCAGCTCGGCCGCCTGGGTCGCCATCGTGACGATCGGGTAGCGGACGGTGGTCAGCCTCGGGCGAACATAGCGCGAAATCAGGACATCGTCGAAGCCGATCAGTGAAATTTCCCGCGGGACGTCGATGCCGTTGTCGTTCAGCACCCCCATCGCGCCGGCGGCCATCGAGTCGTTATAGCAGGCGACGGCGCTAAAGTGGCGGCCGCGGCCAAGCAGTTCGGTCATCGCCTGTTCGCCGCCGCTTTCATCCGGCTCGGCGAACGTGACCAGCCGGTCGTTGCACGGCAGGCCGCTCTCCTCCAGCGCCGCGTAGTACCCCTGCAGGCGATCTTCCGCATCAGAGATATCGTGGTTTGAGCACAGGTAGCCGATACGCGTGTGCCCCTGCTGGATCAGATGGCGGGTCGCCAGCCAGGCGCCGTAGCGATCGTCCAGCGCCACGCAGCGCGTTTCATATCCGGGCAGGATGCGGTTGATCAGCACCATGCCGGGGATCTGCTTCATCAGCCCGGCGAGTTCCTCATCGGGGATCATTTTGGCATGCACCACCAGCGCCGCGCAGCGGTGACGGATCAGCTGCTCTATCGCCTGGCGCTCCTTCTGCACGTTGTGGTAGCCATTGCCAATCAGCAAAAAGTTGCCGGTGCGATAGGCCACCTGTTCGACGGCTTTGACCATCGCGCCGAAGAAGGGGTCGGAGACATCGCCCACCACCAGGCCGACGGTTTCCGTGGACTGCTGGGCCAGCGCCCGGGCGTTCGCGTTGGGATGATAGTTGAGGGTTTCCATCGCCGCGCCCACGGACTGACGCGAGGCTTCGCTGGCTTTGGGAGAGTTGTTGATGACGCGGGAGACGGTAGCGACGGAGACTCCTGCGAGTCGGGCTACATCCTTAATTGTCGCCATACCATGCCTTTTATAGGGTAAGCGTTTACATACTGCTATGTTACGGGAAAGAGCGGCAGATTCAAGGCGCGGCGGCGAAGGAATGGCGCAAATGTGATTCAGAGCGGGCTTATCGGTGACCTGTTTACATTGACGCTATCAGTAATTGAAACCGGCTCGGGGAAATACAAACCTTTGCTTACACTTTGCGATGCGCTGTTGCGAATGTTCGCTGGTTTGTCCGCCGAGCAGGTTGATATTCTGGCTATCCCAGAGGTATTGATAGGTGGAGTCAACGTCATGTTGACCACTTTACTTACACCAGCCTGCGCAGATGCGCAGGTTTTTTTTTGCCCGTCGCCGGCGTTGTTACAGATAGCGAAAATCGTAATAACTGGTTGCACTTAGGCTCACTCCCTTGCGTTTTCCCGCTGGCCCGAACCGGGCGAAAAACGCGACAATCGAGATCCCAGAGGTATTGATAGGTGAGTTTCTCAGGTACGCTCTTCGTACTGGACGTCTTACACCAGCCTGCGCGGATGCGCAGGTTTTTTTTATTCTGAAAATCCCCCCGCTGCACTGCTTTCCCACGCCTTCTCGTGTAACCTGCTTTGACTCATCACCGGTCACATGGAGTTGTTATGCTTTTGGGATTTTTCAGACTGCTGTTCAAGGGGTTATACCGGGTCAGACTGACCGGCGACACGCAGGCTTTGCACCAGCAAAAAGTCTTAATTACCCCGAACCACGTCTCGTTCCTCGACGGCATTCTGCTGGCGCTGTTTTTGCCGGTCCGACCGGTTTTTGCCGTCTATACCTCAATCAGCCAGCGCTGGTTTATGCGCGCGCTGACGCCGATTATCGATTTTGTGCCGCTGGACCCGACCAAACCGATGTCGATCAAACATCTGGTGCGCCTGATTGAACAGGGGCGGCCGGTGGTCATCTTCCCGGAAGGGCGAATTTCGGTCAGCGGCTCGCTGATGAAAATTTATGACGGCGCCGCCTTTGTCGCCGCCAAATCGCAGGCGACCATCGTGCCGCTGCGCATTGAAGGCGCTGAGCTGACGCCCTTCAGCCGGCTGAAGGGGCTGGTGAAACGTCGCCTGTTCCCGCGTATTCAGCTGCATCTGCTGCCGCCCACCCATCTGCCGATGCCTGAGGCGCCGCGCGCCCGCGACCGGCGCAAAATCGCCGGAGAAATGCTGCATCAGATCATGATGGAAGCCCGGATGGCGGTGCGTCCGCGGGAAACCCTGTATGAGTCGCTGCTGGCGGCGCAGGACCGCTTCGGCGCGCGCAAACCCTGTGTGGAGGATATCAACTTCCAGCCGGATACCTATCGCAAGCTGCTGACCAAAACCCTGTTTGTCGCCCGCATTCTGGAAAAATACAGCCAGCGGGGCGAGAAGATCGGCCTGATGCTGCCCAACGCCGGCATCAGCGCGGCGGTGATTTTCGGCGCGATCGCCCGCGGGCGCATTCCGGCGATGATGAACTATACCGCCGGGGTGAAAGGGCTCAGCAGCGCCATCGCCGCCGCGGAACTCAACACCATTTTTACCTCGCGCACCTTCCTTGATAAAGGCAAGCTCTGGCACCTGCCGGAGCAGCTGACTCAGGTGCGCTGGGTGTTCCTGGAAGATCTCAAAGGCGATATCACCCCTGCGGACAAACTGTGGATTTTCGGCCATCTGCTGGCGCCGCGTCTGGCGCAGGTTAAGCAGCAGCCGGAAGACGCGGCGATGATCCTCTTCACCTCCGGCTCGGAGGGCAATCCGAAAGGGGTGGTGCACAGCCATAAAAGTCTGCTGGCCAACGTCGAGCAGATCAAAACCATTGCCGACTTTACCGCTAATGATCGCTTTATGTCGGCGCTGCCGCTGTTCCACTCCTTTGGCCTCACCGTCGGTCTGCTGACGCCGCTGCTTACCGGCGCGGAGGTGTTTCTCTATCCCAGCCCGCTGCACTATCGCGTGGTGCCGGAGCTGGTCTACGATCGCAACTGCACAGTGCTCTTCGGCACCTCGACCTTTCTCGCCAACTATGCCCGCTTCGCTAACCCCTATGATTTCTATCGTCTGCGCTATGTGGTCGCCGGGGCGGAGAAGCTGCAGGAGAGCACCAAACAGCTGTGGCAGGATAAATTCGGCCTGCGCATTCTCGAAGGCTATGGCGTGACCGAGTGCGCCCCGGTGGTCTCGATCAACGTGCCGATGGCGGCGAAGGTCGGCACCGTGGGGCGTATCCTGCCGGGGATGGACGCCCGCCTGCTGGCGATGCCTGGCATTGAGCAAGGGGGGCGGCTGCAGCTGAAAGGGCCGAACATTATGAAAGGCTACCTGCGGGTGGAAAATCCCGGGGTGCTGGAAGCGCCGACGGCGGAAAATCAGCACGGCGAAAAGGAAGCGGGTTGGTATGACACCGGCGATATCGTCACCTTCGACGAGCAGGGCTATGTCCGCATCCAGGGCCGCGCGAAGCGCTTCGCCAAAATCGCTGGCGAAATGATCTCTCTTGAGATGGTGGAGCAGGTGGCCCTCGGCGCATCGCCGGACAAAATGCACGCCACGGCGATTAAACAGGACGCCAGCAAAGGCGAGGCGCTGGTGCTGTTTACCACCGATAATGAACTGACTCGCGAAGCCCTGCTGCGCTACGCTCGCCAGCACGGCGTACCGGAGCTGGCGGTGCCGCGCGATATACGCTGGCTGAAACAGCTGCCGGTGCTCGGCAGCGGCAAGCCAGACTATGTCACCCTGAAAAACATGGTCGACGAGGCAGAAACAACCCATGAGTGAGTCAGTGCATACTAACCCTTCGCTGTATTCGAAAGGGATGATGGCGGTGATCTGCGCCCAGTTCCTGTCGGCCTTCGGCGACAATGCGCTTCTCTTCGCCACCCTGGCGCTGATGAAGCAGCTTTATTATCCGGAGTGGAGCCAGCCGGTCCTGCAGATGTTGTTTGTGGGCGCTTACATCCTGTTTGCCCCCTTTGTCGGCCAGTTCGCCGACAGCTTTGCCAAAGGCCGGGTGATGATGGTGGCCAACGGCCTGAAGCTGCTCGGCGCCGGCTGCATCTGCTTCGGTGTCAATCCATTTATCGGCTATACGCTGGTGGGGATTGGCGCCGCCGCCTATTCGCCGGCCAAGTATGGCATTCTCGGCGAACTGACCACCGGCGATAAGTTAGTGAAGGCTAACGGACTGATGGAGTCCTCGACCATCGCGGCGATCCTGCTGGGCTCCATGGCCGGCGGGATCCTCGCCGACTGGCACGTGCTGGCGGCGCTGATCGTCTGCGCGCTGGTCTACGGCGGGGCGGTGGCGGCTAACCTGTGGATACCCAGGCTGCCGGCGGCGCGTCCGGGACAGTCATGGCGTTTTAAGCCGATGACGCACAGCTTCTTCAGCGCCTGCCGCACGCTGTGGCGCAACGGCGAAACCCGCTTTTCGCTGATGGGCACCAGCCTGTTCTGGGGCGCTGGTGTGACCCTGCGCTTCCTGCTGGTGATCTGGGTGCCGGTAGCGCTGGGCATTACCAGCAACGCCATGCCCACCTATCTTAATGCGATGGTGGCGGTGGGGATTGTGCTGGGGGCCGGGGCGGCGGCGAAGCTGGTGACTCTGGAGACGGTGTCGCGCTGTATGCCGGCCGGGATATTGATCGGTATTGCGGTAATGGCGTTTGCGGTGCAGCAGTCGCTGCTGCCGGCGTTCGGACTGCTACTGCTGCTCGGGGTGTTCGGCGGCTTCTTTATCGTGCCGCTGAATGCGCTGCTGCAGGAGCGCGGGAAACACTCGGTCGGGGCGGGTAACGCGATTGCGGTACAGAACCTGGGCGAAAACGTGGCGATGCTGCTGATGCTGGGGCTCTATTCCCTGGCGGTGAGCGTGGGCGTTCCGCCGGTCGCCGTGGGGATAGGTTTTGGCGCGGTGTTTGCCGTGGCCATCGCCGCGCTGTGGGTCTGGGGGCGGCGTAAATAACTTCTCGTCGCGGTTGACTCGAAATCGTAACCCCTGCCAGGTGCGCGGGCAGAGGGAAATCCCGGGTTGCGGCTTGCGCCTGACCCGGGCTACCGCGGCTGCTGAGGCGGCTACCCGACCTGGGTAGCGAAGGCCCGGTAAGGCGTAGCCGCCACCGGGCAACAACGCGACGCCAGAAGCCGGCGTCGACAGGTCATGCTACGGAGCCGGGTAGGTATAAACCTGATGCACCGCTTCAATCTCCGCTAATACCTCTTCGCTCAGCTCAAGCTGTAAACTTTCCACGTTGGTCTGCAGCTGCGCCATGGTCGTCGCCCCCAGCAGGGTGCTGGCGACAAACGGCTGCCGACGCACAAAGGCCAGCGCCATTTGCGCCGGATCGAGGCCGTGGCGTTTGGCGATATCCACATACGCCGCCACCGCTTTCTGCGACTGCTCGCTGCTGTAGCGCGTAAAGCGGCTGAACAGCGTATTGCGCGCCCCCGCCGGCTTCGCGCCGTTGAGGTACTTCCCGGTCAGGGTGCCGAAAGCCAGGCAGGAGTAGGCCAGCAGCTCCACGCCTTCGAACTGGCTCACTTCCGCCAGGCCGACTTCAAAGCTGCGGTTCAGCAGGCTGTAGGGGTTCTGAATGGTTACGATCCGCGGCAGGTCGTGCTTATCCGCCAGGTGCAGATAACGCATCACGCCGAAGGCGGTTTCGTTCGACACGCCGATGTAGCGGATCTTGCCGGCGCGCTGGAACTCGGTCAGCGCCTCGAGGGTATCCAGCAGGGTCACCGCGGGGGCGGCGTCGGCCCAGGTGTAGCCCAGCTTGCCAAAGCAGTTGGTGGGGCGCTGCGGCCAGTGTACCTGATACAGGTCGAGATAATCGGTCTGCAGACGCTTCAGGCTGGCGTGCAGCGCCTCGCGGATATTTTTCCGGTCCAGGACGTGGTTTGGTCGAATACTGCTGTCGTTATTACGCGCGGGCCCGCTGACCTTCGAGGCGAGCACCAGCTTTTCGCGATTGCCGCGTTTCGCCAGCCAGTTGCCGACGTAGGTTTCGGTCAGCCCCTGAGTTTCCGGGCGCGGCGGGACAGGGTACATTTCAGCGACATCGATCAGATTGATGCCGTTGGCGACCGCATAGTCGAGCTGCTGATGGGCATCGGCCTCGCTGTTCTGCTCGCCAAAGGTCATGGTTCCCAGCCCGAGGGTGCTGATTTCAAGTGAACTGTGTGGGATACGGTGATACTGCATAGCCAGCTTCCTTTTTATTTATAAGGTCAGGCATTCCCCGACAAAGGAGTATCAACATGGCAGAGGGTGAGAAAAAGAGGAAGTAAAAAAATCAAAAAAGCCGGGTGACGAGGAGGAGCGGTAGGTGAAACCCGCGGTGTCCTGGTGTGTCCCGACTCTTCTCAGAAGACTGGTTGTCGGTAAGCGCAGCGTCAAAAGAGGCTGGGGCCGACGGGGAAAAATTAACGCTTAATGATTTGTGAAACGTCGTCACGATTGATCTGCATTTTATTACCCTGCTGATCTTCGTAGCTGATAAGACCGGTATCGTCATCCACGGTGGGTTTACCGTCGGTCAGGATCATTCGCCCATCTTTGGTCGCCATGACGTAATCGCTGCTGCAACCGGAAACCGAGAACGCCAGTCCTACGGCGGAAATCAATACTGCCCATTTTTTCATCGTCATCACCTCTTGAGTAGCTGCACCCCATACCTGTCTATTAATAGCCTGATTTGTGAGACATAAAAAGCAGTAAAGTCTGAAAAAGGGTTGCAGCCTGTGACCAGGCTGCAATTTTGTGGTTTACAGCGGGTTTTTCTTATTGCGCAGCAGGTTAAGACTCTCCACCGCAATAGAGAAGAACATCGCGAAGTAGATGTATCCCTTCGGCACATGGACGTCGAAACTTTCCAGCATCAGGGTAAAGCCGACGAGGATCAGAAACGACAGCGCCAGCATTTTTACCGACGGATGACGGTCAACAAAATCGCCGATAGGTCGCGCGGCGAACATCATGACCCCCACCGCAATCACAACCGCCGCCATCATAATAAACAGATGATCCGACAGGCCGACGGCGGTGATCACCGAGTCGAGGCTAAAGATGATGTCCAGCAGCATGATCTGCACGATGGCGCCGAGGAAGGAGTGAACGTTAGTTTTCAGCCCCTCCTCTTCGCCTTCGATAGATTCATGGATCTCTTTACTGGCTTTCCAGATAAGGAACAGTCCGCCAAACAGCAAGATCAGATCGCGAAACGAAATCTCCTGACCGAGGACGGTAAAGAGCGGGTTGGTCAGCTTAACGACCCAGGCGATAGAGGCCAGCAGCGCCAGGCGCATGACCATCGCCCCCATTAAACCGATCCGTCGCGCGTGGGCGCGCTGGGCGGTGGGGAGCTTGGCCACAACCAGAGAGAGAAAAATAATATTATCGATCCCGAGCACGATCTCCAGCAGCGTCAAGGTGCCCAGCGCCAGCCAGGCGTTAGGATCGGTTATCCATGCAAATAACATTGTTCAAAGTCCTGCAAAATAGAAAGCAGCAATTATATGCAAGCCCCAACGCAGAACAAAAAATTAATCGTGTTGTAACAAGAAATGGCGGGCGAGCAGGGCGGCGGTAAAATTCTTTTTCAGGTAGAAACCGCGCGGCAGCGTGAGGATCGTCTCCCCGCGGGCGCCGATGGCTTCGGTCAACGCCTTGCTGTTGGCCGCTTTCGGTCTTAGCTGCAGCACCTCGCCGTGGCGGGCAGTAATGCGCTCCACCTCACCGAGGACAATAAGATCCATCAGCTCTTCCCAGTCCATGCGCAGCTGGCGCTCCTCTTCTTCGTCCGGACTCCACAGCAGCGGTGCGCCGACGCGCCGCGCCGCCAGAGGAATGGCGCGCTCTCCCTCCACTGGGATCCACAGGACTCGCTGCAGCTTATGCCGCACATGGCTGCTCTCCCAGGTGACGCCGCTATTGCCAGTTAACGGGGCGACGCAGACAAAAGTGGTCTCCAGCGGACGGCCCCGGCTGTCGATAGGGATCGTTTTGAGCTCCACCCCCAGCGCGGCGAAATCCTGCTCGGGTTTACTGCCCGCGCTGGCCCCCAGCCACAGCTCCAGCAGGATGCCCGTCCAGCCTTTATCACGTTTCAGATCGCGGGGAATGGGGATCCCGGCCAGCGCCGCCAGCTCACCCAGCGTATAGCCGGCCAGCTGGCGGGCCTGGGCCAACAGCTGTTCCTGACTTTGCGGCGGAGAGGAGAGCGGAGCGATAGCGGGCATAGGGCGACACCTTTGGTTAAAAAATGAGCGCTAATTTTGCGCGTTGTGGATAGAGTTTATCGTTTTCTGAGTAACTATACCAATCCCATGATTTATATGATTTTTTAAGGTCATTACGCGGCAGGTGAAAACCATGAAAACAGGTTTTCCAGAACTGGTCACTGACAATAAACAGGATCTTACACCATGTTATCCACAGAAAAGTGGGATAACTGGGGAAAAGCCCCACTACTGGTTCGATTTACAGCCTTGACGTGCGACGAAAATCGAATTTTTAGAGAAAATATGCCCGCGACCTGCGCGTAATCTGTGGATAAAATCGACATTGCTCGATCTTTCATCAGTCGGCGGATCGCATGTGTGATGATCGTCACGTTATGCTGTAATAAGTGAAAGGAATATATTCTAACTTAATGAATATGCTATCATTATTATAAGGTGCTAGCAGTGCGATGTTCAGATTACTCCGGGTTTTCCCGGGTTAATTCCGTACTTCTTCACAACTCTATCCACAGAAAAAGTGAATAAAATCGGACGTCGGGCGCTTTCGCTGTTTATAACTCTGGCAATTACTGTGAGTTATTCAAATGTTATCCGTTCTCAGTGTGCGAACAGAGTGGTTTACCGTTTCCGACGAGTGTGAAACAATCATTCACATTGAAGCTTATCTTGAGGTAGTCCGGTGATTGATGACGATGGCTACCGCCCAAATGTCGGTATTGTAATCTGTAATCGTCAGGGCCAGGTCATGTGGGCCCGACGCTATGGTCAGCACTCGTGGCAGTTCCCGCAAGGGGGCATAAATCCAGGAGAATCCGCAGAGCAGGCGATGTATCGGGAATTGTTTGAAGAGGTCGGGTTAAGCCGTAAAGATGTGCGGATCCTTGCCTCAACCCGTAACTGGCTGCGTTACAAGTTGCCTAAACGTTTGGTGCGTTGGGACACAAAGCCGGTTTGTATCGGCCAGAAACAAAAGTGGTTTCTTTTGCAGTTGATCGGTAACGACGCGGACATCAATATGCAAACCAGCAGCACACCTGAATTTGATGGCTGGCGCTGGGTGAGTTACTGGTACCCGGTGCGTCAGGTGGTGTCGTTCAAACGCGACGTCTACCGCCGGGTGATGAAAGAGTTCGCCAGCGTCACTATGTCGCTGGCGGAGAGCGCACCTAAGCCGCAAAGCGCGCCTGCTTATCGACGTAAAAGAGGTTAAGCCACGCACATTATGCTCACTCGGTTGCGAGAAATAGTCGAGAAGGTCGCGAGTGCGCCGCGTTTAAACGAGGCGCTGGATATTCTGGTGACGGATGTCTGCCAGGCGATGGAGACGGAAGTCTGCTCGGTTTACCTGGCTGACAATGATCGACGCTGCTATTACCTGATGGCTACCCGCGGGTTAAAAAAACCTCGCGGGCGCACCGTTGCGCTGGCGTTCGATGAAGGCCTGGTGGGGCTGGTTGGCCGCCTGGCGGAGCCCATCAACCTCGCCGATGCGCAAAAACACCCCAGCTTCAAGTATATTCCCGCCGTCAAAGAGGACCGCTTCCGCGCCTTCCTTGGCGTGCCGATCATCCAGCGCCGCCAGCTGTTGGGCGTGCTGGTGGTCCAGCAGCGTGAGCTGCGCCAGTTTGATGAAAGCGAAGAGTCTTTCCTCGTCACCCTCGCCACCCAGATGGCGGCGATCCTCTCCCAGTCCCAGCTGAACGCCCTGTTCGGTCAGTATCGTCAGACGCGCATTCGCGCTCTGCCGGCCTCTTCCGGGGTGGCGATCGCCGAGGGCTGGATGGACGTCAGCCTGCCGCTGATGGAGCAGGTGTATGAAGCCTCGACGCTGGACACCGCCTCGGAACGTGAACGCCTGACCGGCGCGCTGGAAGAAGCGGCCAACGAGTTTCGTCGCTACAGCAAACGCTACGCCGCCGGCGCGCAAAAAGAGACGGCGGCGATCTTCGATCTCTACTCGCACCTGCTCTCCGACGCCCGCCTGCGTCGCGAGCTCTTTGCCGAAGTCGACAAAGGCGCCGTCGCCGAGTGGGCGGTCAAAAAGATCATCGAGAAGTTCGCCGAACAGTTTGCCGCGCTGAGCGACGGCTATCTGAAAGAGCGGGCCGGCGACCTGCGCACGCTGGGTCAGCGTCTGCTGTTCCATCTCGACGACAGTATTCAGGGACCTAACACCTGGCCGGCGCGCATTATCCTCGTGGCGGACGAGCTGTCGGCCACCACCCTCGCCGAGGTGCCGCAGGATCGTCTGGCCGGCGTGGTGGTGCGCGATGGCGCTGCCAACTCCCATGCCGCCATTATGGTGCGGGCCCTTGGCATCCCAACGGTGATGGGCGCCGATATTCAGCCCTCGCTGCTGCATGGCCATACGCTGATTGTCGATGGCTATCGCGGTGAGCTGCTGGTGGATCCTGAACCTGTTCTGTTGCAGGAATATCAGCGGCTTATCAGCGAAGAGAACGAGCTCAGCCGCCTGGCGGAGGACGATCTCCAGCGCGCATCGGAGCTGAAAAGCGGCGAACGGGTGAAAGTCATGCTCAACGCCGGCTTAAGCCCGGAGCACGAAGAGAAGCTCGGCAGCTTTGTTGACGGTATTGGTCTGTACCGTACCGAAATTCCTTTTATGCTGCAGAGCGGCTTCCCCTCAGAAGAGGAGCAGGTCGCCCAGTATCAGGGCATGCTGCAGATGTTTAACAGCAAACCGGTGACCCTGCGTACTCTGGACATCGGCGCGGATAAACAGCTGCCGTACATGCCGATCAGTGAAGAAAACCCGTGCCTTGGCTGGCGCGGGATCCGCATCACCCTCGATCAGCCGGAGATCTTTTTGATCCAGGTGCGGGCGATGCTGCGCGCCAACGCCGCCACCGGCAACCTCAGCATTTTGCTGCCGATGGTGACCAGTCTGGAAGAGGTCGATGAGGCCCGTCGGCTGATCGACCGCGCCAGCCGGGAAGTGGAAGAGATGATCGGCTACGCCATCCCGCGTCCGCGTCTGGGGGTGATGCTGGAGGTGCCGTCGATGGTCTTTATGCTGCCGCAGCTGGCCAGCCGGATCGATTTTATCTCGGTAGGCACGAACGACCTGACCCAGTACCTGCTTGCCGTCGACCGTAACAATACCCGGGTCGCCAGCATGTATGACAGCCTGCATCCTGCGGTATTGCGGGCGCTGGCGATGATCGCCCATGACGCGGAGCGCTTTGGCATCGATCTGCGACTGTGCGGCGAGATGGCAGGCGACCCGATGTGCGTGACGATCCTCATCGGTCTCGGTTATCGCCATCTGTCGATGAACGGCCGCTCGGTGGCGAGGGTGAAATATCTGCTGCGCCGCATCGATATCGAAGAGGCGCAGGAGCTGTCGCGTCGCAGCCTCGAAGCCCAGATGACCGCCGAGGTGCGCCATCAGGTGGCGGCCTTTATGGAGCGGCGCGGTCTCGGCGGCCTGATCCGCGGCGGGCGGTAGCGGTAGCCCGGGTGAGGCGTAAGCCGTAACCCGGGAATCCTCTGTTCGCACCCTCCGGCAAAATAGGATACCACCGGGAAAACGGCATTCTATTAGCATCCGTATACATATCTTTTACACGCCGGCGCGGATCGCACCCCAGGCTTATGCTATGATTCGCCTCCTTCGGCGTGCCCGTTTTAATCGGGCATGGATCATCACCGCTGTCCACTTTCGGCGGAATAACAAGTCTTTATGGTGACAGATGAATAGTGGCTACCTGCATTTTCCGGAGTTCGATCCGGTCATTTTTTCTCTAGGCCCGGTCTCCCTCCACTGGTACGGTTTAATGTACCTTGTGGGCTTTGTCTTTGCGATGTGGCTGGCCACCCGTCGGGCGAATCGTCCGGGCAGCGGCTGGACGAAAAATGAAGTGGAAAACCTGCTTTACGCGGGCTTCCTCGGCGTCTTCCTGGGCGGCCGTATCGGCTACGTGCTGTTCTACAACCTGCCGGTCTTTCTTGCCGATCCGTTGTATCTGTTCCGCGTCTGGGACGGCGGCATGTCGTTCCACGGCGGCCTGATCGGCGTGATCCTGGTGATGATTATCTTCGCCAGACGCACCAAACGGACCTTCTTCCAGGTCTCCGATTTTATCGCGCCGCTGATCCCGTTTGGCCTTGGCGCCGGGCGTCTGGGCAACTTTATCAACGGCGAGCTGTGGGGCCGCGTGGACCCGAGCTTCCACTACACGATGATTTTCCCGGGCTCCCGTGCTGAAGACCTGGCGCTGCTGCCGACCCACCCGGAATGGCAATCGCTGTTTGATACCTATGGCGCGCTGCCGCGCCACGCGTCGCAGCTGTACGAGCTGGCGCTGGAAGGCGTGGTGCTGTTCCTGATCCTGAACCTGTTTATCCGTAAACCGCGCCCGACCGGTTCCGTTTCCGGCCTGTTCCTGATTGGCTACGGCCTGTTCCGCATTATCGTGGAATTCTTCCGCCAGCCCGACGCACAGTTCACCGGCGGCTGGGTGCAGTACATCAGCATGGGGCAGATTCTTTCGATCCCGATGGTGCTTGCGGGTATCATCATGATGGTTTGGGCTTACCGCCACCGTCCGCAGCAACTGAATTCTTGAGGAACCATGAAACAGTATCTTGATTTGATGCAGAAAGTGCTCGCCGAGGGCACGCCAAAAAATGACCGCACCGGCACTGGCACGATCTCTATTTTCGGCCATCAGATGCGTTTTAACCTGCAGGAAGGCTTCCCGCTGGTGACTACCAAGCGCTGTCATTTACGCTCCATCATCCATGAACTGCTGTGGTTCCTGCAGGGTGACACCAACATCGCCTATCTGCACGACAACAACGTCACCATCTGGGACGAGTGGGCAGATGAAAATGGCGACCTGGGGCCGGTTTACGGCAAACAGTGGCGTTCCTGGCCTGCGCCGGACGGTCGTCATATCGACCAGATCAGCACGGTGATGGACCAGCTGAAAAACGACCCGGACTCCCGCCGGATCATCGTTTCGGCGTGGAACGTCGGCGAGCTGGATAAGATGGCCCTGGCGCCGTGCCACGCCTTCTTCCAGTTCTATGTCGCCGACGGCAAGCTCTCCTGCCAGCTGTATCAGCGCTCCTGCGACGTCTTCCTCGGCCTGCCGTTCAACATCGCCAGCTACGCGCTGCTGGTGCATATGGTGGCGCAGCAGTGCGATCTGCAGGTCGGCGATTTCGTCTGGACCGGTGGCGATACCCATCTGTACAGCAACCATCTCGAGCAGACCAATCTGCAGCTGAGCCGCGAACCGCGTCCGTTGCCGAAGCTGGTCATCAAACGCAAGCCCGCGTCGATCTTCGACTACCGCTTTGAAGACTTCGAGATTGAAGGTTACGATCCGCACCCGGGAATCAAAGCGCCAGTGGCGATTTAACTCCCTCTGCAGATATGACCAACCGGCGTCCAATGGCGCCGGTTTTTTTATGCCGTTTTCACCACCTGAATGGGGTGGCAGCCCTCGTCGCCATTAGGATAGGAACGCTTCATCCCGCCCCTGGCCACAGGCGGTTGTGGGCGGGAATGTTGGAAAGAGGCTCGCAAAAAAATGTTCTGCTGTTGATCATACAAACCTTTTTTGCGTGTCTGGCCGGGAAAGCTATTTTCCGTCGTCGCGCCAGGGCTAACCGCCGCGGCATACTCTGCGCCATGAACAGAGAACATGGCTATACCCTGATGGAAACCCTGGTGACGCTGACGTTAATGATGATCCTCAGCGTCGGCGGCCTGTACGGCTGGCAGCGCTGGCAGCAGCAGCAACGACTGTGGCAAACCGCCGTCCAGGTGCGGGATTTCCTGGTCTTCCTGCGCGATGACGCCAACGCCTACAACCGGGACCGCGTGCTTCGCGTCGGCCAGGATGAAGAGGGCTGGTGCCTGAGTGCGCAGGCGGAGGCGCCGGCGTGCGCCTCCGCGTCGACCTTAACGCTGCGCCCGCGCTGGCCGGGGATCTCGCTGGCAGGCGTCACGCCTGGCCTGGGATTCTACGGACTGCGCAGCACCGCCTGGGCGGGGAATCTGCGGCTGCAGAGCGAGGCCGGCAGCTGGAGCATTGTGATTTCACACTGGGGGCGGATTCGTTTATGCCGCAGCGACAGCGCGGGAGGGTGCCAGTGAGCCGCCGCGGGTTTTCCCTTGCGGAGGCGCTTATCGCCATGGCGATAGGCTCGCTGCTGCTGATTGGCGCCTGCCGCTTTCTACCCGCCCTGCAGCGCCATATTCTGCGCCAGGGCGAACAGCTGGCCCTGGAGAACGAACTGTGGCAGCGGGTGCATGCCGTGGGTAAACATCTGCAGCGCGCCGGATACTGCCGGGGAGCGTGCGGCGGAGCCGGACTGGAGCTTGCCGCCGACGGCGAGTGCCTGATTGTGCGCTGGGACGCGAACAGCAATGGGACATGGGAAACCTCCCCTGCGGCAGCGGCGGAGAGCACCGGCTTTCGCCTGCGCGACGGCGCGCTGGAGACTTTGCGCGGAGCCAGCGACTGCCGCGGCAGCGGATGGGAGAAAATCACCAATCCGGCCGCTATCGTGGTGACGCGCTTTGCGGCGCAGCGTCTGCTGACCGAGGGCTTCGCGCCGGAGCTGATCGTGACGCTGGCGGCGCGCTCTGCCCGGCAGGCGGGTCTGGAGGCCGAGGTGGAGCAGCGGGTGACGGGGTATAACCTGTGATCCGCCAGCGTGGAATGTCGTCGCTGCTGATGGTGCTCCTGTTGCTGACTCTCGGTAGCCTGCTGCTTGAGGGGCTTAACCTGCAGCAGCGGGCGCTGCTGGCGCAAACCGCCAGCGAAACGCAGGCGATCCGCGATACGGCTGTGGCCCATTCGGCGCTACAGTGGGGAAAACAGCAGGCCTGGTCGACACAGGCGCCGCTGGCCTGCCGCGAGCAGGCGCAGCAGGGCTGGCGCGCCTGTCTGCGCATCTTCGACGACGGTTCGCTGCTGCTCAGCAGCGCCAGCGGCGAGGTGCAGGTCTGGCAGTCCGGCGAGGTGCGCGGCGGGCAGGTGCGTTTCTCCGCCCATGGCTGGAGCGATTTTTGCCCGCTCAGGGAGGTGAGCTTATGTCAAATGCCATGAAGCGCCAGCGGGGTTTTAGCCTGCCGGAGACCGTGCTGGCGATGGCGCTGATGGTGCTGACGGTCGCCGCGCTGGGCGGCTATCAGCGCGGAATGGCGCAAGGGGTCCACCAGCTGAACCAGACGCGTCAGCTATGGCGCGACGCCTGGCGCTATAGCCAGCTCTCCGCGCCGCCTCCGCCGGCAGGCGAGCAGGTAAGCCGTATGCAGACATCGACGCAAAGATGTGTCAGCATCACGGTAACGATCAGTATGCCCGTTGCAAAGCGGGCGCAGATGACCCGGCTGCATTGCCCGGTCAGCCAGTAGTCAGGAGCAATTATGTTAAGGGTATACCACTCAAACCGGCTGGATGTTCTCGAGGCGTTGATGGAGTTTATCGTCGAGCGCCAGCGGCTGGATGACCCTTTTCAGGCTGAAATGGTGCTGGTGCAGAGTACCGGTATGGCGCAGTGGCTGCAGATGACCCTGGCCTCGCGCTTCGGAATTGCCGCCAACATCGAGTTTCCGCTGCCGGCGAGCTTTATCTGGGATATGTTCGTGCGCGTCCTGAAAGATATCCCTGGCGAAAGCGCCTTCAGCAAGCAGAGCATGAGCTGGAAGCTGATGACTCTCCTGCCGCAGCACCTGGAAGAAGACGATTTTATCCTGCTGCGCCAGTATCTGAGCGATGACGGCGACAAACGCAAGCTGTTTCAGCTGGCCGCCCGGGTAGCGGACCTCTATGACCAGTATCTGGTCTATCGCCCGGAATGGCTGATGCGCTGGGAGGCCGACCAGCGGGTTGACGGCCTCGGCGACGCCCAGCAGTGGCAGGCGCCGCTGTGGAAAGCGCTGGTGCGCTATACCGCCGAGCTCGGTCAGCCGCAGTGGCACCGCGCCAATCTCTATCAGCGCTTTATCAGCGCCCTGGAAAAGGTGGATGAACCGCCCGCCGGGCTGCCGTCGCGCGTCTTTATTTGTGGAATTTCCGCGCTGCCGCCGGTCTACCTGCAGGCGCTGCAGGCGCTGGGTAAGCATGTCGATGTCTATGTGCTGTTCACCAACCCCTGCCGCTACTACTGGGGAGATATTAAAGATCCGGCGTTTCTGGCGAAGCTACTGTCGCGTCAGCGACGCCATCACCGCGAGGCGCGCGCGCTGCCCCTGTTCCGCGACGCCGGGCAGGCGCCAGGGCTGTTTAATGACGCCGGGGAGCAGGATGTCGGCAACCCGCTGCTCGCCTCCTGGGGCAAGCTGGGGCGCGACTATATCTACCTGCTGGCGGGGCTGGAGCGCTATGAGGAGCTGGACGCCTTTGTCGATATCGTTCCTGATAACCTGTTGCATAACCTGCAGTCGGATATCCTCGAACTGCGCAACGCGGCGGTGGCCGGGCAGAGCGCAGAGGCGTTCGCTCACAGTCGCGACAAACGTCCGCTGGCGCAGGACGACCGCAGCCTGAGCATTCACGTCTGCCACAGTCCGCAGCGTGAGGTGGAGGTTCTGCACGATCGGCTGCTGGCGATGCTGGAGGCGGATCCGACGCTCACGCCGCGGGATATCATCGTCATGGTGGCGGATATCGATAGCTACAGCCCCTATATACAGGCGGTGTTTGGTGCCGCCAGCGGCGACCGCTGGCTGCCGTGGGCGATCTCCGACCGCCGCGCCCGGGAGTCGCACCCGGTGCTGCAGGCGTTTATCACGCTGCTCTCGCTGCCCGACAGCCGCTTCGCCAGCGAAGATGTGCTGGCGCTGCTGGACGTGCCGGTGCTGGCGGCGCGCTTTAACATCAACGAAGAGGGGCTGCGCTACCTGCGCCAGTGGGTCAACGAGTCCGGGGTCCGCTGGGGAATGGATGACGACAACGTCCGTGAGCTTGACCTGCCGGCGACCGGCCAACACACCTGGCGGTTCGGCCTTACCCGCATGCTGCTGGGCTACGCGATGGACAGCCGGGAGGGCGAATGGCAGTCGGTGCTGCCCTATGACGAATCCAGTGGTTTGATCGCCGAACTGGTGGGTAACCTCGCATCGCTGCTGATGCAGCTTAACCTGTGGCGACGCGGTCTCGCCCAGCAGCGGCCGCTGGCGGAGTGGCTGCCGGTCTGTCGCGATCTGCTGAATGACTTTTTCCTGCCGGACAGCGAGACCGAAGCGGCGCTGGCGCTGATTGAGCAGCAGTGGCTGGCGGTGATTGATAGCGGTCTGGAGGCGCAGTATGGCGACCAGGTGCCGTTGACGCTGCTGCGCGATGAGCTGGCCCAGCGCCTCGATCAACAACGGATCAGCCAGCGCTTTCTCGCCGGCCCGGTCAACATCTGCACCCTGATGCCGATGCGCTCTATTCCTTTCAAAGTGGTTTGCCTGCTGGGGATGAACGATGGGGTTTATCCGCGAACGCTGCCGCCGCTGGGCTTTGATTTAATGAGCCAGAAGCCGCAGCGCGGCGACCGCAGCCGGCGCGATGATGACCGCTACCTGTTCCTTGAGGCGCTGATGTCCGCCGAACAGACGCTGTATATCAGCTACATCGGCCGTTCTATCCAGGACAACAGCGAGCGCTTTCCCTCGGTGCTGGTGCAGGAGCTGGTGGATTACATCGGCCAGAGCCACTGTCTCGCCGGCGACGAGGAGCTTGATTGCGACACCAGCGAGGCGCGGGTTAAAGCCCACATCACTCACCTGCATACCCGCATGCCGTTCGACATCGCCAATTTCCAGGAGGACGAGAACAAGAGCTACGCCCGGGAATGGCTGGCTGCCGCCGGCCAGCAGGGTGAGGCGCATAGCGACTTCATTCAACCGCTTACCCCGCCGCCGATAGACAGCCTGCCGTTCGAGCAGCTCCTGCGCTTCTGGCAGCACCCGGTTCGCGCGTTCTTTCAGCAGCGTCTGCGGGTCAATTTCCGTGCGGAAGAGGATGATATTCCCGATGACGAGCCCTTCACCCTGGAAGGGCTGAGCCGTTATCAACTGAACCAGCAACTGCTCAATACCCTTATCGAGGAACAGGACGCCTCGGCCATGTTCCGCCGCTTCCGCGCCGCCGGCGAGCTGCCGTATGGCGCCTTTGGCGAGCTGGTGTGGGAGACGCAGCGTCTGGAGATGCAGGCCCTGGCCGAGCGGGTGAAAGCCGAGCGCCAGCAGGCGCAGAGCATGGAGATCGATCTCCAGTGCGGCGGCGTAAATCTGACCGGCTGGCTGCAGCAGGTGCAGCCGGACGGGCTGCTGCGCTGGCGGCCTTCGCTGCTGAGCGTCTCCCAGGGGATGCAACTTTGGCTGGAACACCTTGTCTACTGTGCCAGCGGCGGCACCGGCGAGAGCCGGCTGTTTGTGCGTAAAGAGGGAGAGTGGCGTTTTCCGCCGCTGGCGCCCGCCGAGGCGCAGGCGTACCTTAATGAGCTGGTGGATGGCTATTTGCTGGGGATGTCGCAGCCGCTGCTGCTGCTGCCGGAAAGCGGTGGCGCCTGGCTGAAAGCCTGTTATGACGCCGAAAAGGATGTCATCGTAATGGACGAAGAGACGCAGCAGAAAGCGCGGAGCAAATTCCTGCAGACCTACGAAGGTAACATGGTGGTCAGCGGGGAGGGCGCCGATATCTGGTATCAACGCCTGTGGCGTTCGCTGGAGCCGGCGCATTACGAAGAAATCATTGCCCAGACGCAGCGTTATCTGTTACCGCTATATCGTTACCATCAGTCCACACAAATTTAAATAGTATAAAAATTGCGCAGTGAATGGCGGTTCATTTATTATGCGCAACGTATCACGGACTGATGGACATAAAAGGCTGCACGCCGTGCAGCGCAAGTTTGTTAATGATGAGGTTCGTGAATGCCCCGCAGTTTATGGTTCAAGGTTTTTGTAGTGCTGGCCGCCCTCTGGGCGCCGTTGAGTCAAGCCGACACCGGATGGCAGCCTGTTCAGGAGACGATCCGCAAAAGCGAAAAAGATACGCGTCAGTATCAGGCGATCCGTCTTGATAACGACATGGTCGTGCTGCTGGTTTCCGATCCGCAGGCGGTGAAATCGCTGTCGGCGCTGGTGGTGCCGGTGGGATCCCTGCAGGATCCGGCCGATCATCAGGGGCTGGCGCATTTTCTGGAACATATGACGCTGATGGGGTCGCAAAAATATCCCCAGCCTGACAGCCTTGCAGAGTTTCTTAAGCTGCATGGCGGCAGCCATAACGCCAGCACCGCGCCCTACCGCACCGCGTTCTATCTCGAAGTGGAGAATGATGCGCTGGACGGGGCCGTAGACCGGCTGGCCGACGCCATCGCTGCGCCGCTGCTGGATAAAAAATATGCCGACCGCGAACGTAACGCGGTCAACGCCGAGCTGACGATGGCCCGGACGCGAGACGGGATGCGCATGGCCCAGGTCAGCGCAGAAACCATTAACCCGGCTCACCCGGCGGCCCACTTCTCTGGCGGCAACCTCGAGACGCTCAGCGATAAGCCTGGCAACCCGGTTCTTGATGCGCTGCACACCTTCCGCGATAGCTGGTACTCCGCCAACCTGATGAAAGCGGTGATCTACAGCAACAAGCCGTTGCCGGAGCTGGCGCGCATGGCCGCTGACACCTTTGGCCGCGTGCCGAATCGTCACATCAGCAGGCCGGAAATAAGCGTCCCGGTGGTAACCGATGCGCAAAAAGGCATTATTATTCACTATGTGCCGGCGATGCCGCGTAAAGTGCTGCGCGTCGAGTTTCGCATCGACAACAACAGCGATCGTTTCCGCAGCAAAACGGATGAACTGGTCACTTACCTGATCGGCAACCGCAGCCCGGGGACGCTCTCCGACTGGCTGCAAAAGCAGGGACTGGCGGAAGGTATCCGCGCGGATTCTGATCCGGTGGTGAACGGCAACAGCGGCGTGCTGGCGATCTCTGCCACCCTCACCGATAAAGGCCTGGCGCACCGCGACGAAGTGACGGCGGCCATATTCAGCTACCTCAACCTCCTGCGTACTCAGGGTGTCGACAAACGTTACTTTGACGAGTTGGCGCATGTGCTGGCGCTGGATTTCCGCTATC
This sequence comes from Klebsiella sp. K5-204, assembly GCF_030128585.1. Lineage (NCBI taxonomy): Bacteria > Pseudomonadati > Pseudomonadota > Gammaproteobacteria > Enterobacterales > Enterobacteriaceae > Klebsiella > Klebsiella sp. K5-204. Next base: position 269,084 of record NZ_JAKUZS010000003.1, read on the forward strand.
CGTCGATCAACCGCGACATGGATTACGTGGAATGGCTGGCAGATACCATGATCCGGGTGCCGGTCGAGCATGCGCTGGACGTGGTCAACATTGCCGATCGCTACGACCCGCAGGCGATCAAAGACCGGCTGGCGATGATGACTCCGCAGAACGCGCGCATCTGGTATATCAGCCCGCAGGAACCGCATAACAAGACCGCTTATTTTGTCGATGCGCCGTATCAGGTGGATAAGATCGGCGAGCAGACGTTCGCTGACTGGCAGCAAAAAGCGCAGGCGATCAAGCTGCAGCTGCCGGCGCTCAACCCCTATATTCCGGATGATTTCACCCTCATCAAAAGCGATAAAGCCTGGCCGCACCCTCAGCTGATCCTCGATGAGCCGACCCTGCGGGTGGTTTATGCCCCGAGCCAGTATTTCGCCAGCGAGCCGAAGGCGGATATCTCTCTTGTGCTGCGTAATCCCCAGGCGATGGACAGCGCTCGCCGGCAGGTGATGTTTGCCCTCAACGATTATCTCGCCGGCATCGCCCTCGATCAGCTCAGTAACCAGGCGGCGGTCGGCGGCATTTCGTTCTCCACCGGCGCCAATAACGGGTTAATGGTCAATGCCAACGGCTACACCCAGCACCTGCCGGCGCTGTTCAGCGACCTGCTGCAGGGATACTTCAGCTATACGCCGACCGAGGAGCAGCTGGAGCAGGCCAAATCCTGGTATGCGCAAATGATGGACTCCGCTGAGAAGGGCAAAGCCTACGATCAGGCGATAATGCCGATCCAGATGGTCTCCCAGGTACCGTATTTCCAGCGCGAAGTACGCCGGGCGCTGTTGCCTTCCATCACCTTGCAGGAAGTGCTCGACTACCGCGCCAACCTGAAAACCAAGGGGCGCCCTGAACTGATGGTGATCGGCAATATGTCCGCCGATGCCGCCACGACGCTGGCTCGCCAGATCCAGCAGCAGCTGGGCGCTGACGGCAACGAATGGTGCCGCAATAAAGACGTGGTGGTGAACCGGCAGCAGCTGGCGATCTTCAACAAAGCGGGCAACAGCACCGACTCCGCGCTGGCCGCGGTGTTTGCGCCGCCCAACGTGGATGAGTTCAGCAGCACCGCCGCCAGCACCCTGCTGGGACAGATTATTCAGCCGTGGTTCTACAACCAGCTGCGCACCGAAGAGCAGCTCGGCTACGCGGTCTTTGCCTTCCCGATGAACGTGGGGCGCCAGTGGGGCATGGGCTTCCTGCTGCAGAGTAGCGATAAGCAGCCGGCTTTCCTCTGGCAGCGGTTCCAGGCCTTCTTCCCCACCGCGGAGGCGAAGCTGCGGGCGATGAAGCCGGAAGAGTTTGCCCAGCTCCAGCAGGCGGTGATAAGCCAGATGCTGCAGGCGCCGCAGACGCTGGGCGAAGAGGCATCGAAACTGAGCAAAGATTTCGATCGCGGTAATATGCGTTTTGATTCACGTGATAAAGTAGTGGCTCAGATTAAACTGCTGACGCCGCAAAAACTTGCCGATTTCTTCCATCAGACGGTGGTGGATCCGCAGGGCATGACGATATTGTCCCAGATTTCCGGTAGCCAGAATGGCAAAGCGGACTACGCCCAGCCGGCAGGCGGCAAAGTGTGGGAAAACGTCAGCGCATTGCAGCAATCCTTACCCCTGATGCGAGAGAATGAATGACCGACACCGCTGAGTCTTTGGATCCCCTGCGCTTGCCCTTGAGGGGCGAGCGCCTGATAGAAGCCTCTGCGGGCACCGGAAAAACCTTTACCATCGCCGCGCTGTATCTGCGGCTGCTGCTGGGGCTGGGCGGCGAGGCCGCCTATCCCCGCGCCATCAGCGTTGAAGAGCTGCTGGTGGTGACCTTTACCGAGGCGGCGACCGAAGAGCTGCGCGGACGTATCCGCAGCAACATCCATGAACTGCGCATCGCCTGTATGCGCGGTGAATCCGACAACCCGCTCTACAGCGCGCTGCTGGCGGAGATCGCCGATAAAGACGATGCCGCGAAGACCCTGCTGTTGGCCGAACGGCAGATGGACGAGGCGGCGGTGTTCACCATCCACGGTTTTTGCCAGCGGATGCTGAGCCTTAACGCCTTCGAGTCGGGCATGCTGTTCGAGCAGCAGCTGATCGAGGATGAATCCCGCCTGCGCTATCAGGCCTGCGCCGACTTCTGGCGCCGTCACTGTTATCCACTGACCCGCGATATCGCGGCGGTGATCCATGACGTCTGGAAAGGGCCGCGCGACCTGCTGAAGTCCCTTGACCGCTGGCTGCAGGGCGAAGCGCCGCAGCTCAAGTCGCCGCCAGCCGCCGACGAGACGCTGGCCGAACGCCATCAGCAAATCATCGGCCGCATTGACTCGCTCAAGCAGCAGTGGCGCGAGCAGGTGGGGGAGATCGAAGGCGTGCTTGAAGATTCCGGCCTTGACCGGCGGAAGTTCAATCGCGGCAACCAGGGCAAATGGCTTGAGAAAGTGACCGCCTGGGCGCAGGAAGAGACGTTGAGCTATCAGTTGCCCGACGCGCTGGAGAAATTTGCCCAGTCGTTTCTGCTTGAGCGTACCAAAGCCGGTGGCGAACCGCCCGTGCATCCTCTGTTTAGCGCCGTCGAATCGCTGCTGGCCTCGTCGCTGACGCTCACCGATCTGGTGCTGGCGAGAGCGATGGTCGAGATCCGTGATGCGGTCGCGCGCGAAAAGCGCCGCCGCGGCGAGCTGGGGTTTGACGACATGCTCAGCCGGCTTGACGAGGCGCTGCGCGGCGACAGCGGCGAGGCGCTGGCCAGCGCCATTCGCCAGCGTTTTCCGGTGGCGATGATCGATGAGTTTCAGGATACCGACCCCCAGCAGTACCGGATTTTCCGCCGTATCTGGCGCCAGCGTCCGGAGACGGCGCTGTTGCTGATCGGCGATCCGAAGCAGGCCATCTACGCTTTTCGCGGCGCCGATATCTTTACCTATATGAAAGCGCGCGGCGACGTTGCCGCGCACTACACGCTTGACACCAACTGGCGCTCCTCCCCTGGCATGGTGGGCAGCGTTAACCGGCTGTTCAGCCTCAGCGATAACCCCTTCATGTTTCGCGAGATACCGTTCCTGCCGGTGAAGTCGGCGGCGAAGAACCAGGGGCTGCGCTTTACCGTTGACGCAGCGGATGTCCCGGCGATGAACGTCTGGCTGATGCCCGGCGACACCGTTGGCGCCGGCGATTATCAGACGTTTATGGCCCAGCTCTGCGCCACGCAGATCCGCGACTGGCTGAGCGCCGGTCAGCAGGGGCGCGCACGGCTGTGGCGTGGGGAAACCTCGCGCCCGGTGCAGGCTTCGGATATTACCGTGCTGGTGCGCAACCGGCTGGAGGCGGCGCAGGTGCGTGAAGCGCTCCAGACGCTGGGCATCCCCTCGGTCTACCTCTCCAACCGCGACAGCGTTTTTGAGACGCTGGAGGCCCAGGAGCTGCTCTGGCTGTTGCAGGCGGTGTTGTCCCCGGAGCGGGAAAATACCCTGCGCAGCGCGTTGGCGACCTCAATGTTTGGCCTGACCGCGCTGGATATTGAAAACCTCAACCAGGATGAGCAGGCGTGGGACGCGCTGGTGGAGGAGTTCAGCGAATACCGCCAGATCTGGCGTCAGCGCGGGGTGATGCCGATGCTGCGGGCGCTGATGACGGCCCGGCACATCGCCGAGAACCTGCTGGCGACCCGGGGCGGCGAGCGGCGCTTAACCGACATACTGCACATCAGCGAATTGCTGCAGGAGGCGGCCAGCCAGCTGGAAAGCGAGCATGCCCTGGTGCGCTGGCTGACGCAGCATATCGCCGAGCCGGACAGCAACGCCGCCAGCCAGCAGATGCGTCTCGAAAGCGATAAGCACCTCGTGCAAATCGTCACTATTCACAAGTCAAAAGGACTGGAATATCCCCTGGTCTGGCTGCCGTTTATCGCCCGGTTTCGCAAACAGGACCAGGCGTTCTATCACGATCGCGAGACGTTCGCGGCGGTGCTGGATCTGGGCCAGGATGAGGCCAGCCTCGAGCTGGCGGAGGCGGAACGGCTGGCGGAAGATCTGCGCCTGCTGTACGTCGCCCTGACCCGCGCGGTCTGGCACTGCAGCCTTGGCGTGGCGCCCCTCAGCAGTCGAAAGTCCGGCAACAGCGATTTTCATCTGAGCGCCCTTGGGCGGCTGCTGCAGGCGGGCGAAGCCATGGATGCCGCCGGGCTGGCCGCGCGTTTAGCGGACCTCTGCCATGGCGATATTGCATTACAGAGACCTGGCGAGCTGGATCTGACCCCGTGGCAGGCGCCGGCGGCGAGCATTCCCCCGCTGTCGGCGCGCGAGCTGCAGCGCCGCATCGCCGACGACTGGCGGGTGACCAGCTATTCCGGGCTGCAGCAGCATGGTTTCAGCGGCGGACAGGATCTGCTGCCGCGTCTGGATGTCGATGCCGCCGGCGTCGGCGAAGTCGTGGAAGATCCGCAGCTGACCCCGCACCAGTTTCCGCGCGGCGCCGCGCCGGGAACCTTCCTGCACAGTCTGTTTGAGGAGCTGGACTTTACCCAGCCGGTGCCGGACGGGTGGATGGCGGAGAAACTGCAGCTGAGCGGGTTTGACGCGCAGTGGGCGCCGGTGCTGACCGACTGGCTGGGGGGCGTGCTGAAGACCCGTCTGCCGGGGCCGGATATCGCGCTCAATCAGCTGGCGGCGCGGGATAAACAGGTGGAGATGGCATTTTACCTGCCCATCGCCCAGCTGCTGACGGCGGAGCGCCTTGACGCGCTTATCCGCCAGTACGATCCCCTTTCCGCCGACACGCCGCCGCTGGATTTCCGTCAGGTGCGCGGCATGCTGAAGGGCTTTATCGATCTGGTCTTCCGCCATGAAGGCCGCTATTACCTGCTGGATTACAAATCGAACTGGCTGGGGGAAGATCGCGAGGCCTATACCCGGCCCGCGATGGAGCAGGCGATGCGGGCTCACCGCTACGATCTGCAGTATCAGCTGTACAGCCTGGCGCTCCACCGCTATCTGCGCCACCGGCTGGCCGATTACGACTATGACCGCCACTTCGGCGGCGTGATTTATCTCTTCCTGCGCGGCATGGACGGGCAGGAGGGGGGGCAGGGGATCTTCACCACCCGGCCGGTGCGACCGCTGATTGACGGTCTGGATCAGCTGTTTGCCGGAGAAACTCAGGAGGAGGCCTCATGACTTTCGAACAACTACTGCTGGCGGCGGTGGAGCAGCGTCTGCTGCGGCCGCTGGACGTCCAGTTTGCTCTGATGGTGGCGCAAAACGACCCGCCGGCGGTCAAGCTGGCGGCGGCCTTGCTGAGCCGGGACGCCGGCGAGGGGCACGTATGCCTGCCGCTCTCGCGGCTGAGCGGCGACGAGGCGCTCGGCGGGAAAGCGGGGGAAATCCGCGATCTGCTGCTGGCCGAAGCCGGCGCGCCGGAAGACTGGCCCGCGCTGCTGCTCGCTTCGTCGGCGGTGAGCTGCGGCGATGCCCCGGCGCCGATGATCTTATGCGGCGACCGGCTCTATCTGAACCGGATGTGGCGCAACGAGCTGACCGTCGCCCGCTTCTTTAACGAAGCCAACCGGGTGCTGGAGATGGATGAGGCGCGGCTGGCGTCAACGCTAAATGCGCTGTTTCCCGCCACTGGCGAAACCGACTGGCAAAAAGTGGCCGCAGCGGTGGCGCTGACCCGCCGCATCTCGGTGATCTCCGGCGGTCCCGGGACCGGGAAGACCACCACCGTGGCCAAACTTCTGGCGGCGCTAATCCAGATTGAAGACAGTCCGCGCTGTCGTATTCGCCTGGCGGCGCCGACGGGGAAAGCGGCGGCGCGTCTGACCGAATCGCTGGGCGCGGCGTTGAGAAAACTGCCGCTGACCGACGCGCAGAAAGCGTTGATTCCCACCGAGGCCAGCACGCTGCACCGTCTGCTGGGCGCCCAGCCCGGCAGCCAGCGCATGCGCTATCACGCCGGCAACCCGCTGCATCTGGACGTGCTGGTGGTGGATGAAGCCTCGATGATCGACCTGCCGATGATGTCGCGGCTCATCGACGCGCTGCCGGCTCACGGGCGGGTGATTTTTCTCGGCGATCGCGACCAGCTGGCCTCCGTGGAAGCGGGGGCGGTGCTGGGGGATATCTGCGCCTGGGCGAGCTCGGGCTATACCGCCGCGCGGGCGCAGGAGCTGACCCGGCTGACCGGTTCACCGGTACCGGCGGGCGAGGGGGCTATCGCTGGCGCGCTGAGAGATAGCTTGTGCCTGCTGCAAAAGAGCTATCGCTTCGGCAGTCACTCCGGCATTGGGAGCCTGGCGCGGGCGGTGAACGCTGGCGCGCGCGCGGAGGTGAAGGCCACGCTGCGCCAGCCGTTTGACGATATCGCGCTTCATCCCCTCAGCACGACCGAAGAGTACGAAGCCATGCTCGGCGCGGCACAGCAGGGCTATGAGCGCTACCTGCAGCTGCGCCGCGAGCGGGCGGAACCGCAGGCGATGCTGGCCGCCTTCAGCGAATTTCAGCTGCTGTGCGCGCTGCGGGAAGGGCCGTACGGCGTGAGCGGCGTCAATGAGCGGCTGGAGCAGCGGCTCAACCGTCAGCGGGCGATCGCCCTGCCGCGCCACTCCCGCTGGTATGACGGCCGGCCGATTATGATCGCGCGCAACGACAGCGCGCTGGGACTGTTTAATGGCGATATCGGGATAGCGCTGGAGCGCAACGGCGAGCTGAGGGTGTGGTTCCTGATGCCCGACGGCGCCATCAAGTCGGTGCAGCCGAGCCGCCTGCCGGAGCATGATACCGCCTGGGCGATGACCGTGCATAAATCGCAGGGATCGGAGTTCGACCATGCGGCGCTGATCCTGCCGGCGCGCAGCGTCCCGCTGGTGACGCGCGAACTGGTCTACACCGCGATCACCCGCGCGAAACAGCGGTTGTCGCTCTATGCCGACGAGCAGGTGCTCTCCCAGGCCATTGTGACGCGAACCGAGCGGCGAAGCGGCCTGACGGAGATCTTCGCCGGGCACAAAGCCCCCTGAGATGCCGCGTTTGGGCGATGGGTAGCGTGACGACGCTCCTCGACGGCTGGGCGCATATCGGTGAGCCAGCGAGGTAAAGGGTCTACGCGAAAAGCAGAATTCTACCCGCGAGCCGCAGACAGCGTGCCGGCCAGGCGTAGCAGGGGACAGGCCCGGGGAGCGATAAACGCCGTTTTATCCCGGGCCGTTAGCAACAGCGAAGAAGGGCTTAAGCGAGGTCGGCCATCAGCACCTTCGACCGGCGCTGATAGTTATACATCTGCTTTTTACTCTCCGGCAGCAGGTCGATATCCACCGGCGTGAAGCCGCGCTCCTGGAACCAGTGGATGCTGCGGGTGGTTAACACAAACAGCTTGCTCAGCCCCATCTGTCTGGCCTGGGCGGCAATGCGCTCCAGCAGCACCTCTCCCCGCGACGAGCTCCGGTAATCCGGATGCACCGCCACGCAGGCCATTTCGCCGATCTTCTCTTCCGGGAAAGGATAGAGGGCGGCGCAGGCGATAGTGGTGTTATCGCGCTGAATAATAGTGAATTTGTCGATCTCCATCTCCAGCTGCTCGCGGGAGCGGCGCACCAGGATGCCCTGCTGTTCCAGCGGGCTTATCAGCTCGAGAATACCGCCGATATCGTTGATGGTCGCCCGACGGATTTGCTCTGCGCTCTCCATGACGATCTGGGTGCCGATGCCGTCGCGTGAGAATAGCTCCTGCAGCAGCGCGCCATTTTCCTGATAGCTGATCAGATGGCAGCGCCGCACGCCGCTGCGGCAGGCCTTCACGGCCCCGCGCAGGAAGCGCACGGTACCGGAGTTATAATCTTCGTCCGCTTCCAGCTCTTCGACGCGGGCCTGCGCTTCATTGGGGAACAGTTCGGAGACAATTTCCCCGGCCTGGTTGTAAACCCCTTGCGAAGAACAGAAGCCGATCATTTTCTCTGCTTTCAGCTTGATGGCCAACTGGGTGGCGATCTCTTCCGAAGTCAGGTTAAAGCTTTCGCCGGTAACCGACACCGCGACCGGCCCCATCAGCACAATGGCGCCGCTGTCGAGCTGGCGATGAATCGCCTCTTCGTCAATGCGGCGAATGCGGCCGCTGTGGCAATAATCAACGCCGTCATCAACGCCCAGCGGCTGGGCAATGATAAAGTTGCCGCTGACGACGTTGATATGGGCTCCCTGCAGCGGGGTGTTGTTGAGGCTCATCGACAGGCGGGCGGTGATCTCCAGCTGCAGCATACCCGCCGCCTGCTTAACCAGCTCCAGCGTTTTGGCGTCAGTCACTCGCGTCTGCTTATGATAGACCGGCTCGTGATGGTGCTCGGCGAGGTTAGCGTCAATCTGCGGGCGGGCGCCATAGACCACCACCAGGCGAATGCCCAGGCTATGCAATAACCCTATGTCATTGACAATATTTGAGAAATTTTCATGCTCAATGGCTTCGCCGCCCAGCATGATGACAAACGTTTTTCCCCGATGGGCATTAATATAGGGAACAGAATGGCGGAATCCTTCTACCAGTTCAGTGCGACGTTCCTTCACCATGACAAACCCTCAATGCATGATTATTCGTAATTATTGTATTTTTATTCTGTTTTGCCGTTAAACGCAAGCCCCAATTTGAGGCTAAGCCCTGAAAAACATGTGACCCGGCGCAGGGTGTCAATGAATGTTTACCCTTTTATAGATGACAGGTTATATGCCTTTCGTTAAAGTTTCTGGTCAATCTGTTTGTTTTGGGTATAAATGCGTTTTATTGCTTGGGAGTGGCATGTCGGGAAACAACTCTGGATTAAGCCGTCGCCGTCTGCTGCAGGGCGCGGGCGCCATGTGGTTAATGAGCGTGAGCCCCGTTGGGCTGGCCGCCGCCGCGCGGGTGGTTGCCGTTCGCGTCTGGCCTGCATCGACCTACACGCGCGTCACGGTGGAATCGAATCATGTGCTGAAATACCGGCAGTTTGCCCTCAGTAATCCGGAACGGGTGGTGGTGGATCTGGAAGGGGTTAATCTGAACTCGGTGCTGAAAGGCATGGGGGGGCAGATCCGCGATGACGATCCCTTTATTAAGTCCGCCCGCGTGGGCCAGTTTGATCCGCAAACCGTGCGCATGGTCTTCGAGCTCAAGCAGAACGTTAAGCCGCAGCTGTTTGCCCTTGCGCCGGTGGCCGGCTTTAAAGAGCGTCTGGTGATGGATCTTTACCCCGCCAACGCCACCGATGTGCAGGATCCGCTGCTGGCGCTGCTCGAGGATTACAACAAAGGCGATCTGCAGCGTCAGGTACCGCCGGCGCAAAGCGGGCCGCAGCCGGGCAAAGCCGGGCGCGATCGGCCGATTGTCATTATGCTCGATCCCGGCCACGGCGGCGAAGATTCGGGCGCTGTGGGCAAGTATCGCACCCGCGAGAAAGACGTGGTGCTGCAGATTGCCCGTCGCCTGCGGGCGCTGATCGACAAAGAAGGCAATATGAAGGCCTATATGACCCGCAACGAAGACGTGTTTATCCCGTTGAAGGTGCGTGTCGCCAAGGCGCAGAAGCAGCGCGCCGACCTGTTCGTATCGATTCACGCCGACGCCTTTACCAGCCGCCAGCCCAGCGGCTCCTCGGTGTTTGCGCTCTCCACCAAGGGAGCCACCAGTACCGCGGCAAAATATCTCGCCCAGACGCAGAACGCCTCGGATCTGATCGGTGGGGTCAGCAAGAGCGGCGATCGCTATGTCGACCACACCATGTTCGATATGGTGCAGTCCCTCACCATCGCCGACAGCCTCAAATTTGGTAAGGCGGTGCTGGAGAAAATGGGTAACATCAATAATCTGCACAAAAATCGGGTAGAGCAGGCGGGCTTTGCGGTGCTCAAGGCGCCCGATATCCCCTCCATTCTGGTGGAGACGGCGTTTATCAGTAACGTGGAAGAGGAGCGGAAGCTGAAAACGGCCAAATTCCAGCAGGAGGTGGCCGAGTCGATCCTTGCCGGGATTAAAGCGTACTTCGCCGACGGCGCGACGCTGGCCCGGCGTGGATAACCACACAGGAAAAGGATATGGCCTTACTGAAAAGCGCCCATGGCGGCAATATCCGCGAGGCCGCCGCCCTGCTGGGCATTGCCCCCAACGAGCTGCTGGATTTTAGCGCCAACATCAATCCGCTGGGAATGCCTGCCTCGCTCAGGCAGGCGATCGTCGATAACCTCGGCTGCGCCGAGCGCTATCCTGACGTCGAATATCAACAGCTGCACCAGGCGCTGGCGGCCCACCATCAGCTGCCGGCGGGGCATATCCTCGCCGGCAATGGCGAAACCGAATCGATCTTCACCCTCGCCCACGGCCTTAAGCCGAGGCGGGCAATGATCGTCATTCCTGGCTTCGCGGAGTACCGGCGGGCGCTGCAAACCGTGGATTGCGCGGTCGTGGAGTATGCCCTTCGGGAGTGCGATGGCTGGCAGCTGACCGACGCGATCCTCGATGCCCTCACCCCGGCGCTGGACTGCCTGTTTCTCTGCACGCCGAACAACCCCACCGGCCTGCTGCCAGAGCGGGGCCTGCTGGAAGCCATTGCCCGGCGTTGCCAGGCGCTGAACATCAGCCTGATCCTCGATGAGGCCTTCCTTGACTTTATCCCCGACCAGCCGGGGTTTATTCCCCTGCTGGCGCAGTATCCGCACGTCTGGGTTTTGCGCTCGCTCACTAAGTTTTTTGCCATTCCGGGACTGCGTCTTGGCTACCTGCTCAATGCTGACGCGCAGGCGGTAGCCCGACTGCGCGAGCGACAAATGCCGTGGTCCATCAATGCGTATGCCGCGCTGGCCGGCGAGATCATCCTCCAGGACCGGGCGTATCAGCGGGCCACCTGGCAGTGGCTGCAGGAGGAGGGGGCGCGTTTCTACGCGCAGCTGCAGGAGATGGCTGGGCTGACCGTGTGGCCCGGGCGCGCCAACTACCTGTTCTTGCGCTGCGACAGACCAGAGCTTGACCTGCAATATGCCCTGTTGCGCCAGCATGTGCTGATCCGCAGCTGCGCGAATTACCCGGGGCTTGATAGCCGCTATTTCCGGGTGGCGATCCGCAGCGCCGGCGAAAACGACCAGCTGCTGGCGGCGCTGCGCCGGGCGCTGGCCTGAGCCCTATTGCAGGGTGACGCCCCCCGGGACCATCGCCAGCAAGTGCTGCAGCGGCCAGTGGGCGGCGATGTCGCTGTCTGCCAGCCGCCATTTTATAAAGTCGACGTCATGACGACGGCGGTCCAGCAGCAGGCCGACGACGCTGCCGCTGTGCGCCACGTTAAGGCCATAGAGCCCTGCGTTTTCCACCAGGTCCAGCAGCGCGTCAAACCCCGGCTTGGGCAACAGCCGCTGGCTGGCGATGGCGCTGATGGTCGCCGCTTCGCCCAGCAGCTGCGGGCTACCGCGCTGGCAGGCCTGCTGTACTTTCTCCCACGCCAGCTGCAGCCGGGAGGCGTTAGCCAGCAGACCCGGCTCGCGCGGCAGCTGGTGGTAGTCAGTGGTGCGCAGCGTCAGCGGGCTCTCCAGCACTAACAGGTCGAGCGCCGGCGGCGCAGGGCAGGCGATTTGCGTGGCGGCGGTATTATGGTCGAACAACGTCAGCTGGCGGAACAGGGTGCTGTCGGTGGGCTCCAGCGCGACGCACAGGCGCGCCAGCGTCGGCTCATCCAGCGCGTGGCCCAGATGATGGGCGGTAGCCGCCGCGGTGGCGGCGATATCGGCGGTGCTGCTGGCCATCCCTTTGGCGACCGGGATCGTCGAGTGCAGGGTGATGCGGATCTGCTGACTCAGCGCCGCCGGGTAGCCCCAGTGGGCCAGCAGCTGGTCGACCATCGCCCGCGACAGTGGCCGCTCATCGTTTCGCGGCGTGCCGGTCTCGACCTCGACGGTGCTGTACCAGTCCACCGGGCAGGAGACCAGCTTCTCGCTGCCGAGGATCCAGCCCTGGATAAGTTCTCCGCACGAGGCGGGACATTGTGCAACGGCCACGTTTTCACCTTTCCGCTTACCTTCGCCAGGGCGCATAGTGGCACGGCGATTCGCCGGTTACCATGATTCTCCGCAAGGGGAGAGGCGCCGTTTATACCGACACCGCCAGCTCGTGCGCCTGCGGCAGCGCCAGGCGCATCACATCGCGGGCAATCATCAGCTCTTCATTGGTATTGATGACCGCCACTTTGACCATCGCATTTTCGGCCTGAATAAAGGTAGCGTTGTGCTGGTTTTTCTCTTCATCGACCGACAGCCCGAGGAAATTCAGGTTATGGCAGATGGCGCTCCTGGCGCGGGCGGAGTTTTCGCCGATGCCGCCGGTAAAGATCAGCGCGTCCAGGCCGCCCATCTGCATAATATAGCTGCCGATGGTGGCGCGAATGCGCTCGGCAAACAGCGAGAGCGCCAGGGCTGCCTGACGATTACCGCCGTCCGCCGCCTGCTCGACATCGCGATAATCGTGCGAGATGCCGGAAACCCCCAGCAGGCCGGACTCGTTATTCAGCAGCTGATTAAGCTGCTCCGGCGTTTTTCCCTCATGCAGCGCCAGCCACGGTAGAATCGACGGATCGATATCGCCGCTGCGGGTGCCCATCATCACGCCGGACTGCGGCGTAAAGCCCATTGAGGTGTTAACCGAGCGCCCGCCTTTGATTGCACAAACGCTGCTGCCGTTGCCGAGATGGCAGCTCACCACGCGCAGAGCGCTCAACGGTACGCCCAGCTTTTCCGCCAGCGTCGCGCTAACGTACTTGTGGCTGGTGCCGTGGAAGCCGTAACGGCGAATGCCCAGCTCGCTGTAGTAGCGCCAGGGCAGAGGATAGATAAACGCGCGCTCGTCCAGCGTTTGGTGAAAAGCGGTATCAAACACCGCCACCGACGGCGCGTCGGGCAGCAGCTGGCGGAAGACTTTAATGCCCAGCGCGTTGACCGGATTATGCAGCGGGGCCAGCTCCGCCAGGCGCTCGATTTCCGCTAAGGTCTCATCGGTCACCGGCGTCGAATCTTTAAAGCGCTCCCCGCCGTGCGCCACGCGGTGGCCGACGCCATCGATATCCCGCAAACTCTGGATAATCCGATGGTCGAGGAGCTTTTCCAGCAGCAGGGTGACGGCTTCACGGTGATCGGCTACGGGCGCCGTTTCCTGCCATTTTTGCGCCGGCGTTTTGAGGGTCACCAGGGCGTTTGCCATGCCGATACGCTCGATCAATCCCTGGCAGAGCATATCGCCCTGAGGCATCTCCAGCAGCTGGAATTTTAACGATGAACTGCCGGCATTAATGGCCATTATTTTGTAAGACATAAAGGTTCCTTCGAATTCAGAAAATCCAGCACGGCATCAAGCCCCAGATTATTCAGCGCGCTGGTGATAAAAATCTGCTGGGCGCCAGCCTGCCTGAGCCACTCGCCGATCAGCGATATCCGCTGCGGGTCGGCAAGGTCGGCTTTCGTGACCAGGCCAATCGTCGGGCGGTTCATCGGCGCGGTAAAACCCGGAGAAAACGGCGACCACTGGGCGTCGGCGTTCAGCACCAGAGCGATAACGTCGGCCTCGCAGGCGCTGGTTAACAGAGCGCTATAAAGGCAGCGGTTCTCCAGATATTCGCCCGGCGTGTCGATGGCCATCGGCGACCATTCAATCGCCTGGGTTTTCTTATAATGGAGCGTTTCGCCGCGCAGGCCCTGGGTCAGCGAGGTTTTGCCGCACTGGCTGGGGCCGATCAACATCAGACGTTTCATCGCGCTACGTCCGGGTTATTGAGCAGGTAGTAAACTGCATCATCTCGCCCAGGGTGCGCGTCACCTGCCTGAGGGCGTACTCGACGGCGGAAACGTCGCCGGTCAGCACCACGGCGCCGGTAAAGCGGTCAAGAAAACCGATCTCCACCGCGCCGGATTTGGTGGCGATATCGCAGGCGATAATCGACGCCTCGCTGGGCGTAATGGTGAGGATGCCGATGGCGGACACCGCATCCTGCAGGCCGAGTTTCTTAAAGAGATCTTTCCCGGGATTGGCAATCAGGTGCGCGAGGGTTACCTGTTTCCCGGGAACGTATTCCTGAATCATGCGATCCGTTGTTGGCTGTCTTTCCATTATCCCTCCACCATCTGTCGCCACATGGCTTCATGCGGGCGCGGGATCACCGAACGATAAACCAGCAGCCCTTTTTCGCCCGCGCTTTCGCTGGCTACCGTAACCGCGTTGTTGACGTCGGAAACGTCGCCCGCCACCACCATGTAGCATTTACCGCCGATGCCGAAGGCCATATGCACCCGTACCAGGGTGACGTTGGAGCCTTTCACCGCCCGGTCCGCGGCGCTGATGCAGGCCGCAACGCTCCAGGTTTCAACGATGCCGACCGCCTGGCGTTGGTCTACGCTGTTCAGGCCGCTGATGGCCGGGAGTACGCTGGGATGGATATTCGCCAGCACCAGGCTGTCGACGAGCATTTCGCCGGCCTGCGAAGTGCCGGTTTCAATGGCCTGCTGGATGGCGCCGATATCCCCGCCGAGCATCAACAGAAACTTACCCGGGCAGATAGTCTTGCTGACCAGCAGATTGACGTTGGCGCTTTTCAGCATCGCATCGCCGAGTTCCATTCCTTTGGCAATGCTGGTGAGTTCTAAAATTCCTATAGCCTGAGACATGGTTAACCTCTTACCACCGTGATGGCCTGTTCGCTGATGGCCGCAACCACGCCGTCGATGCTGGCGTGAACCGGCGCGCCTAATGCGCCTGCCGGAATATCAGCAACGCATTGCCCGCGCGTAACGCGGTCGCCCACTGCAACGTTCGCTACCGCGCTGGCGCCGATATGCTGGCGCAACTGCAACGTCACTGTTTCTACTGCCGGTTCGTCTTCCACCAGCGGCGCCTCCTGATACCAGGGGCTCAGCCCCAGTTTGGCGATCAGTCGCTTCACCGGCACGAGGCGATATTTCGCCATTTCGTCGGCCGGATAGAGCGGCCCTTCATAGCGCTGGTTTTGCGCGCGCAGCTCGCGTTTCAGCATGCGGTTGATGCGCATCGGCGAGATCCCTACCGGGCAGGCCACGCTTTCGCAGACGTTGCATTCCGAACAGGTGAGCGCGCTCAGCAGCAGCTGGGGCGTGGCGGCCTGATGAAAGTTCACCGCCCGCACCAGCAGGTGCGGGGAGAGTTCGTGGCCGATCAGATGCCGTGGGCAGAGATCGGTACACAGGCGACACTGTTCGCAGACGGTACGGGCCACGGAAAGCACCGTGCGCTCGTCCTGCATCCGCCGCTGGATAAGCGGATGGCTTTTGGGCAGCACCAGCAGGCCGCCGGTAGTTTTGGTTACCGGGCTATCGAGAGCAGTCATCAGGCCGCCCATCATCGGGCCACCGTTAATAAAACCGGGGTCGTCGACCGTCGCGCCGCCCGCCAGCGCCAGCACTTCGCGCAGCGGCATGCCGATGGGGACGGTGACGGTCAGCGGTCGGGCGACCGCGCCGTTAACGGTTAGCGTGCGGCGGGTCACCGGAAACTGCTGCTCAACCGCACGGGCAATATTGAGCACCGTTTGTACGTTATTCACCACGACCCCAACGCTGGCTGGCAGCGCGGCGGGTGCGACCCGTCGACCGGTAGCTAACCAGATAGTCAGCACCTCATCGCCTGCGGGATAGACATCCGGCAGAATATGCAGGCGAATACCGGCAGGCAGCAGCGGGGTGAGGGCGTCGATAGCCCGGCGGTACTTCTCTTTCAGGGCAATCACCCCTTCGCGCGCGCCGGTTGCCGTCATCGCGTACTGCACGCCGCGGACCAGACGTGCAGCCTGCTGCCACATTAGCTGCTGGTCGACCTTGAGCATCGGTTCGCACTCGGCGGCGTTAACCAGAAAGATCTCCACCTGCGCCTGCAGCTTCACGTGGGCGGGAAAACCCGCTCCACCCGCGCCGACTACGCCCGCAGCGCGCACGCGCTCGCGGATCTCCTCGGCGCTTCTGGCCATTTCAACAGCGTTGACGGCGGTACTCATAGCAGTTCCTCCAGCAGTTCCTGAATTTCCCCGGCGCTGGCCGGGCGAGGATTCGTACGCAAGGTCACGTCAGCCAGTGCGGCCTGCACCATGGCCGGAATGCGCGCTGAGTACTCGGCACGTCCCTCTTTCAGCGCGACCGCCAGTGACGGCAGCGCACAGCGCTGCTTGAGCCGTTCGATTTGCTGGATCAGCGCATTGATCGCCGTACTATCGCTGGCGTCTGCCGGACAAAAGCCGCAGGCTTTGGCCAGCCGCGCGTAGCGTTTTCCGGCGCGCGGATGACCGGCGTTAAAGCGGATAACCGCGGTTAACAGCAGCGCGTTGGCCAGTCCGTGCGGGAGATGAAACTGCCCGCCAAGCTGGTGGGCGATAGCATGGTTAAGCCCCAGCCCCGCCTGGCTGAACGCCATCCCGGCAAGCGTTGAGGCATTGTGCATTTTCCCGCGCGTCGCCACGCAGTCGCCTTTTTCCACCGCCGTGGGCAGATACTGGAACACCAGTTTGGCGGCTTTTTCCGCCAGCGCGTCGGTAAAGTCGCTGGCGTGCGGAGAGACCCACGCCTCCAGCGCGTGGGTCAGCACGTCCATGCCGGTGTTGGCCGTAATCTGCGGCGGCACGCTGACCACCAGCTCCGGGTCAAGGATCGCCATATCGGGATAGAGCGCATTGTTGAACAGCGGGTACTTGATGCCTTTATCCGGATCGCTAATTACGCAGGCGCTGGTCACTTCTGAACCGGTACCGCTGGTGGTCGGTATGGCCACGCAGGTTTCGATGCTGATGCCGCTCTGCTGACTGAACCAGACGATAGCTTTCGCCGCATCCATTGCCGATCCGCCGCCGAAGCCGATGACCACCTGCGGCTGCAGGGCCTGCATTTGCGCAATGCCCTGTACCACGGTGTGGATAGTGGGGTCCGGGGTTATCTCGCTAAAGACGCTAATGCGGTTATCTGCGGGCAACGCCTGACGCAGGGTTTCCAGCAGCGGCGAGCGCGCCAGAAAGCCATCGCAGATAATCCAGATGTGCTTGTTGGTAAAGCGTTTGAGCACCGCCAGGCTACCCTGACCGCTGTACAACCGCGTTTGTAGTGAGAAAGTTTTCATCGCGACCTCGGTTAGCGAATGGAAAAGCCGTTGGTCAGCACGCAGCGACGGGAGCGGGCAAACGTGCGCGCCGAGGTTGTCCCTTCACCGGTCGGCGTGGCGATAGTAAAGGTGGTAAAGCCTTCGCCGCCGACGCCGATCCCGGCATAAGAGGGGCCGTTCTTGACGAATATCGAGGTTTGCAGGGTGCGGGCCGCGAGGTTCAGGCGCGACACGTTCTGCGAGTGCATAATGGCGGTATGATGCAGTCCCTCTTCAACCTTCAGCGCCAGGGCCAGCGCGCTATCGAAATCGCTAACTTTCACTATCGGCAGCATCGGCATCAGCTGCTCGCTGGTAACCCACGGATCGTCGGCGTTAACCAGCGCTATCAGTAGACGCGGCGCTTTCGACGGAACGGCGATCCCGGCCGCTTCGAGCATGGCTGATGGGCTTTTGCCGACCAGTTTTTTATTCGCCTGGCCTTCAGGCAGGCAGGCGGCCCGGAGTCTGTCGGTGTCGGCCGGGCCCAGCAGCAGCGCGCCGAAGGTTTGCATTTGCTGCACCAGACGTTCGGCGACGCTCTCCACCACAATCAGGCTCTTCTCGGCAATGCAGGGCAGGTTGTAATCGAACGAGGCGCCGTTGATGATATCTTCCGCCGCTTTAACCAGATCCGCCGTTTCATCAACGATGCAGGGCGGGTTACCCGCGCCAGCGCCAATGACTTTCTTACCGCTCTTCATGCCCATCGCCACAATACCCGGGCCGCCGGTAATGGCCAGAACCGCAATGCGCGGATGGGCCATCATCTGCTGGGTGGCTTCGAAAGTGGGTTCTGCTACGGTAACCACCAGATTGCGGATGCCGCAGCAGCGGAAAACAATCTCTTCAATCATGCTAATCAGCTTCAGTGAGACCTTTTTTGCTCCCGGATGCGGGCTGAAGTAGACGCTATTGCCCGCCGCCAGCATGCTGATGCTGTTATTAATGATGGTTTCCGTCGGGTTGGTGCTCGGTGCGACCGACCCGATAACGCCAAACGGCGAATACTCAAACAGCACCATGCCGCCGTCGCCGGTCAGTGCCGTGGTGGTGAGATCTTCCACGCCCGGCGTGTTGTCCAGCGCAGCTTTGTTTTTCAAAAATTTATCTTCTTTGTTGCCCATCCCCGTTTCATTGGCGCTCTCTTCCGCCAGGGCGGCCAGATGCGGCGTCAGCTCCTGACGCATTGCGCTAATGATGGCGCTGCGGGTTTTTAGCGGGCACTGCTGATAACGTAAGAACGCCTGATGCGCGGCATCAATGGCCTCGCTCACGGACTGAAAAATCCCTTTGCCCTGCGCCGGGTTTGGCGTTTGGGCTGGGGTTAACTGTTCGCTAAGAATGGTGCGAATAAGCGTTTCGAGTTCAGAAGTATTCATTGATGAGTTCCCACGTTAATGGCCGCGATGGCGGTCTGTGCTATATCCATGTCCTGTTCAACGCTGCCGCCGCTGATGCCAAGACCCCCAATTAATGAGCCGTCGCGCCACAGGGCGTAACCGCCGCCAAAGGTAACCACTTTTCCCTGCAAATGCGTTTCGAGGCCATAAAGCGCGGCGCCCGGCTGAACGGCCTCGCTCAGCTCATGGGTCGCCGTTTTCATCGCCACCGCGGTCCAGGCTTTTTTCGGCGCCAGTTCGCTGCTGACCAGCAGGGCGTCCGGCATCCGCCAGGTCACGGTTTCGGTGCCGTGTGCGTCAACGATGCTGATCACCACCGGAACCTGAAGCTGCTGCGCGCGCTCAACGGCGGCGCGGGTGAGCTGGTGCAGATCGTGGAATGAAAGGGCCAGGGGCGTCGTCTCCTTGCTGCGGCTCGGCTGAGTGACGGCCAGATAGCGCCGGCTCACTTCACGAATGATGTTGTTCTGGTGCGCATCGCTATCTTCCGCGCGCGCCAGGGCGTACAGGCAGTCTGACAAGCGATTGATGTAGCGCATCAGCACCTGGCGCACGTTGACTTCCGCCGCCAGCTCAACCAGTCGTCGTTCGGCCCGGCGGGCCAGCGTGCGGGCAAAATGCAGGCGGCTCGCGGCTTCGCAGCGGCCGGGTAAAATAAAACTGTGCAGCGGTTCGACGCGGGCCATGGCCCGATCGATGGCGGCTTCCAGAGCGGAAATCTCTTCGCTGCTGATGTAGCGCTGTTTCGGTGACGGCCGTTCGTTGTCGCTGGCCAGTTCTGCGCTAAACCAAAAAAGCTGCTGCTGGATGGCCTCAAGTAAGGCGCGGTGATTTTCATCCGCGGCGGCGCAGGCGCACAGGCTCAGCGCGGCGTTCAGCTCATCCAGCGTGCCGTAGGCTTCAACCCGCGGGTGGGTTTTACTCACCCGCTGGCCGGTAAAGAGTGAGGTGGTGCCAGCGTCGCCCGTTCGGGTATAAATCGCCATATTCGCTCCTTAACGTGAAAGCGTATCGACAATGCCGACAACGGCGAGGTCGATGGCCTCGTTTGGCCCGGAAAAAACGTGCCTGGCGCTGGAGCCGCCGCTGAGCAGAACCAGCTCGCCGATCCCCGCGCCGACGGAATCCACGGCGACTTCATCGCCGGAGGTCGGCGAGGCGGGAAGCTCGCCATCGGCGCTGACCCGCCGCACCAGCAGCAGCTTTTTGCCGATCAGGGAAGGCGATTTTTGCGTGGAGACAACCGCGCCCGTGACTCGTGCCAGATGCATGATTTACTCCTGCTTAATTAATTGAATATGCCGCGCCTGTGCCGCTTCGCGCGCCAGCGCGGTCACGATGCATTTGCGGTGGATAACCAGGCGACCCTGGCCCAGCTGCGCGACGTCGCGATAGCTCAGCACCGATCCTGCGTGCAGGATCAGCGGCAGCCCGCGCTCGTCGGTGAAGATCGCCGGCAGGCGCGCCAGTTTTTTGACCGGGATAACCGGCAGCAGCTGACTGTGCAGGGTGAGCTGCACGCGGATGCCGAAAGCCAGCGCGTCGTGAATTGTCCGGGCCGCAGGATCGTCGGTTTCCGCCTCCGTCAACTGGCCCAGCAGCGGCAGGTCGACAAGCAGGATGCGCAGCGAGGCGTGCTGGCTGAACAGCCCGGGGCAGTCGGCATCGCGCAGCTGCGCAACGCTCAGCGTCGCCGTGCTGTGGGCGCGACGCTGCAGCCTGGAGACGATTTCCTCCACGATGCGCTGCAGAACTTCGCCGTTCATCGCGGGCCTACCAGCCGGGCAAAGGCCTGCGGATTATCGGCGCCGGCGGCGTTGGCTTCATCGGTATCAATGTGCATTTCGAGACGCATATCCGGTGAAACGCGAATCGCCACGTTGTTGAAAATCAGCCCGCGCTCGTCGCCTTCAATGGCCACGGAGACCCTATCGCCGTGGGAAACCCGCAGGATCAGCGCATCGAGCGGCGACATATGAATATGCCGCTGCGCGACGATAACCCCTGACGAGAGCGTCAGTTCGCCATAGGGGCTGACCAGACGGATGCCCGGCGTCCCTTTCAGATCGCCAGACATTCTCAGCGGCGCCGCAACCCCCAGGGTTCTGGCATCGGTACGCGATATTTCCACCTGGCTTACCGAACGCAGTGGGCCGAGCAGGCGCACATTTTTAAGCTGCCCCTTCGGCCCTACCAGGGTGACGGTTTGCTCCGCAGCGTACTGTCCCGGCTGCAGCAGCGCTTTTTTCTCGCTGATGGGATGGCCAGGAAACAGGCGTTCATAATCCGACGCCGACAGGTGGATATGACGATTTGAAACCCCCAGCGGAATGGGCCGCAGACGCATCTCGTCGAGGACTTTACTGACCGTTGATTCGAGAAGCTGTTTATCCATTACGCTTCACCTCGCTTGCCGGGATGAATGCAAAGGGTGCGCGGCTCGCCCTTCTGGCGCGGACATTTTGGATCCAGGCACAGGTTGCAGCTGACCACGCCTTGTTGCTGGAGGGGCTCTTCTGCTGGCGCTTCAGAAACGACATTAGCCGTCTTTGACTCTTCAGGCTCAGGTTCCATGACAGAGAGTGGGGGAGCCTCTGCGGGCAGGATCCCTTCTCCGGGTCTGGCGATGACTTTATGAGCCACCAGACCGTTTCGCTGTTCGGCAAACTGTGCACCGGTGGTGATGGCCGCCTGTACTGAGGCCACATCACCGGTAATTTTAATGACCGTCCAGCCTGAACCATTGGTCTTTTCGAGGGCGACCAGCGTGATAGAAGCGGATTTCGCCATGATATCGGCGCAGCTAACAGCCAGTGCCAGACCACAAACTTCAAGTAATCCCAGTGATTGCTTCACGCGGTGCTCCTTATTCGCCATCAATCAGGCTGATTTCGGTAAAATGGCCTCGACGTCGCTGTGCGGACGCGGGATCACGTGGCAGGATTTCACTTCGCCTACGACGCTTGCCGCCGCGCTGCCCGCATCTACTGCCGCTTTGACCGCGCCGACATCGCCGCGAACCATGACGGTCACCAGACCCGAGCCAATTTTTTCGTAGCCGACCAGCTGCACGTTGGCCGATTTCACCATCGCATCGGCGGCCTCAATGGCGCCTACTAACCCTTTTGTTTCAACCAGTCCCAGTGCGTTATTCATACTGCTGTTCTCCTGTTGCTTAGCTATTCAGATCCCGGAACGGGATCCCTTTGACCAGCCGTGCCGCGTTATTACCGGTGTTACGTTGGGCCTGACTGTCCTGATGATGCATCAGCGTAAAAAGCGGCGCCGATGCGGGTAAATTCTTGTAGTGCACGACCAGCGTATGGCGATCGCAGGCGATGCCCACCAGTAGCGGCGAGCTGCGCGCCGCCTGCCAGGCGCTGTCCACGACATCCCCGGCCGGGTGATGCTGGAGCAGGAAAGGAATGCCTTCCTCTTCGATACCCAGCAGCACGTCGCGCCACAGGCCGTCGCAACCGTCGATGGCGGCGATCACAATAGCCGGGGTGCTGTGATTACTGTCCATGCGCGAACTCCTTATGCCAGGAGAGAATCAGGCCGGTGGCCACCGCGTTTCTGGGGCCCTCGCTGCCGCGAATATTTCCCCGCCCGGCAACCAGGCGGTAGTGCGCCAGCGCATCGGTGACCAACTGCGGGACCTCGAAATCCAGCGACGAACCGCCGACCAGCACCACGAACGGAATATCGCGAATGTTGCCGGTGGGGCTGACCTGACGCAGTGCGCGCAGGGCGTTGGTGACAAAGACCCGCTCTTTGGCGCTGCGGCGAATGGCGCGTACTTTTTCCAGCGCTAAGTCGCCGGGTAGCGGCACCAGTTCGTCCGGTTTCACCACGCAGACGCGGGCGAATACGGCGGGGGGCAGCGGCGTGGAGAAGAACTGCACGCTGCCGTCCTCGTGGCGTAAATGGAACAGACTTTCCACCTTGGCCAGCGGATACTTCTTGATCTCTTCCGCCAGATAGCGGTCTTCCAGCCCCAGCTCGCGGGCAATAATCATCGTCACCATATCGCCAGCTCCGGCGAGGTGAGTGGCGATGATTTCGCCTTTGGGGTTGATGATGGAGGCATCGGTGGAGCCTGCGCCGAGGTCGAGGATCGCCAGCGGTCGGGTGGTACCCGGCGTGGTCAGCGCGCCCAGAATGGCGGCTTCGGCCTCGGCGCCGCCGATCTGCACGTCGATATTGAGCTTCTGCTCGATTTCGCGGGCAATCATCGCCATCTGCAAACGATCCGATTTCACCATTGAGGCGATGCCCACGGCCTGCTCCAGCGAGAACTCCCCGGCAAGACCGCCGGTGACGCTCACCGGCACCGAGGTATCGACGGCCAGCAGGTCCTGAATGAATATTTCGCTGCTGGGCTTGTTGGTCAGCTCGGCCATGGTCTGGCGCACGTGTTCCAGCATGCCGCCGATATTGGTCCCCGACTCGCCGGTGACGTTATCGAGCTTGCCGCAGCCGTCGACCGCTTTCATGATGGCTTCGGCGCCAGCGGCAACGTCTACGCGTACGCTCCGGCCCTGGGCCAGCAGCTCAAGGTTACCGGCGGGTATCGCACGCGCTTTGACGTCACCGGATGGCGTTTTGACCACCACGGCGGAACGGTTGCCAATCAGCGCCCGGGCCATCGGGACGATGTTTTTCGTCTCCTCGGCGTTGAGGTGGAATACGGTGGCGATGCCGTAGGGGTTAGAGAGCGTTTCGATAACCTTCCCCGGGACGGCGACCTCAATTGCCGCCAGCATTCCCAGCGGAATGCGGTCGATGTACAGCACTTCGTCAACAATCGGCAGCGGTTTTTCCAGCCGGTTGCTGACCAGTACGCCATCGTCGCGTTGCAAAATGACGCCGGTAATCTGATATCCGGCGCGCAGGGAAGCGTTAATCACGCTGGCGATATCGGCAAAATCGAACGCCGACGACACCACCAGGATATAGGGCGCGTCCGCCGGGCGGGTTAACAGCTCCTGCGGCGTAATGGTGATGCCCACGCCAAGCCCCGCGCCGCCGGGCGTTTTCGGGTTATGGCCGATCATGGTCGATTCGGTGATGATGGTCTCGGTAATGGTTTCCATCGCCACATCGCCAATCACCGGCGTAGCTTCATTAATGCGGATGAGCGAAATATCGCTGACGGCGATCCCGGCGCCTCTGGCGACGAGGGCGAGCGCCTCCTGAATACCGAACACGTTACGCAACGTGCCTTTGATCCCGGTGGTTTCCGCCAGCGCGCTGTGGGTGATTGTCAGCGTGCCAGCCTCATTCAGAGTCGCCAGGGCGACTTCCGTCGATGAGTTGCCGATATCAATGCCAGCTATATATCGCATACGAAATCCTTAATCGTCGCCTTTGAGTTTTTTACGCTCGACGTACAGCGTGGCCGCCTCGCGAACGAAAGCGGCGCAAATCTTCGCCTGATAGCGGCTTTCGAGATCGTCGGCAATCGCCATCAGCTCTTCTTTGGTGGAACGATACGGACGAAGGGCGTTGTAGATTTCAAGAATGCGATCGTCCGGTACCGCGGTCAGTTCGGCGGCGCGTTCGAAGTTCATCGCCAGCCGGTCGCGGCCCGCGTCCCTGGCGATAGAAGCCTGTAAGCGCAGGGTTTCCGGGGTGATACGCATATCCTGGGCGGTGACTTTATTGCTCAGCACGTTTTCCAGCGTAAAGTCGTCCAGCGTTTTATTGGTGGCGGTTTTCACCCATTCCGGGTGTTTGTTCGCCAGCGGGTAGTCGCTGACCTTTGCGCTACGGGACGTGCCGTCTGCCGCCGGAGCCGCCGTCGGCGCCTCGCCCTGCAGGCTGTTCATGCGGCTTAATACGTCGCGCACCATCGATTCAATTGCGTCGGTATTCATGGAGTTATCCTTTATCAAAGCGCCACGCGCAGTTCCTGCGGGTTTTTGCCCGTTACCACGTACTTGGTCTCTTTAATGTGCAAAATGGCCGATTTCGCCTGGTATTTTGGCCGCGCCATCTGGTCGTTCAGCGTCGGGACCGGTTGCGGCGATTCGCGTTTCGCATAGCGGGCGGCGTTTTTACCAATCTGGCGATAGGTTTCCAGGGTCAGCAGCGGCGCCTGGGGGAACAGCTCCAGGTTAGAGAGCGGCGGCAGCCCCTGCTGGTGAATCACCGTGGTGCCTTTTGACTGGATGCCGATAGAGATGCCGGAACCGCTCAGGCGATTGCCTTCAACGGCGACGAAGGCCACGTCGGAGGATTTAAAGCAGCGAATCACGCGCGCCTTAATGCCTTCTTCTTCAATACCGGCAATGACTTCGCGCAAAATGCTCTTATGCGGTATGCCGACGATATTGACGGTCTGCGCCAGGCCGAAAGCCGGGCCGACGGCGATAATCACTTCGTCCTGCTGGGTTCCCTGACGCGCTTCGCCCACTTCCGTCAGGAAGCCGTCGCCGGCGGGCGGCGTGGCCTGGGGCGCCGCGGAGGCCGCTGGCGCAGTAAACGAGACGGGTTTATCGCTGCCCTTCATCTCGCTGAGCACGTCTTCAATTATCTGGCGCAGCAATTTTTCATTAATTTCCATTTCTCACCCCTTAATCAATCTCGTTGGGATCAAGAGCGCCAGGGATGTTTTTAATCTCTTCCCAGCGTTCGCCCTGCAGGCGATAGCCCGTTGCCGGACCGGCATAGTCGTTAACGTCGTTGACGGCTGACAGCACCTGCCCATCGCCGACGATAATTGCGGAGGTATGCAGATAGTCTCCGGTCAGCTTGGCTTTCTGGATGTTGAGCATGTCCTGGGCAACGTCGGTGAACCCGCCCTGCGCCAGCGCTTTCACTACTTCCAGGCCGTTGCGGTTTTTATTGATGATTTCCTGGGCGAACTTGATGTCTTCGACGATGTTGCGCTCCGGCATATCTTTCGAACCGTGGGCGTAGGTCGCGGCTTCCACTTCTTCATCGGTAATCGGCGGCAGCCCCATTCCGGCAAAAACGGCCTGCAGCGCGCGGGCAGCCTTATTACGGATGGCAATAACATCTTCTTCGCGAACCGGACGCAGACCGCCGTCCACCTTCAGGTCGCGCTGGATGACGTTGTAGTCGTCAAAGTCTTCGGCATCTTCGTTGGAACCGGCGAACATGTTGTCGTAGTTCGGCACCGCGGAATAACCGGAAGAGATAAAGTCGGTCCCCGGCAGAAACTGCATCAGCAGGCGCGCGGTACGACGCATATCGGAGTGGGTGAAGGTCTGGTCGTTACTGGAGGCGCACTCCAGATCCAGCGACGAACAGATCAGGTTTTCCGCCAGCACCGCGCGAATGCCGGAAGGCACCGCAGACGGCACGCCGATGCAGCTAACGGAACCGTTTTGCAGGCCCTGTACGCCCGCGGCTTTGGTGATGTAGATGCAGCGCGCTTCCAGGTAAAGCATGGATTTGCCTTCGGCATAGCCCATCTGCACTTCGGAGCCGGAGCCGGAGGTGAAGCGCATTTTCAGACCGCGAGAGGCGTAGGAGGAGGCTAAGAAACCCTTCGACCACGGCGTGTCGTCGCCGTCGGTAAAGACCGGTTCGGTACCGTAGACAGAGATGGTTTCGGCGTAGCAGGTGTGGCCCAGCATGCCGAGCTTGAGCTCGGTGGCTTCTTCCAGCGAGCACTGAGTCAGTACGCCCGGACGGCCTACCTGCGAGCCGACCAGCAGCGCGATGGCGTTGAACGGCGCGTAGCGCGCTACCGCAACGGTGGTTTCCTGTTCGTCAAATCCGCGCCATGCGCCTTCGGCGGCGTCGGCGGCAATCTGTACCGGGTTATCTTTGACGTTGGTGACGTGCGCCTGCTGGGACGGGGTGCGGCGGGCGCGCATTTTCTGCATCGCCATCATCATCTCAACGACGTTCATATGCGAAACCACTTCGACAATTTTTGCCGGCGTCATCGCGGTGGTCAGCGGGACGATTTCGCTGCGTTTAACGTTCGGATCGCACAGCATGTTGGCCAGCTTGACCGAATCCATCGCCATCACTTCTTCGGCGCGATTCAGGTTGATACCGTAGCGGGCGATAAAGTGGTCGATCAGGTCAAAATCGCTCACCGGTTTCCCGTCCAGCTCGGTCACCGCGCCGTTAACGATTTTTATCGACGGTTTCGGATCGTTCGGGCTTTCCATCGCGATAAAGCCTTCTTCGATCCACTCCTTAACGAAGCCGTCCTGATTCACAGGGCGTTTCGCCAGTGCTTCAAATCTTTTCGATCTCATGAATCAGCCTCGTGGGTATCAGATGTAGGACGGGCGATCGTTTTTCGGTTCAGAACCGAGGGTCGCAAGGACGGTTTTACCGATTTCGCGCGCGGAGGTGACTGCCTGGCGGACCGCGCCGGAGTCGCCGGAAATCACCAGGATGGCTTCGTTACTGAAGCTGGTGCCGTGCGCCGGAGAGCTATACGCCACGACTTCCACGTTGGCTGACTTCAGGGCGGTATCGGCCATCAGCACGCCAACGGAGGCCGGTGCGCCGACGATAATGCCGCAGGCGCGGCCAATCGGCGCGCCGAAGGCTTTTTCCAGGGCGTAGCTGGCGCGGGCGGTGTACTGCAGCTCGATATGTCCGGCTTCATTGCCGTAAACATCGCCGAAGGTGCGGTCGAGCTCTTTCAGCGCCACTTCAATCCCGCGCTTAACGTCGGACACGTCGTTGCCGCCTAAAATAATCAACGAACCGTGGCCCGCGCCGCCTTTGGTATCGCGCGGCAGCTCAATGCTGACCACTTCGGTGTTGGTGGCTTTCACCGCTTCGTCCGCCGCCATAATGTGCGGGCCAGCGCCGGTGCGGGCGCCGAGAATGCCGATGGAGCGATAGCGCTTTTCAAGCTTCATCGCGTCCAGCAGGGCGGTATCGACGTTGGCGATAACCAGACCCAGGGTGTCGCCAATAGCGGTCCCGACAAATTCCGTTAAACTGCAGCTTTTTTCTGCCATAGCCGTCTCTCGTATTGGATGGTTTTCAGTAGGGATGGCCTGCTGTTCCGGCGTTGCCACGCGGGCAATCACCTGAGCCATGATCTGTTCAACCAGCTCATTGCTGCTCATTGGCTAATTCCCTTCGGTAAGATTTTTTCTACATCGGTGTGAGGGCGTGGGATGACGTGTACGGCTTTCACTTCACCCACGTTACGTGCGGCGGCGGCGCCCGCATCGGTGGCCGCTTTTACTGCGCCAACGTCGCCGCGCACGATGACGGTTACCAGCCCGGAGCCAATCTTTTCATAGCCCACTAACATCACATTGGCTGACTTAACCATTGCATCAGCGGCCTCTATGGCTGCGGTTAAGCCTTTGGTTTCTACCATTCCTAGTGCTTCTTGTTGCATAAAGACCTCGCATGGAGTGTTCCGATAGTGGGGACTATAAGAAGATGCGAGGAAAAAGAATGGCTGACTTCAATGTGATGGTGAAAAAATAGTGGGTATTGGATAATATAAAATTGTCGTTTATTTATTTAACTGCTTGATGTTATTTGTTATTTTTATTTATTCTGATGTGATTATCTTGTTTTGTATATTCCATATTTACAAATTTGTTCATGACGATTTTAATTTAATCTGCTATGCGCGAGAAACTGATTTGTGATGTTTGTTGGAAAACGTTGAACTGGTTTTAGCAATATTTTTGCATGCCATGGCGGTGGCATAATGGCGAAAGCCGCGCGTGAGCAATGCAATTCTGCGTTATTTAATGACAATAATTTGTTATTGATACCCGAATTTTCCGGAGGCTGCCGTCAGCAGGTTGCCAACAATTTGCGGACGGGAGTTCATATAGTGGTGCGCGTTGTACTCTACTGCCAGCAGGATGTTGGCTGGTCAGGACACGAACTCTGCTAAGAAGGTGTCACCATGAATGATTCGTTAAAAGCGCAATGTACCGCCGAGTTTCTGGGCACCGGGCTGTTTTTGTTTTTCGGCATCGGCTGCCTGAGCGCGTTAAAGGTGGCGGGCGCCAGCCTCGGACTGTGGGAGATATGCATTATCTGGGGGTTGGGGATCTCGCTTGCCGTCTATCTGACGTCGGGAATATCCGGCGGGCATCTCAACCCGGCGGTGACCGTTGCGTTATGGCTGTTTGCCTGCTTTCCCGGCCGAAAAGTCTTCCCCTATATCGTTTCACAGGTTGCCGGCGCCTTTGGCGGCGCGGTGCTGGCCTATGTGCTGTACAGCACGATGTTTACCGAGTTTGAATCCGCCCACCATATCGCGCGCGGCAGCGTAGAGAGCCTGCAGCTGGCGAGTATTTTCAGCACCTACCCGGCGGCATCGCTGAGCATCTGGCATGCGGCGCTGGTTGAAGTGGTGATCACCTCCATGCTGATGGGGATGATTATGGCGCTGACCGACGACGGCAACGGCGTACCGAAAGGGCCGCTGGCTCCGCTGCTGATCGGCCTGCTGGTGGCGGTCATTGGCGCTTCAACCGGGCCGCTGACCGGCTTTGCGATGAATCCGGCGCGTGATTTTGGGCCGAAGCTGTTTACGTGGATGGCGGGTTGGGGCGATATCGCGATGACCGGCGGAAGGGATATTCCGTACTTTATTGTGCCGATTATTGCGCCACTGATCGGCGCCTGTCTCGGCGCGGCCATCTATCGTTATCTGATTGGTAATAATCTACCGTGTAATACCTGTAAATTAGAGGATTAAGGTCACGGCTGAAATAGCCAAAAATTTTCATGAACCGGTATCACGAACTGGCCAAAAACGTCTCCCACGGATGGGAGACTTTTGCTATCGTATTATTCTTTTATCGTTGGCGGTAATTGATGATGAAAGGAAGTAAATATTAAAGAAATGTTTTATTTATAACAAAAAATTAACTGAGAGGTTTTATCATGATTTCTGCGAGCACACTGAACTCAGAACTCATTAATAAAATCGCACAGGATTTTGCGCAGGCCACCAGTCTGGCGGTGGTGGTCGTCAATATTCATGGTGATGAAATATCTGAACTGTTTAACTTCACCCCTTTTTGCCAGCTGATGCGCCAGCATCCCCAGCACAGCACCCGCTGTCGAATGAGCGACCGCTGCGGCGGGCTTGAGGCGTCTAAAACCGATCAGCTCTGTATCTACCGCTGCCACGCCGGGTTAACCGATTTCTCCATTCCTCTGGTCATTGCCGGGCACCTTGTGGGCTTTGTGCTTTGCGGCCAGGTGCGCTTAAGCAACGATGTTGAACTGGTCGATATTCTCAACGTGGATGACCGCTGGCAGGCCGACCCCGAGCTGCTTAAAGCGTTTCGCGACGTGCCGGAAATGGACTACGCCAGAGTGATTGCTTCTGCTGATTTACTGAAGCTTATCGTCGAAAACTGCCTGAAAAAACAGCTCAACTTTGTGGTGATTAAAGATAATCCCCAGCAGCCGGAACCTGCGCGCGCCAGCCGGGTCGCCAGCCCTCATGACAGCAAAATGAAGAAGGCGCTGCGCTACATTGACGCCCATTTATCCGACGAGCTTCGCCTGGAAGACGTCGCCGCTCACGTTTATCTCAGCCCCTATTACTTCAGTAAGCTGTTCAAAAAATATCAGGGTATCGGCTTTAATGCCTGGGTGAACCATCAGCGGATGGTGAGCGCCAAAGAGCTGCTATGCCACAGCGACTGGAGCATCGCCAGCATTGCGCGGAATTTAGGATTTTCGCAAACCAGCTATTTTTGCAAAGTTTTTCGCCAGGCCTATCAGGTGACTCCGCAGGCCTATCGTCAGCAAATTAACGCCAGATCACAAACTGAGTCAGTTTAAATGACAATAATTTGTTATCGCCGGTTTTTGTTATACCCGCGTATCCTGCTCATTCTAAAATGAAAATATCTCATTCACAGCAATAAATTGTCATAGCGCAACAAAATAATAATGAGAGAACGATAAACTGCACCAGTTTTTATTTATTTGATGGGATAGAGTGATATCCGAAATGGCTTTCAGCGCGCCATCGGCGTAATGAAATAGCTTTGGTATTTAAAAATTAAACACGACGGAAGCCATCCGGCTTCCGTAAGATGTTCCGGGAATCATTCAAGTGGATTTCATCCCGCTCGAATCATGACGGACTAAACCGACAGGCGCCAGGGAAGGGGGTGTAAATCCCCCGCAGCCCCCGCTGCTGTGATGCTGACGAACCCATATTTAGCCACTGATCTGCTTAGCGGATTGGGAAGGATGGGGAAGGATGACGCTAAGCCAGAAGACCTGCCTGTCGGTAATAATCAACAACTTCGGTGGGAAGTGGGTTGCTCAGATGCGTACAGTCGAAAGACTGGGAATGCACGCAGCCCTACCACCCGGCACAGGATCGGGGTATGGCAGCCAGGCAGCACGCATTTATTCTCGCAGGAACCGGCAGCGGTTGTGGTAAAACTACGGTCACGCTTGGCCTGCTCAGCCTGTTGAAGCAGCGCGGCATGCGGGTTCAGCCCTGCAAAGTCGGCCCGGACTACCTCGACACCGGCTGGCACACCGCCGTCAGCGGCGTCGCTTCCCGCAACCTCGACAGCTTTATGCTCCCGGAACCGGTGCTTAACGCGCTATTTTGCGAACAGATGCAGCGGGCGGATATCGCGGTCATTGAGGGCGTGATGGGGCTTTATGACGGCTTCGGTACCGACCCTGGCTACTGCAGCACCGCCGCGATGGCTAAACAGCTCGGCTGTCCGGTCATTTTGCTGGTAGATGGCAAAGCGGTTTCCACCTCCATCGCCGCCACGGTGATGGGATTTCAACACTTCGACCCCAGCCTCAACATTGCCGGCGTTATCGTCAACCGCGTCAACAGCGAATCCCATTATCAGCTTCTCAAAGGCGCCATTGAACGCTATTGCGGGCTGCCGGTGCTCGGCTACGTACCGCGAATGGAAGGGGTGGCGTTACCCGAACGCCATCTGGGGCTGGTTACCGCTCGCGAGTCGCTGGTTAACCAGCAGCCGTGGCGCGATTTTGCCCACACGCTGGCGCGAACCCTGGATATTGAACGGCTCCTTGCTCTTAGCCAGCTCACCACCCTGCCCGCCGGGGAGTGGCCGGCGCTGCCGTCGCCCGACGCCGGCGCGGGCCTGACGCTGGCGCTGGCCGACGACGAGGCCTTCAACTTTTACTACCCGGATAACCTCTCGCTGCTTGAACGCTGTGGAGTGAATATCGCGCGCTTCAGCCCGCTGCGCGATAGCGAGCTGCCACCGTGCCAGATGATTTGGTTCGGCGGCGGCTATCCGGAAATTCATGCCGCCGCGCTGGCGGCCAATACGCCGATGCTGGCGCAGCTGCGGGAGGCGCACCGGCGCGGGGTGGCGATTTACGCCGAATGCGGCGGTCTGATGTATCTCGGCAGCTCCCTGGAAGACGCCAGCGGCGACATCTATCCGATGGCCAACCTGATCCCCGGCCACAGCAAGATGGGCAAACGGCTTACCCGCTTTGGCTACTGCGAGGCGCGGGCGATGCGGCAAACGCTGCTGGCGGCGCCCGGCGAAACCCTGCGCGGGCATGAATTTCACTACTCGGATTTTACTCCCGAGTCCCCGGCGGTTCTGGCCTGCCGCAAGGTCCGCGACGGTATGACCCTTCAGCAGTGGTCCGGCGGCTGGCAGGTAGGCAACACGTTCGCCAGCTATCTGCACCTGCACTTTGCGCAGCGTCCCACCATGCTCAACCACTGGCTGGCTGCGGCAAGGAGCGCGCTATGACGCTGCTGGCATGGGGCGTTGCCTGGCTCCTCGATTTTATCATCGGCGATCCGCAGAGCTGGCCGCATCCGGTGCGCTGGATTGGCAGCCTGATCGCCGCCGTTCAGCGCGGCGTGCGCCGCTATTGCCGTAGCGATGTCGCCCTGCGCGTCGGCGGCGGGGTGATGTGGATAGTTGTGGTCGGACTAACGTGGAGCGTCTGCTGGGGCGTGCTGACGCTGGCGCAGAGGATTCATCCGTGGCTTGGCTGGCTGGTTGAGGTCTGGATGATTTTCACCGTGCTGGCCGGACGCTGCCTGGCGCAGTCGGCGCGGGACGTCGAGCGCCCGCTGCGCGCGGGGGATCTGGCGGAAAGCCGCGTCAAACTCTCATGGATTGTCGGGCGCGACACGACGCAGCTTGCGCCGCAGCAGATTAATCGCGCGGTTGTTGAGACGGTGGCGGAAAACACCGTTGACGGGATTATCGCGCCGCTCTTCTTCCTGCTGCTCGGCGGCGCGCCGCTGGCGATGGCCTATAAAGCGGTCAACACCCTGGATTCGATGGTCGGCTATAAGCACGAAAAATACCGCGCCATCGGCATGGTTAGCGCCCGCCTTGATGATGTCGCCAACTTTATCCCCGCTCGCCTGAGCTGGCTGCTTATCAGCCTCGCCGCTCTCCTCTGTGGTGAAGCGAGTGGCCGCGCGCTGCGCATCGGCTGGCGCGATCGCTACAACCACAGCAGCCCAAACTGCGGATGGTCGGAGGCCGCCGTCGCCGGGGCGCTCGGCATTCGGCTTGGCGGCCCTAACGATTACTTTGGTCAGCGCGTGGAGAAGCCGTGGATTGGCGAGGCGACGCGCGACGTTTCCGAAGACGATATTTCCCGAACGATTCGACTGATGTGGGTGTCTTCGACCCTGGCGCTGGCGCTGTTTATGGCGATCCGGTTCTGGCTGGTCGGCGCAGCCTGAGGACAAATGAATGCACTATATCCAGCAACCGCAGGCGATTGAGGCGAAAAGCTTCGACATTATTGGCGACATTATTGCGCAGACCCGCCCGGACTACCGCTTTGCCAGCCCGCTACACGAAGCCATTATCAAGCGGGTGATCCACACCACCGCCGATTTTGACTGGCTGGATATCCTGTGGTTTTCTCCCGACGTGCTTCCTCGCTTAAGCGCCGCCCTGAGCCAGCCCTGCACGCTTTATACCGATACCACCATGGCCCTTTCCGGGATCAATAAAACTCTGCTGGCGAAATTCGGCGGCGAGTGCCGCTGCTATATCAGCGATCCGCGCGTGGTGGCGGAGGCCAAAGCGCAGGGGATGACCCGCTCGATGGCGGCGGTCGATATAGCGGTTGCCGAAGAGGGCGAGAAGGTGTTTGTTTTCGGCAATGCGCCCACCGCGCTGTTTCGTCTGCTGGAGCATGATGTCGCGGTCAACGGCGTGATTGGCGTGCCGGTCGGCTTCGTCGGTGCGGCGGAGTCGAAAGACGCCCTGACGCAGAGCGGCCTGCCGGGCATTGCCGCGCTGGGTCGTAAAGGCGGCAGCAACGTCGCCGCCGCTATCGTCAACGCCATTTTATACCACTTACAGGGGGCGAGATGAGCGAGCAATCCTTCGACGCCCCGGTGTGGCACAACGGCAAGGCGCTGCGTAAAGGCTATACCACCGGATCCTGCGCGACGGCGGCGGCAAAGGTCGCGGCGCTGATGGTGATGCGCCAGCACCTCATTCATCAGATCTCCATCGTGACTCCTTCCGGCGTCACCCTGTGTCTTAACGTCGAATCGCCGCACGTCGAAGGGCAGCAGGCGATCGCCGCGATTCGTAAAGACGGCGGCGATGACGTTGACGCCACCCACGGCATGCTGATTTTCGCTCGCGTGACGCTCGACGACTCCGGCGAGATAACCCTGCGCGGCGGCGAAGGTATCGGCACCATCACCCGTAAAGGAATCGGCCTGCCTATCGGCAGCCCGGCGATAAACCGCACCCCGCGCCACACCATTGAGTCGGCGGTGCGCGAAGCGATAGGCCCGTCGCGCGGGGCGACGGTAGAGATTTTCGCCCCGGAGGGCGAGGAGCGGGCGCAGAAAACCTATAACTCGCGGCTGGGGATCCTGGGTGGCATCTCGATTATCGGCACCACCGGTATCGTGACGCCGATGTCGGAAGAGAGCTGGAAGCGTTCGCTGTCGCTGGAGCTGGAAATTAAGCGCGCGGCGGGGCTGGAACGGGTGGTGCTGGTGCCGGGCAACCACGGTGAACGCTTCGTACGCGAGCAGATGGGCATCGACTCGCAGGTGGTGGTCACCATGAGCAACTTCGTCGGCTACATGATTGAAGAGGCCGTCCGCCTCGGGTTCCGTCAGATTGTGCTGATTGGCCATCCCGGCAAGCTGATTAAAGTCGCCGCCGGGATCTTCCATACCCACAGCCATATCGCCGATGCGCGCATGGAAACGCTGGTCGCGCATCTGGCGCTGTTGGGGGCGCCGCTGGCGCTGCTGCAACTGGTGAGCGAATGCGATACCACCGAAGCGGCGATGGAGCACATTGACGCGTACGGTTTTCAGCCTATCTATAACCATCTTGCTGAACGCATCTGCCTGCGGGTGATGCAGATGCTGCGTTTTACCAAAACGCCGCCCGTCTGCGACGCCATCATGTTCTCCTTTGATAACAAGGTCCTCGGCAGCAAT
The DNA here is from genome assembly GCF_030128585.1 of Klebsiella sp. K5-204. NCBI lineage: Bacteria > Pseudomonadati > Pseudomonadota > Gammaproteobacteria > Enterobacterales > Enterobacteriaceae > Klebsiella > Klebsiella sp. K5-204. The sequence goes on from NZ_JAKUZS010000003.1 coordinate 304,078, forward strand.
CGCCCGGTGGCCGAGATTGCGCGGGAGATGTCATGTTAACGGTGGTTGGCATGGGGCCGTCAGGCCTGCATTTGATGACGCCGGCGGCGCAAGATGCGGTCGCCAGTGCGGATGCGCTGGTAGGCGGTAAGCGGCATTTGCAGCAGTTCCCCGGATTTCGCGGCGAACGGTTTGCGCTGGGCGCCAATATTGCCGAACTGCTGGTCTGGCTCGGCGAACGCGCAGCGCAGAAGGTGGTGGTGCTGGCCTCAGGCGACCCGCTCTTTTACGGGATCGGCACGCGGCTGATAGCCCACTTTGGCATCGATCGCGTGCGCATTATTCCCGGCATCAGCGCGGTGCAGTATCTCTGCGCGAAGGCCGGTATCGATATGAACGATATCTGGCTGACCAGCAGCCACGGGCGAGACGTCTGTTTTGATGAGCTGGCGCGTCAGCGCAAGGTGGCGATGGTGACCGACGGGCGCTGCGGGCCGCGGGAAATCGCCGCCCAGCTGGCGGCGCGGGGTAAAGGGTATCGCTGGATGGTGATTGGCGAAAATCTGGCGATGGATAACGAGCGGATCCACTGGCTACCGGTCAGTGAGGTCGATGCCGAATATGAGATGAACGCGGTGGTGATCCTCGATGAAAGATGAGCTTTTTCTGCGCGGCGAGAAGGTGCCGATGACCAAAGAAGCGGTTCGCGCGCTGGCGCTGGCCAAACTTGAACTGCACCGGGCAAGCCACCTGATTGATATCGGCGCCGGTACCGGCAGCGTGTCGATTGAGGCGGCGCTGCAGTATCCCTCTTTGCAGGTAACCGCCATCGAACGCAACCCCGCGGCTCTCCGGCTGCTGGACGAAAATCGCCAGCATTTCACCTGCGGCAATATTGAGATCCTGCCCGGTGAAGCGCCGATGGTGATTACCGAGCGGGCCGACGCCATTTTTATGGGCGGCAGCGGCGGCCGTCTCGACGAACTGATTGACTGGTCGTGGCAGCAGCTCTATCCCGGCGGCCGTCTGGTGATGACTTTTATCCTGCAGGAGAACCTGAACGCGGCTCTCGACTATCTGCAGCAGCGGGGGATTACACAGATTGATTGCCTGCTGCTGAACGTTTCATCGCTGACCGCGCTGGGCAGCGGCCACTATTTCAAACCGAATAATCCCGTTTTTGTTATCGCCTGTCAGAAGGAAGAAAACCATGGCTGAGACATTTGACCCCCGTAGTGTGTGGTTCGTTGGCGCAGGGCCGGGCGACCGTGAGCTAATTACCCTCAAGGGCTACCGCTTGCTGCAGCAGGCCCAGGTGGTGATCTACGCCGGGTCGCTGATAAACACCGAGCTGCTGGAGTATTGTCCGCCCGGCGCCGAGTGTCACGACAGCGCCGAACTGCATCTGGAGCAAATTCTCGACCTGATGGAAGCCGGCGTTAAAGCCGGGAAAACGGTAGTGCGTTTACAGACCGGGGACGTGTCGCTGTATGGCTCGGTCCGCGAGCAGGGTGAAGAGCTGACCAAACGCGGTATCGACTGGCAGGTAGTGCCGGGCGTCAGCGCGTTTCTGGGCGCGGCGGCGGAGCTGGGCGTCGAGTACACCGTGCCGGAAGTCTCCCAGAGCCTGATCATCACCCGCCTTGAAGGGCGCACGCCGGTGCCGGAGCGCGAGCAGCTTGAATCATTTGCCAGCCACCAGACTTCAATGGCGATTTACCTTTCCGTGCAGCGCATTCACCGGGTAGCGGAGCGCCTGATTGAAGGCGGCTATCCGGCAACCACGCCGGTGGCGGTGATCTATAAAGCGACCTGGCCGGAAAGCCAGACCGTACGCGGTACGCTGGCGGATATCGGCGACAAGGTACGCGAGGCGGGGATCCGCAAAACGGCGCTCATTCTGGTCGGGAATTTCCTGGGCTCTGAGTATCACTACTCAAAACTCTACGCGGCGGACTTTAGCCATGAATACCGTAAAGCCTGAATCAATCGCACTTTTCTGCCTGACGCCAGGGGGCGTTCGGCTGGCGAAACGGCTGGCGGCGATGCTGCCGTTAACCTGCTTTACCAGCGAGAAGCTGCTGGAAGAGGGTTTTCTCCCCTTTGAAAACGGTTTTGCCAGCGCCGCGCGCGAGGCCTTCAGCAGCTATTCGGCGCTGATTTTCATCGGCGCCACCGGGATCGCGGTACGCGTGCTGGCCCCGCTGGTCAATGATAAGTTCAGCGATCCGGCCGTGGTGGTGATCGACGAACGTGGCCAGCACGTCATTAGCCTGCTTTCCGGCCATGCGGGGGGCGCGAATGCCCTCAGCCGCTATCTGGCCGGGATGCTCGGCGCCGACCCGGTGATCACCACCGCCACCGACGTCAACGAGTTGGCGGCCCTGGATACGCTGGCATTCCAGCTTAATGCCCGGATGAGCGACTTCCGCGCGGCGGTGAAAACCGTCAACCAGATGCTGGTCAGCCATCAGCGCGTCGGTCTGTGGTGGGACGAAGAGCTGGATGAAGACGTCCGCCACTGCGACCGGCGGGGGTTTATCACCGTGACCGATCTGCACCAGCTTCCCGAGCTGGATGCGCTGGTCTGCGTCACGCTGCGCAACGAACTGCCGCCGATCGCCGTGCCGCACTGGAAGCTGGTGCCGCAGCGGGTGGTCGCCGGAATTGGCTGCCGCCGCGATACGCCATTCCCGTTATTAGCGGCGCTGCTGGCGCGCCAGCTTGAGGCGCAGCGCCTGGATCCGCTGGCGCTGAAAGCTATCGGCAGCGTCACGTTGAAGAAGCACGAGCAGGGGCTGATTCAGCTGGCTTCCTGCTGTCGCGTACCGTTCGAAACCTTTCCCGCTGATGCCCTGCGCGAGCATGAGCATCACTTTCCCGCTTCATCGTTCGTCAGAAAAACCGTCGGCGTGGGGAGCGTATCCGGTCCGGCGGCCTGGCTGCTGAGCCATGGGCAACTGTTAGGCGAAACCCTGCGCGAACAGGGCGTCACTATTACTTTGGGAGTTTCACACTGATGTTAAGCGTAATCGGAATCGGCCCTGGCTCGCAGTCCATGATGACCATGGAGGCCATTGAAGCGCTGCAGGCGGCGGAAATCGTCGTTGGCTATAAGACCTACACGCACCTGGTGAAAGCCTTTACCGGCGATAAGCAGGTGATCAAAACCGGAATGTGCAAAGAGATTGAGCGCTGCCAGGCGGCGATTGAGCTGGCGCAGGCCGGGCATAACGTGGCGCTGATCAGCAGCGGCGATGCCGGTATTTACGGCATGGCCGGACTGGTGCTCGAACTGGTCAGCAAGCAGAAGCTGGATGTGGAAGTCCGCCTGATCCCGGGGATGACCGCCAGCATTGCCGCCGCCTCGCTGCTGGGCGCGCCGCTGATGCACGACTTCTGCCATATCAGCCTCAGCGACCTGCTGACCCCGTGGCCGGTGATTGAAAAACGCATTGTCGCCGCCGGGGAAGCCGACTTCGTCATCTGTTTTTACAATCCGCGCAGCCGCGGCCGCGAGGGCCATCTGGCGCGCGCCTTTGAGCTGCTGTCGGCCAGTAAAAGCGCGCAGACCCCGGTGGGAGTCGTGAAATCCGCCGGACGTAAAAAACAGGAGAAATGGCTGACTACCCTGGGGGAGATGGATTTTGCACCGGTCGATATGACCAGCCTGGTGATCGTCGGCAACAAAGCGACGTATATCCAGGATGGCCTGATGATCACGCCGCGAGGCTACGTGCTGTGAGCCACGGCGAGGTGCTGGTGATGGGCGGAACCAGCGACGCGAGGGCGCTGTGTCAGCAGCTTGACGCGGCGCAGGTCCCCTACACCCTGTCGGTGGCGACGCCCACCGGTCAGCAGCTGGCGGGGGATATTCGCGGCCAGGTGCGCTGCGGGCGCCTCGAGCTGGAGGAGATGATCGCCTGGCTGAAGGCTAACCGGACCCGCTGGGTGATCGATGCTTCGCACCCCTACGCCGAAGCGGTAAGCCGCAATATCGTCCGGGCCTGTGAAACCGCCGGCGTGCTGCTGAGCCGCTATCAGCGCCCAGAGCAGCTGAGCGGCCTGACGCATCCGCTGCTCTATACCGTGGAGAGCATTGAACAAGCCTGCGAGGTGGCGCGGCATTTCGGCCAGCGCGTGCTGCTCACCACGGGAAGTAAAGATCTGGCGCGCTGGCGGGCGGGATTAGGTGATAAAACGCTGCTGGCCCGGGTGTTGCCGGTCGCCGATGTCATCGCGCAATGCGCCGCGCTGGGGTTTGGCGTAGGCGAGATTTTCGCCCTGTGCGGGCCGTTCAGCGCCGCGTTCAACGCCGCTTTCTACCGCCAGTGCCGGGCCGACGTGGTGATCACCAAAGCCTCCGGGGCCGAAGGCGGCTATCAGGAAAAAGTACAACCCTGTCTGGATGCCGGTATCCCCTGCATCGTGATTACGCGCCCGGCGCCGCTGGTGACGGGTGAAGAGTTACTGGAAAGTCAGGCTGCCTTTGCCCGGCGCTTATCGCGCTGGCTGGCCGCTGCTTAAGGAGTCAGAAATGAAAAAAGCGCTTCTGGTGGTCAGTTTTGGCACCAGCTATCCCGACACCTGTGAAAAGAACATCGTCGCCTGCGAGCGCGAGCTGGCGGCCAGCTGTCCGGACCGCGACACGTTTCGCGCCTTCACCTCCGGGATGATTATCCGCAAGCTCAAACAGCGCGACGGTATTGAGATTGATACGCCGCTGCAGGCATTGCAGAAGCTGGCCGAGCAGGGCTACCAGGATGTGGCGATTCAGTCGCTGCACATTATCAACGGCGATGAGTATGAAAAGATCGTCCGCGAAGTGCAAAGCCTGCGCCCGCTGTTCCTCCGCCTGACGCTGGGGGCGCCGCTGCTGAGCAGCCATAACGATTATGTCCAGCTGATGCAGGCGCTGCGCCAGCAGATGCCGCCGCTTGCTGCCGATGAAACGGTGGTCTTTATGGGCCACGGCGCCAGCCATCACGCTTTCGCCGCCTACGCCTGTCTGGATCATATGATGACGGCGAAGGGATTTCCGGCGCGGGTCGGCGCGGTCGAGAGCTATCCGGAAGTCGATATTCTTATCGATAGCCTGCGCCAGCAGGGGGTGAAGGGCGTGCACCTGATGCCGCTGATGCTGGTGGCCGGCGATCACGCCATTAACGATATGGCCTCGGACGAAGAGGACTCCTGGAAAACGCTGTTCAACGCCGCCGGTATCACGGCGACGCCCTGGCTGAACGGGCTGGGAGAGAATCCGGCGGTGCGCGCAATGTTCGTCGCTCACCTGCAGCAGGCGCTGAGCCTGGCAATGGAGGAGGCGGCATGAGCGGCAAACTATATGCCTTAAGTACCGGCCCTGGCGCCGCCGACCTGATCACCGTGCGCGCGGCGCGGGTGCTGGGCACGCTGGACATTCTCTACGCGCCCGCCGGACGTAAAGGCGGCGACAGCCTCGCGCTCTCCATCGTGCGCGAGTATATCGGCGAACGGACCGAAGTACGCTGCTGCCATTTCCCGATGAGCGCCGACAGCGCGGAAAAAGAGGCGGTGTGGGATGAGGTTGCCGCCGCGCTGGTTCAGGAAGTGGAAGCGGGCAAGCAGGTCGGCTTTATTACCCTCGGCGACGCCATGCTGTTCAGCACCTGGGTGTTCTTACTCCAGCGTATCGGCTGCCCGGAGTGGCTGGAGATTGTTCCCGGCGTCACCTCTTTTGCCGCCATTGCCGCGCGTTCAAAAACGCCGCTGGCCATGGAGCAGCAATCGCTGGCGGTGATCTCCTGCACCGCGCCGGAAACGGAAATCGAGCAGGCGCTGCGCCAGCATGAAAGCCTGGTGCTGATGAAAGTGTACGGGCGGTTTCCCCGTATCAAAGCGCTGCTGGCGAAAAACGGTCTGCTGGATGCCGCGCTGATGATGTCTGAAGCCACGCTGCCGGGCGAGCAGTGCTGGCGCCATCTCAATGACGTCAGCGACGACCAGCCGCTGCCCTATTTCTCGACCATTCTGGTCAATAAACAGTGGGAGTATGCAGAATGAAACGTGAACAACAGCTAAAACAGCTGTCTTTCAGCGGGTTAGCTGCGGCGCTATTGCTGATAGTGGTTCCCGAAAAGGCTTTCGCGATGCACATCATGGAGGGGTTTTTACCGCCGATGTGGGCCCTGGCATGGTGGCTGCTGTTTTTACCCTGCCTGTGGTACGGGCTGGTGCGCCTGCGCCGCATTGTGCAGGAAGATAACAATCAGAAGGTGCTGCTGGCGCTGTGCGGGGCGTTTATTTTTGTCCTCTCGGCGCTGAAAATTCCTTCCGTAACCGGCAGCTGTTCCCACCCGACCGGCGTCGGCCTGGCGGTGATTCTCTTCGGGCCTGGCGTGGTGGCGATCCTTGGCGCCATCGTACTGCTGTTCCAGGCGCTGCTGCTGGCGCACGGCGGGCTGACGACGCTCGGCGCGAACGGGATGTCGATGGCGGTCATCGGGCCGGTGGTCGGCTATATGGTGTGGAAAATGGCCTGCCGCGCGGGCATTCGCCGCGACGTCGGGGTGTTTCTCTGCGCGATGCTGGCGGATCTGGTGACCTACTTTGTCACCTCCGTACAGCTCGGCGTGGCCTTTCCGGATCCCGCCGCCGGCGCGACCGGATCGATCGTCAAGTTTATGGGGATCTTCTGCCTGACGCAGATCCCGATCGCCATTGCTGAAGGACTGTTAACCGTCATGATCTACGACCAGTTGACCAAACGTCAGCTGATTACCGCACAGGGGCATTAACATGAAAAAGACGCTGATATTGTTCGCCATGGTGGTGGCGCTGGTGATCCTGCCGTTCTTTGTCGATCACGGCGGCGAATTCGGCGGTTCAGACGGCGAGGCGGAGAGCCAGATTCAGGTGGTCGCGCCGCATTATGAGCCGTGGTTCCAGCCGCTGTACGAACCGGCTAGCGGAGAAATTGAGAGCCTGCTGTTTACGCTCCAGGGCTCTCTCGGCGCGGCGGTAATTTTCTATATTCTGGGCTACAGCAAAGGCAGACAGCGCCGTGATGACCGGGTTTGACCGACTCAGCTATCAGAGCCGCTGGTTTCACGTCGCACCGGAGCGCAAGTTCCTGTTCTGGCTGCTGCTGATGGTGCTGGCTTTTACCCTGCCTCCGCTGGGGCAGGGTATCGAAATGGCGCTGATTGCCGCCTTAACCTGCTGGCTGCTGCGGGTCTCGCCGTGGCGCTGGTGCCGTTGGATGGCGCTGCCGTTTGGCTTCCTGCTGATCGGTGTGCTGACCATTCTGTTTAGCGTCAGCCGCAATCCGCAGGATCTGCTGGTGAGCCTGCCGCTGGGCAGCGTCTGGCTGGGCATCACGTCGGAGGGGCTGACGACCGCCAATCAGACCTTCTGGCGCAGCCTGGCGGCGCTGGCGTCCACCTTCTGGCTGGTGCTGAATCTGCCGTTCCCGCAGCTTATTGTGCTGCTCAAGCGCGGGCGGGTGCCGCGGCTGCTGACCGAGCAAATTCTGCTGACCTGGCGTTTTATTTTTATTCTGTTAGACGAAGCGCTGGCGATTCACCGTGCGCAAACATTACGTTTTGGCTACCGTAGCGTGCCGAAGGGCTATCGTTCGCTGGCGATGCTGGTAGGACTGCTGTTTACCCGGGTGATGATTCGCTACCAGCAGATGAGCACCACGCTGGATATCAAACTGTATCAGGGTGATTTTCACCTTTAAGGATAAGTATGCTTGCCACGACCGATCTCTGGTTTCGCTATCAGGACGAGCCGGTGCTGAAGGGGCTGACGCTGGATTTTTCCCATCACGCCGTGACCGGACTGGTAGGGGCGAACGGCTGCGGAAAATCCACGCTGTTTATGAACCTGAGCGGTCTGCTGCGCCCGCAGAGCGGGGCGGTGCTATGGCAAGGAAAACCGCTGGACTACAGCAAGCGCGGCCTGCTGGCGCTGCGTCAGCAGGTGGCGACCGTTTTCCAGGACCCGGACCAGCAGATTTTCTATACCGATATCGACAGCGATATCGCCTTTAGCCTGCGGAACCTGGGCGTAGCGGAAGAGGAAATTGCCCGCCGGGTGGACGATGCCCTGACTCTCGTCGATGCCCAGGGGTTTCGTCACCAGCCGATTCAGTGCCTGAGCCACGGGCAGAAAAAGCGCGTGGCGATAGCCGGCGCGCTGGTGCTGCAGGCGCGCTATTTACTGCTCGACGAGCCGACGGCGGGTCTCGATCCTTCGGGACGCGCTCAGATGATCGACATCATTAAGCGTATTGCCGATCGGGGCAACCACGTGGCGATCTCCAGCCACGATATCGATCTGATCTATGAAATCAGCGATGCGGTTTACGTGTTACGCCGCGGCGAAGTGCTGGCGCACGGCGAACCCGGGGAGGTGTTTGCCCGCAGCGAACTGATGGCCCAGGCCGGGCTCACCCAGCCGTGGCTGGTGAAACTGCACGCGCAGCTCGGGCTGCCGTTGTGTAAAACTGAAGAAGAATTTTTTACGCGGATGCGAAGCAACGCGATGAAGGAGGCGTCATGACGCTGGCAATTATGTTACAGGGCACCGCTTCTGACGTCGGCAAAAGCGTGCTGGTCGCGGGGCTGTGCCGCATCTTTTATCAGGACGGGCAGCGCACCGCGCCGTTTAAATCGCAGAATATGGCGCTTAATTCCGGTATCACGCCGGATGGCAAAGAGATGGGCCGCGCGCAGATTTTCCAGGCCGAAGCGGCGGGTATTATCCCGGATGTGCGCATGAACCCGGTGCTGCTTAAGCCAACCAGCGACCGCAAAGCGCAGGTGGTGCTGATGGGCAAGGTGGCGACCGATATGGACGCGGTGAGCTATCACGAATATAAACCGCGCCTGCGGGAACAGATCCTCGCGGTTTATAACAGCCTGGCCGCCGAACATGATGTGCTGGTGCTGGAAGGGGCAGGAAGTCCGGCGGAGATCAATCTGCGCGATCGCGACATCGTCAATATGGGCATGGCCGAGATGGCCCAGTGCCCGGTGATCCTCGTGGCGGATATCGATCGCGGCGGCGTCTTCGCCTCTATCTACGGCACGCTCGCGCTGCTGCACGATCGCGAGCGCGCGCGGGTCAAGGGCGTGATTATTAATAAATTTCGCGGCGACGTGGCGCTGCTGTATTCCGGGATCGAGCAGATAGAAGCGCTCACCGGCGTCCCGGTGCTCGGCGTCATGCCGTGGCTGGACGTCGATCTTGAAGATGAGGACGGCGTCGCGCTGCAAAAAGGGAAATATCTGCGCACCGACAGGCGCGATATTGAGATTGCCGTGATTCAGGTGCCGCACATCTCTAATTTTACCGATTTCAACGCGCTGGCGGCGCAGCCGGACGTCCGCGTCCGCTATGTTCGCCAGCCGCAGGAGCTGGCGGGCGTGGATATGGTGATCCTGCCGGGCAGTAAAAATACGCTCGGCGACCTCGGCTGGCTTCGCGAGAGCGGCATGGCGCATGCGGTACTGCAGGCCCGGCGTCAGGGCGTACCGGTGCTGGGGATCTGCGGCGGCTATCAGATGCTCGGCGAAACCATTATCGATGAGGTGGAGTCGGGGCTTGGCACCCAGCCGGGGCTGGGGTTGCTCAATACCGTCACCCACTTTGCGCACAGCAAAACGACGACCCAGGTCACGGCGACTCTGGCTCCGGCGCTGCCGGCGTGGCTGGCGGCAACGGCGGGGCTGGCGGTAAGCGGCTACGAAATTCATATGGGCGAAACCGAGCTGCGCGACGGCTGTCGTTCGCTGATGCAATTACATAAAGGCGGCCTGAGCGTGGCGGACGGCGCGGTCAGCGATGACGGCCTGGCGTTTGGCACCTATCTGCACGGCCTGTTCGATAGCGATGCCTTTACCCGCGCGCTGGTTAACGGCCTGCGCCAGCGTAAAGGGCTGGCGGCGCTGGATAGCGATTTCGAGTATGCACAGTATAAATCGCGCCAGTTCGATCTGCTGGCGGACGCGATGCGTCAGCATATCGATATCGAAAAAATCTACGCCATCATGCGTCAACATCAGGAGCCCGTATGCTGACTTTAGTGACCGGCGGGGCGCGCAGCGGTAAAAGCCGCCATGCCGAAGCGCTGATCGCCCATGCGCCGCAGGTACTGTATATCGCCACCTCGCAGGTCTTTGATGACGAGATGGCGGCGAGGATCCAGCACCACCGCGACGGCAGGCCCGCGCACTGGCGCACCGCCGAGCGCTGGCAGCAGCTTGATGAGCTGATCACCCCGGATATCGCCCCGGAGGAGGCGATTTTGCTGGAATGCATCACCACCCTGGTGACCAACCTGCTGTTTGCGCTGGGGGGCGACAGCTCGCCGGACGGCTGGGATTATGCGGCGATGGAGCGGGCGATCGACGCCGAAATCGCGGTACTGATTGCCGCCTGCCAGCGCTGCCCGGCCCGCGTGGTGCTGGTGACCAACGAGGTAGGGATGGGGATTGTGCCGGAAAACCGTCTTGCCCGCCATTTCCGCGATATCGCCGGGCGCGTCAACCAGCGCCTGGCGGCGGCGGCGGACGAGGTGTGGCTGGTGGTGTCGGGCATTGGCGTAAAAATCAAATAGGCCAGGCGCGCCGTAACGGGCGTTATTCTTCCTGCTGGCTCTGCCATGAGCCAGCCAACAAGACGAGAACCTCTATGCAAAGCTTAACCTCTCTACTGGGCGCGATCCCGGCGCCTGATGAAAACGCGATGGCGCGCGCCCGGCTTCATATTGATGGTCTGCTGAAACCGCCCGGCAGCCTTGGACGCCTTGAAGATCTTGCCGTGCAGCTGGCGGGTATGCCCGGTCTTGACGGCGTGCCGCAGGTGAAAAAAAAGGCGCTGCTGGTGATGTGCGCCGACCACGGCGTGTGGGACGAAGGGGTCGCCATTTCGCCAAAAGCGGTGACCGCAATTCAGGCGGCGAATATGACGCTGGGCAAAACCGGCGTTTGCGTACTGGCGGCGCAGGCGGGCGCGAAGATGCACGTGATTGATGTTGGAATCGATGCCGAGCTGATACCGGGCGTCATCAACATGCGCGTGGCGCGCGGCTGCGGCAATATCGCCGTCGGTCCGGCAATGCGCCGCAGCCAGGCGGAAGAGCTGCTGCTGGAGGTGATGCGCTATACCCGGGGGCTGGCGCAGGATGGCGTCACGCTGTTTGGCGTCGGGGAGCTCGGAATGGCCAATACCACCCCGGCGGCGGCAATCGTCAGCGTCCTGACCGGCAGCGATGCCCAGGAGGTGGTGGGCATTGGCGCTAATCTGCCGTTGGCGAAGGTTGGCAATAAAGTTGAGGTGGTACGACGAGCCATCGCCGTTAACCGCCCCGATCCGCATGATGGTCTGGACGTGCTGGCGAAAGTGGGCGGTTTTGATTTATTGGGGATGACGGGGGTAATGCTGGGCGCGGCCTCCTGCGGTCTGCCGGTGGTGCTCGATGGCTTCCTCTCCTACGCCGCGGCGCTGGCGGCGTGCCGAATTGCGCCGCAGGTGAAACCCTATCTTATCCCGTCGCACTATTCGGCGGAGAAGGGGGCGCGTATCGCGCTGGCGCACCTGGAGCTGGAGCCGTATCTCAACATGGGGATGCGCCTGGGCGAAGGCAGCGGCGCGGCGCTGGCGATGCCGATCGTGGAAGCGGCCTGCGCGATGTATCACGAAATGGGGATGCTGGCGGCGAGCAATATTGTGTTGCCGAAGGGCTGAGAAGGTGGGGGAGCGGCGCTGCGCCGTTTCCGGAATTCTGTAGCAGATTCGCGGAGCGCAGAAACAAAAAAACACCCTGGAGGGTGTTTGTAATGTTGGTTGCGGGGGCCGGATTTGAACCGACGACCTTCGGGTTATGAGCCCGACGAGCTACCAGGCTGCTCCACCCCGCGTCACCGTACTGCTTCACATTGTCAAATTTGATTGGTTGCGGGGGCCGGATTTGAACCGACGACCTTCGGGTTATGAGCCCGACGAGCTACCAGGCTGCTCCACCCCGCGTCACCGTACTGCTTTACTTCATCAAATTTTAATTGGTTGCGGGGGCCAGATTTGAACTGACGACCTTCGGGTTATGAGCCCGACGAGCTACCAGGCTGCTCCACCCCGCGTCCGTGGAAGCGCACTATACTCCGCTAGCGAGATGATGCAACCTTTTTTCGACCAAATCGACATTTTTGTAAGAATTGGCTTATAAAACGCCATGTTGTGGTGTTTTTTTACACAAAACTGTGCCATCGATGAGATCGCGCATTTCAATAGCCCCGGCGCTTTGTTATCTTCAACACGCACTAAGGCTTCGCAGCAAAAGATGAGACACCATGAAAGGACGTTGGGCAAAATATGTAGCGACGGGGGCAATGCTGGCCATGCTCGCCGCCTGTTCCTCAAAACCGACCGACCGCGGTCAGCAATATAGCGATGGCAAGTTCACCCAGCCGTTTTCACTGGTAAACCAGCCGGATGCCGTCGGGGCGCCGATCAATGCCGGCGACTTCTCCGAGCAGGTTAATCAAATTCGTAACGCTTCGCCGCGCCTCTATAACAGCCAAAGCAACGTCTATAACGCGCTGCAGGAGTGGCTGCGCGCCGGCGGCGACACCCGTACGCTGCGCCAGTTTGGCATCGACGCCTGGCAGATGCAGGGCACCGACAACTATGGCAACGTCCAGTTTACCGGCTACTACACGCCGGTGGTGCAGGCGCGCCACACCCGCCAGGGCGAATTCCAGTACCCCATTTACCGGATGCCGCCGAAGCGCGGCAAGCTGCCGTCCCGCGCCAGCATTTATGCCGGCGCGCTGAGCGATAACTATGTGCTGGCGTACAGCAACTCGCTGATGGATAACTTCATCATGGACGTGCAGGGCAGCGGTTATATCGACTTTGGCGATGGTTCGCCGCTCAACTTCTTTAGCTATGCCGGGAAAAACGGCTGGCCCTATCGCAGCATCGGCAAAGTGCTGATCGACCGTGGGGAAGTGAAGAAAGAAGATATGTCGATGCAGGCGATCCGCGAGTGGGGTGAAAAGCACAGCGAAGCGGAAGTGCGTGAGCTGCTGGAGCAGAACCCGTCGTTCGTGTTCTTTAAACCGCAGTCTTTCGCGCCGGTGAAAGGGGCCAGCGCCGTGCCGTTGATCGGCCGCGCCTCGGTGGCCTCCGACCGGTCGATTATTCCGCCGGGAACCACCTTGCTGGCCGAGGTGCCTCTGCTGGATAATAACGGCAAGTTTAACGGCCAGTACGAACTGCGACTGATGGTCGCCCTCGATGTCGGCGGGGCCATCAAAGGCCAGCATTTCGACATCTATCAGGGCATTGGGCCTGACGCAGGCCACCGTGCCGGCTGGTATAACCACTACGGCCGCGTATGGGTGCTGAAAAACGCCCCGGGCGCGGGCAACGTCTTTAGCGGGTAGTACTCACATTTTCCCCGGTCGCGCTGCGCTTACCGGGGCTACGGTAGCCCGGGTAAGGCGATTGCGCCGCGACCCGGGAATGTCCACTAATTCTGAGGTTATATGTCTGTTGTAATCAGCGATGCCTGGCGCCAGCGTTTTGGCGGTACGGCACGTTTATATGGTGAAAAAGCGCTGCAATGTTTTGCCGACGCCCACGTCTGCGTGGTCGGCATCGGCGGGGTCGGCTCGTGGGCGGCGGAAGCGCTGGCGCGAACCGGCATCGGGGCGATCACCCTTATCGATATGGACGATGTCTGCGTCACCAATACCAACCGGCAGATCCACGCCCTCAGCGGCAACGTCGGGCTGGCGAAAGCCGAAGTGATGGCGGAGCGTATTCGCCTGATCAACCCGGAGTGTCGGGTGACGGTAGTGGATGATTTCGTGACCCCGGAAAACGTGGCGGAATACCTGGGCGCCGGCTTCAGCTACGTCATCGACGCCATCGATAGCGTCCGGCCGAAAGCGGCGTTAATCGCTTACTGTCGTCGCCATAAGGTGCCGCTGGTCACCACCGGCGGCGCGGGCGGACAAATCGATCCGACGCAAATCCAGGTCGCCGATCTGGCGAAAACCATCCAGGATCCGCTGGCGGCCAAACTGCGCGAGCGGCTGAAAAGCCAGTTTGGGGTGGTGAAAAACAGCAAAGGCAAGCTCGGCGTGGACTGCGTCTTCTCTACCGAAGCGCTGGTCTACCCGCAGGCGGACGGCAGCGTCTGCGCGATGAAGAGCACGGCGGAAGGGCCGAAGCGGATGGACTGCGCATCCGGGTTTGGCGCGGCGACGATGGTGACCGCGACCTTTGGCTTTGTCGCGGTATCCCATGCGCTGAAGAAAATGCTGGCGAAGGCGCAGCGGCAGACGGCGTAAATTCCCGGGTCGCGGCGCAGGCGCCTTACCCGGGCTACAAGACAATTCCCCGGAGGCACCTGTCCGGGCGACAAAACCGCACGAACCCGTAGCCCGGGCAAGGCGCGTCAAGCGCCGCCCCCGGGATGAGCTTAAACCTCAACCTCGCGGGCGGCGGCGAGCACCGCTTCGCTCAGGGCGCTGAGCCCCTGGCTGCGCGAGGCGCTCAGCTGGCCGCGCAGCCCCAGCGCATCAAATAGCGCCAGCGGATCCTGCGCCAGCAGATCAGCGGCGCTTTTGCCTTCAATGGCGGTCAACAGCACCGCCAGCATGCCGCGCACAATCCGTCCTTCGCTGTCGCCAAAGAAGTGCAGCCTGCCTTCGGCATCCTCCTCATAGCCCAGCCAGACGCGGTTTTCACACCCGGCAATCTCCCGGGCCTGCGCTTTGCGCTCATCGGTCAGCGTCGGCAGCTTTTTGCCCAATAAAATCAGCTGCCGATATTTATCCTCCCACTGGTTCAGCGGGGCAAAGGTCTGGCGCAGCGTGGCGTCGGTAATGGTCGTGCCGAAGGGATGCAGAGTTGTCATTAATCCACCAGAATTTCCAGAGCGCGATCCACCGCGTGGACCAGCGCCGCAACATCGTCTTGGGTATTGTAGGGGGCGAAAGAGGCCCGCAGCGTGCCGCTGACCCCTAAGGCCGCCAGCAGCGGCTGGGCGCAGTGTTGCCCGGCGCGCAGGGCAATGCCGGACTCCGCCAGCAGCGTCACCAGATCGCTGTGATGAATACCGTCGAACTCAAAGGCGAGCAGGCTTGACTGCTGGCAGCGGAAAGAGCGGAAGCCTGGCCGTTTCGCCAGCGCCTCTTCCGCCAGGCTCGCCAGACTGCGGCTCCAGTTTTCCGCCTGGCCGATATCGCTCTGCGCCAGCCACTCCAGCGCGGCGCTCAGGCCGATCACCCCGGCGACATTGGGCGTACCGGCCTCAAGGCCATAGGGCGCCGGCTGCGGCGTAAAGCCGTCAAAGCTGACCTCGGCGATCATCTTCCCGCCGCCGAGCCAGGGCGACATCGCCGCCAGCAGTTCGCTTTTACCGTACAGGGCGCCGATCCCGGTCGGGCCATACAGCTTATGGCCGGAAAAGGCGTAAAAATCGATATCCAGCGCCTGCACGTCCGCGGGGAAATGCACTGCCCCCTGGGCGCCATCGACCATCACCACCATTCCGGCGGCGTGAGCAAGGCGGATGGCCTGCGCCAGGTCCGGGCAGCCGCCGGTGACGTTGGACATCTGCCCGATGGCTAGCACCCGGCTGCGCGGGGTGATGAGCGCGCCGAGGCTGGCGATATCCGGCAGCCGGTCGGCGCCAAGCGGCAGCTTGACCACTCTGGCGCCGGTCTGCCCGGCCACCATCAGCCAGGGCACGAGGTTGGCATGATGCTCGGCTTCGCTGACGATAATTTCATCGCCAGGCTGCAGTCGCGGCCGGACGTAGCTCTGCGCCACCATATTGATGGCCTCCGTGGTCCCCCGCGTCCAGACGATATCTTTGCCGGAGGGGGCGTTCAGCCACGCCGCCACGCGCTCGCGGGACGCCTCATAGCGCTCGGTCAGCCGCTGGGCGGCGGCGAATTGACTGCGGTGGACGTTGCCGGCGCTCAGGCGATAAAACTGGTCGCTGGCGTCGATCACCGCCAGCGGTTTGAGCGCCGTCGCCGCGCTGTCGAGATAGACGCCGGCATCGGCCAGAGCCGGAAACTGCGCGCGAAAGTGCGCAGGGTTGAATGCGTTCATGGAATTCCTCGTGTCAATGCCGCGATCGTCGCGCAATTTGCCGGGCGTGACAAGGCCTCTGCGTCCTGTGGAATTGTCCGAATGTGACTCCACATGGGGCAAAGAGGGTTATGCTGAAAAGTGTTGGGTTTGTGTTTTAACCTATTACTTAACGAGTCACGAATAGTATAAATAGCCGTAAGGAGAGAAAAATGAAAATGACTAAGGCCGCTGCGATTATCTCTGCCTGTATGCTGACACTGGGCCTGAGCGCCTGTTCCTCTAACTATGTGATGCATACCAATGATGGGCGGACCATCGTCACCGACGGGAAACCGCAAACCGATAATGATACTGGCATGATCTCGTATAAGGACGCGTGGGGCAACAAACAGCAGATCAATCGCTCTGACGTGAAACAGCTGGGTGAGCTGGACGAGTAAGGCAGTAAAAAGGCAAAAAAAAGCACCGCGCGTTGCGGTGCTACATTAAATCACTATGGACAGACAGGGTAAATGTACAGGAAGTGAAAAGGGGTAGCCTTGCTACCAGGGTCTGCAAAGACAGACCAATTGCAAACACAACAACACAACATCACAACCGTAAGCCAAAAGCTTGATGGAACACGCATTCCAAAAAAAGCTTCTCGTTCCGGCTCAGGAAGTGCCGCCACTATAGGTATTTGCTGGTAGAACCTCAACGGACAATTTATAATGGCTCAGATAAAAAAAACTAATAGGTTAACCGTTGTTTCCTATTTGTTAAATTGAGTTAACATCTAAGCCAAAATAACCATGTCGAAGCGATTACCTCCTCTGAATGCATTACGTGTTTTTGATGCAGCCGCACGCCATCTCAGCTTCACTCGGGCAGCCGATGAGCTTTTTGTGACGCAGGCCGCAGTCAGCCACCAAATCAAGTCTCTCGAGGATTTTCTGGGCCTTAAGCTGTTCCGTCGGCGCAATCGTTCGCTGCTGTTAACGGAAGAAGGGCAAAGCTATTTTCAGGATATTAAAGAGATTTTTTCGCAACTGACGGAAGCGACGCGTAAACTGCAGGCGCGCAGCGCCAAAGGGGCCTTAACGGTCAGTTTATTGCCAAGTTTCGCCATCCAGTGGCTGGTGCCGAGACTCACAAGCTTTAACTCAGCTTATCCGGGAATCGACGTCAGGATCCAGGCGGTGGACCGTCAGGAGGATAAGCTGGCGGACGATGTCGACGTGGCGATTTTTTACGGTCGCGGCAACTGGCCGGGCCTGCGAGTGGAAAAACTGTACGCCGAGTATCTGCTGCCGGTCTGTTCCCCGCTGCTGCTCACCGGCGACAAGGCATTGAAAACGCCTGCCGATCTGGCGCAACATACGCTGCTTCACGATGCGTCCCGCCGCGACTGGCAAACTTATACCCGCCAGCTGGGTCTAAGCCATATTAATGTGCAGCAGGGACCGATTTTCAGCCATAGCGCGATGGTGCTGCAGGCGGCCATTCATGGGCAGGGCGTGGCGCTGGCCAACAACGTCATGGCGCAGTCCGAAATTGAAGCCGGTCGCCTGGTGTGTCCGTTTAATGATGTTCTGGTCAGTAAGAATGCGTTTTACCTTGTTTGCCATGACAGTCAGGCAGAACTGGGTAAAATAGCCGCTTTCCGGCAGTGGATTCTGGCGAAAGCGGCAAGTGAACAAGAAAAATTCCGCTTTCGTTATGAACAATAATTACTTGTAGGGTAACAACATGACCAGCCGTTTTATGCTGATATTCGCCGCGATTAGCGGCTTTATCTTTGTGGCTCTGGGTGCCTTCGGCGCGCATGTCTTAAGTCAATCGCTCGGCGCGGCGGAGATGGCCTGGATCCATACCGGCCTGGAGTATCAGGCCTTCCATACCCTGGCGATTTTTGGTCTGGCGGTGGCGATGCAGCGTCGGATCAGTATCTGGTTCTACTGGAGCAGCGTGTTTCTGGCGTTAGGGACCGTGCTGTTCAGCGGCAGCCTCTACTGCCTGGCGCTCTCTCATTTACGCCTGTGGGCGTTCGTGACCCCGGTGGGCGGCGTGAGCTTCCTCGCCGGCTGGGTTTTAATGTTAATTGGTGCAATTCGTCTGAAACGTAAGGGCGTTGTTCATGAATAAGGTTGTCCTCTATTGTCGCCCTGGGTTTGAGAAAGAGTGCGCAGCAGAAATTACCGATAAGGCAGCCCGCCTTGAGGTGTTTGGTTTTGCCCGGGTCAAAGAAGACTCTGGTTATGTGATTTTTGAAGGCTATCAGCAGGATGATGGCGAGAAGCTGGTGCGCGATCTGCCGTTCAGCTCGTTGATCTTCGCCCGCCAGATGTTTGTGGTCGGCGAACTGCTGCGCGACCTGCCGCCGGAGGATCGCATCACGCCGATCGTCGGCATGCTTCAGGGCGTGGTGGAGAAGGGCGGCGATCTGCGCGTCGAGGTGGCGGACACTAACGAAAGCAAAGAGCTGATGAAGTTCTGCCGCAAGTTTACCGTGCCGCTGCGCGCGGCGCTGCGCGAAGCGGGCGTCCTGACCCGCTATGAAACGCCGAAGCGTCCGGTGGTGCATGTGTTCTTTATCGCCCCGGGCTGCTGCTATACCGGCTACTCGTACAGCAACAACAACTCGCCGTTCTATATGGGCATTCCGCGGCTGAAGTTTCCGTCCGACGCCCCGAGCCGCTCCACCCTCAAGCTGGAAGAGGCGTTCCACGTCTTTATTCCGGCGGACGAGTGGGACGAGCGCCTGGCGAACGGCATGTATGCCGTCGACCTTGGCGCCTGCCCGGGCGGCTGGACCTATCAGCTGGTGAAGCGCAACATGTGGGTCTCTTCGGTCGATAACGGTCCGATGGCCCAGAGCCTGATGGATACCGGCCAGGTGACCTGGCTGCGCGAAGACGGTTTCCGCTATCGTCCGAACCGCAACAACATCTCGTGGATGGTCTGCGATATGGTGGAGAAGCCGGCGAAAGTGGCGGCGCTGATGGCGCAGTGGCTGGTCAACGGCTGGTGCCGGGAGACCATCTTCAACCTCAAGCTGCCGATGAAAAAGCGCTACGAAGAGGTGTCGCAGAACCTAGCCTATATTCAGGCCCAGCTGGACGAGCACGGGATTAACGCCCAGATCCAGGCGCGTCAGCTGTACCACGATCGTGAAGAGGTGACCGTTCACGTGCGTCGCCTGTGGGCCGCCGTCGGCGGACGCCGCGACGAGCGTTAATCTCTCACCCTCAGGCCGGAGACGCGTGCTTGTCCTCCGGCCTTCGCCGCATGCTTAAGGCTGCGGCGCATCCGACACAATATGCGTCACGTCATCCAGATGACCAATTCTCGCCTCGCCGGAACGGTTGAACTTACTTTTATCGATCAGCAGCAGCGACTGCGCCGCCCGCTTAAGCAGGATCGATTTGAAGTCGGCATTGAACGCATTGGAGTCCCACAGCGCGCCCTGCGGGTCGATGCCTTCGCAGGAAAAAATAAACAGATCGATCTCCAGCGATTTCAGCTGGGAAATCAGCGCCGGGTTAACGTAGCAGCCATATTTCCGCTGCAGGGTGCCGCCGGAGCAGGTGAGGGCGATCTGGTCGCGTTTGGCCAGCTCCTGGCAGATGGGCTGGCTGTTGGTAAAAACGTGCAGCGGGCGGTCCGGCAGCTGGCGGGCGAGGTACCAGCAGGTGGAGCTGGCATCGAGGGCGATGACCATGCCTTCGTCAATCCAGGCCAGCGCTTCGCGGGCGATGTCGGCTTTATGCGCGTAATGGCTTTTCAGGCGCATGTGGAAAGGGTCGCCGCTGTCCTGGCTGCGCTGGTGGATCACTTTGGCCCGGCCGTGGTTGCGCAGCACTTTGCCCTGCGCCTGCAGCTCGCTGAGATCGCGGCGAATGGTTTCCCTGCTGACGTTGAGCTGTTTTGACAACGTTTCGGTGGTCAGGCTGCTGTGGTTGATCAGGAGATCGACGATCGCCTGCTGGCGGGCCGCTTTCATTTATTCTCACCCCATCATTGATTGAGCGTCTGCATCAGGCAGACGCTCCGGCATGAGATTACGGCGTGACTCCTTTTTTTAAAAGGATATTTCCGTACTTAGCGCACTCTCCTGTGATAACGATCGCAAAGGCTTTTTGCGCCCGCTCGTAGAAGGCGAAGCGGTCAATCCGCACGATGTCCGGGCAGGGGGCCTGCGCCGAGAGCGCCTGCCGATAGCGCTGTTCCACCGTCGGGTCGAGGGCATCGCCTTCGACGGCAGCCATCATCACCAGCGGCGGCGCGTAGCTGTCTAACTCGAACAGCGGGATAATCGCCTGCAGCAGGTCGCTGACCCGCAGGCCGTCGGCGCGGATCACCTGCGGACCCATGCTGTGCGCCGGGAAGTGGGCATCGGAAAAAATAATTTCATCCCCATGGCCCATTTCGGCCAGCACTTTCAGCAGTTCCGGCGATATCAGCGGGGAAATGGTTTTGAGCATCTCAGGCTTCCTCTGTGAATTCAGGTTCAGTTTGCGGCCAAAAATAGCGGTAGCGGTACGCGACCTGCGCTCTGGCCTGCTCCGGCGAAGAGAACTCGCCCACGCCATACCAGCCAAACATCGCCGCGCCGGCCACCGTGGTTTCGGCATCGTCGAGCACTTTGATCGGTATTCCCAGCCGGTCGGCCTTGATCTGGTTCCACAGCGCGTTGCGGCTGCCGCCGCCGACCAGCAGCAGCTCTTTCGCCCGGAAGCGGCCGATGTTTTCCAGGGTTTGCAGATGCTGCGCCAGCTGGTCGCTTAACCCCTCCAGCGCGGCACGGTAAAAATGGCCGCGGGTGGTGTTGAGCGTGACGCCCTGCCAGCCGGCGTGCTGGCTGGCGAGCAGGTCGCACTGCATCCTGACGCCCTCGGCGCCGGGCGGGATCGCCTGGGCTTCGTCAATCAGAGTTTGCCACGGCGTGTCGGCGCTCCACAGCAGCTTACGCACCCATTCGAGCACGCCGGAGGCCAGCCACTGCATCCCCGGGTTATAGCGCCCCGGCTGGCTGTCCAGTTCGCAGGTGGAGCCGCTGTAGTCGCCGAGCAGCGAGGTGTCGACCTGCGCGCTGCGCACCATCAGGATCTCCCAGGTCCCGGAGGAGAGCACCGGCTCATCCTGCCCGGCGCCGGCGCCAAACAGGGCGAACTGGGTGTCGTGCCCGGCCGAGATAACCGGGATCCCGACGGGAAGGCCCAACAGCGCAGCGGCCTCCGGCAGCAGGGCGCCGATCGGCTGGCCCGCTTCTACCAGCCGTGGGAACAGGCGGCGCGGCAGGCCGGTCGCCTGCAGGATCGGCGCGCTGAAATCGCGCTGCCGGAGATCGAGCATCTGGCTGGTGCCCGCCATGGTGAGGTCGGTGGTGAACTCCCCTGTCAGCCGATGGTTGATCAGCGACGAAATGAACAGCCAGGCATGGGCCTGCGCCAGCAGCTGCGGGTGGTTCTCTTTCAGCCAGATCAGCTTATACAGGGTGTTGAACGCAAAGGCGCCGACGCCGGCGATTTGCTGCAGCTGGCGCGCGGGCATATACCGGCTGATGGTGTCCATCACCGCCGCGGTGCGCGGGCATTTCCAGCTGATGATCGGATACAGCAGCGCACCCTGCTCATCCACCAGCGCGCCATCGACGCCAAAGGTCGTGACGGCGATGCCGCGTACCGTGCAGGAGGCCAGCGGGTCGTGGATCTGCCGACAGCAATCGGCAAAGCGCTGCATAATGGCCTCCAGCGACCACTGGTGCCAGTCGCTGCGCTCGGCGGCGATGTCGCTGGCGTTTGCCGTGGCGGCGCGGGCGACAATGTTCCCCTGTCGGTCAACGGCCATCGCCCGCACGTTCGTGGCGCCGCAGTCGAGGACCAGGATAACGTCTTGCTTCATAGTGACTCCCGAAACAACATTGCCGAATGGCGCGGCGCTTATCCGGCCTACAAACAGCGCGCGTCTGTAGGCCCGGTAAGCCTGCGCCACCGGCTAAACCCACCAGTTAACGCTTATACAGCGGCCCGTAGTTCTGGCAGGCGCGATAGTCCTGGCCTTCGATGTCCATGCCGTGCGCGGCCCAGGCGGAGGGGCGGTAGATTTTCGCCGCTTCCACGTTGTGCATGCAGACCGGAATGCGCAGCATGGCGGCGAGGGTAATGAAATCCGCGCCGACATGGCCGATGGTCAGCACGCCGTGGTTGGCGCCCCAGTTGGCCATGACCGAGTACACATCGCTGAACGGGCCCTTGCCGGTGAGGCGCGGGGCAAACCAGGTGGTGGGCCAGGTGGAGTTGGTGCGGGCGTCGAGCTGGTCGTGCATCGCTTTGGGCAGCGCCACGCTCCAGCCTTCGGCAATTTGCAGCACCGGTCCCAGACCTTTGATGATGTTCACCCGGGTCATGGTGAACGGCACGCCGCCTTCGGTCAGGAAGCGGGAAGAGAAGCCGCCGCCGCGGAAGTATTCATGGATCGCCGGGCACCATTCGGTGGCCGCGAGGCAGGCATCCGCCTCGTTCTGTTCAATCTCCCAGTGAGGTTTCATCGTCGGGTTGCCCTGCGCGTCGCGCTGCTGGCAGGAGCCGTCCAGCGCCGCGGAGCCGGAGTTAATCAGGTGAATAATGCCGTGCTCCGCCCGGCCGGTGAGCGGCTGCCCGGTGACGCGCTCAACGGCGTCCGGCGACCAGTAGGTGCGTACGTCGGCAAACACCTGGGCGGTGCCGGTGAGCTGGTGGCCCATCAGCATGGCCACGCCGTTGAGGCTGTCGTTTTCGGTGGCGACGACGAACGGCTCGCGCACGCCGTTCCAGTCAAAAGAGCTGTTGAGCAGCGCTTCGGCGGTATCGCCATTGGGGTATTGATCGGTCCAGTGGCGCTGGCCCTGGAAACCGGCGGCGATGGCGTTGTAGCCCAGCGACTCCTCCACCAGCCCTTTTTCCGCGAGCTTCGCGTTGCCCTGCATCATATCGCGGATGCACATCGCCATCAGCAGGCTCTCTTTCAGCACCGCGCGGCTCTGCGTTTCATTGCGCTTATACTGCTCGGCGTTCTGATCTTCGCCGTAGCGGAAATGTTTATCCGCCCACGCCAGCGCCATCTCCAGCTCGGTTTCATCATAGATTTTCTGATCGATTCGCCGGCGCAGCTCCGTCATGTCGACTGCCTGAACCTTCATCCCGAGCCAGGATTCAAAGAAGTTGTGGTCGACGATGGAGCCGGCGATGCCCATTGAGACGCCGCCCAGCGACAGATAGCTTTTCCCCTTCATACTGGCGACGGCCAGGCCGGCGCGAGCAAAGCGCAACAGTTTTTCTTCGACGTCCGCCGGGATGGAGGTGTCATCGGCATCCTGCACGTCATGCCCGTAGATGGAGAACGCCGGGATCCCTTTCTGGCTGTGGGCCGCCAGCGCGGCGGCCAGATAGACCGCCCCCGGACGTTCGGTGCCGTTAAAGCCCCAGATGGCCTTCGGGCGCAGCGGATCCATGTCGATGGTTTCACTGCCGTAGCACCAGCAGGGGGTGACGGTGATGGTGACGCCAACGTTCTGGCTGCTGAATTTCTCTTCACAGGCGGCCGACTCGGCCATGCCGGCGATGCAGGTATCGGCGATCACGCACTCCACCCGGGCGCCGCAGGCATGGCGCAGCTTCTCGCTGATAAGCGCGGCGGTGGCTTTCGCCATGTTCATGGTTTGCGCTTCCAGCGATTCGCGGACCCCCATGCGACGACCATCGATTACCGGGCGGATACCGATCTTCGGTAAGCTGATTTTTTTCATTACAGATCCCTCAGGTTATGCGGATAACAGGTTTAGTTCGTCGCCGCTTGCGAGCGGAAACGGGCAAAAATAAAGATGATGGCGAAGCACAGCGCCGGGACCAGCTCAGCGGTCGGGATATTGCCGGCGGCATCGCTGACAAAGCCCATCACCGGGGTGACGATCCCGCCGCCGATGATGGTCATGACGATAAAGGACGAGCCATATTTGGTGTCCTGGCCCAGCTGCTTAATCCCCAACGAGAAGATGGTCGGGTACTGAATGGACATAAAGGCGCTGCACAGGGTAAGGGCCAGCAGGCCGACGTGGCCGCCGCTGAAGGCGGAGAGCAAACAGAGCAGCATGGCGATAAGCGCATAGAAAGCCAGTACGTTATGCGGCGCGAAGCGGCGGATAAGCCAGGTGCCGGTGAAACGGCCAATGAAGAAACAGACCATGGTGCCGGTCAGGTAGTTGGCGGCGAAACCGGCCGTCATGCCCGGGATCTCTTCGACAGCGTAGCGAATCAGATAGCTCCAGCAGGCGGTCTGCGCGCCGACATAGCAGAACTGGGCCAGAACCGCCCAGCGCCAGTGGCGGATGCGCATCAGGCGCGACAGCGAGGCGAGAAAAGTGCTCTGCGCGCTGTCGCTGTGGTCATCGCTTTGCAGCGACGGGAAGCGGGTGCAGACGATCAGCAGGGCGACCAGCAGCACGATGGCCACGATAATCATATAGGGGGTTTGTACCGACAGAACCAGGCTGTGCTTCCAGGCGCCGAGCTGTTCTGGGGTCATGCTATCCAGCACCTCCTGCGGCTGATGCGGGACGTTGGACAAAATAAGGCTCTGGCCAAATACCACGGCGATAATGGCGCCAAATGAGTTAAAGGTCTGGGCCAGATTAAGACGGAAGTGACCGCCGCTTTCCGGACCGAGAACGGTGACAAACGGGTTGGCCGCGGTTTCCAGACAGCCAAGCCCGGCGGCGATAATAAATAATCCAATCAGAAATAGGGTGTAATTCATCACTTCGGCGGCAGGCCAGAACAGCGCGGCGCCGCAGGCATATAAAAACAGGCCAGTAAGAATGCCTGCTTTATAGCTGAATTTTTTCATCAGCATCCCGGCGGGGATGGGAATAACAAAATAGCCAAAATAAAAAGCTGACTGGATTAATCCGGCCTGAAAGTTAGTCAACGTAAAGGCCTGTTGAAATTGCGGTAATAAAATATCATTAAGATTATTGGCCACGGCCCACAGAAAAAAGAGGGAGCATAGCAGAGCAAAAGGAATAATATAGCTCTTACTCTGCCCGCTCTCCATGGCGCGGTAACTTTGCGTTGGTATCGTTGTGTTTCCCATAGCGTCCTCATCAGTTCAGAAGCAGTTACAACAGCATTCAGGGCGCAGTCTGGTGCTGCAGCAGACCGCAAAATTAAGTGAGCTCAGGTGACGCGCCGGTGAGTGAAATGAAAGTCACGGCGGAACTCATGGCTTCATTTTCAAATAAAAACCGCCTGTTAATATGATGAGGGTCACACTTAACGCTCTGCGGACCATTTTATGTGATAATTGTCACTTTAATTTTTCAAAATCGCTGACCGTTTGAGAAAATAAATTCACAAAACCACAACGCCAATGACCGATTGAATATATATCGTGGAAAACGGGCAAATGTTACAGGAAAATAAAATGCCCGCTTGATGGAATATTTTTAAGAACGGGCATTTTAAATGGTCGATTAACCAGTCTGATCTCTTTTTTTAGGGCGGAATAATTGACGTGGTTCACAAAATATGGCGATGAAAATTCCCCTGTGATTATTCAGGCTGAAGATGGAGAACATTATTCAACCTATCCCACGGTAGCCGACAATAATTGCGTTGCCCTGCCGTTGACGGATGATGAGTCGCCAAAAGAGGAAAGCAATGGAAAGAAACAGACTGGCCCGGCAGATTATCGATACCTGCCTGGAAATGACCCGCCTGGGGTTAAATCAGGGGACCGCCGGCAATGTCAGCGTGCGCTATCAGGGGGGGATGCTGATCACGCCCACCGGCATCCCGTATGAAAAACTGACGGAAGAGAAGATCGTCTTTATTGATGCCGATGGCCAGCATGAGCAGGGAAAACTGCCCTCCAGCGAATGGCGTTTCCATCAGGCGGCCTACCAGACGCGGCCCGATGCCCAGGCGGTGGTCCACAATCACGCTGTGCATTGTACGGCGGTGTCGATCCTCAACCGGCCCATTCCGGCCATCCACTATATGATCGCCGCGGCGGGCGGGAATTCGATCCCCTGCGCGCCCTATGCCACTTTCGGCACCCGCGAACTGTCTGAGCATGTCGCGGTGGCGCTGAAGCACCGCAAAGCCACGCTGCTGCAGCATCATGGCCTGATCGCCTGCGAGGCCAGCCTGGAGAAAGCGCTCTGGCTGGCGCATGAAGTGGAAGTCCTGGCCCAGCTCTATCTCAGCACGCTGGCGATTACCGACCCGGTACCGGTGCTGGATGACGAGGCGATCGCCATCGTGCTGGAGAAGTTCAAAACCTACGGATTACGCATTGAAGAGTGATGCCGCAACGCTAACAGGAGAGACGCGATGGCAAACCGAATGATCCTCAACGAAACGGCGTGGTTTGGCCGGGGGGCGATAAACGCATTAACCGATGAAGTGCTGCGGCGCGGTTATCGCAAGGCATTGATCGTGACCGACAGCACCCTCGCGCAGTGCGGTGTAGCGGCAAAAGTCACTGACAAACTGGACGCCGCCGGGCTGGCATGGGACATGTTCAGCGACGTGATCCCCAATCCCACCATCGCCGTGGTCCAGCAGGGGCTGCAGGCCTTTCAGCGCAGCGGGGCGGATTACCTGATCGCCATCGGCGGCGGTTCGCCGCAGGATACCTGTAAGGCGATCGGTATTATTCAGCGTAACCCGGCGTTCGCCGATGTCCGCAGCCTGGAGGGGCTGTCGCCCACCCGTCAGCCCAGCGTGCCGATCTTCGCGGTGCCGACCACCGCGGGTACCGCGGCGGAGGTGACGATTAACTATGTCATCACCGATGAAGAACAGCGGCGCAAGTTTGTCTGCGTCGACCCGCACGATATTCCGCAGGTGGCCTTTATCGATGCCGATATGATGGACGCCATGCCGCCGGCGCTGAAGGCGGCGACCGGCGTCGACGCCCTGACGCACGCTATCGAAGGGTACCTCACCCGCGGCGCCTGGGCTTTGACCGATGCGCTGCACCTCAAAGCCATCGAGATCATCGCCGGCGCGCTGCGCGGCTCGGTTGCCGGAGACGCCGGAGCAGGGGAAGCCATGGCGCTCGGCCAGTATGTGGCGGGGATGGGATTTTCCAACGTCGGGCTTGGCCTGGTGCACGGCATGGCGCATCCGCTCGGCGCTTTCTACAACACGCCGCACGGTGTGGCGAATGCCATCCTGCTGCCGCACGTGATGCGCTTTAATGCTGAGGCGACCGGGGAAAAATATCGCGATATCGCCAGGGCGATGGGCGTCAGGGTGGAAGCGTTAAGCCTGAGCGCCGCGCGCCTGGCGGCGGTGGAGGCGGTCTGCCAGCTCAACCGTGATGTCGGTATTCCCGGCCATCTGCGCGAGGTGGGCGTCAGGAAAGAAGATATTCCGGCGCTGGCCCAGGCGGCGCTGGCGGATGTGTGTACCGGCGGCAACCCGCGCGAGGCGAGCCTGGCTGATATCGTCGGGTTATATCAGGCTGCCTGGTGAGGGGCCGCCCCGGCCGAAGCAGGCGGTGCCGCCGCGCCGGCGCCGCGCTCGGGTAGGGTCAGCGCGTCAGCCGCAGCTGCTGCAGATTGCCGTCCAGCTGTAGGTCGGTCTGCAGGCGGGCGACTTCCCGGCAGGTGAAGGCCATGTCCTGATGCGTTGCCAGCTTTTTGCGCCACTTTTCCGGGACCTCGGCCAGGCGGGCATACAGCCCCTCCAGGTCCTGGAACTCGTTCAGCAGCTGGGCGGCGCTTTTAGGGCCAATGCCCGCTACGCCCGGCACCTTCGAGCTGCTGATCCCCGCCAGCCCCCAGTAATCCGCCAGCTGCTCCGGGGTGACGCCGAACTCGCTGGCGATGAAGGGGGCGTCCAGCCAGCGCTTCTGAAAGTAGTCGCGGATGCGGATGGTGGGCGACAGCAGCTGGCAATAGCCTTTGTCAGTGGAGACAATGGTGGCCTGATGGCCCGCCTGGGCCACCTTCACCGCCAGGGTGGCGGCGAGGTCGTCCGCTTCGCTGCCCGGCGAGGCCCAGCAGCGGATCCCCCGCTGCTCGAAGGCGGCCCGCAGCGCCGGCATCTCGGCGACCAGGGTCTCCGGCATCGGCGCGCGGCCGGCTTTGTACTCCGGCAGGCGCTGGTGGCGCCAGCCGTGGGCGCGATCCTCATCATCAAACACCGCCACCGCGTGGGTGGGCTGACTATGGACGATCAGCTGCTCCAGCGCATGCAGGCAGGTATCGACGCAGGGCGAGCCCTGTACCGCGTGGATGCGGCGGATCAGATTTAACGCGTCGACGATTAACAGATGAACAGCCACGGATACCCCCTTATTCTCAGCGCCTTTAGGGTAACATCGGTGGTGATTCGAGGCCATTGGTAGAGCGAGGATCGGGAATCACACTCGCAAATCAGGCAGGATTCCGGTCAAAAGCAGGCCCGCCGCGGCGACGCGCGGCGGGCCAGCAGGTTAATCGCAGGCGACAATCTTCATCGCCAGCCCCCCGCGAGATGTTTCCCGGTACTTGGCGTTCATGTCTTTGCCGGTTTCGTACATGGTCTCAATGACTTTATCGAGGCAGACGCGCGGCTCGCTGGTCCGGCGCAGCGCCATTCGCGCGGCGTTGACCGCTTTCACGGCGGCGATAGCGTTGCGTTCGATGCACGGCACCTGCACCTGGCCGGCGACAGGGTCGCAGGTCAGACCGAGGTTATGCTCCATGGCGATCTCTGCCGCGATGCACACCTGGCCCGGGCTGCCGCCCAGCAGTTCAGCCAGACCGGCCGCCGCCATCGAGCAGGCGACGCCCACTTCACCCTGGCAGCCCACTTCGGCGCCGGAGATCGAGGCGTTCATCTTATAGAGCGAACCAATCGCGCTGGCCACCAGCATATAGCGCGCCAGGGAGTTGCTGTTCACCTTGCGGATAAACTTGTCGTAATAGGCCAGCACTGCCGGCACGATACCGCAGGCGCCGTTGGTCGGCGCCGTCACCACCCGGCCGCCGGCGGCGTTCTCTTCGTTCACCGCGAGGGCGAACATATTGATCCAGTCGACCACCGCCATCGGGTCGCTGTTGGTGGTGTCCTGGCTCACCAGCATGCGGCGCAGCGCGGCAGCCCGGCGCGGAATGCGCAGTTTGCCCGGCAGGACGCCTTCGGTGGTGATGCCGCGCTCAATACCGGCGCTCATCACTTCCCACACCGCGGCGAAGTGTTGCTCCAGCGCCTCTTTACTGTGCAGCGCCAGTTCGTTCTGCATCATCAGGCCGGAGAGCGACAGCCCGGTTTCGCGGCAGTGACGCTGCAGGTCGGCGGCGTTTTTATAAGGATAAGGGACGGCCACCGGCGCGTCGGTGGTCTGGCCGAAGTGCGCTTCATCGACGATAAAGCCGCCGCCGATGGAGTAGTACGTCTGGCTGTAGAGCGCCTGGTCGCCGGCCAGGGCGGTGATGCGCATGCCGTTCTCATGCAGCGATAGGTTGTCGGCATGGAAATTCATGCACTGATCGACCGGGAAGTCCACTTCGTGCTGGCCGTTGGCCAGCATCAGGCGACCATGGGTGTTAACGTCCTGAATAAAGCCAGGGATAGCGTCGATGTCGACGGTGTCCGGCAGGTTGCCGGCGAGCCCCATGATAATCGCGATATCGGTATGGTGGCCTTTACCGGTCAGGGAGAGGGAGCCGTAGACGTCGACGACCACTTTGCTCACCTCGGCCAGCAGGCCGCGCGCGATCAGGTCGTCAGTGAATTGTTTGCCCGCTTTCATCGGTCCAACGGTATGGGAGCTGGAAGGGCCAATGCCGATTTTAAAGATATCGAATACGCTGATCATATGTATTCCCGTGCTGTCGGAAAGCGCGCCGCCGTTCAGCGGCGCGGGGGGAGGTGTTGACTGAATTAGCTGAACAGCGAGTAGAAGATCGCGGAGATGGCAATCAGACCCATAATCACCACGAAGACGTTGCTGACGTGGCCGCTGTATTTACGCATCGCCGGCACTTTCTGAATCGCGTACATCGGCATCAGGAACAGGATCATCGCGATAATCGGGCCGCCAAGGGTCTCGATCATGCCGAGGATGCTCGGGTTCAGCGTCGCGACAATCCAGGTGGTCACCAGCATGAACAGCGCGGTCAGCTTGTTCAGTTTGTTGATTTCGATAGATTTGCCTTTACCGCGCAGGGACTTAATCACCATGCCGTTAAAGCCTTCGCGGGCGCCCAGGTAGTGGCCGAGGAAGGATTTGGTGATGGCGATCATCGCGATGATCGGCGCCATCCAGGCAATGATTGGCGCGTTAAAGTGGTTCGCCAGGTAAGACAGAATCGAGATGTTCTGCTCTTTCGCCGCCGCCAGGTCTGCCGGAGAGAGGCTCAGGACGCAGCTGAAGACGAAGAACATCACGGTCAGCACCATCATGATATGGGCGCGAGCCAGGATGCTGGAGCATTTTTTCTCGGCGCCTTCGCCGTACTCTTCACGCTTGGCAACCGCGAAGGAGGAGATGATCGGCGAGTGGTTGAAAGAGAAGACCATGACCGGGATCGCCAGCCACAGGGTCATCAGCAGGCCGTTGCCGGTGACGGAGGCGCCGCTCAGGGAGAGGGTCTCCAGCGCCGCGCCGTTCCACTGCGGGATCAGGTACAGCGCCAGAATCATCAGGGCGATTACGAACGGAAACACCAGAATGCTCATCGCTTTCACGATCATCTGCTCGCCGAAACGCACGATGGTCATCATACCGACGATCAGGATCAGCGACAGAATCGCACGCGGCGGCGGCGTCATGTGCAGCTGGTGCGCCATGAAGCTTTCGACGGTATTGGTGATCGCCACGCTGTAGACCAACAGGATTGGGTAGATAGCGAAGAAGTAGAGCAGGGTAATCAGCTTACCTGCGCCTACGCCGAAGTGTTCTTCAACCACTTCAGTGATGTCTTCGCCCGGGTTTTTGCCGGAGAGCACGAAGCGGGTCATACCGCGGTGGGCGAAGAAGGTCATCGGGAAGGCCAGAATCGCCATGATAATCAGGGGGATCATGCCGCCGACGCCGGCGTTGATCGGCAGGAACAAGACGCCCGCGCCGATCGCTGTACCATACAGGCCCAGCATCCACATGGTGTCGGTTTTACGCCATCCGCTGCGGGTTTCGCCCGAAACGATGGTGCTGGTTTGAGTGGTTTCCATCTGTATCTCCTGGAGGAATCAACAAAATCTAATGAACAAATACAATTGCGTAACACGAAATTCGTTTAATTACGGTTTTTTTAGAAATTTTCTCCGTAATAATTGGGCCGGAAAGATACATTTATATGGTTTATGCATCAGTGATCGCGATCTCAAATGCAATAATCCACTTTCAATGTGCGTATTTTTAGTCCAACAGCCTGTTTCTGGTGATCAGCCAGCGATTTGTGGCGCGCAGGCTACCATTTGCAGCATATGAGATAAAAGCTGGGCGGCGTAATAACGAGGGATTTACTGTAAAAAAGAGAAGTGGTCGACGTTTTTGCGCTTAAAACCATTTTTTGCAGTGATAATTGTCGCAGTTTTTACCAACGCAAACGATTGGCTATGTAAAAATAATTTAGCTGTTTGATGAGTAACAGAAAGTTTTTTAGCGCGTTTTGGAATTCAGAGAAAGCGTGCCCGCCGGGGCAACAGGCGCTGCCCCGGCGGGACGGAAATCAGGCGATGATTTCGTAGCAGGGAATATAGGCGGTGCCGCCCGGGAGCTTCATGCGGTGCTGGGCGACGAAGCCCTGCAGCAGATCGTCCATGCGGCGCATCATCTCCGGGTCGCCGTGCAGCTTATAAGGACCGTACTGCTCGATGGCCTGGATGCCCACCTCTTTGACGTTACCCGCGACAATGCCGGAGAAGGCGCGGCGCAGGTCGGCGGCCAGCACTTCCACCGGCTGGTCCGGGGAGAGTTTGAGGTTGGCCATGTTTTCATGGGTCGGATCAAACGGCATCTGCAGGTCCGGCGAGATACGAATCGACCAGTTGAAGCTGTAGGCGTCGTCGGTCTCGCGACGGCTCTCTTTCACCAGCGGCATCGCTTTTTTCATCTGCCGCGCCACTTCCGCCGGGTCGTCGATGATGATCCGGTAGTGGCGACGGGCGGATTCGCCCAGAGTATGGGTGATAAATTCGTCCAGCACGCGGAAGTAGTCAGCGCTCTCTTTCGGTCCGGTGAGGATCAGCGGCAGCACCTGCGCTTTGTTATCCGGATGCATCAGAATACCCAGCAGGTAAAGCAGCTCTTCGGCGGTGCCGACGCCGCCCGGGAAGATGATGATCCCGTGGGCGATGCGCACGAAGGCCTCCAGACGCTTTTCGATGTCCGGCATGATGATCAGTTCATTGACCAGCGGGTTTGGCGGTTCCGCAGCGATAATGGACGGTTCGGTCATGCCGATAAAGCGGCTGTCTTTGTAGCGCTGCTGCGCGTGGCCGACGGCGGCGCCTTTCATCGGCGCTTCCATCGCGCCAGGCCCGCAGCCGGTGCAGATATTGAGTTCCCGCAGTCCCAGCTGCGTACCGACGCGGCGGGCGTAGAGGTATTCGTTTTCGTTGATCGAGTGGCCGCCCCAACAGACGATCATGTTCGGCGCTTCGCCGACGTGCAGCGCGCGGGCGTTGCGCAGGATCGAGAACACCAGGTTGGTGATATGGACCGAACTTTCGAGATCGAGGTTCGGGAAGCGAACGGTATTGTGGATCTGGCCGTACACGAACAGGATATCGCGCAGCACGGCGAACAGGTTGGCCTGCAGGGAACGAATAATGCGCCCGTCAACGAAGGCCTCTTCCGGCGGGTTGATCAGTTCCAGCTTCACGCCGCGTTCGCGACGCAGCACGTTAATATCGAAATTTTCAAAACGGGACAGAAGCTCCTTGCTGTTATCGGTCAGGCTCCCCGAGTTGAGCACAGCAAGCGAGCAGTTGCGAAAGAGTTGATACAGATCGCTGCTGGCGGTGCGCTTAAGCATATCCACTTCCAGCTGCGACAGCATATCCATTG
Source organism: Klebsiella sp. K5-204 (assembly GCF_030128585.1). NCBI lineage: Bacteria > Pseudomonadati > Pseudomonadota > Gammaproteobacteria > Enterobacterales > Enterobacteriaceae > Klebsiella > Klebsiella sp. K5-204. Next base: position 337,186 of record NZ_JAKUZS010000003.1, read on the forward strand.
AACCAAGCGGGCTAACATGTGTAATCAAGTGAACTCCTTACAGGACGCTTATGGTCTTCCTGTGATTACAATAGCCCTGCGAGCGGCGTTTCCACAACCTTGCGCGCGTCTAAACGCACGCAAATTGTGAAAATGTTTATTATTGTCGGGCGAGGCGGCCGGTGGCAGGGGAAAAGTCGCCGTTGCTGCGCCAGGGGTTGATATCCAGACCGCCGCGTCGCGTATAGCGGGCGTAAACGGAAAGCGATTCCGGCTGGCAGAAACGGAGAATATCGTTAAAGATGCGCTCGACACACTGTTCATGGAATTCGTTATGGTGGCGGAACGAGACCAGATAGCGCAGGAGCTGCTCGCGGTCGATTTTCGCCCCACGATACTGGATCTGCACCGAGCCCCAGTCCGGCTGGTGGGTGATCAGGCAGTTGGACTTCAGCAGGTGGCTGACCAGCGTCTCTTCCACGATTTTGCCGCTGGCGGCGCCCTGCAGGTAGTCGGCGCTGAACTGATAGTTATCGATCTCGATATCCTGATCGTCGATGCAGGCGCCGTGGAGGTGAGCAATCGGCTGGCCTTCCAGTTCATCCAGCCGATACAGCGAGACCTTGACCTCGCCCTGGGCGCAGGCGCTAAGATCGCGGGTCAGCGTCTCTTCAACCTCCTGCCAGCTGGCGAAACGCGTCTGGTTAAAACTGTTGAGATAAAGCTTAAAGCTTTTTGACTCCACCAGATTAACGCTGGTGTCGGGCAGTTCGACGTGGCCGACGGCCACCTGCGGCAGGCCTTTGCCGTTCAGCCAGGAGAGTTCGTACAGCGTCCAGATATCGGCGCCGTGAAACGGCAGGTTGTCGGCATGCAGGCCAAGCGGGTCGCGGTTAAGGCTGCGCGGAACGCCCTGCAGCAGCGAGGCGTCATAGGTATCGCGGTAATCGGTTGATTTACCGAGCGTCAGGCCGGCCAGCGCCTGATGATTATCGTAAGAAGACATGTTTCACCATAGTAAAGCGGGTACACTATGACCCCAGTGTATCCTGTCTAACGTGAAGAGAGAAACCGGTGGACCATCAGACCGCAGAAGCGCTGCATGCTTTTACCCAACGTTATTGCGCCGCCTGGCAGCAGCAGCGCCACAGCCTGCCGCGCAGTGAAGAGCTTTATGGCGTCCCGTCGCCTTGCGTCGTCGACACCCAGGGCGAGGCCGTGTTCTGGCAGCCGCAGCCGTTTTCGCTGGCACAAAATATCAGCGCGGTTGAACGCGCCCTGGATATTGTGGTACAACAGCCGCTTCATTCTTATTATACCACTCAGTTTGCCGGCGATATGACCGGCCGGTTTGCCGGCGAAACGCTAACGCTGCTGCAGACCTGGAGTGAAGAGGATTTCCAGCGGGTGCAGGAAAACCTCATCGGGCATCTGGTGGTGCAGAAGCGGCTGAAGCTGGCGCCGACGCTGTTTATCGCCACCCTCGAGAGTGAACTGGATGTCATTTCCGTCTGTAATCTCAGCGGTGAAGTCGTCAAAGAGACCCTCGGCACCGCCAAACGCATCACCCTTTCCCCCTCGCTTGCGGGTTTCCTCAACCAGCTTGAGCCGGTTCTGTAATCCAGTCTGCCTGGTCATTTGTGAGAGATCTCTTACAAAACCTGTAAGAGATCATCATCATTTAAGGCAAATTTAATCCAATCTTTTTTTGTTAACTTATTGGTATTAAATTGGATTTTTATTTTTTCGTCCTTTTGAGTGGGGACTAATCTTAAGAGATTGTCTCAAGAAGGGTTGTAAGAAGAGGCAGAATCAGTGATCCTATGTCTGTCGACAGGAAGTCGCGAAATGAAGCGAACATCAGGATGATGGCGCTTCTGCAGGACCCGCCAGGATGGCGTTGCAAGGACAGGCTTCAGGATGAAGCAAGGATAACGCAGGATCGCGTAATGGACACCTCCAGGATGGAGAATGAGAGCCGCTCAGGATGAACGGTGGATCTGGAAGATCGGGACAAACTTAAGGATAAGTCATTTCGCATCGGGGTGGTGTGAAAGCAGGATGCACGAGTTTATGGATGAACATGGTCAGGAGACCTCAGGAAAAGTTTTCAAGGACGAGCAGGGAGCACCAATGTAGCGGGAATGCTGCAAAACGAACCGGGAGCACTGTTTATACAGTGCTCCCTTTTTTTATTTCTCCTGCGGATTTGCTATCCTGCGCCCGGTTTTTAACTCATCGAGGTTTCCCCCATGACTCTTGACGATAGCGTGCGCGATCGCCTGCGCGCCATTGAAGCCCTGCTGCGCGAAACAGAGCACTGGCAGGAGACGGCGCCGGACAGCAGCGCCTTCGCCAGCGATAAGCCGTTTTGCCTGGATACCCTGGAGCCGCTGGAGTGGCTACAGTGGGTCCTGATCCCGCGTATGCATCAGCTGCTGGAGAGCGGCCAGCCGCTGCCGCAAAATTTCGCCGTTACGCCGTATTACGAAATGGCGCTGGATCAAGCCCACCCGGTTCGCGAATCCATGCTGGCGGAGCTGCTGCTGCTGGACGCGCTGTTTGCCGGTGAGCAGGCCTGATGCTGGAGATAATCTACCAGGACGACTGGCTGGTGGCGGTCAACAAACCGTCGGGCTGGCTGGTGCATCGCAGCTGGCTCGATCGCGATGAGAAAGTGGTGGTGATGCAGACCGTGCGCGACCAGATCGGCCAGCACGTTTTTACCGCCCATCGCCTTGATCGGCCCACCTCCGGCGTCCTGCTCATGGGGCTGTCAAGCGAGGCGGGGCGCCTGCTGGCGCAGCAGTTCGAGCAGCATCAGATCCAGAAGCGCTACCATGCGATCGTCCGCGGCTGGCTGATGGAAGAGGCGCTGCTCGATTATCCGCTGGTGGAAGAGCTGGATAAAATCGCCGATAAGTTCGCCCGCGAAGACAAAGGGCCGCAGCCGGCGGTGACCCATTACCGTGGTCTGGCGACGGTGGAGATGCCGGTGGCGACCGGGCGTTATCCCACCACCCGCTACGGGCTGGTGGAACTGGAGCCGAAAACCGGCCGCAAGCACCAGCTGCGCCGCCATCTGGCCCACCTGCGTCATCCGATCCTCGGCGACAGCAAGCACGGCGATCTGCGGCAAAACCGCAGCGCCACGGAGCATTTCGGCTGTCACCGCCTGATGCTGCACGCCAGCGAACTGTCGTTAACCCATCCCTTTACCGGTGAGCCGCTGACCCTGCGCGCCGGTTTTGACGACGTCTGGATGCGTGCGCTGTCGCAGTTTGGCTGGCGCGGGCTTCTCCCGCTAAATGAAAGGGTTGAGTTTGCCGACGACTGCGGTCAGGATGAAGAGAATAAGGTCAATCCAGGGAGATAATAGCATGGCGGAAGTCGGAATTTTTGTCGGCACCATGTACGGCAACTCGCTGCTGGTCGCGGAAGAAGCGGAAGCGATCCTCAGCGGACTGGGACACAAGGCTACCGTGTATGAGGATCCGCAGGTCAACGACTGGGAATCCTACACGGGTAAGTATGTGCTGGTGGTCACCTCCACCACCGGGCAGGGCGATCTGCCGGACAGCATCGTCCCGCTGTATGAGGGCATTAAAGATATGTATCAGCCTCACCTGCGCTACGGCATTATTGCGCTGGGCGACAGCACCTACGCCAACTTTTGCGGCGGAGGCCTGAAGTTCGATCAACTGCTGCAGGAGCAGGGCGCGAAGCGCATCGGCGAGATGCTGAAGATTGACGCCAGCGAAGATCCGGAGCCGGAGAGCGTCTCTAATCCATGGGTTGAGCAGTGGGCTACCCTGCTGGAATAAAAGCGCTGCCCTCTCCCTACGCAGAGGGCGCCCTTTCAAGATGTCGCGGCCAGATACGCGGACAGCAAAAGTGTATCCCTTTCCGGGCGGCACGCCTTCAGGCAAATGCACAATATCCTTAGCAATATCATGGGTTAAGCCAGCCGGTTTCACCGGGTCAAGAGAGGTATTTCACACTCCGGCTCTTATTGCTGCGCTTTTAACCACCCGCGGCGCTGGTTTTTCATTTCCGTGAACTTCCCCCCATTCTTTCAGGCATACGCCATAAACCACCTGCAATAGCGGCGTAAAAGCTGTGTAGATGCACGGTGAGCCGCGGTGTGCCTCTTCATATACTGCTCCAGCCAGTGATAAATGCAGTGCCAGATATAACGACAACTATCAAAACACGACCACGTCATTCTGATTACCCTACAGGTTGTGCTGTTCAGAATGAACGTAGCTAAACGCTATGATTCAGGAGTACAACAATGAGTTCATTAAGTCAGGCGGCGACGGCGGCTGAAAAGCGCACCAACGCCCGTTACTGGATAGTGGTGATGCTGTTTATCGTCACCTCTTTTAACTATGGCGACCGGGCGACGCTGTCGATCGCCGGTTCGGAAATGGCCAAAGATATCGGCCTGGATCCGGTGGGAATGGGATATGTCTTCTCCGCGTTCTCATGGGCTTATGTCATCGGCCAGATCCCGGGCGGCTGGCTGCTCGACCGCTTCGGTTCGAAGCGCGTCTATTTCTGGTCGATCTTCATCTGGTCGATGTTTACCCTGCTGCAGGGCTTCGTCGACATCTTCAGCGGCTTTGGCATTATCGTCGCGCTGTTTACCCTGCGCTTCCTCGTTGGCCTGGCCGAATCGCCGTCATTCCCGGGTAACAGCCGTATCGTGGCCGCCTGGTTCCCGGCGCAGGAGCGCGGCACGGCGGTGGCGATCTTTAACTCCGCCCAGTACTTTGCCACCGTTATCTTCGCGCCGATCATGGGCTGGCTGACGCATGAGGTGGGCTGGTCGCACGTCTTCTTCTTTATGGGCGGCCTGGGGATTGTGATTAGCTTTGTCTGGCTGAAAGTGATCCACGATCCGAACAACCATCCGGGGGTAAACAAGAAGGAACTGGAATATATCGCCGAAGGCGGCGCCCTGATCAACATGGATCAAAAGAGCAGCGCGCAGAAGGTGCCTTTCAGCGTCAAAATGGGGCAGATCAAGCAGCTGATCGGATCGCGGATGATGATCGGCATCTATATCGGTCAGTACTGCATTAACGCCCTGACCTACTTCTTTATCACCTGGTTCCCGGTTTACCTGGTGCAGGCGCGCGGCATGTCGATCCTTAAAGCGGGGTTTGTCGCCTCCATTCCGGCGGTGTGCGGCTTCGTCGGCGGGGTGCTGGGCGGGGTGATCTCTGACTGGTTAATGCGCCGCACCGGCTCGCTGAACATTGCCCGCAAAACGCCGATTGTGCTGGGGATGCTGCTCTCCATGACCATGCTGATGTGTAACTATGTCAACGTGGAGTGGATGGTGATTGGCTTTATGGCGATGGCCTTCTTCGGCAAAGGGATCGGCGCGCTTGGCTGGGCGGTGATGGCGGATACCGCGCCGAAAGAGATTAGCGGTCTTTCCGGCGGCCTGTTCAACATGTTTGGCAATATCTCCGGTATCGTCACCCCGATCGCTATCGGCTATATCGTCGGCACCACCGGCTCGTTCAACGGGGCGCTGGTTTACGTCGGCATTCATGCCCTGGTGGCGGTGCTGAGCTACCTGGTGCTGGTGGGCGACATCAAACGTATTGAACTGAAACCTGTCGCGGGGCGTTAATCATGACTACCCAATCCAGCCCGATAATTACAGAGATGAAGGTCATTCCGGTGGCCGGGCACGACAGCATGCTGCTGAACATCGGCGGGGCGCACAACGCCTGGTTTACCCGCAATATCGTGGTATTGACCGATAACGCCGGCAACACCGGCGTGGGAGAAGCCCCTGGCGGAGAGGTCATCTACCAGACGCTGCTGGCGGCGATCCCGCAGGTGGTAGGTCAGGAGGTCGCCCGTCTCAATCGCGTGGTGCAGCAGGTGCACAAAGGCAATCAGGCGGCGGATTTCGACACCTTTGGCAAAGGGGCATGGACCTTCGAACTGAAAGTCAACGCGGTAGCGGCGCTGGAGGCCGCGCTGCTCGACCTGCTCGGCAAGGTGCTCAATGTGCCGGTCTGCGAGCTGCTGGGCCCGGGTAAGCAGCGTGATGCCGTCACCGTGCTGGGCTACCTGTTCTATATCGGCGATCGGCAGAAAACCGACCTGGGTTATCTGGACCATACGCCGGGCGATCACGAATGGTATCGCCTGCGCCACCAGCAGGCGCTGAGCAGCGAAGCGGTGGTGCGCCTGGCGGAAGCCGCTCAGGATCGCTACGGTTTCAAAGACTTTAAGCTGAAGGGCGGCGTGCTGCCAGGCGAGCAGGAAATTGACACCGCCCGGGCGCTGAAAAAGCGCTTTCCGGACGCGCGCATCACCGTCGATCCTAACGGCGCCTGGCTGCTGGATGAGGCGATCGCCCTGTGCAAAGGGCTGCAGGATGTTCTGACCTACGCCGAAGATCCGTGCGGCGCCGAGCAGGGCTTTTCCGGCCGGGAGGTGATGGCCGAGTTCCGCCGCGCCACCGGGCTGCCGGTCGCCACCAATATGATCGCCACCAACTGGCGCGAGATGGGTCATGCGGTGATGCTCAACGCCGTCGATATTCCGCTGGCGGACCCGCACTTCTGGACGCTCTCCGGCGCGGTACGAGTGGCGCAGCTGTGCGACGACTGGGGGCTTACCTGGGGCTGCCATTCCAACAACCATTTTGATATTTCCTTGGCGATGTTTACCCACGTCGGCGCCGCCGCGCCGGGTCATCCCACCGCCATCGACACCCACTGGATCTGGCAGGAAGGCGACGCGCGCCTGACCAAAAATCCGCTGCAGATTATTAACGGCAAGATTGCCGTGCCAGACGCGCCGGGACTCGGCGTGGAACTTGACTGGGAGCAGGTGCGCAGAGCCCATGAGGCCTATAAAGCGCTGCCGGGCGGCGCGCGCAACGACGCGGGCCCGATGCAGTACCTGATCCCCGGCTGGACATTCGACCGCAAACGTCCTGTTTTCGGCCGCCACTAATTACAAAAGGATGATGCTATGACGACTTTCTCTTCCACGCCCGTTGTCACCACCATGCAGGTGATCCCGGTTGCCGGCCATGACAGTATGCTGATGAATCTGAGCGGGGCCCACGCTCCGTACTTCACCCGCAATATCGTGATTATCAAAGATAACGCCGGCCATACCGGCGTCGGTGAAATTCCGGGGGGCGAAAAAATTCGCCAGACTCTGGAGGATGCCATTCCGCTGGTGGTGGGCAAAACGCTGGGCGAGTATAAAAACGTGCTCGGCGCGGTGCGCAATCAGTTCGCCGACCGTGACGCCGGCGGCCGCGGCCTGCAGACCTTTGACCTGCGAACCACCATCCACGTGGTGACCGGGATCGAAGCGGCGCTGCTGGACCTGCTGGGCCAGCACCTTGGGGTCAACGTCGCCTCGCTGCTCGGCGATGGGCAACAGCGCAGTGAAGTTGAAATGCTGGGCTACCTGTTCTTTATCGGTAACCGCCACGCCACGCCGCTGGCCTATCAGAGCCAGCCGGATGAACAGTGCGAGTGGTATCGCCTGCGCCATGAAGAGGCAATGACGCCGGATGCGGTGGTCCGCCTCGCGGAAGCGGCCTATGAAAAATATGGTTTCAACGACTTTAAGCTGAAGGGCGGCGTACTGGCCGGTTTTGAAGAAGCCGAAGCGATCAGCGCCCTGGCGAAGCGCTTCCCGGATGCCCGCGTGACCCTCGATCCGAACGGCGCCTGGCTGCTTGAAGAAGCCATTCAGATTGGCAAGCAGCTGAAGGGCGTGCTGGCCTATGCTGAGGATCCGTGCGGCGCTGAGCAGGGCTTCTCCGGCCGCGAAGTGATGGCGGAGTTCCGTCGCGCGACGGGCCTGCCGACCGCCACCAATATGATCGCCACCGACTGGCGGCAGATGGGCCATACGCTCTCCCTGCAGTCGGTGGATATCCCACTGGCGGACCCGCACTTCTGGACCATGCAGGGGTCGGTTCGCGTGGCGCAGATGTGTCATGAGTTCGGCCTGACCTGGGGTTCGCACTCCAATAACCACTTCGACGTGTCGCTGGCGATGTTCACCCACGTCGCGGCTGCGGCGCCGGGCAAGATCACCGCTATCGATACCCACTGGATCTGGCAGGAGGGCAACCAGCGTCTGACCAAACAACCGTTTGAAATTAAAGGCGGAATGGTGCAGGTGCCGAGCACGCCGGGTCTGGGGGTTGAGCTGGATATGGACCGCGTAATGCAGGCAAATGAGCTATATAAGAAACATGGCCTTGGCGCCCGCGACGATGCGATGGCGATGCAGTACCTGATCCCGGGCTGGACCTTTGACAACAAGCGTCCATGCATGGTGCGCTAAAAGGCCGCCGGCCTCTGCGGGGGCCGGCATTGCGCGATAGCGACAGGGGTTAGCTCAAAGTAAGGACTGCAGATGAAAATAGTGATCGCACCGGATTCCTGGAAGGAGAGCCTGACCGCGCTGGAAGTAGCCAGTGCGATAGAGCAAGGCTTTCGCGAGATTTATCCTGACGCGGAATATGTCAGGCTGCCGGTTGCCGACGGTGGGGAAGGGACGGTGGAAGCCATGGTGGCGGCGACCGGCGGGCATCAGGTGCCGCTGACGGTGACCGGGCCGCTGGGAGAGCCGGTAGAGGCATTTTATGGGCTGTCCGGCGATCGCCAGTGCGCCTTTATCGAAATGGCGGCGGCCAGCGGGCTGGAAAGCGTTCCCCCGGCGCAGCGTAACCCGCTGCTGACCACCTCCTGGGGCACCGGGGAGCTGATTCGCCATGCGCTGGACGCTGGCGTGCGGCAGATCATTATTGGCATTGGCGGCAGCGCGACCAATGACGGCGGCGCCGGCATGGCGCAGGCGCTGGGAGCGAAATTGCTGACCGCCGACGGTCAGCAAATCGCGCCAGGGGGCGGTGCGCTGGAAACGCTGGCGCGCATCGATCTTGGCGAGCTTGATCCACGGCTGGCAGATTGTCGGATTGACGTGGCCTGCGATGTCACCAACCCGTTGACCGGCCCGCAGGGTGCCAGCGCGGTATTCGGCCCGCAAAAAGGGGCGACGGCGCAGATGATCGACCGGCTTGACAGCGGCCTGCGGCACTATGCCCGGATCATCGCCCGTGATTTAGATTGCGACGTGCTGAGCCTGGAAGGCGGCGGCGCGGCGGGCGGGATGGGCGCCGCGCTGTATGCGTTTTGTGGCGCGCAACTGCGCCCGGGCATTGAGATTGTCACCGATGCGCTGCAGCTGGCGGAGCGGGTGGCGGATGCTGATTTAGTGATCACCGGCGAAGGACGTATCGACAGTCAGACTATCCACGGCAAGGTGCCGGTGGGAGTGGCCCGGGTGGCGAAGCGATTTAACGTACCGGTGATCGGGATTGCCGGCAGCCTTACCGCCGATGTCGGCGTCGTGCATCAGCACGGGCTGGATGCGGTATTCAGCGTGTTGTACACCATCTGCACGCTGGATGAAGCGCTGGCCAATGCCGCCGCCAACCTGCGGATGACGGCGCGAAACGTCGCCGCGGTTTTGCAGATGGGCGGTAAGCTGTAATGGAGGTATCCCGGCTGGCGCGGCCACCCGGGAATGTCTAAGCGATGTTGAGGCCGCCAGCACCGGCAGTTTTCGCAGCGCAAGCGGGTAAATTAACGGCAGGCTGCACGGACCGTAGGCCGGGCAAGGCGTCGCCGCCGCCCGGCATAAAAGCGGCTCCGTGTCCGCTCTCCTTGCCCGGCGGCGCGATGCCTGGCGAGCCGGGTGCAGGCCGGGAAGCCCTGTGGTTTTAGCCCCCCATCCGGCAGGCTTCGCGCGCCACGTTATCCATCTCATCCAACAGCTCAAGCAGCTCCGGCTCCAGATCCTCGGCGGCGGTGCCTGCGCGCAGCTGGCTCTCCAGAGTGTGGCAGAGCTTTTTCAGCCGCGGCACGCCGCTGTAGCTGCAGCTGCCGTGCAGTTTGTGGATCAGATCCACCAGCCCTTCCGGCTGCTCGCCGACCAGTTGCTCTTCCACTTTGTTACGCACCTCCGGCATAAAAGCGATCAGCATCTGCAGCATCTCCCTCGCCAGATCCGGCTTCATCGCCGCCTGACGCAGCGCCAGCTGCCAGTCGAGCGTCTGGTTATGGTCGATGACCGGCTCTGCGGGCGGTATCGCCGCCGGGGCGATGCTGTGTACTCCAGGCTGATAGCGCAGCAGCAGGGCGTGCAGTTTCTCTTCTTCGATCGGCTTCGCCAGATAGTCGTTCATGCCGGCGCTCAGTAGCTTCTCGCGCTGGCCCTCCAGGGCGTGCGCGGTGACGGCGATAACCGGCGTTTGCTGGTGATGCGGCAAATGATGGATAAGCTCACAGGCGCGGATGCCGTCCATATCCGGCATCTGAATATCCATCAGGATCAGATCCATCTGCAGTTGCTTGGCCTTGTCCACCGCCTGCTGGCCGCTGTCGCAGAGGATCACCTGCTGCACAAGGTCATCCAGCAGGGCGCCAATGAGCTTCAGGTTTGCCGGATTGTCGTCGACGGCCATCACGGTCATCGGCAGCTTATGGCTGTCGGCCTGGGTCAACGGCGCGGAGGCCGTCGCATGATGGGTGGCCACCAGCGCCGGCAGCAGACGGGTGGTGGTGAGCGGTTTCAACAGACAGGCGGCGATGCCATCGCGCTTCAGGGCTTCGGCGCTGACCTGGGCATGACATGGCAGAGCCAGCAGTACGTTATCTGACATCGCGCAGGCTTTGGCTAATTTTTCCCGGTGCGGCGACAAATCGCGCATTGAGACCGGAATACCGACCAGCAGAATGTCGTACTGGGCTTCCGCCAGCGCAGAGAAGGTGGGGCTGTAAATCACCTCCAGCGGCGTGGCGGCCAGCATCTCCAGCGTGCACTGCGCCGCCGTCGCGTTGGCTTCCACATAGGCCAGACGCTTGCCCGCCAGCCCGTCGGTATTCAGCGTATCCGGAATGGCGTTCGGGTTGAGATCGAGGCTGATATGGAACCAGAAGGTGGAGCCGCGGTTTGGCTGACTGTGGAACGAGATATCGCCGCCCATCTCCTTAACCAGACGCTGGGTGATCACCAGCCCGAGCCCGGTACCGCCGTGGCGGCGTGAAATACTGGCATCGGCCTGACGGAAGGCCTGGAACAGCCGGGACTGGTCGCGCTCGGGGATGCCGATGCCGGTATCGTGGATCTGAATTTCGATCTGCACCCGCGAATTACTGATGGCTCGCTGCTCCACCAGCACATCGATATTACCGTGCTCGGTAAATTTGATGGCGTTGCCTACGAGGTTGGTCACAATCTGCTGCAGACGCAGCGGGTCGCCGATGACGTTATCCGGCACGTTGTTCTTAATGTTCAGCGTCAGCTCCAGCCCTTTATCGTGCGCGGAATGCGCCAGCAGGGTGACCACCTCATCAAGCGAGGTGCGCAGCAGGAACGGAATGCTCTCCAGGATCAGCTTCCCGGCTTCCAGCTTGGAAAAGTCGAGCACGTCGTTGATGATCGCCAACAGATTATTGGCCGAGCGTTCGATGGTGGTCAGGTGGTCGCGCTGCGTGGCGTTGAGATCGGTTTTCAACGTCAGACGAGTAAAGCCGATCACCCCATTGAGCGGGGTGCGCAGTTCGTGGGACATATTGGCCAGGAATTCAGACTTAATGCGCGCCGCCTCCTGGGCGCGCTTTTTCGCCAGGTCCAGTTCGACGTTCTGAATCTCCATCTGCTCAAGGGTTTCCCGCAGATCGGAGGTCGCCTGGTCGACGTTGTGCTGCATCTCCTCATGGTACGCCGCCAGCGACATGGCCATCGAGTTAATGCCGTTTTTCAGCATATCCAGTTCGCCGAGCATAAAGCCCTCGACGCGGCTGTCCAGCTGTCCGCGGCGGATGCGGTCGACGGTGTTGACCATATTGCGGATAGGGCCGGTGACGTCGCGCATCAGGCGCCAGCCGAAGATCAGCGCGATACCGATGCAGAACAGCATCATCACGCTGGAGATGAAAATCTCTTTGTACTGCTGGAGGCGCACCGATTTCAGATCCAGCTCCAGCGCGACGTAGCCCAGCATATTGCCCGGCATTTTGGCATCGGATTCGGGGGATTCATCCGGGGAATAACTTTCCGAGACGATCGGCGTGCGCAGGATCATCATGTCGCCGTCGCGGATGACGCTCAGACGACGGGGAAACGCTTCGCCTTTCGGGATCTGCAGGTCGCTGGGGTTGAGCTGGTAATTGGAGGTGACAAACAAGCGGTTATGCGAATCGTACACCGAGATGGCCCGCACGATCTCCGAGTGGCGACGATGCAGAACGCTGATCAACTGGCCGATAGATTCGCGGTTTTGCAGATTCATGCCATATTCGCTGGAGACCGCCAGCGGCTCAATAATGCTGGTGCCGGCGTCCTCCAGCTGACGTTGCAGGTCGTTATAACGGTGAGCGACAAAGAAAACACTGAGCAACAGCCCTATCAGGACGGTTGGCGCCAGAATCAGAATCATCATGCGAGCACGCAGGCTGTAGTTGGTCATGCGGTTCCATTATGGGAGAATATAGACATCATCGTTCGGTGCGCGTCGGTGCGCCTCGCGGCGCTGCCGCTCTGAACGAGCTCGTTTTATTTGATTGAGACAACTCTCTACGATGGCGCAATTCTACTCTGCAAAACGGCGTGTGACGACGCGCCAGATCATAACCGTTACAGTCAACGACCTCGATCCCTTTGGCCAGGGCGTGGCCCGCCACCAGGGGAAAGCGCTGTTCGTCGGCGGCGTGCTGCCGCAGGAGCAGGCAGAGGTGGTGCTGGTGGAAGACAAAAAGCAGTACGCCCGCGCCCAGGTGAAACGCCGTCTGACCGACAGCCCGCAGCGCCAGGCGCCGCGCTGCCCTCATTTTGGCGTTTGCGGCGGCTGCCAACAGCAGCATGCCAGCATCACGCTTCAGCAGCAAAGTAAACGCGCCGCGCTGGCGCGCCTGATGAAGCGCGAGGTGGATGAGATCATCGCCGGCGAGCCGTGGGGCTATCGCCGGCGCGCGCGCTTAAGCTTGAATTATCAGCCAAAGACCCAACAATTGCAGATGGGTTTTCGTCAGGCCAGCGATAAAGCGATCGTCGATGTGGTGCAGTGCCCTGTTTTGGTGCCCCAACTTGAGGCGCTGCTGCCCGCCGTACGCGAGTGCTTAAGCGCGCTGAGCGCATTACGCCATCTTGGCCACGTCGAGCTGGTGCTGGCGGACAACGGCCCACTGATGGTGCTGCGCCATACCGCTGCGCTGCCGGCGGCTGACAGGGAAAAACTGGAACGTTTTTCGCAAACTCACGGTCTTTCCCTGTACCTCGCGCCGCAAAGCGAGATACTGGAACATATTCACGGCGAAGCGCCATGGTATACCTCAGACGGACTACGCTTAGTGTTCAGTCCGCGGGATTTTATCCAGGTCAACGACGGCGTGAATCAGCAGATGGTGCGTACCGCGCTGGCGTGGCTGGATCTGCAGCCGGAGGACCGGGTGCTGGATCTGTTCTGCGGGATGGGCAATTTTACCCTGCCGCTGGCGACTCGCGCCGCCCACGTGGTTGGGGTGGAAGGGGTGCCGGCGCTGGTGGAGAAGGGGCGGGAAAACGCCGCCCTCAATAGTTTATCAAATGTCACCTTCTTCCATGAAAATCTGGAAGAGTATGTCACCCGCCAGGCCTGGGCGAAGCATGGCTTTGATAAAGTGCTGCTGGACCCGGCCCGCGCCGGCGCGCCGGGCGTGATGCCGCATATTATAAAACTGGCGCCGCGGCGGGTGGTGTATGTTTCCTGCAACCCGGCGACGCTGGCGCGAGACAGCGAAACCCTGTTGCAGGCTGGATATCAGATTCAACGCCTGGCGATGCTGGATATGTTCCCGCATACCGGTCATCTGGAATCAATGGTGTTGTTTGAGCGCAGGCTTACATAAGGTCATTCACAACGTCGCAGAAGAGCCGCCCCGGCCATCAATGCTGACGCGACCTGCAGGATGACATGTAGAAAGTTGAGGCTTGCCGACTTCGGCAGGCCGGTCCCTTAAGGAGAGGACAATGGTTGCGGTAAGAAGTGCACATCTTAATAAAGCTGGTGAATTTGACCCGAAGAAATGGATCGCGAGTCTGGGGATTTCCAGCCAGCAGTCGTGTGAGCGCTTAGCCGAAACCTGGGATTATTGTCGCGAAAAAACGCAAGGACACCCGCTGGCGGACCTGCTGCTGTGGCGGGGCGTCGAAATGGTGGAGATCCTCTCCACCCTGAGTATGGATATCGATACCCTGCGCGCGGCGCTGTTGTTCCCGCTGGCCGACGGCGAAGTCGTCAGCGAAGAGGTCATGCAGGAAAGCGTGGGTAAATCGGTCGTGACCCTGATTCATGGGGTACGGGACATGGCCGCCATCCGTCAGCTGAAAGCCACTCATACCGACTCGGTATCTTCCGAGCAGGTGGATAACATTCGCCGCATGCTGCTGGCGATGGTTGACGATTTCCGCTGCGTGGTTATCAAGCTTGCCGAACGTATCGCGCATCTGCGCGAGGTCAAGGACGCGCCGGAAGATGAGCGGGTGCTGGCGGCGAAAGAGTGCACCAATATCTATGCTCCCCTGGCTAACCGCTTAGGTATCGGCCAGCTGAAGTGGGAGCTGGAAGATTACTGCTTCCGCTACCTGCACCCGGCAGAGTACAAGCGCATTGCCAAACTGCTCCACGAACGCCGTATCGACCGCGAGCATTATATCGACGAGTTCGTCGGCCACCTGCGGGCAGAAATGAAAGCCGAAGGGGTCAAGGCCGAGGTCTATGGTCGGCCGAAGCATATCTACAGCATCTGGCGCAAAATGCAGAAAAAACACCTCGCCTTTGACGAGCTGTTTGACGTACGCGCGGTGCGCATCGTGGCCGAGCGGTTGCAGGATTGTTATGCCGCGCTGGGGATCGTTCATACCCACTACCGTCACCTGCCGGATGAGTTCGATGACTATGTGGCCAACCCGAAACCCAACGGCTACCAGTCTATCCATACCGTGGTGCTGGGGCCGAGCGGCAAGACCGTGGAGATTCAAATCCGCACCCGGCAGATGCATGAAGACGCCGAGCTGGGCGTGGCCGCGCACTGGAAGTACAAAGAGGGCGCGGGAGCGGGGACCAGCGGCGGCCGCGGCTATGAGGACCGTATCGCCTGGCTGCGCAAGCTGATTGCCTGGCAGGAAGAGATGGCCGACTCCGGCGAAATGCTCGACGAAGTGCGCAGCCAGGTCTTTGACGACCGGGTGTATGTCTTTACGCCGAAAGGCGACGTGGTGGACCTGCCGGCGGGGTCGACGCCGCTCGATTTTGCCTACCATATACACAGCGACGTCGGTCATCGCTGCATCGGCGCCAAAATTGGCGGCCGCATCGTGCCGTTCACCTATCAGCTGCAGATGGGCGATCAGATCGAAATCATTACCCAGAAGCAGCCGAACCCGAGCCGCGACTGGCTCAACCCTAACCTCGGCTATGTCACCACCAGCCGCGGACGCTCCAAAATTCACGCCTGGTTCCGTAAGCAGGACCGCGACAAGAACATTCTTGCCGGCCGACAGATCCTTGACGACGAGCTGGAGCATCTGGGCATCAGCCTGAAGGATGCGGAAAAGCACCTGCTGCCGCGCTACAACTTCAACGAGCTCGATGAACTGCTGGCGGCCATCGGCGGCGGCGATATCCGTCTCAACCAGATGGTTAACTTCCTGCAGGCGCAGTTCAATAAACCGAGCGCCGCCGAGCAGGATGCGGCAGCGCTGAAGCAGTTGCAGCAGAAAACCTATGCTCCGCAGAACCGCACCAAGGACAATGGCCGGGTGGTGGTGGAAGGGGTTGGCAATCTGATGCACCATATTGCCCGCTGCTGCCAGCCGATCCCGGGCGATGAGATCGTCGGCTTTATCACCCAGGGGCGCGGGATTTCCGTGCATCGCGCCGACTGCGATCAGCTCGCTGAACTGCAGTCGCATGCCCCGGAGCGCATCGTCGATGCGGTATGGGGCGAAAGCTACTCGGCCGGATATTCGCTGGTGGTCAGGGTGGAGGCGAACGATCGCAGCGGGTTACTGCGCGATATCACCACCATCCTCGCCAATGAGAAGGTGAACGTGCTGGGCGTTGCCAGCCGCAGCGATACCCGTCAGCAGCTGGCCACCATCGATATGACCATCGAGATTTACAACCTGCAGGTGCTGGGCCGGGTGCTCGGTAAGCTGAACCAGGTGCCTGATGTCATTGACGCGCGCCGTCTGCACGGCGGTTAATTCGTCTCCAGGCCGGATAAGGCGAAGCCGCCATCCGGCAATTTCGCCACGTCGGATAAGGTCGAAACGCCTTATCCGGCCGACTATTTTTTACAATTCCAGGATTGTCACATGACCCAAATCGACCGCTTGCTCGGCATCATGCGCCGCCTGCGCGACCCGGAAAACGGCTGCCCGTGGGATAAAGAGCAGACCTTTGCCACCATCGCTCCCTATACCCTCGAAGAAACCTATGAAGTGCTGGACGCCATTTCGCGAGAGGATTTTGACGACCTGCGCGGTGAGCTGGGCGATCTGCTGTTCCAGGTGGTGTTCTATGCGCAGATGGCGCAGGAAGAGGGACGTTTTAACTTTGACGATATCTGCGCCGCCATCAGCGACAAGCTGGAGCGCCGCCATCCCCATATCTTCGCTGATGCCACTGCGGGAAACAGCAGCGAAGTCCTGGCCCGCTGGGAGCAGATCAAAAGCGCGGAGCGGGCGGAAAAAGCCCAGCACTCAGCGCTGGACGACATTCCGCATAGCCTGCCGGCGCTGATGCGCGCGCATAAAATCCAGCGTCGCTGCTCGGCGGTCGGTTTTGACTGGACCTCGCTGGGCCCGGTGCTCGACAAGGTGCATGAAGAAATTGATGAAGTGATGCATGAAGCGCAGCAGGCGGTGGTGGATGAAGCGAAACTGGAAGAGGAAGTGGGCGATCTGCTGTTCGCCACGGTGAATTTATCCCGCCATTTAGGGGTCAAAGCCGAGGTGGCGCTGCAGAAGGCGAACCTCAAATTCGAGCGCCGCTTCCGCGAAGTCGAGCGCATTGTCGCTGCCCGCGGCCTGGAAATGACCGGCGTCGACCTCGATACCATGGAAGAAGTATGGCAACAGGTAAAACGCCAGGAAACTGATCTCTAACGAGTTTTCGTGATCAAGCGCGATTTGTGTGATTTTATAAATAACAAGCGCTTGATTTACGTCAAAAACATTTCGCCAAAAGCGTCTATTTTCTCTTTCCGTTATGTCGTTGAAACACCATGTAGCCTGCCTCTTCGAGTTGTTCGGGTCGCAACACAGGTGCAACTTGAAGAACGAAGGGGAGGGGAAGAATGAAAGTTTGTGGCGTCACGCATGTTCGGGTATACTACTTTCCCGTCCTGGTTATTCCATCGTTTTACCCTAACTTCTCAGGTTCAGCATGACAACGAACTATATTTTTGTGACCGGCGGGGTCGTATCCTCTCTGGGTAAAGGCATTGCCGCAGCCTCCCTGGCAGCCATTCTTGAAGCCCGTGGTCTCAACGTGACCATCATGAAACTGGATCCGTATATCAACGTCGATCCGGGCACCATGAGCCCAATCCAGCATGGGGAAGTGTTCGTTACTGAAGACGGCGCAGAAACCGATCTGGACCTGGGCCACTACGAGCGTTTCATCCGTACCAAGATGACTCGCCGCAACAACTTCACCACCGGCCGTATCTACTCTGACGTGCTGCGCAAAGAGCGCCGTGGCGACTACCTGGGCGCGACCGTTCAGGTTATCCCGCACATCACCAACGCTATCAAAGAGCGTGTGCTGGCGGGCGGCGAAGGCCATGACGTGGTGCTGGTGGAGATTGGCGGTACCGTCGGCGATATCGAATCCCTGCCGTTCCTCGAAGCCATTCGTCAGATGGCGGTAGAGATTGGCCGCGAGCATACCCTGTTTATGCACCTGACTCTGGTGCCGTACATGGCCGCCGCGGGCGAAGTCAAAACCAAACCGACTCAGCACTCCGTGAAAGAGCTGCTCTCCATCGGTATTCAGCCTGACATCCTGATCTGCCGCTCCGATCGCGCTGTTCCGGCCAACGAACGGGCGAAAATTGCTTTGTTCTGTAACGTTCCGGAAAAGGCTGTTATTTCTCTGAAAGACGTCGATTCCATTTATAAAATTCCAGGCCTGTTGAAATCTCAGGGGCTGGACGATTATATTTGTAAACGATTCAGCTTAACTTGTCCGGAAGCAAACCTGGCCGAATGGGAACAGGTAATCTATGAAGAAGCCAATCCGGCAGGCGAAGTCACCATCGGTATGGTCGGTAAGTACATTGAACTGCCGGACGCCTACAAGTCGGTGATTGAAGCGCTGAAACACGGTGGTCTGAAAAACCGCGTTACCGTCAACATCAAGCTGATCGATTCGCAGGATGTGGAAACGCGCGGCGTCGAAATCCTCAAGGATTTAGATGCTATCCTTATCCCGGGCGGCTTCGGCTACCGCGGTGTGGAAGGTAAGATCGCCACCGCGCGCTATGCGCGTGAGAACAATATTCCTTATCTGGGCATTTGCCTGGGTATGCAGGTTGCGCTGATTGAGTTCGCGCGCAACGTAGCGGGTATGGAAAACGCCAACTCGACGGAATTTGTGCCAGACTGTAAATACCCGGTTGTGGCCCTGATTACCGAATGGCGTGACGAAGATGGCAACGTCGAAGTCCGCTCCGAGAAGAGCGATCTGGGCGGCACCATGCGCCTGGGCGCGCAGCAGTGCCAGCTGGATGATGATTCTCTGGTACGCCAGCTGTACGGCGAGCCGACCATCACCGAGCGCCATCGTCACCGCTACGAAGTCAACAACATGTTGTTGAAACCGATTGAAGCTGCCGGTCTGCGCGTTGCGGGCCGTTCCGGGGATGATCAGTTGGTCGAGATCATCGAAGTGCCGAACCATCCGTGGTTTGTGGCCTGCCAGTTCCACCCGGAGTTTACTTCGACGCCGCGTGATGGACACCCGCTGTTTGCCGGCTTTGTGAAAGCCGCCAGCGAGTACCAGAAACGCCAGGCGAAGTAAAAAGAGTTAGAACGGCAATGCACCCATCCGGGTGCATTGTTTGTCTGGAGTTTTAGTTTAACTTGTACTGAGGAAAACCTAATGTCCAAAATCGTTAAAGTCATCGGTCGTGAAATCATCGACTCCCGTGGTAACCCGACTGTTGAAGCCGAAGTACACCTGGAAGGTGGTTTCGTCGGTATGGCAGCTGCTCCGTCAGGTGCTTCTACTGGTTCCCGCGAAGCGCTGGAACTGCGCGATGGCGACAAATCCCGTTTCCTGGGTAAAGGCGTAACCAAAGCTGTTGCTGCGGTAAACGGCCCGATCGCTCAGGCAATCCTGGGCAAAGATGCCAAAGATCAGGCTGGCATCGACAAGATCATGATCGACCTGGACGGTACTGAAAACAAATCTAACTTCGGTGCGAACGCAATCCTGGCCGTTTCTCTGGCGAACGCCAAAGCAGCAGCTGCCTCCAAAGGCCTGCCGCTGTACGCGCACATCGCTGAACTGAACGGCACTCCGGGCAAATACTCCATGCCGGTTCCGATGATGAACATCATCAACGGCGGTGAGCACGCTGACAACAACGTCGACATCCAGGAATTCATGATTCAGCCGGTTGGCGCGCCGACCCTGAAAGAAGCAGTACGCATGGGTTCTGAAGTGTTCCATCACCTGGCGAAAGTGCTGAAGTCCAAAGGCATGAACACTGCCGTTGGTGACGAAGGCGGCTACGCGCCGAACCTGGGTTCCAACGCCGAAGCGCTGGCTGTTATCGCTGAAGCGGTTAAAGCTGCAGGCTACGAGCTGGGCAAAGACATCACCCTGGCGATGGACTGCGCTGCGTCTGAATTCTACAAAGACGGTAAATACGTTCTGGCCGGCGAAGGCAACAAAGCGTTCACCTCTGAAGAGTTCACTCACTTCCTGGAAGAGCTGACCAAACAGTACCCGATCGTCTCCATCGAAGATGGCCTGGACGAATCTGACTGGGAAGGTTTCGCTTACCAGACCAAAGTACTGGGCGACAAAATCCAGCTGGTTGGTGACGACCTGTTCGTAACCAACACCAAGATCCTGAAAGAAGGCATCGAAAAAGGCATCGCTAACTCCATCCTGATCAAATTCAACCAGATCGGTTCTCTGACCGAAACTCTGGCGGCTATCAAGATGGCGAAAGACGCTGGCTACACCGCTGTCATCTCTCACCGTTCTGGCGAAACTGAAGACGCGACCATTGCCGACCTGGCTGTGGGTACCGCTGCAGGCCAGATCAAAACTGGTTCTATGAGCCGTTCTGACCGCGTTGCTAAATACAACCAGCTGATTCGTATCGAAGAAGCGCTGGGTGAGCAAGCGCCGTTCAACGGTCGTAAAGAGATCAAAGGCCAGGCTTAATCCTGTCTTTGTGAAATAAGCATGCCAGCCTTCGGGCTGGCATTTTTTTTATGCCTGCGGCCATTATTTAAAATCGACGGCCATTTGCTGAGGGATCGACAGCCCGCGAGTGGTTTCCACGCAGCGGTCGATGTAATCGGTAAAGCGCGGCGGTTTTGGCATCCCCATGCTCAGCAGCTTGTCGTTGCTAAAGCGCACGTTCAGCGTGGCGAACGCGCCATATAAGCGCATCGCTTTCAGCATCAGTCGCTCATTGCACGGCCCAAAAATTCCTTTCAGTTCGCGACGCATTTTGACCAGCGTTTCATAGCTCACCTGGGCGTACTTGTCTCCCACCGGCGCCTGCTCCAGCGCCAGGGCCATCGCCCGGTCGATTTCGGCAAACTTCACGCTGTTCTCCTCGCCGGCAGAGATATGCACCACCTCACCGCGGGCCAGCGGCTGGTTAAGCAGCATCAGCAGGGCATCGGCGCAGTAGTCCACCGGAATAACATCGATCCGATCCTCCATCGCGCACATAAATTTCTGCAGCATCAGCCCCATGCTGAACACCCAGAAAATACTGCTGGAAGGCCGGCAGCCATGATGGGTATGGCCCACCACAATAGAAGGGCGGGCAATGACCAGCGGTAGCGTAGGGCAGTGCTGCTGCATCAGTTGCTCGATGGCCGATTTCGAGTGGGTATATTCCACCAGATGCTCGGCGCGCTGCCGAAACTCCGCGCTCTCGGCGACCAGCGAATCCGGCTCTGGTGAGCAGGACATTGCGGTGCCGACGTGCAGAAAACGCTGCAGACCCGCCACCTGCGCCATCCGTTGCGCCAGACGCAGCGTACCCGCAACGTTAACCTTCCAGATGAGCGGGTTGCTGCCAAATGAGGCGACAGCGGCGCAGTTGAGGACATGGGTAACTTGCTCAAGCCGCGGGTCGTTAAGAAAATGCTCCGGAGAGGCGAGATCGCCCAGCAGGATCTGCTGCGGGCGCAGCATCGCCAGTTTCTCCTCGGCGATGTTGAACTTACGCATGTTCTCCTTGACCCGCTCCAGGCCTGCGTCGGGACTGTCGGCACGCACCAGCAGCAGCAGATCTAACTGGCTATCCTGATGGAGTATTTTCTCTAACGCCGCGCCGCCCAGAAAACCGGTGACGCCGGTAATGAATAATGTGGTCATAAACGCTATCTCATTATGGTTGGTCTGCGGAATTCTAGGAGGGACAAAGTAAACGACGATTAAATAAAAAATGGCGGGCAACAGGACTTTATTAAGAGGGGCTTAAGCTTATTTTCGGCGGTGGATTGGATTCGACTCTCAGACCAGATAAATAATTCACTCTTTCATGTATCAGTTTGTACAATGCTGTATTTAAAAGTGTTTTTGTTTTTATGCTGACGTTTTACATGTTCTGGTTTATAACGCGAAAAACATCTTCTGTTACATCTTTCTTTACGGTGGCATGGCGCGCCGTTTATTTTAATCCTTACCACACTAATGAAATAAACGAAAAC
Source organism: Klebsiella sp. K5-204 (assembly GCF_030128585.1). Classification (NCBI taxonomy): domain Bacteria; kingdom Pseudomonadati; phylum Pseudomonadota; class Gammaproteobacteria; order Enterobacterales; family Enterobacteriaceae; genus Klebsiella; species Klebsiella sp. K5-204. Next base: position 359,191 of record NZ_JAKUZS010000003.1, read on the forward strand.
AGAGGCATGCTTTTAATTAACAATGAATAACCTCCGGGGAGAGAAAGCGACGCCGTGAGGGAAAAAACGATCGCAGCGCAGGACAAGACCTGGACAGTGAAATCTGCGATAATAAGCGTTTATCACCCTAAACAGAGATGACTATGCAGTACCCGATTAACGAGATGTTCCAGACCCTGCAAGGCGAGGGTTACTTCACCGGCGTGCCTGCCATTTTTATTCGTCTGCAGGGATGCCCGGTAGGATGCGCGTGGTGTGACACCAAGCATACCTGGGACAAACTGGCCGATCGGGAAGTGTCGTTGTTCAGCATCCTGGCGAAAACCAAAGAGAGCGATAAGTGGGGGCCGGCAAGCAGTGAAGATCTGCTGGCGATTATCGGTCGTCAGGGGTGGACTGCCCGCCACGTGGTCATTACCGGCGGTGAGCCCTGCATTCATGATTTAACGCCGTTAACCTCGCTGCTGGAGCAAAACGGCTTTAGCTGCCAGATTGAAACCAGCGGCACTCACGAAGTTCGCTGTACGCCTCATACCTGGGTGACGGTATCGCCGAAGGTGAATATGCGCGGCGGGTATGACGTGCTGTCTCAGGCCCTGCAGCGGGCGGATGAGATCAAACATCCGGTAGGGCGCGTCCGCGACATCGAAGCGCTGGACGAGCTGCTGGAAACGCTGAGCGATGACAAACCGCGGATCATCGCCCTGCAGCCAATCAGCCAGAAAGAAGACGCGACGCGCCTGTGTATCGACACCTGCATCGCCCGTAACTGGCGCCTGTCCATGCAGACACATAAATATCTGAATATCGCCTGATAAAAAAGCCCGGCAGCGTACTGACCGGGCTTTTTTTCGCTTACTCGCCGCGATAGACGCAGCCGGCGGTGCAGGTCTCTTTCACCATCACCGCGCTCAGCAGCGGTACCCGCGGTTTCATCTCATCCCAGATCCATTTGGCCAGCACTTCGCTGGTAGGGTTTTCCAGACCGGGGATATCGTTCAGATAATAGTGGTCCAGGCGATCGTAGGTCGGCTTGAAGGCGGCCTTCAGCTCGGCAAAATCCATGATCCACCCGGTATGGGGATCGACTTCACCGGTTATCTCCAGACGCACCATAAAGGAGTGGCCATGCAGGCGACCGCATTTGTGTCCTTCCGGGACGTGCGGCAGGTGGTGGGCGGCTTCGAAGGTGAAATCTTTAAACAGCGTGGTGGACATCATTGACTCTCAACAGGACGAAAAAAACCGCCGTAGGGTACCGGAAAGTACATTTTTTCGCATTAACTAAAACGGCCCTGAACAGAAAATCGACACATTTATCTGGGTTAAGTGAATTAAGTTGTGATATTTCAAATAGTTATTTAATCGATTTTGTTGTTAATAACTACAACTAAAACAGGTTAGTCCATTTGGTTATTTATTATTTCCATCCCTTCTTTAATTGTTACTATGCCCGCCGTTAACCTTCTATTCTCTTCTGTTTTTGTCGCGCTGACAGGGTGCGAATAACAGCTTTGCTTACTGGAACAAACGACGCATGACGACACAGGCCCCACCTTCCAACTTGCTGCCGCTCAACCCGGAGCAACTGGCGCGCCTTCAGGCGGCCACCACTGACTTCACGCCCACTCAGCTCGCCTGGGTGTCTGGCTATTTCTGGGGCGTGCTGAATCAGCAGTCCGGCGCGGCAGCCGCCGTTCCCGCCCCGGCCGCCGAGGTCCCGACGATCACGCTGATTTCCGCCTCGCAAACCGGCAACGCTCGCCGCGTCGCCGAAGCGCTGCGCGACGATCTGCTGGCGGCGAAGCTGAACGTGAAGCTGGTGAATGCAGGCGATTATAAATTCAAACAAATTGCTGCTGAAAAACTGCTGGTGGTCGTGACCTCCACCCAGGGGGAAGGTGAGCCGCCGGAAGAAGCGGTCGCATTGCATAAGTTCCTGTTCTCGAAGAAAGCGCCGAAGCTGGACGGGACCGCATTCGCCGTCTTTGGCCTCGGCGATACCTCTTATGAATTCTTCTGCCAGTCCGGCAAAGATTTCGACAGCAAGCTGGCCGAACTTGGCGCGGAACGCCTGCTCGATCGCGTCGACGCCGACGTTGAATATCAGGCCGCGGCCGCTGAATGGCGCGCGCGCGTCGTTGAGGTGCTGAAGGCCCGTGCGCCGGTCGCCGCGCCCGCTCAGCTGTCCGCCAGCGGCGCAGTGAACGACATTCACACCAGTCCCTACACCAAAGAGGCTCCGCTGACGGCGACCCTGTCGGTCAACCAGAAAATCACCGGCCGCGATTCAGAAAAAGATGTACGCCATATCGAAATTGACCTCGGTGATTCCGGTCTGCGCTATCAGCCGGGCGACGCCCTGGGCGTCTGGTATCAAAACGATCCTCAGCTGGTGAAAGAGCTGGTGGAGCTGCTGTGGCTGAAAGGCGACGAGCCGGTGACCGTCGAGGGCAAAACCCTGCCGCTGGCGGAAGCCCTGCAGTGGCATTTTGAGCTGACGGTTAATACCGCGACTATCGTCGAAAACTACGCCACCCTGACCCGCAGCGAATCGCTGCTGCCGCTGGTGGGCGATAAAGCTCAACTGCAGCAGTATGCCGCCGCGACGCCGATCGTCGATATGGTCCGTTTCTCCCCCGCGCAGCTGGACGCCGAGGCGTTAATCGGTCTGCTGCGCCCGCTGACGCCGCGTCTGTACTCTATTGCCTCCTCGCAGGCGGAAGTGGAGAGCGAAGTGCATGTCACCGTGGGCGTGGTGCGCTATGACATCGAAGGCCGCGCCCGGGCTGGCGGCGCCTCCAGCTTCCTCGCCGACCGCGTGGAAGAGGATGGCGAAGTCCGCGTCTTTATCGAGCACAACGACAACTTCCGTCTGCCAGCTAACCCGGAGACGTCGGTGATCATGATTGGCCCTGGCACCGGTATTGCGCCGTTCCGCGCCTTCATGCAGCAGCGCGCAGCGGACGGGGCGCCAGGTAAGAACTGGCTGTTCTTCGGCAACCCGCACTTCACCGAAGATTTCCTCTATCAGGTGGAGTGGCAGAGCTATGTGAAAGAGGGTCTGCTGACCCGTATCGATCTGGCCTGGTCCCGCGATCAACAACAAAAAATCTATGTGCAGGACAAACTGCGTGAGCAGGGGGCTGAGCTGTGGCGCTGGATCAATGATGGCGCCCACATTTATGTCTGCGGCGACGCCAATCGTATGGCGAAAGACGTGGAACAGACTTTACTGGAAGTGATTGCCGAATACGGCGCGATGGACGCCGAAGCGGCGGACGAATTTTTAAGTGAGCTGCGCGTTGAGCGCCGTTATCAGCGAGATGTCTACTAATGAGCGAAAAACATCCGGGGCCTTTAGTGGTCGAAGGTAAACTGACCGATGCCGAGCGTATGAAGCTCGAGAGCAACTACCTGCGCGGCACCATTGCGGAAGATTTAAACGACGGTCTGACCGGCGGTTTTAAAGGCGATAACTTCCTGCTGATCCGTTTCCACGGTATGTACCAGCAGGACGATCGCGATATCCGCGCGGAGCGCGCCGCTCAGAAGCTGGAGCCGCGTCATGCGATGCTCCTGCGCTGCCGTCTGCCGGGCGGGGTGATCACCACTACCCAGTGGAAGGCGATCGATAAGTTTGCCGCCGAGAACACCATTTACGGCAGTATTCGCCTGACCAACCGGCAGACTTTCCAGTTTCACGGCATTCTGAAAAAGAACGTCAAGCCGGTGCATCAGATGCTGCACTCGGTGGGGCTGGACGCGCTGGCCACCGCCAACGATATGAACCGTAACGTGCTGTGCACCTCCAACCCGTACGAATCGCAGCTGCACGCTGAGGCCTACGAGTGGGCGAAAAAGATCTCCGAGCATTTGCTGCCGCGCACCCGCGCCTATGCCGAGATCTGGCTGGATCAGAAAAAGGTCGCCACCACTGACGAAGAGCCGATCCTCGGTCAGACCTATCTGCCGCGTAAGTTTAAAACCACGGTGGTGATCCCGCCGCAGAACGATATCGATCTGCACGCCAACGACATGAACTTTGTGGCGATCGCCGAAAACGGCAAGCTGGTGGGCTTTAACCTGCTGGTGGGCGGCGGTCTTTCCATAGAACACGGTAACAAAAAAACCTACGCCCGCACGGCGAGCGAATTCGGTTATCTGCCGCTGGAGCATACTCTGGCGGTGGCGGAAGCGGTCGTGACTACCCAGCGCGACTGGGGTAACCGTACCGACCGTAAGAATGCGAAAACCAAGTACACCCTTGAGCGCGTTGGCGTCGAAACCTTTAAGGCGGAAGTGGAGCGCCGGGCAGGCATTAAGTTTGAGCCGATCCGCCCGTACGAATTCACCGGCCGCGGCGACCGCATCGGCTGGGTGAAGGGGATCGATGATAAATGGCACCTGACGCTGTTTATTGAAAACGGCCGCATTCTGGATTATCCGGGGCGCCCGCTGAAAACCGGTCTGCTGGAGATTGCTAAGATCCATCAGGGCGAATTCCGCATCACCGCCAATCAGAACCTGATCGTCGCCAGCGTACCGGAAGATCAGAAGGCGCGGATCGAGAAGCTGGCGCGGGATCATGGTCTGATGAATGCCGTCACCCCGCAGCGCGAAAACTCAATGGCCTGCGTCTCCTTCCCGACCTGCCCGCTGGCGATGGCGGAAGCCGAGCGTTTCCTGCCGTCGTTTATCGACAAGGTGGAAGGGGTGATGAGCAAGCATGGCGTGAGCGATGAGCATATCGTCACCCGCGTCACCGGCTGTCCGAACGGCTGCGGCCGCGCGATGCTGGCGGAAGTGGGGCTGGTGGGGAAAGCGCCAGGCCGCTATAACCTGCACATCGGCGGTAACCGCAGCGGCACCCGCATCCCGCGGATGTACCGTGAGAACATTACCGAGTCGGAAATTCTCGACTCGCTAGACCAACTGGTAGGGCGCTGGGCGAAAGAGCGCGAAGCGGGTGAAGGCTTCGGCGACTTTACGGTGCGTGCGGGCATCATTCGCCCGGTGCTCGATCCAGCCCGCGATTTCTGGGAGTAACATCCTGGTGCCCGGTGGCGCGTAGCGATCCGGGCCTGTAAAACCCGTAGGCCGGGCAATCGCAGTGCCGCCCGGCAAAACAGGCAAACGAGGTTCTTATGTCCGTACTCGATCTAAACGCGCTTAATGCATTGCCGAAAGTGGAACGCATTCTGGCACTCGCGGAAACCAACGCCCAACTGGAAAAGCTCGACGCCGAAGGGCGTGTGGCCTGGGCGCTGGAAAACCTGCCGGGAGACTATGTGCTGTCGTCAAGCTTTGGTATTCAGGCGGCGGTGAGTTTGCACCTGGTGAATCAGATCCGCCCGGACATTCCGGTGATCCTCACCGATACCGGTTACCTGTTCCCGGAAACCTACCAGTTTATTGACGAACTGACGGACAAGCTCAAGCTGAACCTGAAGGTCTACCGCGCGGCCGAAAGCGCGGCCTGGCAGGAGGCGCGCTACGGCAAGCTGTGGGAGCAGGGCGTTGAGGGCATTGAGAAATACAATGAGATCAACAAGGTTGAACCGATGAACCGGGCGCTGAAAGAGCTGAACGCGCAGACGTGGTTTGCCGGTCTGCGCCGCGAGCAGTCGGGCAGTCGGGCGACGCTTCCGGTGCTGGCGGTCCAGCGCGGGGTGTTCAAGGTGTTGCCGATTATCGACTGGGATAACCGGACGGTGTATCAGTATCTGCAAAAGCATGGGCTGAAATACCATCCGCTGTGGGATCAGGGGTATCTGTCGGTAGGCGATACCCACACCACCCGCAAATGGGAGCCGGGCATGGCAGAAGAAGAGACCCGGTTCTTCGGGCTTAAACGCGAGTGCGGATTGCACGAGGGTTGATTAGCGCTTCCTGAGGGAATGGTGTGAAAGAGAACACGCGGGTGATGCCGCGTGTTCATTTGCACCCGTCAGCTTTTCTTCTCTACCTTCGCCAGCTCTTTCACCAGCGGCAGCATCACTTTCACGACATCGCGCCCGCGATGCTCGATCCGTCCCGGCAGCGCGTTGTCGATATATTGCTGATTATCCAGCTGAACGTCATGCCAGCTGATTCCCTGCGGGAAGCTGCGCGATTTGCTCCGCTGCTGATAGCCATCTTTCTTGCCTAATGACCAGTTGGTCGCTTCGACCGACAGCACCGGGATCCCCGCGTTGTCGAAGACGCTGGCGTCATTACAACAGCTGGTGCCTTTCGGGTAAGCCGGATTGAGTCCCGGATTAGTGTAGGCGGCGATGCCTTTGCTGCGGGCGATAGCCAGCGCGCGATCGCGGGTCAGCTTGCGCACCGAGGCCGGCGTGCGGCGGCCGCTGTTGAAGTAAAGCTTATCGCCCACCACCAGGTTATCGAGATTGATCACCAGCAGGGTATTTTTCTTTTCCGCCTCGCTCATCCGCTGCAGCAGGTTTTGCGCGCCGAGACGACCTTCCTCTTCGCCGCTGGTGGCGATAAAGCGAATGCCATAGCGGGTGGGGACGTTCTTTAAATGCTCCGCCAGCTCCAGCATCACCCCGAGCCCCATCGCGTTGTCGTCAATTCCCTGCAGCGTCAGGCCGCCGAGGTTGTTTTCGACGTCTTTATCGCTCTGCGGCGCGTAGGTATCGAGGTGCGCCATGATGATGATTTGCTGGCGAGACTGGCCTTCATGGGCGGCGATCACCGTACTGCCGGTGACGTTATGCCAGTTTTTACGCTGGTTGCTGTCGGTATAGATGTAGCGGGTATTGAAGCTCCGCACGTCGCTCTGATAGCCCATCCGGGCGAACTGCTGACGCAGATAGTCAGCTGAGAGCATTTCCGGGGGCGTTCCGGTCATTCGTCCCGGGAAGACGGTGGCGATATGGCGAGCCTGACTACTGGCGGTGTCGCCCAGCGCGCTGAATGCGGGGGCGGCGGCGAAAACAAAACCGGTGCCGAGCGCCAGCGGAAGCAGACGGCGGCACAACGCGGAAAACATAAGGGGTCCTTACACGAACGAGACAATTTGACGCGTACAGTATGAAACTGTGACCGCGGTTAAACAATTTCAATTGCTCTTAAATAGCGGAAAAATAGCGTGTTAAGCACTTTTTGATATTTAGATTTCCACCGCGTTATTCCTTTGTGTCACAACTCATTCCATTTCGTAATTTCATTTGCTCTAAGGCGCACCCTATAGTCGCAGTATCGCTGATTGTAAGAGAGTTGTTACCCCGTGGATTACTTGCCCCTTTTTGCCGAACTGAAACAAAGGCCCGTGCTGGTGATCGGCGGCGGTGAGATTGCTGAACGCAAGATCAAGTTTCTGCTGCGCGCCCAGGCGCAGGTGCAGGTGGTCGCCGGGACGCTGTCTCCGGCGCTGGCCGATCTGGCGGCGCGCCAGGCGCTTAGCTGGCGGGCGACGGAATTTAGCGACGCTCTGGTGGATGATGTCTTTCTGGTGATTGCCGCCACGGAGGACGAGGCGCTTAACCAGCGGGTGTTTGCGGCGGCAAACGCGCGCTACCGGCTGGTCAACGTAGTGGATAACCAGGCGCTCTGCTCGTTTGTCTTCCCTTCTATCGTCGACCGTTCGCCGCTGCTGGTGGCGATCTCCTCCAGCGGGAAAGCGCCGGTGCTGTCGCGTATTCTGCGCGAAAAAATCGAAGCGCTGCTGCCGACGAACCTCGGGCGTCTGGCGGAATCGGCGAGCTACTGGCGCAATCATCTGAAAACCCGTCTGACGACCACCGAAGCGCGTCGCCGCTTTTGGGAGCGGGTCTTTACCGGCCGCTTCGCCAGCCTGATGGTGGCGGGCAACGCTGCGGAGGCGGAAAAAGCGCTGCAGGATGAGCTGGATAAGCCTGAACGCGAAATAGGTGAAATTATTCTGGTGGGGGCCGGACCGGGCGATGCCGGGCTGCTGACCCTGCGTGGCCTGCAGGCGATCCAGCAGGCGGACGTGGTTTTCCACGACCATCTGGTGACCCAGCCGGTTCTCGAACTGGTGCGCCGCGATGCCGAGCTGGTTTGCGTCGGTAAGCGCGCCGGCGAGCACTCGGTGCCGCAGCATGAAACCAATCAGCTGCTGGTGGAGGCGGCGAAGGCGGGGAAAACCGTCGTGCGTCTGAAGGGCGGGGATCCGTTTATTTTTGGCCGCGGCGCAGAAGAGCTGCAGGCTGCCGCCGCCGCGGGCATCCCGTTCCAGGTGGTGCCTGGCGTCACTGCCGCCGCCGGCGCGACGGCCTACGCCGGTATTCCACTGACCCATCGCGATTATGCGCAAAGCGCCGTCTTTGTCACCGGGCACTATAAGCCGGACAGCGCTCCCTTCGACTGGGCGCTGCTGGCGAAGAGCCAACAGACGTTGGCCATTTACATGGGCACCATGAAGGCGGCGGAAATCAGTGCCCAGCTGATCGCCCACGGTCGCGACAGCAATACGCCGGTAGCGGTGATTTCCCGCGGTACCCGCGACGATCAGCAGACGATAACCGGCACATTGCAACAACTCGAACACCTGGCGAAAGACGCCCCGATGCCCGCCCTGCTGGTGGTCGGCGAAGTGGTGCAGCTGCATCAGCAGCTCGCCTGGTTTCAACATACATCATCCGCCGAGGGGTTTAACTCTTCGGTGGTCAATCTGGCTTAAGGAACGGTTATGGACCAAAAACGACTCACTCACCTGCGGCAACTGGAGGCGGAAAGCATCCATATTATTCGTGAGGTGGCCGCCGAATTTTCTAACCCGGTGATGATGTACTCCATCGGGAAAGATTCCAGCGTAATGCTGCATCTGGCGCGCAAAGCGTTTTATCCGGGAACCCTGCCGTTCCCGCTGCTGCACGTCGATACCGGCTGGAAATTCCGTGAGATGTATGAGTTCCGCGACCGTACCGCCAAAGCCTATGGCTGCGAGCTGCTGGTGCATAAAAACCCGGAAGGGGTGGCGATGGGCATCAACCCGTTCGTCCACGGCAGCGCCAAACATACCGATATCATGAAAACCGAAGGGCTGAAGCAGGCGCTGAACAAATACGGCTTTGACGCCGCATTCGGCGGCGCGCGGCGTGATGAGGAAAAATCCCGCGCCAAAGAGCGCATCTACTCCTTCCGCGACCGCTTCCACCGCTGGGACCCGAAAAACCAGCGTCCGGAGCTGTGGCACAACTACAACGGCCAGATTAACAAAGGCGAAAGCATCCGCGTCTTCCCGCTCTCCAACTGGACCGAGCTGGATATCTGGCAGTACATCTATCTGGAAAACATCGAAATCGTGCCGCTGTATCTGGCCGCTGAGCGCCCGGTGCTGGAGCGCGACGGCATGCTGATGATGATCGACGACGACCGTATCGATCTGCAGCCGGGCGAAGTGATTGAAAAACGGATGGTGCGTTTCCGTACCCTCGGCTGCTGGCCGCTGACCGGCGCGGTGGAGTCTGAAGCGCAGACGCTGCCGGAAATTATTGAAGAGATGCTGGTATCCACCACCAGCGAACGTCAGGGGCGCGTCATCGATCGCGACCAGGCCGGCTCGATGGAGCTGAAGAAACGTCAGGGTTATTTCTAAGGAGCCGCCATGAACACGACCATTGCCCAACAAATTGCCAATGAAGGCGGCGTAGAAGCTTATCTGCACGCGCAACAGCACAAAAGCCTGCTGCGTTTTCTGACCTGCGGCAGCGTCGATGACGGTAAAAGCACCCTGATTGGCCGTCTGCTGCACGATACCCGCCAGATCTATGAAGATCAGCTCTCTTCGCTGCACAACGACAGCAAGCGTCACGGCACCCAGGGTGAAAAACTGGACCTGGCGCTGCTGGTGGATGGTCTGCAGGCCGAGCGCGAGCAGGGCATCACCATCGACGTGGCCTATCGCTACTTCTCGACGGAAAAACGCAAATTTATCATCGCCGACACCCCGGGGCACGAGCAGTACACCCGCAATATGGCCACCGGCGCGTCCACCTGCGATCTGGCGATCCTGCTGATCGACGCGCGTAAAGGCGTGCTCGACCAGACCCGCCGTCACAGCTTTATCTCCACCCTGCTGGGCATTAAACACCTGGTGGTGGCGGTCAACAAAATGGATCTCGTCGAGTTTAGCGAAGCGCGCTTCAACGAGATCCGTGAAGCTTACCTGACTTTTGCTGAGCAGCTGCCGGGCAACCTCGATATTCGCTTTGTGCCGCTGTCGGCGCTGGAGGGCGATAATGTCGCCAGCCAGAGCGCGAACATGCCGTGGTACAGCGGCCCGACTCTGCTGGAAGTCCTCGAAACGGTGGAGATCCAACGGGTAGTGGAGAGCCAACCGCTGCGCTTCCCGGTGCAGTATGTTAACCGTCCGAACCTCGATTTCCGCGGCTTCTCCGGTACGGTCGCCTCCGGTACCGTGCAGGTCGGCCAGCGTCTGAAGGTGCTGCCGTCGGGCGTCGAGTCGAGCGTGGCGCGTATCGTCACCTTCGACGGCGATCTGCAGGAAGCCGCCGCCGGGGAAGCCATTACCATTGTGCTGAAAGATGAAATCGACATCAGCCGCGGCGACCTGCTGGTTGACGCGCAAGCCACGCTGCCGGCGGTGCAAAGCGCCAGCATCGACGTGGTGTGGATGGCCGAGCAGGCGTTGACCCCGGGGCAGAGCTACGACATCAAAATCGCCGGTAAGAAGACCCGCGCCCGCGTGGATGCTATCCGTTACCAGGTAGATATTAACAACCTGACCCAGCGTGAAGTCGAGTCTCTGCCGCTGAACGGCATCGGGCTGGTGGAGCTGACCTTTGACGAACCTTTAGTGCTGGATCCCTATCAGCAAAACCCAGTGACCGGCGGGCTTATCTTTATCGATCGTCTGACCAACGTCACCGTCGGCGCCGGGATGGTCAACGAGCCGCACCTGCAGGCGCCGACGTCGGCATCGCAGTACAGCGCTTTCGAGCTGGAACTGAACCAGCTGATCCGCAAACACTTCCCGCACTGGGACGCCCGCGACCTGCTGGGAGGCAAATAATGGCCCAGCATGACGAAAACGTCGTCTGGCATGCCCATCCTGTGACCCAGCAGCAGCGGGAACAGCATCACGGCCATCGCGGCGTGGTGCTGTGGTTTACCGGCCTTTCGGGGTCGGGTAAATCTACCGTCGCCGGGGCGCTGGAGGAAGCCTTGCATGAGCGCGGCGTCAGCACCTATCTGCTGGACGGCGATAACGTACGTCATGGCTTGTGCAGCGACCTGGGATTCAGTGATGAGGATCGCAAAGAGAACATTCGCCGCGTCGGTGAAGTGGCCAGGCTGATGGTCGATGCCGGACTGGTTGTATTGACGGCATTTATATCTCCGCACCGCGCGGAGCGACAGATGGTGCGCGAGCGCCTGGGGGAGGGACGCTTTATCGAAGTGTTCGTCGATACCCCGCTGGCCATCTGCGAGGCGCGGGATCCGAAAGGATTGTATAAGAAGGCGCGGGCAGGGGAATTACGCAATTTCACCGGTATAGACTCGGTCTATGAGGCACCGGAAAAGGCGGAAATTCATCTGGATGGTGAACAATTGGTAACAAATTTGGTGCACCAACTATTAGACCTGCTGCAACAGAGCGATATTATCAGATCCTGAAACGGCAGCGGCATCGAGGGGTGCCGGTTGCCCGGTCTACAGGATTCGATATGCGCAATACCCAGAACCTCAGTATTATTCGTTCAGAACCGCCTCCGGCGACCGGCGACGAGACCACCTGGTCTTTGTCAGGCGCTGCCGTGGGCTTTATTTCATGGCTGCTGGCGCTGGGTATTCCCTTCCTTCTCTATGGCAGTAATACACTTTTCTTCCTCCTCTACACCTGGCCATTCTTCCTTGCGTTGATGCCGGTGGCGGTGGTGGTCGGTATTGCGCTGCACTCTCTGCTCAATGGCAAACTGCTCTATAGCGCCAGCGCGACCATCCTGACCGTCGGGCTGATGTTTGCGCTCCTCTTCCTCTGGCTGTTGGGATAACCCGTTTCTGGTATGAATCAAGCATGGGTATCAGCAGCAAAAATATGGTACAGTCCCCGCGTTACGCGGCATCGTCCGCGCGCCCCGGTAGCGTACCCGGGCGAGTTTTGGGATGATGATGCCGTTTTTCAGGGGGCAGGATGGGTAAACTAACGCTGCTATTATTAGCTTTGCTGGTCTGGCTACAGTATTCGCTGTGGTTCGGTAAAAACGGCCTGCATGACTACACGCGGGTTAACGACGACGTCACCGCCCAGCAGGCGACTAACGCCAAATTAAAAGCACGCAACGATCAGCTGTTTGCCGAAATTGACGACCTCAACGGCGGTCAGGAAGCGATCGAGGAGCGTGCGCGCAATGAACTCAGCATGACCCGCCCGGGCGAAACCTTCTATCGTCTGGTACCGGATGCGTCTAAACGCAACCAGGCATCGGGGCAACAGCAGAACAATCGATAACCAGGCCCAGGATTACAACATGGCAGCCACTTTTCCGGGCATTTGCGCCGTGGTGCCGGCAGCCGGTTTCGGCCGCCGCATGCAAACGGAATGCCCGAAACAATATCTCTCAATCGGTAACAAAACGATTCTCGAACATGCGGTCGCCGCGCTGCTGGCGGATCCGCGCGTCCAGCGCGTGGTGATTGCCGTCAGCCCCGGCGATCGGCGCTTCAGGCAGCTGCCGCTGGCCCAGCACCCGCAAATTACCGTCGTGGATGGCGGCGCCGAGCGCGCCGATTCGGTGCTCGCCGGCCTGCAGGCGTTGCCGGAGGCGCAGTGGGTGCTGGTGCATGACGCCGCGCGCCCCTGCCTGCATCAGGATGACCTCAGCCGCCTGCTGGCACTCTGTGAAACCAGCCGCGTCGGCGGGATCCTCGCAGCGCCGGTGCGCGACACCATGAAGCGCGCCGAGCCGGGCAAAACCGCCGTCGCCCATACCGTCGATCGTAATGACCTGTGGCACGCGCTCACCCCGCAATTTTTCCCTCGCGATCTGCTGGTGGATTGCCTCACCCGGGCGCTGAACGAGGGGGCCACCATCACCGATGAAGCCTCGGCGCTGGAGTACTGCGGCTTCCATCCGCAGCTGGTCGCCGGACGCGCTGATAATATTAAAGTGACGCGCCCGGAAGATCTGGCGCTGGCGGAATTTTACCTCACCCGTTCCCGACACCAGGAGAAAGCTTAATGCGAATTGGACATGGTTTTGACGTACACGCTTTTGGCGGTGAAGGCCCAATCATCATTGGCGGGGTACGCATTCCTTATGAAAAAGGGCTGCTGGCCCACTCCGACGGCGACGTCGCGCTGCATGCGCTGACCGATGCGCTGCTGGGCGCCGCGGCGCTCGGCGATATTGGCAAGCTGTTCCCGGATACCGATCCGGCGTTTAAAGGCGCCGACAGCCGCGAACTGTTGCGCGAAGCGTGGCGCCGCATTCAGGCCAAAGGCTATACGCTCGGCAACGTCGACGTCACCATTATCGCCCAGGCGCCGAAAATGCTACCGCATATCCCGCAGATGCGCGTTTTTATCGCTGAAGATCTCGGCTGCCATATGGACGACGTCAACGTGAAAGCGACCACCACCGAGAAGCTGGGCTTCACCGGCCGCGGGGAAGGGATCGCCTGCGAAGCGGTCGCGCTGCTGCGTAAGGCCGACAAATGATCGCCTTTGACCAACTGACCTGGCTGCACGGCAAGCCGCAGAGCAGCGGGCTGCTGAAAGCCAATCCGGAAGATTTCCTGGTGGTTGAAGACCTGGGCTTCGCCCCGGACGGCGAAGGCGAGCACGTGCTGGTGCGGATCCTCAAAAACGGCTGCAATACACGCTTTGTCGCCGATGCGCTGGCGAAATTCCTCAAAATCCATGCCCGTGAAGTGAGCTTCGCCGGGCAAAAAGATAAGCACGCCGTCACCGAGCAGTGGCTGTGCGCCCGGGTGCCCGGCAAAGAGATGCCGGATCTGAGCAAATTTCAGCTCGAGGGCTGCCAGGTACTGGAATATGCCCGCCATAAGCGTAAGCTGCGATTAGGCGCGCTGAAGGGCAACCAGTTTACCCTGATCCTGCGCGAGGTAAGCGATCGCCAGGAGGTGGAGACGCGTCTGCAGGCCATCGCTGAACGGGGCGTGCCGAACTATTTCGGCGCTCAGCGCTTTGGCAACGGCGGCAGCAATCTGCAGGGCGCGCTGCGCTGGGCGGAGAGCGGCGCGCCAGTGCGCGATCGCAATAAGCGCAGTTTTTGGTTGTCGGCGGCCCGCAGCGCGTTGTTTAATCAGCAAGTCAGTATTAGATTAAAAAAAACGGAATTTAATCAGGTTGTTGATGGCGATGCGCTACAATTAGCGGGGCGTGGGAGCTGGTTTGTCGTCACACCGGAAGAACTCGAGGTTTCGCAGGCGCGGGTGCATAACCGCGAACTGATGATCACGGCTGCGCTGCCGGGCAGCGGCGACTGGGGAAGCCAGCGCGACGCTCTGGCCGCCGAGCAGGCCGCCATCGCCGAGGAAACCTTGCTGCAGACACTGCTGGTGCGGGAGAAAGTCGAGGCGGCGCGCCGGGCGATGCTCCTCTATCCGCAGCAGCTGAGCTGGAACTGGTGGGATGATGTAACCGTTGAACTGCGTTTCTGGCTGCCGGCGGGCAGCTTCGCCACCAGCGTGGTCAGGGAGCTTATCAATACAACGGGTGACTATGCGAATATTGCTGAGTAACGATGACGGGATCCATGCGCCGGGGATACAGACCCTGGCGAAGGCCTTAAGGGAGTTTGCCGAGGTCCAGGTGGTTGCACCCGATCGTAACCGCAGCGGGGCTTCGAATTCGCTGACGCTGGAATCGTCACTGCGCACCTTTACCTATGAAAATGGCGATATCGCCGTCCAGATGGGGACGCCGACGGACTGCGTCTACCTTGGCGTGAACGCGCTGATGCGCCCGCGTCCGGACATCGTCGTTTCCGGAATCAACGCCGGGCCCAACCTGGGCGATGACGTCATTTACTCCGGCACCGTGGCGGCGGCGATGGAAGGCCGCCATCTGGGGTTCCCCGCGCTGGCCGTGTCGCTCAATGGCTATCAACACTACGACACCGCCGCAGCGGTGACCTGCACTCTCCTGCGCGGACTCAGCCGTGAACCGCTGCGCACCGGGCGGATCCTCAACGTCAATGTCCCGGACCTGCCCCTTGACCAGATCAAAGGTATCCGCGTGACCCGCTGCGGCAATCGCCATCCTGCCGACCAGGTGATCCCGCAAAAGGATCCGCGCGGCAATACCCTTTACTGGATTGGCCCGCCGGGCGATAAGCGCGACGCCGGGCCGGGCACCGATTTTGCGGCAGTGGATGAAGGCTATGTTTCCGTTACGCCATTGCACGTCGATTTAACCGCCCATCAGGCGCATGAGGTGGTCACCGATTGGCTGGAACGTGTCGGGGTTGACAGGCAATGGTAAGTAAACGTGTTGAAAGTTTGTTGAATCAACTGCGCACGCAGGGCATCGTCGATGAACGTGTCCTCGAGGCGATCGCGCGCGTCCCGCGCGAAAAATTTGTTGATGAAGCCTTTGAACATAAAGCGTGGGAAAACACCGCGCTGCCGATTGGCCAGGGGCAAACCATCTCCCAGCCGTACATGGTGGCGCGGATGACCGAGCTGCTGGCGCTGACGCCGGAGTCGCGGGTGCTGGAGATCGGCACCGGTTCCGGTTACCAGACCGCCATCCTGGCGCACCTGGTGCATCACGTTTGCTCGGTAGAGCGAATTAAGAGTTTACAGTGGCAGGCGCGTCGTCGCCTGAAACAACTTGATTTACATAATGTTTCAACCCGTCATGGCGATGGGTGGCAAGGTTGGCAGGCGCGGGCGCCGTTTGATGCCATTATTGTGACGGCGGCGCCGCCGGAAATACCGACCGCGCTGCTGGCGCAGCTGGATGACGACGGCGTGCTGGTACTGCCGGTCGGCGAGGAGCATCAGTTTCTCAAACGGATCCGTCGCCGGGGCAACGAATTTATCATTGATACCGTCGAGGCCGTTCGCTTTGTTCCCCTGGTGAAAGGGGAGCTGGCCTGAGACCCGGATTATTCCAGGTTTTTTTTGCCTGACTTTAGGCGTAGGGTGGACACATTTTTCAGTGTCCTGGCCGGGCGTCGCCCGGTAAGCAAGATATTGGCAGTTAACATATTCCTGGGGGATAAATGAGCGCGGGAAGCACCAAATTTACCGTCAGCCGTATTGCGGCTCTTTCACTGGTTTCACTCTGGCTGGCCGGATGTACCAACACCAATAATCCGCCTGCGCCGGTGAGCTCTGCCGGCGGTGCCGCCTCTTCCAGCACCAATTCCGGCATGTTGATTACGCCGCCATCCTCCGGCGTCCAGTCTGCTCCTCAGGCGCAGCCGATCCAGCCGGTGCAGACCCAGACCATTCAGCCGCAGCCAATGGCGCAGGAACCGGTGCAGACGGTGAATGGCAAGATCGTTTACAACCGCAAATATGGCGATATTCCGAAAGGTAGCTATACCGGCGGCAGTACCTATACGGTCAAACGCGGCGACACCCTGTTCTATATCGCCTGGGTCACCGGCAACGATTTCCGTGACCTGGCGCAACGCAACAATGTCCCGGCCCCGTACGCCCTGAACGTCGGTCAGGTGCTGCAGGTCGGCAACGCTTCAGGCCAGCCGATCACCGGTGAAAACGCCGTTTCTCAGGCCAGCGCAAGGGCGAGCGGCGGTGCGACGGCCACCACAACTTCTGCACAAAAATCGACCGCGGTGGTTGCTTCACAACCGACTATTACGTATTCTGAATCCTCAGGTGAACAAAGTGCTACCAAGATGTTGCCTAATAATAAACCAGCGACCACGACCTCGACGGTTGTCGCGCCGGTGACGGCACCTACAACGGTGAGCACAACCCAGCCGACTGCAAGCAGTACGTCAACCAGTTCGCCGATCTCATCATGGCGCTGGCCGACTGATGGCAAAGTTATCGAGAACTTTAGTGGCGCGGAAGGCGGCAATAAAGGTATCGACATTGCAGGCAGTAAGGGACAGGCTATTGTCGCGACCGCCGATGGGCGCGTCGTCTATGCCGGTAACGCACTGCGCGGCTACGGTAATCTTATTATCATCAAACATAACGATGATTACCTGAGTGCCTACGCTCATAACGATACCATGCTGGTTCGGGAGCAACAGGAAGTCAAAGCGGGGCAGAAAATCGCTACCATGGGTAGCACCGGAACCAGCTCAACAAGATTACATTTTGAAATTCGTTACAAGGGGAAATCCGTCAACCCGCTGCAGTACTTACCGCAGCGATAATTTGGCAAAGTACGGATAAGCGAAGCATTAGCTAACAGGCGCCAGGGCGGTGTCTATGCGCCTCTCGCTGAGAGGAGTAGGGGAAATCGTCCTGGCGTCTTTTGTTGATGCGCCGTGGAAGGTGCTTTGCTCAGGGATCACGGGTAGGAGCCACCTTTATGAGTCAGAATACGCTGAAAGTTCATGATTTAAATGAAGACGCGGAATTTGATGAGAACGGAATTGAGGTTTTCGACGAGAAGGCCTTAGTAGAAGAGGAACCCAGTGATAGCGATCTGGCTGAGGAAGAGCTGCTGTCGCAAGGCGCAACGCAACGCGTGCTTGACGCCACTCAGCTTTATCTTGGAGAGATTGGTTATTCCCCACTGCTGACCGCGGAAGAGGAAGTCTATTTCGCGCGTCGCGCACTGCGTGGTGATGTCGCTTCACGCCGTCGCATGATTGAAAGCAACCTGCGTCTGGTGGTGAAGATTGCCCGTCGTTACAGCAATCGTGGTCTGGCGCTGCTGGATCTGATTGAAGAAGGTAACCTCGGCCTGATCCGCGCCGTTGAGAAGTTTGACCCGGAACGTGGGTTCCGTTTTTCGACCTATGCGACCTGGTGGATCCGCCAGACTATTGAACGGGCGATCATGAACCAAACCCGTACGATCCGTTTGCCGATCCACATTGTCAAAGAGCTGAACGTCTATCTGCGTACCGCGCGCGAGTTGTCCCACAAGCTGGACCACGAGCCGAGCGCGGAAGAGATTGCCGAACAGCTGGACAAACCGGTCGATGACGTCAGCCGTATGCTGCGTCTGAACGAGCGCATCACCTCGGTGGATACCCCGCTGGGTGGCGATTCAGAAAAAGCGCTGCTGGATATTCTGGCCGATGAGAAAGAGAACGGCCCGGAAGACACCACGCAGGACGATGATATGAAACAAAGCATCGTTAAATGGCTGTTCGAACTGAACGCCAAGCAGCGTGAGGTTCTGGCGCGTCGTTTCGGTCTGCTGGGTTATGAAGCCGCCACCCTGGAAGATGTGGGCCGTGAAATTGGCCTCACTCGCGAGCGTGTGCGTCAGATCCAGGTGGAAGGTCTGCGTCGCCTGCGGGAAATTCTGCAGGGGCAAGGACTGAATATCGAAGCGCTCTTCCGCGAATAAGATCTTTTCTCTCAAAAAGGCCCCCTCGAAAGACGGGGCCTTTTTCTTTGCGCTAGCCGAGGCGGGTTTCCTGCAGATGGCGCCAGACAATTTTCCCTTCCGCTTGCTGAAAAATCGCCGTCGACCAGCGTACGTTCTCACTGCCATCAGCCAGCGTTTGGCGTTCACGGTACAGCACGGCGGCGCCGTCGTGCCACTCGCTGATGATTTTCGCCTGATCCACCACAATGTGTAATTCCGGACGGCTTGCGCCCGCCTGGTGGAAAAAACGGCTCACCGTCGGGTAGTCCATCTTCTCGCCGCTCAGAGGGATCATGGTGAATTCGGCGGCAAAACGGCTCATCAGCGCCTCAGCGCTTCCTTCCCCGTGGCTTAACCAGCGTTCGATAAGGACATGGGCGTCGACGACTTCCTGCAGATAAGGGTTCATGACTTCTCCAGAGTAGTGTGCAGGCGATGGATAATCGCCCGATTATTCAGCCGCAGGCAAAACAGCAGCGGCAACAGGGTTATGGCGGCGGCGCAGCTAAACGCGCCCTGCCAGGCGTAGGCCGGCGGGAATACCCTCAACAGCAGGGCGAGCAGCGCGCTGCCGGCAAAGAAGCTGAGCTGGCGGTTAAGGTTCCACAGCGCGCTGGCGTCAGGCATCTCTTCGCCAGGCGTATGCAGGAAAGCGCTGCTTTGCGCGGTGCTGCTGCATAAGCTGCCTCCGCCGCCCATCAGTGTAAAGGCCAGAATCAACAGCGCCAGCGGGCTGTGTGCATCGACCTGCAGCAGCAGCAGGATCCCCGCCGCCTGTAGCAGGCAGCCGACCATCACCAGCGGCCGCGGCCCGAAGCGGTTGAAATACCTGCCGGTAAAGGTGATGGCGGCAAATGAGGCCAGCGACCACGGCACCATCAGGGCGCCAGTGGCCCCCGGCGCCATCCCGGTGACGCGTTGCAGGTAGAACATTCCCACCACGTTGACGGCAATAAACATCCCCGGTACGCAGAGATAGATCAGCATGGCGAAGCGCAGGAGAGGATCGGCCAGCAATGACAGCGGGAGAAAGCGGGTCGGCCGGACGGGAGCGGGGCTGTTGTTTAGCCATCGCGCCGCCAGCATAAAGGTAAGCAGGGCGACAGGCAGGCTGGCGAAAAAGACCCAGCGCCAGCTGAACGCCTGGACGAGCAGACCCCCGATCGCCGGCGAGCAGGCGGGCGCCAGCAGGCCGACCAGCATCACCGCCGCCGACAGCTTCGCCCGCTCCTGCGGCTGAAACAGCGGCCACGTCAGCGCCTGGCCGAGGGGGATTAACAGCCCGCCGCCCATCCCCTGCAGCGTACGCCAGAAAATCAGCTCACCCAGGCTATGGGCCAGCCCCGATGCCAGCGCGCCGAGGCTGAACAGCCCCAGCGAGAGTAAAAACAGCCGTTTTGGCCCACAGCGCTGGCTGAGCCAGGCGCTGAACGGTACGACGGCCGTCAGGCCAAGAATATAGGCATTGCTGACCCACGCCAGCTGCGAGACGGACACCGCCAGCTCGTGGCTGATAGCCGGGAAGGCAATGCTGGCGATAAACATATTGATTAGGTCGAGAAAAAAGCCGAACAGAAAAACGGTGGCAACGCGGTGGCGATAGGTCATGATTCACTCCCTCAGACAGGCGGCTACTGTAAACCCGGCGCCGCGGGGGATAAACGGGGCGAATCGGGATATACTGTCTGAATATTTTTGACAATCATCCGGACGACGATGCTAAACCTTCAGCGCGTGACCATGTTTATCGCCGTGGTGGACGCCGGCAGCTTTACCCAGGCCGCCGCGGCGCTGGGGCAGACCAAGGCGGTGGTCAGCTTTAACGTACGGCAACTGGAAAATGAGCTGGGGGTGACGCTGCTGCTGCGCTCGACGCGCCGTCTGCGGCTCACTGACGCCGGGGCGCTGTTCTATCAGCGTGGGGTGGCGCTGCTCAAAGCGGCGGAAAATCTGCAGGATGAGGTCCGGGCCAGCCATAGCGGTTTAAGCGGAGAGCTGCGGATCACCACCACGCCGGAGTATGGCGCGCAGGTCATCATCCCGGCGCTGGCGGCGTTTTCCCGTCATCATCCGGCGCTACGGGTGCGGCACGTCTCGTCCTCCCATCATGCGGATCTTATCTCCGAACGATTTGACGTGGCGATACGCCTCGGTATGCTGGCCGATTCCCGCTATCGGGCGACGCGGATAGCCAGTTTCGCGATCCTGCCCGTCGCCTCCCCGGCCTGGCTGGCGAGCCATCCGGTGCTGACGCTGTCCGATCTGGCGCAAGCTGACTGGATTATTCACGAGCGTCTGCCGGCCCCGCTGCGCTGGCAGCTGCGAACGGATGAACAGGCAGAGGTGGATTTTACGATAGTCAACGCGCCACGGTTTTCAGCCGACAGCGCCACGGCGCTGATGAGCTTTGCTCTGGCCGGATGCGGCATCGCTTTGCTGCCAGCCTGGCTGGTGGCCGGTAAACTGGCGCAGCGGGAGCTGGTGGCTGTCCTGCCGGAATACCATTTCCCGCCGCAGGGAGTGTATGCCCTTTATCCCGATGCGCAGCATATGCCTACCCGGGTGCGGACGTTTATCGACTTCCTGCGCGAGCAGCTCGGCTAGGCGCTTGCTCAGGGAACCATCATTTTACGCACCAGCCGGGAGAACTGTTCGCGTTCATCATCGCTCAGGCGGCCAAGAAACTCGTCATCGACCTCATTGCCTTGCGGAATGGAACGGTTAAGCAGCGCCTCGCCTTCGTCGGTCAGATAGACAAAACGGCGGCGTTTATCGGCCGGATCGTGCTCCCGGCGCACCAGGCCGCGCGCTTCCATCCGGCTGAGCATCTCCGCCAGCGTGGCCTTCGTACTGACCGCCGCTTCAATCAGCACCACCTGTTCGATACCCGGTTGCTCCGCAACCGAGCGCATCACCGCATACTGAGGCTTAGTCAGGTCCGGTAACGCCTGCTGCCAGCGGGCGGTATGTTGTTGAAAAAGCTGGCGCAGCAGGTGGAATGCTTCGTTTCGTAACTCCATGGATACTCCGTAACAAAACTGTCACCTCTATGATAGCCGTTCGTACGCCTTTTTATACCTTTTCCCTGTTTGATTAAAAATGCGAACGTATACGAACGATCTTGTCATTCGGCTCAGGAGAGGGTAATTTAAGCATAAAGTTCGTGTACGAACAAATTGAATGAGGTCTGGAATGAAACTGATTGTTGGGATGACAGGGGCCACCGGGGCTCCGCTTGGGGTGGCATTACTGCAGGCGCTGCGCGATATGCCGGGGGTGGAAACCCATCTGGTGATGTCGAAGTGGGCCAAAACCACCATCGAGCTGGAAACGCCCTGGACGGCACGGGAAGTGGCCGCGCTGGCGGACTTTTCCCACAGCCCGGCCGACCAGGCCGCCACCATCTCATCAGGTTCATTTCGTACCGACGGCATGATCGTGATTCCCTGCAGTATGAAAACGCTGGCAGGCATTCGCGCAGGCTATGCCGAGGGGCTGGTGGGGCGTGCGGCGGACGTGGTGCTTAAAGAGGGGCGCAAGCTGGTGCTGGTCCCGCGGGAAATGCCGCTCAGCACGATCCATCTCGAGAACATGCTGGCGCTGTCCCGTATGGGCGTGGCGATGGTGCCGCCGATGCCGGCTTACTATAACCACCCGGAGACGGTTGACGATATCACCAACCACATTGTGACCCGGGTGCTGGATCAGTTTGGCCTCGACTATCACAAAGCGCGCCGCTGGAACGGCTTGCGCACGGCAGAACAATTAGCACAGGAGATCGAATAATGGCTTTTGATGATTTGCGCAGCTTTTTGCAGGCGCTGGATGACCAGGGACAACTGCTGAAAATCAGTGAGGAGGTGAACGCTGAGCCAGACCTGGCGGCGGCAGCCAATGCCACCGGACGCATCGGCGACGGCGCCCCGGCGCTGTGGTTCGATAATATTCGCGGCTTTACCGATGCCCGGGTGACGATGAACACCATCGGCTCGTGGCAGAACCATGCCATCTCGCTGGGCCTGCCGCCCAACACGCCGGTGAAAAAGCAGATTGATGAATTCATCCGCCGTTGGGATAACTTCCCGGTGACGCCAGAGCGCCGCGCCAACCCGGCATGGGCGGAAAACACCGTGGATGGCGATGATATCAACCTGTTCGATATTCTGCCGCTGTTCCGCCTCAACGATGGCGACGGCGGGTTCTACCTCGACAAAGCCTGTGTCGTTTCGCGCGATCCGCTTGACCCTGACAACTTCGGTAAGCAAAACGTCGGTATCTACCGTATGGAAGTGAAAGGCAAGCGCAAGCTCGGCCTGCAGCCGGTGCCGATGCACGATATCGCCCTGCATCTGCATAAAGCGGAAGAGCGCGGGGAAGACCTGCCGATCGCCATTACCCTCGGTAACGACCCGATTATCACCCTGATGGGCGCCACGCCGCTGAAATACGATCAGTCAGAATATGAAATGGCCGGCGCGATGCGCGAGAGCCCGTATCCCATTGCCACCGCGCCGCTGACCGGCTTTGACGTGCCCTGGGGTTCGGAAGTGATCCTCGAAGGGGTGATTGAAGGCCGTAAGCGTGAGATAGAGGGGCCGTTCGGTGAGTTTACCGGCCACTACTCCGGCGGTCGTAACATGACGGTAGTGCGCATCGACAAAGTCTCGTATCGCAGCAAACCGATTTTTGAATCGCTCTATCTCGGTATGCCGTGGACCGAAATCGACTATCTGATGGGCCCGGCCACCTGCGTGCCGCTGTATCAGCAGCTGAAGGCAGAGTTCCCGGAAGTGCAGGCGGTCAACGCTATGTACACCCACGGTCTGCTGGCGATTATCTCCACCAAAAAACGCTACGGCGGTTTTGCCCGCGCGGTGGGTTTGCGGGCGATGACCACTCCCCACGGCCTTGGGTATGTGAAGATGGTGATCATGGTTGATGAAGACGTCGACCCGTTCAACCTGCCGCAGGTGATGTGGGCGCTCTCCTCGAAGGTTAACCCGGCGGGAGACCTGGTGCAGTTGCCGAACATGTCGGTCCTTGAACTTGACCCAGGCTCCAGCCCGGCGGGCATCACCGACAAGCTAATTATCGACGCCACCACCCCGGTTGCGCCGGACCTTCGCGGCCACTACAGCCAGCCGGTGCAGGATCTGCCGGAAACCAAAGCCTGGGCTGAAAAACTGACCGCTATGCTGGCCAACCGTAAGTAAGGAGAAGAAGATGATTTGTCCACGTTGCGCCGATGAAAAGATTGACGTCATGGCGAAATCGCCGGTGAAAGGAGTCTGGACCGTGTATCAGTGCCAGCACTGTCTGTATACCTGGCGGGATACCGAGCCGCTGCGCCGCACCAGCCGTGAGCACTATCCTGAAGCGTTCCGGATGACGCAGAAAGATATTGATGAAGCGCCGCAGGTGCCGCACGTCCCGCCGCTATTGTCGGAAGATAAGCGTTAATGAAAAGAGCCCGCTAAGGGCTTATCCTGTTAAGGTTATTTTACCTGCCATTTTAAAATTGGGTCTGCGCAAACTGCCTGCGACCATCACGCCGACTGGGATAATCTCTCCGTCGGCTTTTTTATATTTCGCAAAATGATAAAAGTTATTTACTCATTAAATCCAGAAATTATGTAAAGGGGTAATATAATGGGGCGACTTTGCGAGTCGGCTTCCAGATTAATATAAAATCCGTCTGATTAATTCCTTGCAGATAAATTTCACGCCATGACGAGTATAGAATAGCGGCGGGTGCTTGAGGCTGTCTGGCCTTGAGCAAGACCAGGCCCCAGACAGACGAAAGCCCCAGGAGATATTTCTATCAACTGAGGCTGACGGATGAACCTGAACAATTCAGATGTTAGTCTCTTCTTTGCAGGGAGGCAAGACATGCTAACAAAATATGCCCTTGTGGCAATCGTCGTACTGTGTATTACGGTACTGGGATTTACGCTTTTGGTGCGCAGCTCGCTGTGCGAACTCAATATTAAAGAGCGTAGTATGGAGTTTAAAGCTGTTCTCGCTTACGAATCGAAGAAATAGCATCCGCGCGGGGGAAACCCCGCGTATTGGTTGTCAGGACGCATCCTCTCGCACCCATTTTGCATTTGTTAAAACGGCAGCACCGCAGGGCGCTGCCGTTTTTTCACGTTAAAAGAGACCTACACCAGGCTCTTCAGGCGATAGATCCACTCCAGCGCCTGACGCGGGGTCAGGGAGTCCGGATCAAGATTCTCCAGCGCCTCAACCGCAGGCGAGGTCTCTTCCGGAGCGGTGAGCAGCGACATCTGCGTGCCGTCGACCTGGGTCGCCGCCGCGTTGGGCGAGATACTCTCCAGCTCGCGCAGTTTCTGCCGCGCGCGCTTGATCACCTCTTTCGGCACCCCGGCCAGCGCGGCGACCGCCAGGCCGTAGCTCTTGCTGGCCGCGCCATCCTGCACGCTGTGCATAAAGGCGATGGTGTCGCCATGCTCCAGCGCGTCGAGATGGACGTTGGCGACGCCTTCCATTTTCTCCGGCAGCTGAGTGAGCTCGAAGTAGTGGGTGGCGAACAGCGTCAGCGCCTTGATTTTGTTGGCCAGATTTTCCGCACAGGCCCATGCCAGCGACAGACCGTCGTAGGTGGACGTGCCGCGGCCAATCTCATCCATCAGCACCAGGCTGTGTTCGGTGGCGTTGTGCAGGATATTGGC
Organism: Klebsiella sp. K5-204; assembly: GCF_030128585.1. Lineage (NCBI taxonomy): Bacteria > Pseudomonadati > Pseudomonadota > Gammaproteobacteria > Enterobacterales > Enterobacteriaceae > Klebsiella > Klebsiella sp. K5-204. Next base: position 384,373 of record NZ_JAKUZS010000003.1, read on the forward strand.
GGTTTCAGTCATCTCCACCATAAAGGTCGAGCGGCCGCTGGCCAGGTCATCCGCCGCGCCGACGCGGGTAAAGATGCGATCGATGGGGCCTATCTCCACCTTCTGCGCCGGGACGTAGCTGCCGATATAGGCCAGCAGCGCAATCAGCGCGGTCTGGCGCATATAGGTACTTTTACCGCCCATGTTCGGCCCGGTGATGATCAGCATCCGCCGCTGCGGCGCCAGCTGCAGCGGGTTGGCGATAAACGGCTCTTTCAGCACCTGCTCGACCACCGGATGGCGGCCTTCGCTGATGCGAATGCCCGGCTTATCGCTAAAGGTCGGGCAGCAGTAGTTGAGGGTTTCCGCGCGTTCCGCCAGGTTGACCAGCACGTCCAGCTCGGCCAGCGCGCTGGCGCTCGCCTGCAGGTCGGCAAGGTGCGGCAGCAGCAGGTCGAACAGTTCGTCATAAAGCTGCTTTTCCAGCGCCAGCGCTTTGCCCTTGGAGGTCAGCACCTTATCTTCGTATTCCTTCAGCTCAGGAATAATATAGCGTTCGGCGTTTTTCAGCGTCTGGCGACGCACGTAGTGGATCGGCGCGAGGTGGCTCTGGCCGCGGCTGATCTGGATGTAGTAGCCGTGGACGGCGTTGTAGCCGACCTTCAGGGTGTCGAGGCCCAGCCGCTCGCGCTCGCGGATCTCCAGCTTATCGAGATAATCGGTGGCGCCATCGGCCAGCGCCCGCCACTCGTCCAGCTCTTCGCTGTAGCCTGGAGCGATGACCCCGCCGTCGCGGACCAGCACCGGCGGGGCGTCGATCACCGCGCGCTCCAGCAGTTCGCGCAGTTCACTAAACTCGCCCATTTTTTCGCGCAATTTTTGCACCGGCTGACTGTCAACGTCAGCCAGCTGCTCGCGCAGCAGGGGCAACTGCTGCAGGGCATGACGCATGCGGGCTAAATCGCGTGGACGGGCGGTACGCAGCGCCAGACGCGCCAGAATACGTTCCAAATCACCAACCTGGCGCAGCACCGGCTGCAGCTCGGTATAGCGCTCCTGCAGCGCGCCGATGGTCTGCTGGCGCTCCACCAGCACGGCGGTATCGCGGACCGGCATATGCAGCCAGCGCTTGAGCATCCGGCTGCCCATCGGCGTCACCGTACAGTCGAGTACCGAGGCCAGAGTGTTATCGGTGCCGCCGGCGAGATTCTGGGTGATCTCGAGGTTACGGCGGGTGGCGGCATCCATAATGATGCTGTCCTGCTGGCGCTCCATGGTGATGGAGCGAATATGCGGCAGCGAGGTGCGCTGGGTGTCTTTGACATACTGCAGCAGGCAGCCGGCGGCGCACAGGCCGCGGGGGGCGTTTTCCACGCCGAAGCCGACCAGATCGCGGGTGCCGAACTGCAGGTTAAGCTGCTGGCGCGCGGTGTCGATTTCAAATTCCCACAGCGGGCGACGGCGCAGACCGCGGCGGCCTTCGATCAGCGACGATTCGGCAAAATCTTCCGCGTACAGCAGCTCCGCCGGATTAGTACGCTGCAGCTCTGCCGCCATGGTTTCGCGGTCGGCCGGTTCGCTCAGGCGGAAGCGGCCGGAGCTGATGTCCAGCGTCGCGTAGCCAAAGCCTTTGCTGTCCTGCCAGATGGCGGCCAGCAGGTTGTCCTGACGCTCCTGCAGCAGCGCTTCATCGCTGATGGTGCCCGGCGTGACGATACGCACCACTTTACGCTCGACCGGCCCTTTGGTGGTGGCCGGGTCGCCTATCTGCTCGCAAATAGCTACCGACTCGCCCTGATTAACCAGTTTCGCAAGATAGTTTTCCACCGCGTGGTGGGGGATGCCGGCCATGGGAATGGGTTCGCCCGCGGAGGCGCCGCGTTTGGTCAGCGAGATATCGAGCAGCTGCGACGCGCGTTTCGCATCGTCATAAAACAGCTCGTAAAAATCCCCCATCCGGTAAAACAGCAGAATGTCAGGATGTTGCGCCTTCAGCTTGAGATACTGCTGCATCATCGGCGTATGGCTAGAGAAGTCCTTATCAAATGATTCATTCATGTTGATTTTGCTCGTTTTTTAAGTCTTTTGGGTACTCAGGTGGCCCCATGTGAAACCCTTAAAAACCCATGTGAACCGATTAATTTGTATACCATATGTATTCTAGTTAGTATCTGATATACACACTTGAACTGCTGGTATACATTGATGAAAATGACACTCAATCAGTCGATTATAATCAATAAGTTATCAATCGACGTCAAACCAAGTCTCGATCCGCAAGGCAGAGTAGTCTACTTACCCAATCCAGAGCGAAAAGCGTATCTTATCACTGACAGCCATCGTGATTCACCCGTTGGTTTTGGTGTCAAAATCAGTGCCACGAAAAAGACCTACTTCATCCAGCGGCGTGTGTCATCAGCAGAAAACAGGCCTTCTACGGGTGGTAGGGCACCTCAAGAGGTTATCAGGTCTACTATTGGTAATGTCTCTGATTTTGCCAGCATTGAACAGGCACGCGATGTAGCCCGCAATTTTGTGCAAACGATGAAGTTGACCAAAAGGAATCCTAATGCAGTGAGGCGGGAGGCCGATGCTTCAGAACTCACTATCAGCGAAGTCTTTGCTCAATACAGAAATCATTTGATGGGTAGATCTAAACCAGCGAAACCCAACACACTTAATGTGCTGAGCAAAGCAGAAAACAGGCTTTCTGAATGGTCAGGACTTCGAGTGAAGGATTTAACAGGCAATGAAATTCTTCGCAAGTTTGATGAAATCGCAAGTAGAGCAAGGACGGCCGCAGAGCAAACATTCCGCTGGGCTAACGTTGCTGTAAAACACGCAATCGAGATTGAAGCAGGGAATGCTCAGACCCAGCAACGACAACCCTCTTTGTCCTACAATCCATTCTCTATCTTGAAAGTTCAGAAGAAGTTCAGGACTCGATCAGAACTGGAAGACAGCTACAAAGCAAAAGGTGTCAGAAATCCGCTTTCTCCAAAAGATACTCTTGGACGATTTTTAACAGCATTACATAACAAGAGAAGCTTCAACCGTCTTGGCTGTGATTACCTTCTGCTGACTATCCTTCTTGGTGCTCGTAAGGAAGAAACAGCTTCTCTGTGCTGGCGAGAGTCTCTTACAAATGAAGAAGCTAAAACGACAAGCTATGTAGATCTTGAAAATCGGCTCATTCGATTCTACGACACTAAGAATCGAAACGATCATGAGCTTCCAATCTGTGATGCTGTGAAACGCATCCTTGAAGACAGGCACGATATCGTATTTGATGCGGAAACTCGTCCAGAGAGGCGGAAATGGGTTTTTCCCGCACGTTCGACCAGAAGTAAGGTTGGCCATTATTCGGATAGCAAAAGTTTACGTGAATACCTTTGCGTAGAAGCAGATATCGTCAAGCTTGGTATGCATGATCTGCGTCGAACGTTTGGTCGTGTTGCAGAAGAACTTACTTCTTATGCTGTTGTTAAGCGATTACTAAATCACCGAAACACTACTGATCCAACTGAAAGATATGCTACACCTGACCAAGATCGAGTATTTGAAGCTCTGCAACGCATTGAGTTGCACATGTTGATGGCTGCGCCTAAGTTATACAATGTGCTTTTAGCCTCAGCCAAATATCCACCATTGCCAGAATAAAACAGGATACACATATGAGTGTCGTTGCGACATTGAGAGAGCTATCTGAGGTCTGGAAGCTTTTTAGCGACATGCCTGATGACACTACGTTAAGTGTCGATTTAGCTGCTCTCTATTTAGGTATTAGTGTTAAAACATTAGCAAGATATCGGCAAAACGGTGATGGACCCACTTATATCCAATATCAATCAGAAGACAGTAAAGCAAGAAACCAAAGAGTCAACTACTTGTTGGGAGACCTTCGTTCATGGCGTGATATTCATAAAGTGAAGAGCACAATGCACGCAGCACAAATCAGAGGGTTGACCTTCAGTACGCTGAACGACTTCATTAAGCCACAACCTTTCTGGTGCATTTTTGACAAAAATAGATCAAGAAATGAAATTGAAGTAGTATCCCATGCTCTGACTATTTCTGATAATGACTTCATGGACACTCTCTTAAATCCCAATATTGATGTAGTTTGGATCTCAGTTGAAAAAGTTATTTTTCATAAATGGAAAGATAAAAACGAATGGATGATTTGGTATGCGATGTTCACGTCTACAATAAACAATATTAGTCTTGCAGCTAAAGCGGAACAGGAAAGACTAATATTGAATGATGCTTTGGGTTATGTGAACCTGTGATATTATATATCGCAAAGGGTTATTTTTTGTCTATAAGGGTTATTAAAATAAAAAGGAACATAATCAAAAAACATAAAATCGCAAGGGGGAATGGGGATATATTGCCCTGAACAATATCATGTGAATGGTTGGTGCAATAGAAAAGCAATGGTGGCACAAGTATAAAATATATAACTGCAAATGTGGTTTTGTATATTTTTATTTGTTTTTTTGTTTTCAAGGGATGTCTCCGGGTTATTATTATATTAATTTAAAAATTACATTTAATTATTTAGAAAGTCAAATAATATTATATATGGGGTTTTATGGTTCATGGAGATATATACTGGTTTTAGTTTCTTGTTTTATCATCAAGAAATATGTACATCAGCTCTAAATGGTATTGTTTGTGCTTCGGACACTGAAAAGGGAAGTATATGATTAATAATACGCTAGAGGACTAATTATGATTAATGAGAGTTGCCATAAAGACCAAGGTTTATATCAAGTTATGGTCGATATAGACCGACCATTTAACTTGTAGAACTTGCTTATTTTACTCTTTTCATTACTATATCAAAGTTGTTCCCAAATGGGTTTATACCCTCTAATAGCTTTTGATCATGATTATTATTTTTTATGAGGTAAGACTGACTTGCGCCTGGTGCTGTGAAATCTTCTATGGTCTTAAGTTTCTGATTGGAAATTCGTTCTATCATGTCAAAATCTTGAGATCCTAACACCTTACCTTTATAAATCATTTTAGTAGGAATAGACTTTAGAGTATTAAGTGTTGTTATCAATTCTTTATCGTGAATATCCCAATCTCCAGCGCCGTTAATAGCAAAGGTTATGGTGGTTGCGCTATCTGGTTGAAAAGACATATCAGCATTAACATTGTATTTCCCATTAGAGAAGTATGATGTTTCTCCATTTATATTTATTATAATCCCTCCGCTATCATATGAATAATCTGATGTCCATACGCCAATGATGTCATCTGTCTTTTGAGTATCAGAGCTTCTGGGGAAAATGTAGGAGAAGATTCCAACAAGAGCTGACACAATAAATATTGTATTCGTTGTTGGCTTTGTGAATTTTTTCATAAAAATTCCATTTAGAATGAGTGATAGAGATAGGTGTATTTTATCATTTTCAATCCATTTATGAAAATAAATTTGAAATTACTAATTAGGATGTGATTATATATTGAGAGGTAAATTAGAATAGTTAATTTTTTTGGCAGCATAATTTTTGCTTTATCTTCTATATTTAAAATGAACAATGGTTTAAACAGTAGTTTTAACAATAGGATTTTAACTCTCAGTTATACAGAATTAATGGTGTTTTTCAGGGGGGATGGACTATGTTGAAGAAATTGAGTTAATGGAAGAGAGTGAGAAATATATTGAGTGGTTAAGCTACTTCTTTGTTGCTGAAATGTAAGATGTGTTGGATGTTATTAGCGAGCATGGATATGCTTGACCAAATTTCCGTTTTTGATTTTTTGTTTAAGCTTATCCAATCAAGAAATGAGATGGAATTCCTGGCAAGAACTATTATCTATTATAAGTCGAGAATTCTTGTTTGATATAAATTGAATGTAAAAAGTTTAGTGCTTTTTGAAAAAAGTAAATATTCATCTAAATAATATTCTTATTTTTTACTAAAGTATTTGCAAATAATTTTAATGTGCTTTATTTATAATGGATTGACAGGGGGGGATTACTATCAGGTGTATACAATGCTCATTATGTACTACTGATAACAATAAGTAAATTATTCTCCTCTTTAAAGTGCATGTTAATTGGGTTGAAGATTGTTCTTTATTTGAAAAGAATAGTAAATTTTTTCATATGATAATATATCATATGATACAGCTATACTTATTTTGTAAAATAAATATTTGAATATTAGAGGTAAGGAAATGAAGAAAATAGGAACGCGTTTATTTTTAATGGATAGTGGAGAAAGATTCTGTGTTGTATTGAATAAAACTACCGGAGTACCGCTTCATTATCCTAATATATATCATTATTAATGAATATAGAAATTGTGGGAAGTCTATATCGACAATAGAATTGGTTGGAGCAAGTATTTCCATGCTGTATAATTTTCTATCAGATATGGGGATAGATCTTGTAGATAGAATTCTTTCTCAATCATTTTTATCTATTAACGAAATTGATGCCTTGAGGGATTTTACCACAATAAATACAAAAAGAATTAATATAATAAAGCGCAGTAAAAGTAGACATTATAATATATCAGTTAGACCAGCCACTAAATACTTTAGATTAACATCTATGGCTAATTATCTTGAGTGGTTATGTCAGATTCTTTTGATGGATTTAGATGTAAATCAAGAGAGAATAAACGTTTTTATTAAGCAGATTGAAAAGAGAAGGCCAGTAGTGAAAAAAAGAAATGCTCTATCAGTAGAAGATAAAGGTCTAAATGAAGAGCAGATTGATTTATTATTAAAAACAATTCAAATTAATTCAGACATTAATCCGTTCATCACTGATGTTCAGGTTAGAAACAGATTGATGATACTCATACTTTATACATTAGGTATCAGATGTGGAGAGCTACTTAACCTGCAAATCACAGATATCGATTTTCATGATGGTAGTATATCTATTCGTAGAAGGGCTGATGAGAAATCTGATCCTCGAAGAAGGCAACCTTTAGTTAAAACATTAGAAAGGAAAATAGAACTTTCAGATGTTTTACTTAAAGAGATTCGCAACTATATGCTAAATGAAAGACGTAAGTTTAAGAAAGCCAGAAGACATAGCTATCTATTTGTTACTCATAAATCAGGGCCAACACAAGGTCAGCCAATCTCTAAGAGTGGATATAACAACATCATTAGTGAGATTAAAAAAACATCATTAGAACTCAGTGATTTTGCCGGACATCAGCTAAGACATACATGGAATAATAATTTTTCTAAAGCTATGGATGCTTCTGGCGACGTTGGTGTGTAAGTATCCCGGTAAAGCGGACCATTCACATTTAGAGATCTTCCTGCATACTGATTATGTTCCTGGAGGAGATCGCCATGCGCTAAGCCCGATTCACCGAACACCAGATCATTGCCGTTCTGAAGTCCGTCGAAGCCGGACGCACCGTCAAAGATGCGTGCCGCGAAGCCGGGGTTTCTGAGGCCTCGTACTACAACTGGAAAGCGAAGTTCGGCGGTATGGAAGCCTCTGATATCAAAAAGATGAAGGACCTCGAAGATGAAAACCGCCGGTTGAAGCAGATGTTTGCGGACCTGAGCCTCGAGTGCCGCGCATTGAAAGACGTTATTGAAAAAAAGCTTTAAAACCAGCGATAAAGCGTGAGCTGGTCAGCTATCTGACCGCGCAGTTTGCCATGAGCTTACGTCAGGCATGCAGGATATTGTCGCTGAGCAGGACGGTATTTCGTTATCAGCCGGATACGCAACGTGATGAGCCAGTCATTATGGCGCTGACCGTGGCGGCTGAACGCTATCCGCGATACGGATTTAAAAAGCTTTTTCAGGTGCTGCGCAGGCAGGGCAAAAGCTGGAACCATAAGCGCGTTCACCGGATTTACTGCCTGCTGAAACTGAATTTTCGCCGTAAGGGAAAACAGCGCCTGCCAGTGCGCAATCCGGTTCCGCTGGTGACGCCAGAGGTGATGAACCAGAGCTGGTCCATCGATTTTATGCACGATGCGCTGGTGTGCGGCAGACGCTTCCGGACCTTCAACGTGGTGGATGATTTTAACCGCGAAGCACTGGCGATCGAAATTGACCTGAATATCCCGGCGCAGCGAGTCGTGAGAGTGCTGGACAGGATCGTGGCAAACCGCGGATATCCGCTAAAGATGCGGATGGATAACGGTCCGGAACTGGTCTCGCTGACGCTGGCACAATGGGCAGAAGAGCATGGTGTGATGCTGGAGTTTATCAGGCCCGGCAAGCCAACGCAGAATGCCTTTATCGAACGGTTCAACCGGACATACAGAACAGAAATACTGGATTTTTATCTGTTCAGAACACTGAATGAAGCACGGGAAATTACAGAGCGCTGGCTGGCTGAATATAACGGCGAGCGCCCCCACGAATCCCTGAATAACCTGACGCCGGAAGAATACCGGCTGATGGCTGAAACCGCGGAAATCTCAAAAAGTGCGTGGAACTAAAACGGGTGCGCTTACACGTTCTTCACCCACTAATGACTCCTTGCTAAGGGGAAATGACTTTCTGTGGATATTTTATTATTATAACATCAATAGGATTTAGCTTTAATTATTGTAAATGTGATCAATATCACGTTTGTGGCGGGGTTTGCAACATGTGGCTAACTTTCTCTAAAGAATCTGTATTCTTTTATCTTCGTTTTCTGATAGTGAAGCTGGGAAGCGGCTATGTGATCAAAGAATAGACTTGTTTTCCTTTTCAACCGAAGGGAAGAAAAGCAAGGGAACTTAGTGAAGCGTAGCTTCGATAAGTTAGCCCTTGCTTTGATATATGAAGTTATTCTTTTGATATGTTGATATTGAACCATACCTCAATGATCTCTATCAATAGAGTACATATATTATTAGTGATTTCATCTAAGCGTTCTATATCAACTTCTTCTTCGATGTTGAATCCGAAGTGTATTGTAATAGAAGCTAGAACTGCTTCGTAATTATTTTTTTTATCACCATTAAGTGCGCCGAGTAAGCCAGTTGTTCCTCTTAATTTAATATAGGAACGTATTTTTTCTTGGGCATCGGTCTTGAAGTTTAAGTGTTCATCAAAGAGTGCGTTGTACAGTTTTTTCTTGTTAAGTATTTCTATCAATTCTTTTTGTTCATTTGTGTTTTCTTTTAAATAAGAATAAAAATCACGCTCTTTATTAAGTGTGTTGTTGTTTTTCGCATTTATTATCGCCAGCTTATAATTATATAGGCCTATAAAAAATACAAAAATAGGTATGAGTATTAATGATTGCTTCAGAAGAGATATTGGAGTTTTAAAAATTTTCTGAGCATTTAATACGCAATTTTCAGAGAAGCAAAGATGTAAATCTCTTGTCCTAACTATATCTACGCAGACAATTATCGCAGCGGTAATCATTGAGATGAAACACAATGTTACAATTATGATGATGGTATAGGAAATTATATCAGTTAAAGGCTTTTTAATTCTCATTCTTAGTTGGACCTATTTGTCTTAACCGTGCTCTAAACTCATTTGCTTCAACTGGATATAGTTTTTTTAATATATCTAAACGAAAAACAACTTGAAAATACCTACTTTTGTATCTTTCCGTATGACCAATGCTAACATGATCTTTCGACAAGTTTGATATAACACGATTAATTCTTTTTATTTCTTTATGCTCAGGAAGAGGATCGCAATGTTTTTTTAGAAGATTTTTAAGAACTGGATAATCAGGGCAATCTACACGCTTAAGTTTCGTTATTTTACCTTTCACAGAGAAATATTTCTTGTGATAACTTGGTTGCATTCGGATTTGATCTCGCCCATAACCGGTCCTTACAACTTGATGTACTTGCGTTTTTATGTTAGTTCTTTCAGTTTTAGTAAATCGTGGCGCATCATCCTCAATACATAATCCGTGAACTTTAAATGATTGTGGCGATTTAGCAGATAGAAGTTTTGTTTTCTCATTATTTACAGTCAATTCTTTTTGTTTAATAAAGTTAGAAATAACAGACTCAACAAACTTCCAATCTTCCTCTTTATTTAAACGGGATATTGTTATGTCATCAATCAAACGAGTATATCTGAATCCAAGTTTACGAAGATAACTGACTTTGCTTGGCTCACAATCATAAAAATATAAGTTGGCTAAATAAGTACTCGTTGGTGCGCCTTGAGGAACGAAACCCTCATATGTTGTTAAAGTTGTTAATATATTGGAAACTTCATCTGAAAATCTGAATAATTCTTTAAAAATTTGATAAACAAATTTTGACTTCATCGTTGGGAAAAAATTTTCTATATCCATTTTCACAAGGATTTTAGATTTGCAATGCTGTTGGGCACACAAGATATAATCGCGAGGATTTTCTTTGTCAGGAATGGAGCCATAAAGGTAATCTGGAAAATTAATTTGGCTGAAAATTTTATTGTTTATTTTTCTTAGAATCGATTTCAGCATTCGGTTTGGTGCGTAGACAATTCTATGACCACCGTTCTTTTTTTCAATTGGTGGCTTTATGTAGTAAGCTTTTTCTACACCATCGGAAATCAGCTTTTCAAATTTATCGATATCACTTATACCCAACAAGGCAAGTAAGCTTTCTTTCTTCTGAATGGGGGTGAAAGTGTTTTTGAAAGAGAAATCCTTTGCCATGTGATCCTTCTTAGATAAAAGTTAGCGTCCTCACGGCCAGGAAGGGCAGTTGAATCCGAGGGAAGCAACGCAAGAGTATAAAGTCCACCCCACCTTCACTAACTTTTTCCAACTGTGTACTGTACTCCGTGGTCTAGCTTTCGCATGGCTCGCCAGAGTGCACCCAGAAAGACCTCTCGGTCGTCCTAGACTTAAGGACAGATCTTCTTGCTTTAACGCTTCCATTTTCATCAAGTGAGGTATTCGTCCCACAGCTAATTTTTACCAGAAATCGGAATGATCTTAAAGTACTTTTTTACACATTATAAAATGTATGCCATATGTATGCTGAATTTTAATTAATTTTAAAATTAACATAAAATACAATGACTTAATTATTTAATTGCATACTGCTGCATCATCGTCGTGTGGGCGTCGAGATTGTCAATTGTGCTCATGGGGTGTTATCCAGATCCCTGATTTGAAATGGCTGCGATTTTGTTGTTTTCGTCGTTATCACATGGATGAGACATGATAACGGAGATGGGCAGGCGAGGGAAACTGACGAACGCGCGCGGCGCGATCCGGATTCCAGTTGCGCCGCGCGGGAGTTACGGCGCCAGATAGACCTGGGGGGCCGCGTTGTCCGGATGCTGGCCGAGACGGACATCCGCCCCGTACCAGCGATGGATAACCGACTGCTGGATCACCTCCTGCGGCGTCCCCTGGGCGACCAGGCGGCCCTGGTGAAGCAGCAGGATGCGGTCGGCCCACAGGGCGGCGAGGTTAAGGTCATGCAGCACCACGCACACGTGCAGTTGCCCGCCGGCGGTGAGCCGTTTGAGCAAGCGCAGCAGATGCTGTTGATAGTAAAGGTCCAGCGCCGAGGTGGGCTCATCGAGAAACAGCCAGCCCTGCGGCGCGCCGTCGCGCCACAGCTGCGCCAGACAGCGGGCGAGCTGCACCCGCTGCTGCTCGCCGCCGGAAAGGGCGGGATAGCGGCGGCCGGCAAGGTCATCGCAGCCGGTGACGGCCATTACCGCCGCCAGCTCCGCCGGGTCCGCGGTCGGGCCCCACGGCGAGCGCCCCATGGCGATGACCGTTTCCACCGTCCAGTCGGCCTGCAGGGCCGTGCGCTGTAGCATGACCGCCCGCCGGCGCGCCAGCGCCTCGGGTGACCACGCCTCCAGCGGCGTGCCCGCCAGATGGCGGGTGCCGCTATCCGGGGTCAGGTACCCGGTCAGCAGCCGCAGCAGGGTGGATTTGCCCGCGCCGTTCGGCCCGATAAGCGCCGTCATCTCGCCGCCGCGCAGCGCGACGGAGATGTTGTCGATAATCTGCCGCTGGCCGAGGCGAAGCGCCAGCCCCTGCGCGCAATATTCATTAGCCATGTTTGGGGTTCTCCCGACGAAAGACCAGCCACAGAAACCAGGGGGCGCCCAGCAGGCTGGTGAGCAGACCGACCGGCATCTCCGCCGGCGCCGCCACGGTGCGGGCCAGGGTGTCGGCCAGCAGAAGCAGGATCGCGCCGGCCAGCAGCGAGCCGGGGATCAGCCCGCGATGGTCCGGCCCCAGCCACAGGCGCATCAGGTGCGGCACCACCAGGCCAATAAAGCCGATGACGCCGCTGATGGCCACCGCCGCGGCCACCAGCACCGCGCTGCACAGCAGCAGCCAGCGCTGCAGCGCCCGCACGTTGACCCCAAGATAGTGCGCTTCTTCATCGCCGAGCTGCAGCAAATTCAGGCGGGAGGCCATCCACCACACCGCCAGCGCCGCCGGGATGATCAGGGTCGCAGCCACCAACAGGGTCGGCCACTCGGCCTGGCCCAGACTGCCCATGCCCCACAGCGACAGCTGTCGCAGCTGGGCGTCGTTACTCAGCCAGGCCAGCACGCCGACCAGCGCCCCGCACAGCGCGTTGATGGCGATCCCCACCAGCAGCAGGCGCGACAGCGACCCCTCCTCCGCCCGGCTGAGGATAAAAATCACCACCATCACCGCCAGGCTGCCGATAAACGCCGCCAGCATCGGCATATACAGAGCGATCAGCCCCGTTGCGGAGAGCGGGAGCACCAGCCAGCTGGCCACCGCCAGCGCGGCGCCGCTGCTGATGCCCAGCAGGCCCGGGTCGGCAAGCGGGTTGCGAAACACCCCCTGCATTACGCAGCCGGAGAGGGCCAGCGCCGCGCCTACCAGCAGGGCCAGCAGCACCCGCGGCAGACGGATGGTCAGCCAGATGTGGCGCAGCATCTCATCCCCGGCGGGCAGCAGGCTGGCCAGCGGCAAACGCATCGCGCCAAGGGTGGTGGCGAACAGCGTCAGCAGGATCAGCAGCAGCGTCATCAACAGCAAACGGCGGGCGAGGGCAGGGCGCATCAGGGCAGATGCTCCGCTTTTTCACGCAGCGCGATTATCGCCTGCGGGGTGCGCGGCCCGAAGCCGAGCAGGGCCATATCGTCGATCGTCAGCAGCTGTTTATGACGCCCCGCCGGGGTCTGCGCCAGGCCGGGCAGTTTCCACAGCCCGGCTTCGCCGCCCATCCCTTTGAGACCATCGGCGGAGATCACCACCAGATCCGCCTGGCTGGCGGCCACCCCCTCCTGCGACATCGCCCGATAGTGGTCGAAGCCCTGCATCGCGTTCTGCAGCCCGGCGGCGCGAATGGCGCCATCGGCCGCGGTGCGTTGCCCGGCTACCAGGGTATTCATTCCGCCGTGGCTGAGAATAAACAGCACCCGCTTAGCAACCGGCTGCGTTGGAATGGCGGCGATCTGTTGCTGAAGCTGCTGGCGCAGCGCGTCGCCCGCCGGGGTTTTGCCTAACGCTTCGGCAATGACGGCCACTTTGCTATCGATCGCGGCCAGGCTTTCGCCGCCCGGCACGTTAACCACCTTCACGCCGCTCGCCTGCACCTTGTGTAAAACCAGCGAGGGCTGTGCCTGGGCGCTCGCTAATACCAGCTGCGGGCGTAACGCGAGGATCCCCTCGGCGTTCAGCTGCCGCAGGTAGCCGACATCCGGCAGCTTTTGCGCCGCCGGGGGCCAGCTGCTGGTGCTGTCCCGGGCGACCAGGCTCTGTTGCGCGCCAAGGGCATAGACGATCTCAGTGACATCGCCGCCGAGGGTGACGAGCCGCTCCACGGCGGCGTGGCTCAGCAACGGGAAGGCGATGAGAAGCAGTAACCAGCGCATCATGCGGGCAGTCCTTCGCGGGTCAGACGATCCACCTGCTGGCGCCATTGCGCCTGCTCGGGGTGGCCCTCGCTGCGCTGGCCATAGAGCTGGGCGATCTGGGTGCCGTCTTTGGCGAACAGCTCGACGCTGGTGACGTGTCCGTCTGAGGTCGGCTTGCGGGTCACCCACACTTCATCGAGGCTCTCTTCACGCAGATGCAGAGTAAAGGTGGGATTGAAGATATTCAGCCAGCCGCGCATCGGCGCCAGCTTTTCCAGGGCGCCGGTGAAGATCTGCACGCAGCCGCGATTGCCGACGAAGATCATGATTTCATTGCCTTCCTGGCGCACCGTCTCCAGTAGCGCTGGCAGCGCATGGCGATCAACGCGGCAGGCGAGGTCGTCGCTCACCAGGCGGAAGGCCTGCTGGCGGGAAAGCTGATATTTACGCAGCAGACCGAAGAACTGGTGTACGTCGGTCATCGCGCGCCAGTCGTTCTCCAGGGCGGCGCCGTCGGCGCTCTCGGCATATTTCACCGGCTCCAGCGGGCGCAGGGCCAGCGGCGCCGGGGCCGCCACCCGATGTTCTGCGATCAGGGTATCCCAGGCCGCCATGTCGGTCTGCGTGGTCGCATAGACTTTCAGCAGCGCATCGCCGTGGTGGTCGAAAAACTGAATGCTCTGGCGACCGTTATCGTTCAGATGGAAGGCGCTGGCCCACTGGCTGAGGAACAGACGCAGGTCGAGCGCGCGCGGGTTGAGCACCAGCCCGGCGTGGCCGCTGAGGTGCTGGTGCGTGAACTGGCCGACCTGCTCATGCACGGCATACTCGTTGCGACAGATGCATTTGGTTTCACCGACGCGCTCAAGGGCGGCAATCAGCGCCCGGGCGTCATCGATCAGGCGCACGGCATCGTGACCGAGGCGGGCGGCGGTCAGCTCGGCTTCGCTGATCCCCATTTCCGCGGCGATATCGCGGGCATATTTCGCGGTGCTGGACGCTTTAGTGGCCTGGTAGCGCTGCCACAGATCGGGGTGGGCATTGGGCATAATCATATCCTTCTCAATGTTCAATATCCCCGGCCGGCGGGCCGGGGCAGGTGAGTTGTTCTTCGGGCAATCAGAAGTCGACGTTGACCCCAAGCTGCCAGGTGCGGCCCGGCATCACCGCCAGCGCTTTATCATTGGCGTCCTGGTTGGTGCCGGTCTCGATATTGCGGCTGCTCAGGTAATCCCAGTATTTACGATCGGTGAGGTTGTAGACCCCGCCATTGAGGCGCACGTTTTTCGCCACCTGCCAGTACGCGGTCCAGTCCAGCATGCCGTAGCCCGGCACGCGCATATAGTCGTTGCTGGCATCGGCGATGGCGGACCCGCTATTGCTGTAGCTTTCGCGGTTGGTGGCGGTCGCCTGTTTCCCCTTGACGAAGGTCGCCGTCAGGGCGGTGCCGTAGCGTTTCGCCGGATCGTCCCACGCCACGCCGACGATAGCTTTCATCGGCGCTACGCTGTCGAGGTCGACGTATTTATCGCCGCTGTAGCTGGATTTCGATTTCCCTTCGCTATAGCCGAAGGCGAGGGTGGCGCTCAGGCCGTTCACCTGCTCAAACCAGGTGCCAAAGTTAAATTTGGTGCTGATCTCACCGCCGTAGATATAGGCCTTATCGCGGTTTTCCGCCTGATAAATGGTGTAGATGTTCGACGGCACATTCGTGAACTGGCCCGGATTATTCGCCCGGGTATAGCGGGTATAGGCGATAAAGTTCTTATAGCTGTTGTAGAACAGCGCTGTGCGCAGGGTGATGCCTTCGGTAACTTCCCCCTTCAGCCCCCACTCGAGATTATCGCTGGTTTCCGTCTTCAGATCGGTATTGCCGATCAGGGCATACTGCTGGCTGCCGGCGTAGCTGGACCCAAGGTTCCAGGATCCATACAGCTGGCTGGCGTTGGGGAACTGCGCGCCGCGCTGGTACTGCAGGTAGGTCATCAGGCGCGGGGTGAGGTCGTACTGGAAGGTCAACGACGGCAGAACCTGGGTATCGCTGTTTTTACCGTACAGATTCGCCACCGACGATTCGGTCAGCGCGCTGCTGTTGGCGGCAAGGTCGGACAGATTTTCCGGCTTCGTCGATTGATGCACCACGCGCACGCCGGGAATGATGGCGAAGTTGTGGCTATCAAGGTCGAAGTTGATCTTATCCTGGACAAAGCCGCCGAGAGTGTAGCTGCGGCTGTCCGCCTCCGGCTGCATGATCTCGCTGTAAACGCTGGGGATCGGCGACTGGCTGAACGGCCGCTGGGTTTTGCTGGTGCTGGCGTTGAAACCGGCGCTCAGATCGTGGCGGCCCAGGGTTTTCGCCAGCGCGGTCTGCAGGCCCCAGGTGTCGGTGTCGTAGTTGGAGTTCACCGTCTGCATCCTGCGGGTGACGCTGTCCGGCATATACGTCCAGTCATGGGCTTCGGTATGCTGGTAATAGATTTTACTGGAGACGCTGTCGAGGTAGTCATTCATCGGCGTCCAGTCATCCTTCAGGCTCAGGCCCCAGCGTCGGGTCTGGCTGGTCTGGTTGGCGGTGCCGATGGTGCTGTTGCCGCTGGAATCCCAGGTATCGTAGTGGGTGTGGTTGGTTTTGTGGTAATAGTCGAAGGTGCTGGTTAGCTTGTGCTCGTCGTTGGGCTGCCAGATCCCGGAGGCCAGAAAGGCATCGGAGTGCCAGTTCGCCGGGTAGGCGTCGACGATGTCGCTGTTATTTTCGGTTTCCTGGCCGTCGCGGCGGCTGTAGACCAAAATGCCGCGCAGGAACTCATCGCCGCCGGCGACGGTCACCCCGTTGTGCCAGCTGCGATCCGCGGAGTCGTAGCCGCTGCGATAGCCGAAGGCGCTGGTTTTGCCCGGGCGCAGGTAATCATCCGCCGATTTCGGGCGGAAGGAGACATTCCCTCCGATGGCGCTGTTGGCCGTTTCCGTCGAGGTGGCGCCGGACTGGATATCCACGCTGCCGTACATATACGGGTCGATATAATCGCGGCCGATGCCGAAGGTATTGAGCCCCGAGCGGCCGACGTAGCCGCGGCCGGTGGCGTTGGGCTGGGCGATACCGTCCACGTCGATACCGACGCGGTTGCTCTCCATGCCGCGAATGTTGTAGCCGGTGTAGCCCCCGCGGTCGAAGCCGCTTTTGCCGTTGCCGGAGCCGCCGCTGGCCCCGGTGGCGCTGATGAGCGGTTCATAGCGCATGATCGAGCCGAAATCGTTAGCGCCTTTGTCCTCCAGCTCCCGGGCGCTGATGCTGTGCTCGTTACCGGCTTTTTGCGCCGGCGCGGGAGCGGTGACGGTCATTTGTTCCGAGGTGTCATCCACCGCCTCGCCGCCGATGGCGGAAGTGCCTGCTGCGACGGCAGAAGTTTGATAAATTGCTGCAAGCAAAGAGGTCACCAGCAGGCGTTTTTTACACCCTGCTGCTGACGGAGTCGATTTGTACATAGTCGCCACGCCTTGATCGTTATTAGTATCGGCTCACGCGTTACTTCCAGAGTTGCAGGTTGCTCCGTCTTTTCCGTTGCGGATAGGGTCTTACTCCATTTGTTGATTGCGAATGGTAATGATAGGTATTATCGTTTGCAACAAAATATTCATGTATTCCTCATTTAAACTGCACTTTGTTTACACTGTGCCCTTTCAGCCTGAGCGAGATGACGATGAATTCAAAAGCGGCTATCACCATCACCTATTGTTCCCAGTGCAACTGGATGCTGCGCGCCAGCTGGATGGCGCAGGAGCTGTTACACACCTTCAGCACCGATATCGCCTCGGTGACGCTGGTGCCGGGCACCGGCGGGATCTTCACTATCGATATCGACGGCCAGCAGATCTGGGAGCGCAAGCAGGATGGCGGCTTTCCGGATGCGGCAGAGCTGAAACGCCGGGTGCGCGATGTCTGCTTCCCGGAAAAAGCATTGGGGCATGTTGATAAACCCGCTAACCCGACCTAATCGTTAGGAAAGCGGCTGCGTGGCCCGTTTAAAAGGTGTATTATTCATGCATCTTTGTGTGGGGAGGAAAGTTGACGGTGGGCAAACGCATCGAACGTGAAAAGCAGACGATCGGTCGGATGATTGGGCTTTATCAGCGCCGCTGTCCGGATGCCCGCGACGACGGCGAACACTATCAGGCGCTGAACGCCTACGCCGACAAGCGGCTTGATAAGTGCGTGTTTGGCGACAATAAACCGGCCTGCAAGCAGTGTCCGGTACACTGCTATCAGCCGGCGAAGCGCGAAGAGATGAAGCAGATTATGCGCTGGGCCGGGCCACGAATGCTCTGGCGCCACCCGATCCTGACCCTTCGCCATCTGCTGGATGACAGGCGGCCAGTGCCGCCGCTGCCGGAAAAATATCGACCGAAAAAATAGCGGCCTTTCCCCGGCCTGGGCTGCGCGCAGCCGGGGGGCAAGCGTAGCCCCGGTAAGGCGTTAACCGCCACCGGGGATGGGTGATGAAGCCTTCTGTTTCTGACTATCCCGGATCGTGCTTGTCACAAAGGCGACCACAAACAGCGCGGTGAACAGCACCACGATAGTCGGCGCCGGCGCGCTATCGAGATAAAACGCCAGCCACACCCCTCCCGCCGAGCAGCAGACCGCTACCGCCACCGCCAGCAGCAGGGCGTGGATAAAGCGCCGTACCAGCAGGAGCGCAATCGCCCCGGGGGCAATCAGCAGCGAAATCGACAGAATAATCCCTACCGACTGCAGCGTCGCGACGATGGTCAGGGCGATCATGCACAGCATGCCGTAGTGCAGCAGTCCGCCGCGCAGGCCGCTGGCTTTGGCCTGCGTCGGATCGAAGGCGTGCAGCAAAAAATCCCGCCATTTCAGCCCGATAATCAGCGCAATCACCAGCGCGATAGCCGCCGTTTGTCCAATATCGCTGAGGGAGATCCCCAGCATGTCGCCGAACAGAATATGGTCGAGATGGACGTCGGACTGGATCGCTACGTACAGCACCAGCCCGGCGCCAAACATGCCGGAGAAGACGATTCCCATGATGGTATCGCGTTTGAGGCGGCTGTTGTCGTCGAGAAAACCGGTCGTCACGGCGCAGAGCAGCCCGGCGATAAACGCGCCGATGGCGAAGGGGATGCCGATAATGTAGGCCAGCACCACGCCGGGAAAGACCGCGTGGCTCATCGCGTCGCCCATCAGCGCCCAGCCTTTGAGCACCAGAAAGACTGACAGCAGCGCGCAGGGCACGGCAACGACCATCGATACTGTTATCGCGTTGACCATAAAAGGAAACTGGAACGGGGCCAGGATCAGATTCAGCATGCGGCCTCCCCGGCGCGGCGGCGGTTGGCCAACAGGCCATGCTTCGGCGCGAAGATAAAGGTGATGAGGAACAGCAGCGTTTGCGCCACCACGATAATGCCGCCGGTGGCGCCGTCGAGGTAGTAACTGAGCCAGGCGCCGAAGAAGCTGGTCAGGCTGCCGATGGCGACGGCGATGGCCAGCAGGCGCGGGAAGCGGTCGGTTAACAGCCAGGCGGTGGCGCCGGGGGTGACCACCAGGCAGATAACCAGAAAGGCGCCGACGGTCTGCAGCGCCGCTACGGTGCAGGCCGCCAGCAGGGTAAAGAACAGCAGCTTCAGGCCGCGGGTGTTCAGACCAATCGAGCGGGCGTGGTGCTCATCGAAGAAGGTCACCATCAGATCTTTCCACTTCAACAGCAGGATCGCCATCGAGATAAAGCCGATCGCCGCCAGCTGGATAATATCCTCCGGGGCGATGGCCAGAATATTGCCGAGGATAATAGTCTGGATATTCACCGACGTCGGGTTCAGCGACACCATAAACAGCCCGATCCCGAAGAAGGAGGAGAAGATCAGGCCGATAATCGCATCCTCTTTCAGCCGCGACCGCTGCTGCAAAAACAGCATACTGCCCGCCGCCAGGCCGCCGGAGAGAAACGCGCCGAGGGCAAACGGCAGACCGAGCATATAGGCCCCGGCGACGCCGGGCACAATCGAGTGGGAAAGGGCGTCGCCAATCAGCGACCAGCCCTTCAGCATCAGGTAGCAGGAGAGAAAGGCGCAGACGCCGCCCACCAGCGCCGCCACCCACATCGCATTGAGCATATAGTGATAGCCAAACGGCTCCAGCAGCCAGCTCATCGTGGGTCTCCCGCCGCGCGCCGGCTGATAAACGGCCGCTCGTCATCGGTGATAATCTGCGTTTCCGCACCGGTGAGCGAGACGTGGCGCAGTACGCCGCTGAAAGCCCGCTCCAGATTCTCGGCGGTGAAGGTGGTTTCTGTCGGGCCGCTGGCCAGCACGGTGCCTTTTACCATCACCGTGTAATCGCAAAATTCACTTACGGACCCGAGATTATGGGTGGAGACCAGCATGGTACAGCCCTCATCGCGGAGCTCGCGCAGCAGGCTGATGATCCGCGCTTCGGTTTGCACATCGACGCCGGTAAAAGGCTCATCCAGCAGGATCACCTGGCCCTGCTGAGCGATGGCGCGGGCAAGGAAGACGCGCTTTTTCTGCCCGCCGGAGAGCTCGCCAATTTGCCGATGGCGGTACTCGCTCATGCCCACGCGGGCCAGCGCGGCATCGACAATCTCGCGATCGCGCGGCTTTGCCCGCCGCAGCCAGCCCATATGGCCGTAGCGGCCCATCATCACCACATCCTCCACCAGCACCGGGAAGGACCAGTCCACCTCTTCCGACTGCGGGACATAGGCGACCAGGTTCTGGCGCAGCGCGCGGTTGACCGGCTGGCCGAGGATGGCGATCTCGCCGTGACCGACGCGCACAAAGCCCATCAGTGCTTTAAACAGTGTGGATTTACCCGAGCCGTTAACCCCCACCAGCGCGGCAATGGAGCCGCGCGGTACGCTGAACGAGGCGTCGCGCAGGGCGGTGTGGCCGTTGCGCCAGGTGACGGTGAGCTGGTCGACATACAGACCCGCTTGCGCAGTATTCATGGCTGTTTCCTCATCCCGTCCTGGATACCGTTGACGATGGTTTCGGTGGTGACGCGCAGCAGGTCGAGCCAGGTCGGCACCGGGCCGTCGGCGGCGCTCAGCGAATCGACATACAGCACGCCGCCGTAGTGGGCGCCGGCTTCGCGCGCCACCTGACGCGCCGGTTTATCGGAGATGGTGCTTTCGCTGAAGATGGTCGGGATCTGTTCTTTCTTCATGGTGTCGATAACCTTGCGCACCTGTTGCGGAGTGCCCTGCTGGTCGGCGTTAATCGGCCACAGATACAGTTCGCGCAGGCCATAGTCGCGGGCCAGATAGGAGAAGGCTCCCTCGCTGGTGACCAGCCAGCGCTTATCCGCCGGCAGCTGCGCCAGTCTGGCCTGCAGCGGCGCCATCGTCTGGCGGATCTTCTCTTTATAGGCCTCGGCGTTGCGGCGATAGGTGTCGGCGTGAGGCGGATCGTATTTCACCAGCGCATCGCGAATATTATCGACATAGATCAGGGCGTTATCTGCCGACATCCAGGCATGGGGATTGGGCTTTCCGCTATAGGGGCCTGCGCTGATGCCCATCGGCTGGATCCCCTCGCTGACCACCACCTCCGGGACGCCCTGCAGGTGCTGATAAAAGCGGGCAAACCACCGTTCGAGATTGAGACCGTTGCTGAGGATCAGCTGCGCCCCCTGCGCGCGTTTGATATCGCCGGGGGTAGGCTGGTAGTCGTGGATCTCCGCGCCCGGTTTGGTGATGGAGCTGACGACGGCGGCATCGCCGGCCACGTTCTGCGCCATATCGGCGATAACCGTGAAGGTGGTGATAACCCTGAATTTCTCCTGCGCCGAGGCCGGCGCCGCGGCCAGCAGGGCCAGCGCGCTGGCCAGCAGCAATGATTTCAGCGGTGTCAGGTGCAGCATAGGATCCCTCGCAATGATGTGGTTAATTTCCCAGCGTTTATAGCCAATGCTATGTTATATAGCACAAGCTATTTACAAATGAAAATAATTCTTATTTGCATGAGTGGGTAATAATGAGCCGGGAAACGAAAGCGATAAGAAAGTGGAGAGATAAGGCTGGCCCGGCGCGAACCGGGCGAAGATCAAGAGATATCGGCGACCGACTGGCGCGGGATCAGGCGGCCAGCCAGCGAGCGGCCCTCGGCGGTGAAGGTTGGCCGGTCGTCAATCAGGCTGCGGATACGCTGAATACAGTTATCCAGCAGCGCCTCCAGTGGCCAGGAGATGCAGGTCAGCGGTGGGTAGAGCAGCGAGGCGAGCGGGGAATCCTCAAGGCTCAGCAGGGAGACCTCCTGCGGGACGGCGATGGTGAATTCGCGCAGCAGGCGCATTGCCTCAGCCGCGTAGCGGTCACGTTTAACGATAATGACTGAGTATTTACTGAAGCTGTTAATTAAGGTCAGCAGCGCCTGTTCGACATCATCGTTGGCCGTCAGCACCAGCTGGCGGTTAAAAGGAATGGAGTAGTTCTGCAGAACGTTGCGGTAGCCTTCCATCATCTGGCGGCTGGCATCGTCGCTATCGCTGTCCACCAGCAGGGCGATGTTGCGGTGTCCCTTGCCAATCACATAGCGGCAGGCGCTTTCAGTGGCGAAGGCGAAGTCATAGCCCTGGCTGTTGCTCCCGGCGACGCCGAAACGGTCAAAGGCGATAACGTTGCGCGGCGCGTCGGCAGCAACGGCGCCCAGCACCACCACCGCCACGCACTGGCGCTGCAGATCGTCGATCGCCGCCGCCTGCTCTACCGGATCGCTGACATACTGGACCAGCAGGCTTTTATTCAGCCCTTTCAGCGCCTGCGAGAGGAGCGGCAGCAGACGCGCGCCGTTGCTCTCGTCCTGCGCGGAAATCACCAGACCAACGTGGCTGGATGTCTGACTGGCGAGGTTTTGCGCGGCAAAGCTCGGGCGATAGTTGAGTTCTTCAACGGCCCGCAGCACAGCTTCCCGGCTCTCTTCGCGCACGCCCCGGGTGCCGGTCAGCACGCGGGAAACCGTCGCTCTTGAGACATTCGCTAATCTTGAAACATCATCAATCGTTGGCATGGCTTTTTCTGTCTGGACATTTTCGCCTAGCTTAACATACCTGCTGAAAAAAGTGTCTACCGTGGCCCGTCCACGGCGCCGGGCAGACGGGGCAGCCAGGCCGCGCCGCGTACGCCGCTGGCGTCGCCGAAGCGGGCCGGTTTGATCTGCGTGCGGCAGCTGTCGGAGAAGATCCACGGCACGATGGCGGCAGGCAGATCGCGATAGATCTGGCTGACGTTGGACAGACCGCCGCCCAGCACAATCACCTGCGGGTCGAGAATATTGATCACCGACGCCAGGCTACGGGCAAAAGCATCGATAAAGTGTCGCCAGTGGGCCAGCGCGCGCGGATCGCCGTTTTGCGCCGCGGCGACAATGGCCTCCGCACGCGCTTGTTCCCCGTAGCGGCGGGCGAAGCCGGTGCCGGAGAGAAAGCTTTCGATGCAGTTCGTTTTGCCGCAGTAGCAGGGCTGCGGCGGGCCATCCCGCTCAGAAGTATAGCCCGGCAGCGGATTATGCCCCCACTCCCCGGCGATAGCGTTGGGACCGCTAAGCAGCTGTTGATGAACGGCGATCCCCCCGCCGCAGCCGGTACCGATAATCACCCCGAAGACGGTGGCGGCCCCGGCGCCGGCGCCATCCACCGCCTCCGAAAGGGTGAAGCAGTCGGCATCGTTTGCCATCCACACCGGCTGGCCAAGCTGCTGCATGATATCCCGGCGCAGATCGTGGCCGTTGAGCACCAGGCAGTTGCAGTTTTTAATGCGTCCGCTTTGCGGATCGATTGCCCCGGGCAGGCCGATCCCCAGAGTGAATGGCTGGGGGCTGACCGCGCGAATATCGGCAATCAGGGTCAGCAACTGACGCATAAAGGCGTCATAGCTATCTTTGTGGGTCGGCCGACGCAGGCGCTGGACGCATTCGCCTGCCGGGTCCAGCAGTACGGCTTCCATTTTGGTGCCGCCAATATCTATTCCAAGATGTAACATAGTGACCTCGGGGATTCAGACCCGGCCAGCACGTCTGGCCGGGCAAGGCGCTAGGCGTGAAGCGGTTGCGCGCGGTAAATCGCAATCAGTTCGGCAATCAGCTCTTTCGCCAGAATGGAGGTCATCAGGTGATCCTGAGCATGGACCATCACCAGCGTCATTTTGGTTTTTCCCTCGCCTTCGTCAGCTTCGATAAGCTGGGTCTGTACAAGGTGAGCTTCGCGGGAATAATGGGCCGCTTCCTGCATTTTGGCGTCGGCGGTGGCGAAATCACCCGCTTTAGCGGCGTGCAGCGCTTCGTAGCACAGGCTACGTGACTGGCCGGCGTTGATGATGATCCCCATCACCTGTTCTTCTAATTCCATGATTATCCTCTGAATCGTTAGCGTTAAGCGGTTTGCGCCGCGTTATCAGCCTGGCCGACGGCGTTTTCACGCTCCTGGGCCAGCAGCTGTTTTTCGTAAGCTTTGAGAAATGGCAGGTACATCACCATGGCGGTGGCCATACAAATGAGGCACAGGATCACTGGGCTAAAGCTCCAGTTCGCCGCCCACGAGGCGCCGATGGGCGCCGGCGTTGTCCACGGCGTCATCGATACTACGCGGCTGACCAGGTCCAGCTTCAGCGCAAAGTACGCCAGGGTCGCGTTGACCATCGGTACCAGCACGAACGGCAGGAAAAACAGCGGATTCATGATGATCGGTGCGCCGAAGAGGATCGGTTCGTTAATATTGAATACCCCCGGCACGACCCCCATCCGGCCAATCGTCCGCAGATGTACGGCCTTGCTGCGCAGCAGCATCAGCGCCAGCGGCAGGGTTGAGCCGACGCCGCCGATCAGCAGATAGTGATCCCAGAAGCCCTGGACATAGATGTGCGGGATAGCGGTGCCAGCGGCCATCGCCGCCTGATTGACCGACAGGTTGGCCATCCAGAAGGGGTTCATGATCCCGGTGACGATCAGCGCGCCGTGGATCCCGGCGAACCACAGCACCTGACAGACCAGCACTGACAACAGAATGGCCGGCAGCGTATCGGAAGCCGCGACCAGCGGTTTGACCAGCGACATGATCGCTTCCGGAATGATCATCCCCAGCTGAGCCTCGATAAACAGGTTCAGCGGATGCAGCGTCAGAATGATCGCCAGCACCGGGATCAGGATCTCGAACGAGCGCGCCACCCCGGCAGGCACTTCCGGCGGCAGACGAATGGTGATGTTATGCCGCTTGAGGAAGGCGTACAGCTCGGTGGAATAGATGGCCACCAGAATGGCGGTGAATATCCCCTGACCGGAGAAGTAGGCAGTAGAGATCTGGCCATCTTTCAGCGGCGCGGCTACCAGCAGAAACGACATCAGCGACAGCATCCCGGCGGTCAGCGAGTCCAGGTGATGGTGCTTGGCGAGGCTGGCGGCGATCCCGACGGCAATGAACAGGGTCATCACCCCCATGCTGAAGTTGAACGGCAGCATCAGCGCATCGCGATGATCGAGCGAAAATTGCAGCCAGGCGCGGGCAAAGCCCCACGTCGTATCCGGAGAAAACGGCGGAAAGATAAATACCAGCAAAAACGAGCCTACGATCATAAAGGGCAGGGCGGTAATAAAACCGTCGCGGATCGAGGTGACGTATTTTTGCTGGCCGATCGCCCCCGCCATAGGCGTGATCTGCCGTTCGATCACATCGATCAGTTTAGCGTACAGAGAGCTCATGTTCTTTCCTTAGTTCTTGTTTTCAATGAGGGAAAGGGCGAAATCGAGGACCGCGGCGCCTTTTTGCATGCCGTAGTCCATCATATTGATGGGTTCGACGCGGATACCGTATTTATCCGCCTGTTTTTGCAGATCCTGCTGCATGTATTTCACCTGCGGCCCCAGCAGCACCACCTGATAATGGCCAACCTGTTCGGCGAACTCCGCTACGCCATAGGCATTGATCTCTACCGGCAGGCCCCGCTGTTCGGCTTCGGCAATCATTTTTTTCATCAGCAGGCTGGTGGACATGCCTGCCGAACAACACAACATAATTTTTTTCATAAGTACCGCTCCTGATGAGATTGGATGTGCGGACTATAGTCAAAATGGATGCATTACGGAAAGCGCTTTCCATTTGTGGATTTATTAATTGTGACCATGATCACCTATGGCAGGCTTTCACTTTCCGGTGTTGTGGGCGATCATCCC
Source organism: Klebsiella sp. K5-204 (assembly GCF_030128585.1). Classification (NCBI taxonomy): domain Bacteria; kingdom Pseudomonadati; phylum Pseudomonadota; class Gammaproteobacteria; order Enterobacterales; family Enterobacteriaceae; genus Klebsiella; species Klebsiella sp. K5-204. The sequence goes on from NZ_JAKUZS010000003.1 coordinate 410,320, forward strand.
GGCGAGACAACCATTCGCAAAGGTAGGAGTATGAACATTCAGTTAATGAATGTGGCCGTGGATATCATCGAGCAGCGGCTGGCGCCGCTGGCGAATGTTCTGACGCGCAACAACCACATTACGGCGATGCGCGATAGCTTTGCGCTGGCAATGCCCTTTGTGATTGTTGGCAGCCTGTTGGTGCCCATTTTGTTTCCGCCCGTTTCCATCGACGGCGCCTCGCGTTTCGGCCAGGTCTATTTGCTGCTGCGGCCTATCCTGCTGCCGACCTTTCAGCTAACCATTGGCCTGGTGGCGCTGATTGTCGCCTTCGGCGCCAGCGCCAGTCTCGCCAAGCAGTACCGTCTGCCGGAACGGCTCTGCGGTTTAACCGGGTGTCTGGCTTTTCTGCTGTTTATCGGCTTTCGCGAGACTGCGGTGAGCAACGTTTATCTCGGCGGTATGGGGATATTTACCGCCCTGATATCCAGTACCTATTCCATTGAGATAATTCGTTTTTTCTACAAAAAAGGCTGGTGTATCCGCCTGCCTGATGAAGTGCCGCTGATGACTCGCAATGGCTTTCAACTGCTGATCCCGCTGCTGGTGGTGATGCTGTCGATAAGCGTGATGAATGCCATACTGCTGCAGACCACCGGACGCATCGTACCGGAGTTAATCAGCGAAGCGGTGCGGCCGCTGGTGCTGGCGTCCGACACGCTGATGGCGGTACTGATCTCTTTATTTATCTGTAACTTACTCTGGTTTATCGGTATCCACGGCGCGCTGATCATCACCGGGATTATGAACCCCTTCTGGATGACCTATCTGTTTGAAAATCAGCAGGCGCTGGCGGCGGGTTCGCCAACGCTGCCGCATATTTATCTGCAGGGGTTCTGGGATTTTTACCTGCTGATCGGCGGTATCGGCTCCACTTTGCCGCTGGTGCTGATGGCGATGCGCAGCCGCTCGCGGCAGCTGAAAAGCGTGGCAAAAATTGGCCTGCTGCCGTCGCTGTTTAATATCAACGAGCCAATACTGTTTGGTTTTCCGGTAATCATGAACCCGGTTTTTTTACTGCCGTTTCTCTTTGTTCCGCTGATAAATGCCTGTATCGCATGGTATTTAACTCAGCTGGGTATCCTCGACCGCGCGGTGGCGATGCTGCCATGGTCGATGCCTTCCCCGCTGGGGGCGGCATGGTCGGCGAACGGCAGCTGGAAAAATTTGTGCATGAGCCTGTTCGCGATGTTTAACGCCTGGATGCTCTATCGCCCCTTCTTTAAAGTGTACGAACGCCAGCTCGCGGAAACCGAGCGCTGACCCCCTCACCGTCGGGGGCTTATCCTCCGACGGCACCTGTTCACTTTCTCTTTCTTCCGCTCTGCTGCCGGCTTCCGGCGGCATTCTTGTTATTTTATGTGATCAGTCTCACGAATATATTCGTCGCAGAGCGAATTTTGTGAACCAGATAGGCAATTATGGAAAGCGCTTTCCAATATAGGATGTACATTTCCATTTTTGATCCGTAAATTTCCCCTCCGTTATCGGTTCGTGTTAACAAACATAACGTGGGAAAAAAATAATGATAAAGCTGAAACATTCAATACCTCTGGCTCTCCTCGCGCTGGCAGGGGCCAGCAGCCTGGCCTGCGCCGATCCGAAGTATGATTTTGCGCTGCATGGCTATATCCGCTCCGGGATCCTGGCGAACTCCGATGGCAACCGCGCGGACTCCGTCGGCCTGATGCCGGACGGTAAGTGGCGACTGGGCAACGAAGAAGACACCAAGATCGAACTGATCCCCACCGTGACGCTGACGGCGGACAGCGGCGTGGTGGCGAAAGTGCAGGCCAACCTCACTCACCAGTCGAAATGCACCTCCGACTGGAACTGTCAGGATGACGATGGCCATGACGTACAGTTTCGTGAAGGGTTCGCCGAGCTGAGCAATCTGGATTTTGCGCCGGAGATGACCTTCTGGGCCGGTAAGCGCTACAGCAGCTCCAACACCTCCAGCCATCAGTTCGACTGGGAGTACATTCAGTACAACGGCACCGGCGGCGGCTTCGACAACATGGATCTCGGCTTCGCCCGCTTCGACGCCGGGGTCTACGCCTTTTCACCCACCGATGAAACCAAAGCCTACCCGGTGGATAAGGGAGATCAGGGCTACCCGGATGACTACTCTCTCAACCTGTGGCTGAAAAAGATCGCCGGGACAGGCTTCGATCTGGAGCTGATCGGCCACCACATGAACCGTAATGAAAAGCATCCGACTTCCGCCGAGAAAGGCTATGGCGTGACCGGTATTTATAACTTTGACGGTTTCTATGGCCTCACTGGAGGCTATTCCCGCCTCGCGTTGCAGTACGGCAAAGGGCTGGCGGCGGGCGACTCGCTGGGTAAAAACGGCTGGGGCTGGGCCAATCTGGAAAACACCCAGTCCTGGCGGGTGGTGCTGGATAGCGTGGCCTCGATGGGCGATCTGGAGATCTCCACCTTCGCTTTCTGGCAGAAGGATAAAAACTACCGCTGGTGGACGGAAGACGACAATGGCTGGGGACGCTCGATGTGGGTCGCCGGTATCCGCCCTTATCATCAGATCACCCGCAACTTTGCCATGCAGTACGAGCTGGGCTACGAATACCTGGATGATAAAAACTACAAAGGGGTCAATGGCAAAGGCAAAGGCGGCCTGACCAAAGTCACCGTTGCGCCAACCCTGACCTTTGACTCCGGCTTCTGGGCGCGCCCGCAGCTGCGCTTCTTCGTCACCTACGCGAAGTGGGATAAAGGCGTCTCCGATGCGCTGGACGGCAACTACGACTGGGATACCAATACCATCACCGCCGGCGGGTATTCCCGCAGTGGCTCTACCGACACCGTTAACTTCGGCGTACAGGCCGAGGTCTGGTTCTAAGGAGAGACAACGATGAAGCCGATGAAAAACCTGCTGCTGATGGGGCTGCTGTCCGCGCTGGGGGCCGGCGGGGCGCTGGCCGCCGAGCGCTCGAACTTTACGCACTTTATCACTCGCGACGGCGCCACCCTCAAGGACGGCGACAAGGTGTTTCGTTTCGCCGGGATCCACGCGCCGGAGCTGCACCGCATTGAAGACGACGCCCGCGGCCCCTGCAGAGCAGACCCGCGCGGCTGGGGACAATACTTTAAATGGCCAACGGCGCAGGAGCAGCAAAACTGGATCCAGGCGATGGTGCAAACCGGGGCGAAAGCCCAGCGCGTCTACGTGCTGTCGGTGCAGCAGGAATTTGATAAAGCCTGCCGGCGCGAGACCCATATTCTGGCGCCGGAAACGGCGGACGGCATGCCGCAGCTGAATGAGAAAGCCATGCGGGTGTATGACAACATGATTGCCGAAGCGGATAAACAGGGATTGCGACTGATCCTGCCGTTTATTGACCACTGGTGGTGGTGGGGCGGGCGTGAGCAGCTGGCGGCGTTCTACCACGAAAAAGCAGAAGACTTTTATCGGACCGATAGCAAGACCTTCAAAGCCTATCTGGATGTGATCCGCCAGGTTATCACCCGGACAAATACCGTCACCGGCCGCGCCTATTATGATGAAAAGGCGATCATGGCCTGGGAAACCGGTAACGAGCTGGAGGATACCAACGCCGATTTCCTGCATCAGACCGCGGCGTGGATTAAAAAATGGGCCCCTCATCAGCTGGTGGTGGATGGCACCTATAAGAAAATCAATTCCTTTGCGCTGACCGACCCCAATGTGGATATCGTCAGCAATCACTATTACACCAATGCCGATAATAACCATCCCGGGCAGGTGACGCAGGATCTGCGCGCCGTCGGCGGGCAAAAAGTCTATCTCGTCGGCGAGTTTGGCCTGCTGCCGGCGGATCAACTGAACGCCATTATGCAGTCGATCGTTCACAGCGACGTCAACGGGGCGCAAGCCGCCGGCGGGCTTATCTGGGGCTTCCGCGGCCATCGTCACGACGGCGGCTTCTACTGGCATAAGGAGTCGACCGGGCACTACAGTTACCACCTGCCGGGGTTTGCCAAAGAAGGCGAAGCGAACCAGGAGCAGGCGGTGGTCGATCTGGTGCGCACGGCCGCGGCGCAGATGGCCGGACAGCAGACGATGGCGCCGCTGCCGAAGCCGGACGCGCCTTTGCTGCGCGAGACCACCTCGCCCTTCGCGATCAACTGGATGGGAGCCGCGGTGGGACGCAGCTACGATGTCGAACGCGCTGGCTCGCCGACCGGGCCGTGGACGGTGGTGGGCCGGGATATCTCCGATGGCGTTAACGAATGGAATCCGGAAACCATGGTTCTGTTCCGCGACGATTATCGTCAGCTCCAGCTCGGGCATACGTACTACTACCGGGTGACGGCGAAAAACGAGAGCGGTCGTTCGGCCCCTTCCAATGTGATTAGCGTGCAGCATAGCGAGGAGAATCAGCCGCCGTTTATCGCGCTGGAACCCGCCTTAACCACCACTCAGGACCAGGGCGTCGAGCTTACGGCCAGCTGGCAGGATGATGGCCTGCCGTCGCGAGAGGTTAAGGTGGGCTGGCAGCACGCCGGTGAGGGACAGGTGCATTTCTGTCATGCCGATCGGGCTCAAACCCGGGCCTGGTTTACGACGCCAGGTACCTATGCGCTGACGTTCACTGCCGACGATGGGCTGCTGAAAAGCAGCAAAACCGTGACCGTGACGGTGGGCGAAGCGACGGGGAAAGCGCCAGCGGATTTTTGTCGTTATTACGGCGAAGTTTATGGCGTGGCTGAGGGTCGGCTGACGGTGATGAAGAGTGATAAAGACGCGCTGACAGTTGGCGAGGACGGCTTCCTCGGCCCATTTGCCAACGAGGGGGATAAGATCAGCTGGCAGGTGCAGGCGCCGTGGAGCGGTCAGTTCCTGCTCAATGTAACCTTCAACGGCAAATGGGGCGGTAAGCAGAACTCCTTTGTCGTCAACGGGGGCGCTCCGCAGGCCGTGGCCTTCCCGCAGACGGATGAGCAGGGCCAGCAGCTGCGGATACCGGTGACGCTTAACGCGGGGACTAATCAGATTGACTTCGGCCGCTTCGCCGGCGACTGGGGCTATATGTTCATTAAATCGATCGAAGTGGTCGCTGAGTAGTACGTTCAGGCTGCGCCAGACGGGCGCAGCCTTTTTTCGAAGGAGAGGTTATGCAGCAATATCAGTTTCCGCAAGGGTTTCTATGGGGGGCGGCGGCGTCCGGCCCGCAAACGGAAGGGGTCACCAATAAGCGCCATCGTTCCATCTGGGACAGTTGGTTTGCCGAACAGCCGGAGCGATTTTATCAGCAGGTAGGGCCGCAAACCGTATGTGATACTTATCATCAGTATCCGCAGGACGTGGCGCTAATGAAACAGACCGGCTTCAACTCGTTTCGCACCTCAATTCAGTGGTCACGACTGATCGCGGATTTGGAAACCGGCGCGCCGGACCCGGACGCGGTGCGTTTTTATCACGCCTATCTCGATGAGATGATCGCCAACGGCATTGAGCCGATGATCAATCTCTACCACTTTGATATGCCGGAAGCGCTGCAGAAACAGTACGGCGGCTTTGAATCGGCGCACGTGGCCGAGCTGTTTGCCCGCTTTGCCCGCACCGCCTTTAGCCTGTTTGGCCATAAGGTTAAATACTGGATAACCTTCAACGAGCCGATTGTGCCGGTTGAGGGGGGCTACCTGTACGACTTCCACTATCCGTGTAAGAAAGATGGCCGGCTGGCGGCGCAGGTGGCGTTTAACATTATGCTGGCGCACGCCAAAGCGGTAACGGCTTATCGTGAACTGGCGCTGGCGGGCGAGATCGGCGTGGTGCTCAACCTGACCCCGAGCTATACCCTCACCGACAGCGACGCGGATAAAAAAGCCGCCGGGTATGCCGACCTGTTTTTTAACCGCAGCTTCCTTGACCCGCTGGTAAAACATGAATTCCCCAAAGCGCTGTGCGAGATCCTCGCCGCCCACGACTGCCTGCCGACGACCAGCAAAGACGACGTGGCGTTGATCCTCAGCGCGGATATCGATTTTCTTGGGGTGAACTATTACGTGCCGCGGCGGGTAAAAGCGCGTGAGGGCGAATATGATCTCGATTATTTCACCCCGGAATACTATTTCGAAAACGCGGTGAACCCGCAGGGCCGCTTTAACCCCTATCGTGATAACAACGAGATCCTGCCGCAGGCTATTTATGACATTGCCGCCAATATTCGCGAAAACTACGGCAATATTAAGTGGTATCTCGCGGAAATCGGCATCGCGATGGATCGAGAATCAGAGGGAGAGCCCGGGGCGGACGGGGTGATAGACGATAATTTTCGCATACAGCTGATGGAGGAGCATCTGGTGCAACTGCACCGCGCCATTGCCGACGGCGCGAACTGCTTTGGCGTACACCAGTGGACGTTTATCGACAACTGGTCGTGGATCAATGCCTTCAAACGGCGCTACGGCTTCTGGCGACTGGATCTGGAGACCGGCGAGCGACATATAAAACGCAATGCGCTGTGGTTTGCCGAACTGGCGACCAGCAACGGTTTTACCAGCGACAAATAGCGCGCTTCGCCAGCGCTCCCTCTTACCGGCGCGCAAAGAGGGAGCGCGCGAGGCTACACCAGCTCGTCTTTATTAATGCCCAGCCGCTTCATGCGCGACAGGAGCGTGGTGCGCTTCAGCCCCAGCCGCTGGGCGGCGCCCTTCGGCCCGGCCACCACGCCGTTGCTCTCCTTCAGCACCCGGACGATCAGCTGATATTCATCTTCGCCTTCCTCAGGCAGGACCTCTGGCGACCGCGGAGGCTCGACGATATCCCGCTCCGGCAGGGAGAGCTGCAGTACGTTGCCGCGGGTGAGTAACACCGCCCGTTCGATGACGTTTTCCAGCTCGCGCACGTTGCCCGGCCACTCCATGCGCGTCAGGGTGCGCAGGGTCTCCGCCGGAATGCTGTCGATATTGCGTCCCATGCGGCGGGCGATTTTGAAGGTAAAGGCCTTCACCAGCAGCGGGATATCGTCGGGACGCTCGCGCAGCGGCGGCAGGTGGATCGGGAACACGTTGAGCCGGTAGTAGAGGTCGCTGCGAAATTCCCTGTCGATAACCATCTGCTTGAGATCGCGGTTGGTGGCGGCGATCAGTCGGACGTCGGTCTGGATCAGCTTGTTGCTCCCCAGGCGCTCGAACTCCTGCTCCTGGAGAACGCGCAGCAGCTTGGGCTGCAGCTCCAACGGCATATCGCCCACTTCATCAAGGAACAGGGAGCTTTTGTCCGCCAGTTCGAAGCGGCCGATACGCTGGGCGCTGGCCCCGGTGAAGGCTCCGCGTTCGTGGCCGAACAGATCGCTCTCCAGCAGTCCGGCGGGCATCGCGGCGCAGTTCATCTTCACCATCCGCCGACTGTTTCGTCCGCTGAGGTTATGAATGGCGCGGGCGATAAGCTCTTTGCCGGTGCCGGTTTCGCCGAGGATCAGCACGGTGCTGTCGCTGTGGGCCACCATCTCGACCTGCTTGAGCACATTGTTCATCGCCTCGCTGCGGCCGATGATCTCCCCGAATTCGCTCTCGACATTGTTGAGCTGCTCGGTGAGGGCGAGGTTCTCATCCACCAGTCGCTCTTTCAGGCGCTGAATTTCACGGTAGGCGAGGGCGTTATCGATAGCGATCGACACCCGCTCGGCGATCTGGCGCAGCAGCTTGAGATTGGTAGTGGTAAACACCTGTTCGTCGCATTGCGCCAGCTTCAGCACCCCGAGGAGGGTGTTGCCGGACATCAGCGGCAGCAGGCACAGGGTCTGGATCTTGTTGCCCCACATTTCGAAGAGCATCTTCTCGTACGGCGCGAGGGTGTCATGCTCGTGCAGATTAAGCAGCAGCATCTCTTTGCTTTTGAACACGCGCTCGGTGAGGGTGCCCGCTTCATCTACCTCGCTCTGGTCGTGAACCGGATGGCTGGCATCGAGATAGTGTGTGGAATAGATGTTGAGCTTCCCTTTGCGGTTGCTGCGCAGCACCACGCTGATGGCGTCGATCCGGAAGTAGCGATGGATCTCTTTCGCCACCTCGCTGACCAGCTCGTCGATATCCAGACGTGAGAGGACCGCGTTGGTGATCGCCACCAGAATGCGGAAGTTGTCGCGCTCGTGGCACAGCAGATCGTAATCGACGTTATTGCTGACCCGGTTCTGAATCTGCTCGCTGACGACGGCGACGATCTGCGCGAAGGTATGCAGCCGCTGGAACTCTTTCTCGCTCCATGGCCGGTTGTCACGGCGCAGAAATTCGCAACCGCCGAAGATCCGCCCGTCGGCCGCCAGCGGCAGCAGCGAGTAGTACCCGAACGGGCGATAGATCCCGCTGCGGATAAGCTGCGGCCAGGTGTCGGCAAAGGTCTCATGATCGCAATGCAGAGCATCCGGCCGGGAGAGTAAGCGGCGCACCGGTCCGTGGGCGAGCACGGTTTCATCTTCATAGCTCACCGGCTGGCCTGCCTCATCGCAGGCGTATCTGGCCGCACGGTGGTTGCCTGCATTCCACAGGATAATGGCCGCTTCGTCGGCCAGTGCGGACTGTTGCACCAGGCGGGTCAGGGTTTCGCTCAGCGCAGCCAGATCGGGCTGCTGTAATAAAAGCCGGGTGATATCAAACAGACCCTGCTGGCCGAGATCGCTCATCGGTGTATACGACATGGCTTACATCCAAAACGCGCCGGCAACGCGGCGCATAAGAAAATGATGGTACAAATAATAGTATGTTAATAAAGCGGTTATTGCCGCTTTAACCCATCCGTGGGCGCCCGCTGGTTTGGGCGGGATAATCATGCTGGCTTTTCCCGGCTCGCGCTGCGCTTAGCCAGGCTACATGTGCGCGCCGTGTTGTAGCCTGGATAAGGCGCCAGCCGCTATCCGGGACCCGACGCCGTGGTTAACAAATTCTCGGCAGCGGCTCGGCGTGGGGAAGATCGAGCGTCCGCTTCACGCCGTACAGCCCGACGGAACGCACGCCCGGGCGGGCGACCACCTCGCCGATTATCGCCGCCTCGCGTCCCAGGGCGTGAGACCGTATATGCGCCAGCACGTTTTTCGCTTCTTCGCGGGCGACGGCGATCACCAGCTTGCCTTCATTGGCGAAGTTCAGGGCGTCCAGCCCGAGCAGCTCGCAGACTCCGCGCACGGTGTCGTTGACCGGCAGCTTCGCCTCGTGCAGTTCAATGCCGCAGCCGCTGGCGGCGGCGAACTCATGGGCGACGGCGTTGACGCCGCCGCGGGTGGCGTCGCGCAGGGCTTTGACGCCGCGCAGCGGCCGCAGGGTTTGGATCAGCGGCGTCAGCACCGCGCAGTCGCTGGACAGCGCGCCGTCGAGCCCCATCTGCTCGCGCAGATTAAGGATGGTGGCGCCATGATCCCCCAGCGTGCCGCTGACCAGCAGCACATCGCCGGCGCTGATCTGCTGCGTCCCCCAGCGAACGTCTGCCGGGATGGCGCCGATGCCGGCGGTGTTAATAAACAGCTTATCCGCCGCGCCGCGCGGTACCACTTTGGTGTCGCCGGTGACGATGGCGATCCCTGCCGCCCGGGCGGTATCGGCCATGCTGGCGACCACCGCTTCCAGGGTAGCCATCTCCAGCCCCTCTTCGAGAATAAACCCGCAGGAAAGATAGCGGGGGATGGCGCCGCTGACCGCCACATCGTTGGCGGTACCGCAGACGGCCAGCTTGCCGATATTGCCGCCGGGAAAGAACAGCGGGTCAATCACATAGCTGTCGGTGGAGAAGGCGAGACGATCCCCCTGGGCGGCAAGCGCCGCCAGATCGAGACGCGCCTGATCTTCCTGCTCCGCCAGCCAGGGGTTGGCGAAAGCCTGCATAAACAGGTCGCCGATCAGCTGCTGCATTGCCTGACCGCCGCTACCGTGGGCTAACTGGACGCTTTTCATGCTTCATATTCCTGACTGCGATATTGATACCAGGCGGCGCAGGCCCCTTCCGAGGAGACCATCAGCGCGCCAAAGGCGCTTTGCGGATTGCAGGTGCTGGCGAAGAGCGGGCACTGGTGCGGTTTACAGCGGCCGGTCAACACCTCGCCGCAGCGGGCGCGCGGGTCGTCGCACACGCGCTGCGGCGCCGGGCGGAAATGGGCCTCGGCATCGAAGCGCTGATAGGCCGGCGTGAGGTGCACGCCGGAGTCGCTGATGACCCCCAGACCGCGCCATTCGCTGTCGCCATCAAGGCAAAACACGTCGGCCATCGCCGCCTGCGCCAGCGGGTTGCCGGCATCCGGCACTACGCGGCGGTACTGATTTTCCACCTCGCTACGCTGCGCTATTGTCTGCTCAACCAGCATCACCGCGCCTTGCAGTAGATCAAGAGGTTCGAAACCGGCGACCACTAACGGGCGATGATAGTCGCTGGCGATAAAGCTGTAGGCTTCGGTGCCGATCACCATACTGACGTGGCCGGGGGCGAGAAAGGCGTCGATACCGTTGTCAGGCTGATCCAGCAGACTGCGCAGGGTCGGCAGCAGGGTGATGTGCTGGCAGAAAAAGAAGAAGTTATCGACGTTGCGCTCCCGCGCCTGACGCAGGGTGAGGGCGGTGGCGGGCATGGTGGTTTCGAAACCGAGACCGAAAAAGACCACTTCACGCTGCGGGTTTTGCTGCGCCAGCCGCAGGGCGTCCATCGGCGAATAAACGATGCGGACATCGGCGCCGCGGGCTTTCGCCTGCAGCAGTGAGCCGTTTTTGCCCGGTACGCGCATGGCGTCGCCGAAGGTACAGAAGATAACCCCCGGACGACTGGCAATCTCAATGCAGGCGTCGATGCGCCCCATCGGCAGGACGCACACCGGGCAGCCGGGCCCATGAATAAATTCGATATTCTCCGGCAACAGCTGGTCGAGACCGAACTTAAAAATGGCATGGGTATGACCGCCGCAGACCTCCATGATGCGCAGCGGTCGCGCGGCGGTGTGCGGCAGCAGATGGGCACGCTGCTGAAGATGGGCCACCAACTGCATGACCTGCTCAGGGGCGCGGTATTCGTCAACGTAACGCATTATCGCTCCTCGCCGTACAGCAGGGCGCCGACGTCCGGCTCTACGTCAAACATATTTTGCAGCGCTTCGAGAGTGTCGCGGGCTTCGGCTTCATTAATCACGCTCATGGCGAACCCGACGTGCACCAGCACCCACTGGCCGAGACGCGGCTGGCCCTGCTCGTCAACGGCGCCCACCAGCGTCAAGTCGACGTCGCGCTGAATGCCGCAGACTTCCACCTTCGCCAGCACGCCGTCGATGGCGCAAATTTGTCCCGGAATGCCTATGCACATTGCTGCGTCTCCAGCCAGGTGAGCCACTGATCCATGCCTTCGCCGCTGGTGGCGGAGAGGAGGATAATGTCAATATGCGGATTGACCTCGCGGGCGCAGGCCAGGCACTTCTCGACGTCGAAATTGAGATACGGCAGCAGGTCGACCTTGTTGAGCAGCATCAGGCTGGCGGCGGCGAACATATGCGGATACTTCAGCGGCTTGTCTTCGCCTTCCGTGACCGACAGCACCGCCACCTTATGGCGTTCGCCGAGATCAAAGCTCGCCGGGCAGACCAGGTTACCGACGTTTTCAATAAACAGAATACCGTGGTCAGCCAGCGGCAGGCGCGGGGCGGCGTCGGCGATCATCTGGGCGTCGAGATGGCAGCCTTTCCCTGTGTTGACCTGAATCGCCGGGGTGCCGGTGGCGCGAATGCGGGCGGCGTCATTGACCGTTTGCTGGTCGCCTTCAATCACCGCGCAGTCGGCACGCCCTTTCAGCCGGGTGAGGGTTTCGGTGAGCAGGGTGGTTTTGCCGGAGCCGGGGCTGGAAACCAGATTCAGCACCAGCTGCTGCTTCGCCGCAAAGCGCGCGCGGTTGCGCGCCGCCAGACGGTTGTTTTTATCCAGCACGTCGATTTCCACTTCCAGCATGCGCCGCTGGCTCTGGCCCGGGGCGTGAGTCCCCGCTTCGCCATGGCCGTAATGCAGATCGCCCTCCGTCGTGCGGGTGGGGGCGAAGTGGTCGGTTTTTACGCCGGTGATGGTCATCGTCTGGCGTGGGGCGGGCGCGAAGGGGGCGCTGCGGAACGCGGAATGCGGGTTTCGTTCGTCTCCTTCAATATAGAGGTTGCCTTCTCCACAGCCGCATGTTGTACACATAATTTACTCCAATTCTAAACGCTGAATCTGTAAGCCGTCATCCGCCACGATCTGTAGCTGGTCGTTATTGCAGTGCGGGCAGCGGCGGACGTGCTGCGAGACAAGATGGACGTATTGCTGACAGCGTTCGCACCAGCATTCAGCCTGTTGTTCGGCGATATGCAGTTCGCACCCCTCCGCCAGCGTGCCGCGGCAGACCAGCTCAAAGCAGAAGGTCAGGGCGCTGGCTTCCACGCAGGAAAATGCTCCCACCTTAAGCCACACGCCGGTCACCCGCCGCGCGCCGGCCTGCTGCGCCTGTTGTTCAATAATTTCCAGCGCCCGCTGGCTGAGGGTGATTTCGTGCATAGTCGCCTCCGTATCGCGATGCGCCTTTTATGCAATAACGGTGCCAGAAGGGACTCGTGGCGGCAGGAAATGTCGATGACGACGCGCCCGGGCTGTCATCGACATGTCGCGTCGGCAGGGAATAAATATAAAAACATAATTAAATCAAATAAATAAAATGTGGCACGGAAAATGCTTAGACGGTGCATCTCATGCTACGGAGAAACCGATATGACTATTTGGGAAATAAGTGAAAAGGCGGATTACATCGCCGACCGTCACCGGCAGCAGCAGGAGCAGTGGCATATCTACTGTAACTCGCTGGTTCAGGGGATCACCCTGTCGAAAGCCCGCCTGCATCACGCGATGAGCTGCGCGCCGGACAAAGAGCTGTGCTTCGTGCTGTTCGGCCATTTTCAGGTGTTCGTCGCCCTGGCGGAAGGCTTCAACAGCCACACCATCGAATACTACGTCGAAAACAAAGGCGGCGGTGATAAGTATCTGATTGCTCAGGCCACGCTCGCCGCGGATGGCACGGTGGACGGGCGGATCAGCAACCGCTCCCGCGACCAGGTGCTGGAGCATTATCTGGCGATTATCGCCACCGTCTATGACCGTCTGTACGACGCCATGGAGCAAGACCAACCGGTGGACTTAAGCCATCTGGCCCTGACCCACTGATCGCAAGGTGTCGACACGTGTCGAAAATGACACCTGCGCAACCTGATTTCGTCAAAAGTGACTTTCACCCGAGGATGACCCGGTGAACCGTTTTGTAATTGCTGACTCCACTGTCTGTATCGGCTGCCGCACCTGCGAAGCCGCCTGCTCTGAGACGCATCGCCAGCACGGCCTGCAGGCTATGCCGCGGCTGCAGGTGATGCGTAATGAAAAAGAATCGGCACCGCAGATGTGCCACCACTGCGAAGACGCCCCCTGCGCCGCTGTCTGCCCGGTAAACGCCATCCAGCGCGTCGATGGCGCCGTCCAGCTCAACGAGAGCCTGTGCGTAAGCTGCAAACTGTGCGGCATCGCCTGCCCGTTTGGCGCGATCGAATTTTCCGGCAGCCGTCCGCTGGATATTCCGGCCAATGCCAATACCCGGCTGGCGCCCCCCGCGCCGCCGGCGCCAGCCCGCGTCAGCTCGCTGCTCGACTGGGTGCCGGGCGTGCGCGCCATTGCCGTGAAATGCGACCTCTGCCACTTCGATGACCAGGGCCCGGCCTGCGTGCGGACCTGTCCGACCAAAGCGCTGATGCTGGTGGATAGCCGTGATATCGCCCAGGCCAGCAAGCGTAAACGCCAGCTGACCTTTAATACCGACCTTGGCGACTTGTCGCTGTTCCAGGCGCAACAGGGGGAGAGGGAATGAGTGTAATTGGATTAGTCAATCAGGCGGTGACGTGGTACGCCGCCAGCGCCGTGCTGGCCTTTGTGTTTGCCATGCGTAAACCGCTCAGCGGCGCCATTGCCGGGATTGGCGGCGCGGTGGCCAGCGCTATGCTGGTGGTTGCCGGCGGCGCCGCGCTGCTGATGCCGGATCGGATCCACGGCGGCATGCTGCAGTTTCTCCATCTGACAATGCGGGTGGGCGGCGTCAATGCCCTGTGGCTGCTGGCCATCGGCCTGTCGGCGCTGCCGGTGTCGCTGTTTAACATTAGCTGGCATCGCCACCCGCAGGTGAAGGCCAACGGCCTGCTGGTCAACCTGCTGCTGGCCGCCGCCACCTGCGCGGTGGTGGTGACCAACATCGGTTCGCTGGTGGTGATGGCGGAGATCATGGCGCTCTGCGCGGCGTTTCTCACCGGCTGCGCCGCCTCCGGTAAGCTGTGGTTTGCGCTGGGTCGTCTCGGCACGCTGTTGATGGCATGGACCTGCTGGCTGGTGTGGTCGACCTACGGCACCCTCGAGCTGGCGCAGATCAATCTCCAGGCGGTGGATATGATGCAGAACCCGCTGCTGTGGCTGCCGGGGCTGGCGGGATTCGCCCTGCTGGCGGGGGCGATCCCGCTGCACGGCTGGGCGCCGCAGGCTCACGCCGGGGCCAGCGCGCCGGCCGCCGCGCTGTTTTCCTCTGTGGTCATGAAGGTCGGTCTGTACGGCATGTTAACCGTTTCGCTGGCCGGCGGCGTGCCGCCGCTGTGGTGGGGCGTGATGCTGCTGGTGCTGGGGATGATCACCGCCTTCATCGGTGGGCTGTATGCGTTGATGGAGCATAACATTCAGCGCCTGCTGGCCTATCACACCCTGGAGAATATCGGCATCATCCTGCTGGGGCTGGGCGCCTTCGTCACCGGCGTAGCCACCCGCAACAGCACGCTGATGGTGCTGGGATTCATCGGCGGCATGTATCACCTGATTAACCACAGCCTGTTCAAAACTACGCTGTTCCTCGGCGCCGGGGCGGTGTGGTTCCGCACCGGCCATCGCGATATCGAGAAGCTGGGCGGCATCGGTAAAAAAATGCCGCTGATCTCCCTCGCCATGCTGGTGGGGCTGATGGCGATGGCGGCCTTGCCGCCGCTGAACGGCTTCGCCGGCGAGTGGGTCATCTACCAGTCCTTCTTCAAAATGAGTACCAGCGACCTGTTTATTGGCCGTCTGCTGGGGCCGCTGCTGGCGGTGGGCCTGGCGATCACCGGCGCGCTGGCGGTGATGTGTATGGCCAAAGTCTATGGTGTCACCTTCCTCGGCGCGCCGCGGAGCAAAGAGGCGGAAAACGCCACCTGCGCCCCCTGGCTGATGACCCTGAGCGTGGTCATGGCGGCGGTCTTCTGCCTCGTTGGCGGCATTGCCGCGCCGTGGCTGCTGCCGCTGGTGAGCGGCGCCTTCCCGCTGCAGGCCCAGGTGTCGAGCGTGGTGTCGCAGCCGATGATCGCGCTGCTGCTTATCGCCTGCCCGCTGCTGCCGTTCCTGCTGATGATCTTCTTTAAAGGCGATCGCCTGGCGGCGCGCTCGCGCGGCGCGGCCTGGGTCTGCGGCTACGATCACGAACAGTCGATGGTGGTTACCGCCCACGGTTTCGCCATGCCGGTGAAAGAGGCCTTTGCGCCGCTGCTGAAGCTGCGTCACTGGCTGAACCCGGTGCGTCTGGTGCCGGGCTGGCAATCGGCCTCGGCGCCGGCGCTGCTGCGCGCAATGGCGCTGGTTGAGCTGGCGGTGCTGGTGGTGATTGTCATTTCCCGAGGAGCCTGAGAATGAGTCTGTTAATTGCATTGCTACAGGCGCTGGCGCTGTTTGCCGTCGCGCCGCTGTTATCCGGGATCGTCCGCGTCGCCCGCGCGCGGCTGCATAACCGCCGCGGACCGGGCGTGCTGCAGGAGTATCGGGATATCCTGAAATTGCTGGGCCGCCAGAGCGTCGGTCCCGACGCCTCGGGCTGGGTGTTCCGCCTGACGCCGTACGTCATGGTGGGCGTGATGCTGACCATCGCCACCGCCTTGCCGGTGGTGACGGTGGACTCTCCGCTGCCGGTGCTTGGGGATCTCATCACCCTGATCTACCTGTTCGCCATCGCCCGTTTCTTCTTCGCGATTTCCGGTCTGGACACCGGCAGCCCGTTTACCGCGCTGGGTAGCAGCCGCGAAGCGATGCTCGGCGTGCTGGTGGAGCCGATCCTGCTGCTGGGCCTGTGGGTCGCCGCGCAGGTGGCGGGCTCCACCCATATCAGCAGTATCACCGACACCCTTTATCACTGGCCGGCAGCGCGCAGCATTCCACTGATTCTGGCGCTGTGCGCCTGCGCCTTCGCCACCTTTATCGAGATGGGCAAATTGCCGTTCGATCTGGCGGAAGCGGAGCAGGAGCTGCAGGAGGGGCCGCTTTCCGAGTACAGCGGCAGCGGCTTTGGCATCCTGAAGTGGGGCATCAGCCTCAAACAGCTGGTGGTGCTGCAGATGTTTGTCGGGGTCTTTTTCCCGTGGGGCCAGATGACCAGCTTCAGCGTCGGCGGCCTGCTGCTGGCGCTGGTGGTGGCCGTCGTCAAGCTGGTGGTTGGGGTGTTGATCATCGCGCTGTTTGAAAACAGCATGGCGCGTCTGCGCTTCTGTGCCACCTCCCGCGTCACCTGGGCCGGGTTTGGTTTCGCCTTTTTAGCTTTCGTCTCCTTGCTGGTGGCGTGATTAAGAGAGTTTGAGCATGTCTGAAGAAAAAATCGGTCAACACTATCTTGCGGCGCTGCACCAGGCCTTTCCGGGCGTGGTGCTGGACGAAGCCTGGCAGACCAAAGATCAGTTAACCATCACCGTGAAGGTCAATTACCTGCCGGAAGTCGTGGAGTTTCTCTACTACCAGCAGGGCGGCTGGCTGTCGGTGCTGTTCGGCAACGATGAACGTAAGCTGAACGGCCACTACGCGGTCTATTATGTGCTGTCGATGGAGCAGGGCACCAAATGCTGGATCACCGTGCGTGTGGAAGTGGATGCCAACAAACCGGAATACCCATCGGTGACGCCGCGCGTGCCGGCGGCGGTGTGGGGCGAGCGCGAAGTGCGCGATATGTACGGCCTCGTGCCGGTTGGCCTGCCGGACGAACGCCGTCTGGTGCTGCCGGACGACTGGCCGGACGAACTCTATCCGCTGCGTAAAGACAGCATGGACTATCGCCAGCGTCCGGCGCCGACCACCGACGCCGAAACCTACGAGTTCATCAACGAGCTGGGCAGCAAGAAAAACAACGTGGTGCCGATCGGCCCGCTGCACGTCACTTCCGATGAGCCCGGCCACTTCCGCCTGTTCGTTGACGGCGAGAACATTATCGATGCCGATTACCGTCTGTTCTATGTCCATCGCGGGATGGAGAAGCTGGCGGAAACCCGCATGGGTTATAACGAAGTCACCTTCCTGTCGGACCGGGTGTGCGGCATCTGCGGCTTCGCCCACAGCACCGCTTATACCACTTCGGTGGAGAATGCGATGGGCATCGTGGTGCCGGAGCGGGCGCAGATGATCCGCGCCATTCTGCTGGAGGTGGAACGCCTGCACTCGCACCTCCTGAACCTCGGTCTGGCCTGCCACTTCACCGGCTTCGACTCCGGCTTTATGCAGTTCTTCCGCGTGCGCGAAACCTCGATGAAGATGGCCGAGATCCTCACCGGCGCGCGGAAAACCTACGGTCTGAACCTGATCGGCGGGATCCGCCGCGACCTGCTGAAAGAGGACATGATCCAGACCCGCCAGCTGGCGCAGCAGATGCGTCGCGACGTGCAGGAGCTGGTGGATATGCTGCTCAGCACCCCGAACATGGAGCAGCGTACTGTCGGCATTGGCCGTCTGGACCCGGAAATCGCCCGCGACTTCAGCAACGTTGGCCCGATGGTGCGCGCCAGCGGCCACGCTCGCGATACCCGCGCCGACCATCCGTTCGTCGGCTACGGCCTGCTGCCGATGGAAGTCCACAGCGAACAGGGCTGCGACGTCATCTCCCGCCTCAAGGTGCGGATCAACGAGGTTTATACCGCGCTGAACATGATTGATTACGGTCTCGATAACCTGCCGGGCGGTCCGCTGATGGTGGAGGGTTTCACCTATATTCCGCACCGCTTCGCGCTGGGCTTCTCAGAAGCGCCGCGCGGGGATGATATCCACTGGAGCATGACCGGCGACAACCAGAAGCTGTACCGCTGGCGCTGCCGGGCGGCGACCTACGCCAACTGGCCGACATTGCGCTATATGCTGCGCGGCAATACCGTTTCCGATGCGCCGCTGATCATCGGCAGCCTTGACCCGTGCTACTCCTGTACCGACCGCATGACCGTGGTCGATGTCCGCAAGAAGAAGAGCAAAGTGGTGCCGTACAAAGAGCTGGAGCGCTATAGCATCGAGCGTAAAAACTCGCCGCTGAAATAAGGAATCGCCATGTTTACCTTTATTAAAAAAGTGATTAAGACCGGCACCGCGACGCACGCCTATCCGCTGGAGCCGATGCCGGTAGATAAAAACTTCCGCGGCAAGCCGGAGCATAACCCGCAGCAGTGTATCGGCTGCGCGGCCTGCGTGAACGCCTGCCCGTCGAACGCCCTGACGGTAGAGACCGATCTGGCCACTAACCAGCTGGCGTGGCAGTTCAACCTCGGGCGCTGCATCTTCTGCGGCCGCTGTGAAGAGGTCTGCCCGACGGCGGCGATTAAGCTGTCGCCGGAGTATGAGCTGGCGGTGTGGAAGAAAGAGGATTTCCTCCAGCAGTCGCGCTTCGCTATCTGCCACTGCCGGGAGTGCCAGCGGCCGTTCGCGGTGCAGAAGGAGATCGACTACGCCATCGCGCTGCTCAAGCATAACGGCGACACCCGCGCCGAGCTGCACCGCGAAAGCTTCGAAACCTGCCCGGAATGCAAGCGCCAGAAATGCCTGGTGCCGTCCGATCGTATTGAACTGACCCGCCACATGAGGGAGGCCAGCTGATGAGCACTTTACTTGGCCCACGCGATGAAAACGGCATTCCGGTGCCGATGACGGTGGATGAATCCATCGCCAGCATGAAGGCCTCGCTGCTGAAGAAAATCAAACGTTCCGCCTACGTTTATCGCGTCGACTGCGGCGGCTGTAACGGCTGTGAAATCGAAATTTTCGCTACCCTTTCACCGCTGTTCGACGCTGAACGCTTCGGGATTAAGGTGGTGCCTTCGCCGCGCCATGCCGATATCCTGCTGTTTACCGGGGCGGTGACCCGGGCGATGCGCTCCCCGGCGCTGCGCGCCTGGCAGTCGGCGCCAGATCCAAAGATTTGCATCTCCTACGGCGCCTGCGGCAACAGCGGCGGCATCTTCCACGACCTGTACTGCGTCTGGGGCGGTACCGATAAAATCGTACCGGTCGATGTCTATATCCCGGGCTGCCCGCCGACGCCCGCCGCCACCCTGTACGGCTTCGCCATGGCCCTCGGCCTGCTGGAGCAGAAAATTCACGCCCGCCTGCCGGGCGAGCTTGACGAACAGCCGACCGAGCTGCTGCACGCCGATATGGTGCAACCCCTGAGGGTGCGCATCGATCGCGAAGCGCGCCGTCTGGCGGGCTATCGCTATGGTCGGCAGATTGCCGACGACTATATGCGTCTGCTCGGCCAGGGCGACAGCCAGGTGCTGCGCTGGCTGGAGGCGGAGAAAGATCCGCGTCTGACCGAGATCGTCACCCATCTCAACCAGGTGGTCGAGGGGGCGCGTATCCGATGAGCGAGACGGTGGTGTTCAGTCAGCTGAGCCGTAAATTTATTGATGAGAACGACGCCACGCCGGATCAGGCGCAGCAGGTGGTCTATTACAGCCTGGCGATTGGCCACCACCTCGGCGTTATCGACTGTCTCGAGGCGGCGCTGAGCTGCCCGTGGGACGCGTATCTGGCATGGATCGCCACCCTTGAGGCCGGCAGCGTCGCGCGGCGCAAAATGGAGGGGGTGCCGAAGTATGGCGAAATCGTCATCGACAGCAGCCATGTGGCAATGCTGGCCAACGCCTTTGATAAAGCGCAGTCCGCGCAGACCCCGCAGCAGCAGGCGTGGAGCAAAACAATGCTCAGCATGCTGCATGATATTCACCAGGAAAGCGCCATCTACCTGATGGTAAGGAGATTACGTGACTGACGTTTTACTCTGTGTCGGCAACAGTATGATGGGCGACGACGGCGCCGGCCCGCTGCTGGCGGAGATGTGCGCGGCGAACCCGGCCGGCCAGTGGGTGGTCATCGACGGCGGCAGCGCGCCGGAAAACGACATCGTGGCGATCCGCGAATTACGCCCCGAACGCCTGCTGATCGTCGATGCCACCGATATGGGCCTAAACCCCGGCGACATTCGCGTCATCGACCCCGACGACATCGCCGAGATGTTTATGATGACCACCCATAACATGCCGCTCAACTATCTGGTCGATCAGCTGAAAGAGGACGTCGGCGAAGTGATCTTCCTCGGCATTCAGCCGGATATTGTCGGTTTTTATTATCCGATGACCCAGCCGGTGAAAGCCGCCGTTGCCCGGGTGTACCAGCAGCTGGCAGGCTGGCAGGGCCACGGCGGCTTTGCCCGGCTGGAAGCCGCAGACGATTAACCCTGCGGTGCTCAGGGCTCCCCGACGGCGAGCGACTGACCGGCCGGGAGCCCCGTTACCGGCGGCGCCAGCTCAAGATTCTCTATCACTAATTTACCGGGCGACACCGAGACTCTGACCTGCGTGCCGACCGGGAATCCCGCCTGCTCCAGCCAGTCGCCGTTCAGGCTCAGCGCCGCATGGCGGGTGTAGCGCCGCGTCTCCCGCGTTTTGCGGTTCTCATGGCGTTTTCTGACATACCCCACGGTTAACTGGCGAATGGCCCTGGCGATCCCTCCGGCTGCGGTGGTGTGCTGTGCGTTCATGATGTGCTCCTTGCTGAAAATACCCCTGAAAACATACTGGATAAAATACCAGTTGTTGTGAACGGGAGGCAAACCAGAAACTGGAATCAGGCTCGAGAAAAAAACATGTAATAGATGCAACAGAAAGCAGCGCCCGTCCCCCGGTTAGCGCGGAGAGACGGGCGAGCGCGGGAGACGCGCTTAGTCGAGGTCGGCGCCGTTGCTGGCTATCACCTTCTGGTACCAGAAGAACGACTTTTTACGCTTGCGCGCCAGCGTGCCGTTGCCGGCGTCGTCGCGATCGACATAGACAAAGCCGTAGCGCTTGCTCATCTCGCCGGTTGACGCCGAGACCAGATCGATGCAGCCCCAGCTGGTGTAGCCCAGCACCGGAATACCGTCGCCGATGGCGTCGCGCATCGCCTTGATGTGCTCGCGCAGGTAGCTGATGCGATAGTCGTCATTGATCTCCCCCCTGGCGTCAATCTCGTCCCGGGCGCCGAGCCCGTTTTCCACCAGGAACAGCGGTTTCTGATAGCGGTCGTACATCATGTTCATGGTGATGCGCAGGCCCAGCGGGTCGATGCCCCAGCCCCATTCGCTGGCCGGAATGTGCGGGTTCTTCAGCGACTTGACGATGTTGGCGGCATTGGTGTTGCTGGCGTTCATCTCCGCCGAGGCGCAGCGCGAGGCGTAGTAGCTAAAGGAGACGAAATCGACGGTGTTTTTGAGGATCTCATCATCGCCCGGCAGCTTCGCAATGGTGACCCCCTTTTCCCGGAATACCCGCGCGGCCCATACCGGGTAGGCGCCGCGCGCCTGGACGTCAATAAAGAACAGGTTTTCGCGGTCCTTCTCCAGCGCCATCCATACATCTTCCGGCTTGCAGGAGTAAGGGTAGAAATTACCGCCCGCCAGCATGCAGCCGACCTGATTCTGCGGGTTTATCTCGTGGGCGATTTTTGTCGCCAGCGCGCTGGCCACCAGCTCGTGATGCGCCGCCTGGTACTTCACCTGCTCCTGATTTTCTCCCTCTTCAAACACCAGCCCGGCGCCGGAGTAGGGGCTGTGCAGCATAATGTTGATTTCATTGAAGGTGAGCCAGTATTTCACCAGACCGTCAAAAGCTTCAAAGCAGGTGCGGGCGTAGTGGCTGAAGAAATCGACCATTTTGCGGTTGCGCCAGGAGCCGTACTCCATCACCAGATGCATCGGCACGTCAAAATGGCACAACGTCACCAGCGGCTCGATACCGTGCTTTTTGCACTCCTCGAACAGCGAACGATAGAAGGCGATACCCTGCGGATTCGGCTGCTGCTCGTCGCCGCGCGGGAACAGGCGGCTCCAGGCGATGGAGGTGCGAAAGACGCTGAACCCCATCTCCGCCATCAGGGCGATATCTTCCTTGTAGCGGTGGTAGAAATCGATCGCCTCGTGGCTGGGGTAGAATTCGTCTTCGCGAAGCGTGAAGCGCTTCTCCAGACCTAATTTTACCGGCAGACGGTGGGCGCCGTGGGGGAGGGTATCCACGGTGGCCATCCCTTTCCCCCCTTCGCGCCATGCGCCTTCTGACTGGTTGGCGGCCAGTGCGCCGCCCCATAAAAATCCCTGTGGGAAACTCGCCATGCGTTACCTCGTTATTAATGGTGTGTTCAGGCGTGGGTTGCCTGGGCCTGGGCCTGGCGCGCTCGGGCGTCGGCGGCGGCCTGTTCAACGGGAATATCTTCAAAGCCGAGGATCAGCGTCAGGGCAAACGACAGCACTACCGACAGCGCCATCACGCCAAACACCCAGACGATGGTCATTGGATTGGCTGGATCGAAAAACTGCACGCTGGTGAACAGCCCCGGCGCCGCCATCGAGTGGCTGGCCAGTCCGGCGATGCCCGCCACCGCGCCGCAGATAAAGCCGCTGATTAAGCTGGCGATCAGCGGGCGTTTCAGGCGCACCGCCACGCCGTACAGCGCCGGTTCGGAAATACCGGCCAGAATCGCCGATGCCGCGGCGGCCAGCGCCGTCTGGCGCAATTCCGGGTTTTTCGTTTTCCACGCCACCGCCAGCGAAGAGCCGCCGAGCGACAGGTTGGCGCCGATCTCCGACGGCATTACCATGCCCTCTTTGCCGGTTTCGGCGATGGTCTGAATGATGGTCGGCGTAAAGACCCGGTGCATGCCGGTCATCACCAGCAGCGGCCACAGCCCGCCCATGATCGCCACCGACAGCCAGCCGAGATAGCTGTGGATCGTATAGACCAGTGCGGAAATGGCGCTGCCGATCCAGATGCCGAGCGGGCCAATCAGCAGGATCGCCAGCGGGGCGGCGATCAGCACGATCAGCATCGGCTTAAGGAAGTTTTTCGTCACCGCCGGGGTAATGCGATCCACCCAGCGTTCGATATACGACAGACACCAGGTCATCACCAGCGCCGGGATCACCGTGTAGGTGTATTTCACCGCGGTCACCGGAATAAGGGCAAATTCGACGTGTTCGCCCTGGGCGGCTTTGGCCATTAATTCGATAAACCCGGGATGCACCAGCACCCCGGCGATAGCGATGGCCAGCGACATATTGGTTTTGAATTTCACCGCCGCGGAGGCGGCCACCATCAGCGGCAGGAAGAAAAACGCGCCGTCGCCGATAAGCGTCAGGAGGGTCAGCGTCGGCGAGCCTTTCGGCAACGCGCCGCTCATCTCAAGGATCATCGCCAGCAGCTTGACCATCGATCCGCCGATAATCGCCGGGATCAGCGGCGACATGGTGCCGATCAGCGCGTCGAGGATCCCGGCGCCGATGCGTTTCAGGGTGACCGGCGCTTTGCCCTGCGGCTCGACCGGGCGCAGGTCGCCAGGCAGCAGATTCACTACCTCGCGATAGGCCTGAGAGACCGTGTTGCCGATGATCACCTGGCACTGATTATCGCTGCGCACGACGCCGAGCACCCCGGTCAGGCCTTTCAGGGTAGGGCTATCGACCTGTTCGTTGTCTTTGACCACGAAGCGCAGACGCGTCATGCAGTGGGTCACGGCGACGACGTTATCGACTCCGCCTAATGCCGCGACTATCTGTTGCGCCAGGGCTGCATAATTTTTCGACATCGGATTTTATCCTGTTTATCAATAGGGTACTGATCTGTTACCGCGCCGCATCGTCGGGCGATACCATGCTTTATAGGAAACCGGTTCCACAAAATCATGGTGAGTTTCATTTGATTGCACAAGAAATAAAAAAAGATAATCTCATTTTTGTGATTTTGATCGCGAAGCGTCGCGGCGAGCAGGATCGCGGTGGTGAGCAGGGGGTGCTGTAAAAGCCAGAAACGTGCAGTACACTGCCTGCAACTTTTGCAACAGGAAGAATCACATGGCAACGATGCTGGAGGTCGCAAAGCGCGCGGGGGTATCGAAGGCGACCGTGTCGCGGGTGCTGTCGGGCAACGGCTATGTCAGCCAGGAGACCAAAGACCGGGTGTTTAAGGCGGTGGCGGAGAGCGGCTACCGACCGAATCTGCTGGCGCGCAACCTGGCGACCAAAACCACGCAAACCCTTGGCCTGGTGGTGACCAACACCCTCTACCACGGCGTCTATTTCAGCGAGCTGCTGTACCACGTGGCGCGGATGACGGAGGATAAAGGGCGGCAGCTGATCCTCGCCGATGGCAAGCACAGCGCGCAAGAGGAGCGGGAAGCGATCCAGTATCTGCTGGATCTGCGCTGCGATGCGATCATCATCTACCCGCGCTTTCTCACCGTCGACGAGATGGACGAGATCGTTGAGAACCACTCGCAGCCGATCATGGTGCTGAACCGCCGGCTGCGCCGCCACGCCAGCCATTGCGTCTGGTCCGATCAAAAAGCGTCGGCGATGCGGGTGGTGGAGCGGCTGATTGCCCTGGGTCACCGCGATATCGCCTTTATTACCGGCTCCCTTGACTCGCCCACCGGCGTCGAGCGCCTTGCCGGCTACAAAGACGCGCTGGCTGGCCACGGCATTCCCCTCAACGAGGCGCTCATCGCCGAAGGACGCTGGACGCCGGAAACCGGCGCGGCGGCGGTGGAGAGCCTGCGTCAGCGCGGGGTGACCTACAGCGCGCTGGTGGCGAGCAATGACGATATGGCCATCGGGGCGATGAAGCAGCTTCACCAGCTGGGCGTTAAGGTGCCGGAGCAGGTCTCGGTGGTGGGGTTTGACGATATTGTGCTGGCGCCGTACATGGTGCCGTCGCTCGCCAGCGTCCGGGTGCCGGTGACGGAGATGATTAAAGAGAGCATTAATCGCCTGATATTTATGCTCGATGGCGGGGAATTCAATGTTCAGCAGAGTTTCCCCGGGGTGCTGATCGAGCGTGAGTCGCTGGTGTCAGGTCCCTGCGCCTGACGTCGTCAGCTGTCATCGTCACTACTGACGATGACAGCGCGCTAACCATTAAATTTTACTTATTATCAATAAGATAAAAACTGGAACGTATTATGCATACTCCGGCGCCTAACCCTCTTACAGCTGGAGAAATGGATGAACCGTTTCATTATTGCCGATGCGAGCAAATGCATCGGCTGTCGCACTTGCGAAGTAGCCTGCGTGGTCTCCCATCAGGAACATCAGGACTGCGCCTCCCTGACGCCGCACACCTTTCAGCCGCGTATTCACGTCATCAAAGGGGTCAATGTCTCCACGGCCACCGCCTGCCGTCAGTGTGAGGACGCCCCGTGCGCCAACGTCTGCCCGAACGGCGCCATCAGCCGCGATAAAGGCTTTGTTCATGTGATGCAGGAGCGCTGCATCGGCTGCAAAACCTGCGTCGTCGCCTGCCCGTACGGGGCGATGGAGGTAGTGGTGCGGCCGGTGATCCGCCATAGCGGCGCCGGACTGAACGTCGTGGCGGAAAAAGCCGAAGCCAACAAGTGCGATCTCTGCTTCCACCGCGACAGCGGCCCGGCCTGCATGGAGGTCTGCCCGACGCACGCCCTGGTCTGCGTAGACCGCAACAAGCTGGAGCAGATGAATCAAGAGAAACGTCGCCGCACGGCGCTGGCCTGGTAAGCTCAGGCATGAACGGGGTGCAAATCCGCATTCGCGGTAAAGTGCAGGGGGTGGGGTTCCGCCCCTTTGTCTGGCAGCTGGCTCAGGGGCAGGCGCGCTGCGGCGATGTCTGTAACGACGGCGACGGCGTGCTGGTGCGGCTGGCCGGGGACGATGATGGTTTTACTGCCGCCCTCGCTGCCCACTGCCCGCCGCTGGCGCGGATCGACAGCCTCGTCTGCGCCCCTTATCGCTGGGCGGCTCCGCCGCAGGATTTCACCATCCGCGAGAGCGGGGCGGGACGGATGCGCACCCAGATCGTGCCCGATGCCGCGACCTGCCCGGCGTGCCTCGCGGAGATGAATGATCCCCGGGCGCACCGCTACCGCTACCCCTTTATCAACTGTACCCACTGCGGGCCGCGGTTAACCATTATTCGCGCGATGCCTTACGACCGGCCATTTACCGCGATGGCGCCGTTTCCGCTCTGCCCGCCCTGCGAGGCGGAATACCGCGATCCTGCCGATCGCCGGTTTCACGCCCAGCCGGTGGCCTGCCCCGACTGCGGGCCGCGACTGGAATGGCGGGCGCAAGGGGAAACGCTGGACGGCGAGGCGGCGCTGCAGTCGGCTATCGCCCGGCTGGCGGCGGGCGACATCGTGGCGATAAAAGGCGTCGGCGGCTTTCATCTGGCCTGCGACGCCGGCAACCCTGCTGCCGTTGCCACACTGCGGGCGAGGAAACACCGTCCGGCGAAACCGCTGGCGGTGATGCTGCCCTCTGCGGCGGGGTTACCTGCCGACGCCGCGGCGCTGATGGGCTCCCCGGCGGCGCCCATCGTACTGATTAGCAAAGCGCAGGTCTCCGGCCTGTGCGACGAGATTGCGCCAGGGCTTGCGGAAGTTGGGGTGATGCTGCCGTCTAATCCGCTGCAGCATTTGCTTCTGCAGGCGCTGGCGCGCCCTATCGTGATGACCTCCGGCAACCTTAGCGGCCGCCCGCCGGCGTTAAGTAATACTCAGGCGCTCAACGACTTAGTCGACATCGCCGACGGCTTTTTGCTCCATAACCGCGACATCGTGCAGCGGATGGATGATACGCTGGTGCGCTCGAGCGGAGAAATGCTGCGCCGCGCCCGGGGCTATGTCCCGGATGCGCTGCCGCTGCCGCCGGGTCTGGAGAAGGTTCCGCCGCTGCTGGCGCTGGGCGCGGACATGAAAAACACCTTCTGCCTGGCGCGCGGGGGCGAAGCGGTTCTCAGCCAGCACTTTGGCGATCTTGGCGAGGAGGGCGTCGAGCAGCAGTGGCGCAGCGCGCTACAGCTGATGCAGAACATCTACGCCTTTATGCCGCAGCGGGTAGTGGTTGACGCCCATCCCGGCTATCGCTCGACGCAGTGGGCGGCGACTCTGCCGCTGCCGGTAGAGACAGTGCTACATCACCATGCTCACGCTGCGGCGTGCCTGGCGGAGCACCGCTGGCCGCTCGACGGCGGAGACGTCATCGCCCTGATCCTCGACGGAATCGGCATGGGGGAGAACGGCGCGCTATGGGGCGGGGAGTGCCTGCGGGTTAACTATCGCCAGTGCGAACATCTCGGCGGGTTGCCGGCCGTCGCGCTGCCGGGAGGCGACCTGGCGGCGCGTCAGCCGTGGCGTAATCTGCTGGCTCAGTGCCTGGCCTTTATCCCTGACTGGCAGGATTACCCGCAGACCGGTACGCTGCGCCAGCGCAACTGGCCGCTGCTGGCGCAGGCCATCGATCGCGGTATTAACGCGCCGCGCGCCTCGTCCTGCGGACGGCTGTTTGATGCCGTCGCCTGCGCGCTGGACTGCGCCCCGGAGAGCCTGAGCTATGAGGGCGAGGCGGCCTGTAGGCTGGAGGCGCTGGCCGCCAGCTGCTCCGGCGTCTGCCATCCGGTCACGCTGCCGTGGCGCGGCAATGCGCTGGACTTAGCCACCTTCTGGCGACAGTGGCTGCGCTGGCAGGCGACCCCGGCGCAAAAAGCCTGGGCATTCCATGACGCCCTGGCCAGCGGACTGGCGGCGATGGCCCGCGACTGCGCCATCGCCCGCGGCATCGACACGATGGTCTGCAGCGGCGGAGTGCTGCATAACCGCCTGCTGGCGGCGCGATTGACCTTTTATCTGGCGGATTTTACTCTGCTGTTTGCGCAGCAGTTGCCGGCCGGCGACGGCGCAATCGCCTATGGTCAGGCGGTGATCGCCGCCGCCCGCGGACAGGCTCAAGGAACACAACAATGATAATGACAGTTTTACGCCAGCAGCCGCGCGCTGCGGGACTGGTGCTGGGGTTGATCGCGGCGAACCTACTGGCCTGGTGCTGGGCGCTGCAGGCCTTTGGCGACAGCGGCGCGCTGATGGCCGCCAGCCTGCTGGCCTGGGGCTACGGTCTGCGCCACGCGGTGGACGCCGACCATATCGCGGCGATTGATAACGTCACCCGCAAGATGATGCAACAGGGGCGGCGGCCTTTCGCCGTCGGGGCCTGGTTCTCGCTGGGCCACTCGTCGATTGTGGTGCTGGCCTCGGCGGCGATTGCCGCGACCGCCACGGCCTTCAGCGCGCAGATGAGCTGGCTGCACGACACCGGCAGCGTCATCGGCACCGCGGTGTCGGCGCTGTTTCTGCTGGCGATGGCCTTTATCAACCTGGTGATATTGCGCAGCGTCTGGCGCAGCTTTCGGGCGTGGAAGCGCGGTGAGCCGGTGAGCGACGAGATCGTCAGCGGCGGCGGGGTGATGAGCTGGCTGTTTGGCAAAACCTTTCGTCTGGTCAGCCGCAGCTGGCAGATGTACCTGGTCGGTTTCCTGTTCGGCCTCGGGTTTGATACCGCCACCGAAATCGGCGTGCTGGGCATCTCCGCCGCCGGCGCGTCGAGCGGGATTTCCGTCTGGTCGATTATGGTCTTCCCGGCGCTGTTCGCCAGCGGCATGGCGCTGGTGGACACCCTCGATAACGTGCTGATGGTCGGCGCCTACGGCTGGGCGTTCAGCAAGCCGCAGCGCAAGCTTTACTACAACATGACCATCACCGGCACTTCGGTGGTGGTGGCGCTGTTTATCGGCGGCCTGGAAGCGCTGGGTCTGCTGATGGATAAGTTTGCGCTCAGCGGCGGAATATGGCGCTGGGTCGGGGTGTTAAACGACAACCTCGGCGACGCCGGGTTTGTGGTGGTCGGGCTGTTTGTCGCCTGTTGGGCGCTGTCGGTGCTCAACTATCGCTGGCGCGGCTACGATAATCTGGCGCGTTAGATTCAGCATTTTCCCGGCTTGCGCTGCGCTAAGCCGGGCGACAACAACTGTCCGGCGGCGCTACGTGGGCCTGCGTGGCGTATGCTGCCCGCACTGTTTTACGCAGGAGCCTGCTGCTCGTGGTGAGGCATTGTATCGGTGTCACTCAGGCTGATTTTTAACTTATTGAAAACATATTAATTTCTGTTAGCCCCTCCCTTCCCCCGCTTTTAACGACCTTATACATCTGTGATTCACCTCTTATTTACATCATTTAAACCAATCGTTAACTGGATAAAAACACGGCAGCCTCGTTATAGTAGTTTTGTAAAATAAAACACTGTTGTACAGGGTAAAACAAAACGAGGTGTTCATGGAGATCGTTACCGCGCCGCACCTTGCGGTCAGAAACGAGTGGCTTGCGTTACATCGTGAAGCGCCATTACAACCCGAGCTGCCCATCATTGATGCGCATCATCATCTTTGGGATCGGCAAACCGGCCGCTATCTCACCCATGAGTTCAGCGACGATATCCAGACCTCAGGGCATCGCGTTGTCTCATCGGTCTATGTGCAATGCCGCTCTATGTTGCGTCGCGACGGGCCGGAGACGCTTAAACCGCTTGGTGAAATCGAGTTTGCCAGCGGTATCGCCGCGATGTTCGCCAGCGGTCATTATGCAAACGCGCTCGGATGCGAAGCCATCATCGGCGGGCTCAGTTTACTGGCGGGGGACGCGATGCAGCCTGCCATTGAGCGCGCGATAGCGTTATCCGGCGGGCGGCTGCGAGGGATGCGCAATCCGTTGGCTTGGCATCTCGATCCGCGGGTAACCTCCAGCCCGGTTACGCCACCGGCAGGCCTGGCGCAGAGCGCTCCGTTCCGCCGGGGCGCTGCCTGTCTCGCGAGGCATGCATTGTCGCTCGATGTATGGGTTTACCACACGCAGCTGGAGGAGATTGCCGATCTGGCGCGGGAAATACCAACGTTACAGATTGTGATCGATCACTGCGGCGGGCCGGTCGGCGTTGGACCCTGTTCAGAACGGGATCCGGACATGTTTCAGCAGTGGCGAAACGGTATGCGACGTCTGGCGGAACTGCCGAACGTATGCGTAAAAATTAGCGGCTTTGGGATGACGGTCAGGGGGTTTCACTTCGCAGCGGCAGAGACGCCGCCGGATTCGCAAATGCTGGCACAGGCATGGATGCCGTGGTTTGAGACCATTGTTTCTCTTTTCGGTGCCGAACGCTGCATGTTCGCCAGCAACTTTCCCGTCGATAAAGGCATGTTCAGCTACGGCGTTTTCTGGAACGCCTGCAAACGCCTGGCGCAACAGGCGTCCCCTGACGAACAGGCGCAGTTGTTCTGGCGTACCGCCGCAACCTGTTATCGGTTAACCTCTGTGGAGAATATCAATGACCAGTAAAAGCGAGCTAAATCAATTTACTGCGACTAAAGCGACGCCTGACGCATTGCCACAACGCGTCGCTGAGAGGCGGACGCTGGCGCTGGGCGGCCTTGGCTGGACATTTGAAAGCTACGACTCCTTTCTGCTTTCATTGCTGTTGCCAGTGCTGGGCGTGGTGTTCGGTATTAATAAAACCGAGCTTGGGCTGTTTATCAGCGTCACGGCCGGGGGGCAGATTATTGGCGGGATCCTGTTTGGTTTTATCGCCGACAAAATTGGGCGTGTGAAAACGGCGCTGATCTGTATCGCCATCTATTCACTCTTTTCCGGCCTGTTAGCCTTTACGCACGATCAACAACATTTCGCGCTTTTACGTTTTTGCGGCGCGCTGGGTATGGGCGGAATGTGGACCTCGGGCGCGGCGCTGATAGCTGAAACCTGGCGACCTGAACGGCGCGCGCGCGGCGGCGCGTTGATGCAAATGGGCTTACCTGTTGGCGCTATTCTGGCTATCAGCCTGACGGCAATCGTCAGCTCGGTCAACGGCGGCCTGGAGCAGGGTGCATGGCGCTATCTGTTTATGATCGGCGCGCTGCCGGTATTCATTATGAGTGTGGTCGCCTGGTTCACACCGGAATCGCAGGTTTGGCTTGCTCGTCAACAGGCGAAGGCGACGAGTCGTCAACCTGCCGTCAAGCTGGGTAAACAGAATCTGCGAGGTCTGCTGTTGGCCTTTGTCTTTATCTTTTTTATTCAGTATCTGTTCTGGGGCGTATTTACCTGGACACCCACCTATCTGCGGGAAGTCAAACATCTGGATTTTTTGCACAGCCTGAAGTTTGTACTTGCGCTGCAGGCTGGGGCCATCGCGGGTTTTCTGGTGTTTTCGGTGCTGGCGGATAAGTGGGGACGCCGTCCGATGTTCCTGATTTATCTGTTAACCGGCGCCATTGCCGTCGCGCTGTACCTTGTGACCACGCAACCCTTCATTCTGATGGTGGCGATTTTCATGGCCGGTTTCGGGGTTAACGGTATTTTTGCGGGCTCGGGACCCTTCCTGGCGGAAATCATCGGGGACACCTCATCCCGGGGCTTCCTGATGGGGCTCGCCTATAACGGAGGCCGTCTGGGCGGATTTATTGCGCCGCTACTGATTGGCGCTGTCGCCAACGCTGGCGGTTTCACCGCGGGACTGGCGACGACCGTGGTTGCTTTCCTTGCGGCGATGCTGGTGGTGTGGCGAGCGCCGGAAACCAGAGGCATCAAGCTGAAGTAACTTATTTCATCTCTACATCGTTTTCCTGATAAACATAATGAAACCCTGCGAGGAAACCATGACCGATCAATTACCGCACCGCGCGAGCGATAACGACGCGCTGGAAAAAGAAACCATGCGACGGGTTATCTGGCGCATCCTGCCTTTCCTGGTGGTGAGCTACCTGGTATCGATTATTGACCGCGGCAACATAGGCATGGCGGCGCTGCAGATGAATCAGGATCTGGGCCTGAGTAAGGCGGCTTTCGGCTTCGCCAGCAGCTTGTATTTTGTGGCCTACTTTATCTTTGAAGTACCCAGCAACCTGGCGATGCAGAAGGTGGGGGCACGATTGTGGATCCCGCGCATTATGATCAGCTGGGGAGTGGTATCGATGTGTATGGCGCTGGTGCAAAATACCACCTCCCTTTACATCGTACGCTTTTTGCTGGGGGCTGCCGAAGCGGGCTTTTTCCCGGGCGTGGTGCTCTATCTGACCTGGTGGATCCCGTCGCGCTACCGGGCGCGGATCATCGCCTCGTTTATGGTGGCCATTCCGCTGGCTAACTTTATCGGTTCCCCGCTTTCCGGGTTGATACTGATGATGGATGGGTGGTTAGGCCTGCGCGGCTGGCATCTGTTATTCATTATTGAAGGGCTGCCGGCGGTCCTGCTGGGGATAGCCGCGTTTTTCATCTTGCGGGACCGTCCACACCAGGCTGGCTGGTTAAACGATCGTCAGAAAGCATGGCTGGAAAACACGCTTCAGGCGGAGCGCCAACAGCAGAAACAGATCGGCCACACCTCCACCTGGCAACTGTTGAAGCATCGTCAAATCTGGCTCATGGCGCTGATTTACGCCGGCGCCTCTTCTGCCGGCACGACCCTTAGCGTCTGGTCTCCCCAGCTGCTGAAGTCGTTCCATCTGGATAACCTGACCACCGGGCTGCTTAATGCCATCCCCTATGGTCTGGCCTCGGTGCTGATGATTGTCTGGGGGCGCAGTTCGGATCGAAGTAATGAACGCCGCTGGCACACGGCGCTCACCCTCTTTATGATCGCGGGCGGTGTGTTTGCGGCGTTTATCAATCTGTCGCTGCCGGCCACCATTGCGATCCTCAGCACCATTCTGATTGGCGCTTATGCGATGAAGGGGCCCTTCTGGGCGCTGGCGTCGGGCTGGATGAGCAGCACCTCAGCCGCCGCCGGGCTGGCGGCCATCGGGGCGATCGCCAACCTGATTGGCGGCGCGGTGATGGTGAATGCCTACGGCATGATTAGCGAACGGACAGGAAGCCATACGCTGGCGATGCTCCCGCTAGCAGGCTTGTGTCTGGCAGGCGGCATTGCGGTGCTGGCCATGGGGCGCCGTTACTCGCAGACGGCCAGGCAGGAAAAACAGATGACCCATTAATAAGCAAAGGCGGGATTTTTCCCGCCTTCTCAGCAAAGCTTACTCTTTCACACCGTAAAACGTTTCGCAGAATGTCTTACTGGCGCCTAGCTTGAGCGACAGGCGGTTGGCCGTCTCCTGCATGAGCTGGCTGATGCCGCTCGCTTTACGATCTTCCGTCAGACGCGATGCCGGCCCGGTCAGGGCCAGCGCCGCGATCAGTTTATCGTGGACGCCAAACACTGGCATGGCGAAGGCCGCGGTGTGCGGGTCGCGCGCGCCGGAGGTATAGAACGGCAGCGTCGGTTCGTCTTCCGGCAACGATTCACCCAATCCCCAGCGGCGTAAAACCTTACTGATAGCGGAACCATCCAGCGGGAACTGGCTGCCAGGCAGGTTGCTGTGGCGCAATCCCTGGGAGGCTTCGGCGCGGAACAGGCACAGGCGTTGCCCCCCCTCAATCACATACCAGCTTGCGCTTTCGCTGGAGGCCTGTGACAGCGCCTGCAATTCCGGCTGTACCACTCTGGCAAGTTCAAATGATTGCTCATAGAGCTTGCCAAGATAGAGCAGACGGTGGCCGAGCGTATAGGTGCCATCGTCGTGCCGGATGATGTAGTTCATTCGCTCAAGCGAATTCATCAGGCGATAAACGGTTGTTTTGTGATATCCCGAAAGCTGGGCCAGCTCCGTTAACGTCAGACTGTCATTACCGGGACGGAAGCAATCAAGTAAAGCCAGCGCCTTTTCAACGGCAATTACGCCTTCATTCCCCATCATGTTCTCCTTTTTGCCGAACAAAATTGTACCTGAATTTTGTGAGTAACTTCGTGTTTACATCACAAACAACTTCGCAACACTGGCGAAAAGCGAAGCAATGCACGTATAGTTGTTTTATATAGTACACATGAGTTGTATCTAGTAAAACAAATGGAGAGTTACCATGCCTGCTTCGCAACAGAAACTCATCAATTTTGCTATTGCGCGTGTTACCGCGGAAGAAGTCCGTCAGGCCGCCGAATTTCAGGCCGCCATTCTGGCTGACGTGGCCGGACGCCGTGGCACATTACATGGCCGCATCAAGCCGCTGGCGCCGCATATGGCGGTCGCCGGGCCGGCGATTACCGTCGAGGTCCGCCCGGGGGATAACCTGGCTATTCACGCCGCGATGGCTGTCGCTAAACCTGGCGATATATTAGTGATCGACGGGAAAGGCGATCTCTCCTGCGCGCTGCTGGGGGAGATCATGGCCACGCAGGCGCAGGCCAGCGGTATCGCCGGGATCGTTATCGATGGCGCCGTTCGCGATGCGGAGACCTTAAGCAAACAACGCTTCCCGGTGTTCGCTGCCGGCCTGAACCCGTGCGGCCCGACCAAGTTCATTCCAGGCCGGGTCAATCATGCCATTTCGGTCGGCGGCGCCGCGGTGCAGGCGGGGGACTTAGTGGTCGGGGATATTGACGGCGTGGTCGTTATCC
Source organism: Klebsiella sp. K5-204 (assembly GCF_030128585.1). Lineage (NCBI taxonomy): Bacteria > Pseudomonadati > Pseudomonadota > Gammaproteobacteria > Enterobacterales > Enterobacteriaceae > Klebsiella > Klebsiella sp. K5-204. Next base: position 444,956 of record NZ_JAKUZS010000003.1, read on the forward strand.
CACGCGAGGAAGTCCGCACCATCATCGAACTGGCGAAAGGCAAACTGGAGATGGAAGCAAAACGTCTGGTTGCTATCCGCGATGGCGATCTACGTCCGCACTGGCTGGAGGGCGCCCTGCGTCAGGCGGGGATGCTGAGCGAAGGGGAGACGCTGCCATGAGTGCTAAAAACGTGGTACTGATTACCGGCAGCGATTTGGCTGACGCGGCGCTGGGGATGCTGGAAGATTACGAACTTGTCTTTGCCGGCCGCCAGCCTACAGAGGCCCAGCTGATCGCTCTGTGCCAGCAGCACAATCCCGTCGCGATCCTGGTGCGCTATGGCCACATCACTGCCGCCGTTATGGATGCGGCCCCGGCATTGAAGGTGATTGCCAAACATGGCAGCGGCATTGATGTCATTGACGCCGAGGCGGCTGCCGCGCGCGGCATTCTGGTTCGCGCAGCGATCGGGGCGAATGCCGCCGCGGTGTCCGAACATACCTGGGCATTAATTTTGGCCTGTGCTAAGTCGGTCATTCCGCTCGACCGCCGCCTGCGTGAAGGGCACTGGGATAAATCCACGCATAAATCGCTTGAGCTTGAGGGCAGAACGCTGGGACTCATCGGCCTGGGCGCCATTGGCAGCCGGGTGGCGAAGATTGCCTGTGCCTTTGGTATGAAGGTTCTGGCTTACGATCCCTATGCGAAAGCGGTCCCGCCGGGATGTGAACGTGTTGCTGAACTTAACGATCTGCTCAGGCAGGCCGATGTGCTGTCCCTTCATTGCCCCTTGACGCAACAAAACAGGGGAATGATCAATGCCGCCACGCTGGCGCAGTGTAAGCCGGGCGCCATCCTGGTCAATACCGCGCGCGGCGGGTTGATTGACGATGCGGCGCTGGCCGCGGCATTAAAAGCGGGGACCTTGCGCTGGGCGGCGCTCGACAGCTTTAACAGTGAACCATTAACCACGCCCCACATCTGGCAGGCGATCGATAATGTGATTCTGTCTCCGCATGTGGGCGGCGTAAGCGATGCCTCTTACGTGAAAATGGGGACCGCTGCCGCGGCCAATATTCTGCAGGCGCTGCAGGAGTCGGCTCAGACAGAAACAACGTATTAAGTGTTAATCGAACCTGCGCTTCCGGTTAATTATTTTGCCCTGATGAGCTTACGGGCGGCATCCGCAGGCCGGGTAAGGCGCAGCGCCACCCGGCAAACTAACCGTGCAACAGGATCGCCTGGGAGGTGAGCTATGCTCGCCCGGCGGCGCTGCGCTTGCGCGGGCCTACCGTATCTGAGCTTACGGGCTACATCCGTAGGCCGGGTAAGCGTAGCGCCACCCGGCAAAATGGCGGCGCAACAGGGATGCGTGTATTGCAGATACGGTTATTGGATTGCCATTTTCTCACTCCGGCAAAAAGCGTCTGTCGCGTGTGATTTCAGCGTACATTGCGCTCCCGGTTAATCTTCTGCGTTATGCATGGCATGGCGCAGGGAGCGCACAGGGGGCGGCCAGTCGCCGCCGCCCCCTGTACCCCCGGGCTCCGGCCAGCAAAATCGCCGCTACGCGGTCCCTTCGACTTATCCCGGCAGGCTTCGGGTCGGGCCGAGGCAGCGTCCGTGCAAAACACGGCCCTCAGCCCGCATCCATGCGGGCTGCCCCGGCCTTCCGGGAACGTCTCAGCGATTTTGAGGCCGTCAGCACCGGCAGTTTCAGCAACCATGGTGAATATATTAACGACAGGTTGGACGATCCGTAGGCCGGGTAAGCGTAGCGCCACCCGGCAAAATGGCGGCGTAACAGGGATGCGTGGGAGGTAATGAACACGTGCCCGGCGGCGCTGCGCTTGCGCGGGCCTACCGTATCTGAGCTTACGGGTTACATCCGTAGGCCGGGTAAGCGTAGCGCCACCCGGCAAACTAACGGCAAAACAGGGCTGCCTGGAAGGTCATTCACTCACCAGCTGTTTGAGCAGCGCGAAGGCGTCTTTCATCTTGTCTTCGCTGACCACAAAGGCGCGCAGTTGATTCGCCGCATCCAGCCCTTTCGCCACCAGCCCCTCTTTGGCGGCCACGATGTTCCACGTCAGATCCTCGCGGCGGGTGTCGCCGGCCAGATGCAGCGGCAGATCCGGGGTCTTCACCTTCACCAGCATTGGCGGCAGCTTGAGTTCGCCTGCCTGCGCCAGCAGGTTTTTACTCAGGCACATGGCGCTGAGCAAAATCGGCTGCAGGAACGGCAGTACCGTACCGTTGATTTCCGCACAGTCGCCGAGGGCGTAAATCGCCGGGTCGCTGGTTTGCAGCTGGCTATTGACCACCACGCCGCGGTTAATCTGCAGTCCGGCGTGGCGCGCCAGCGAGGTTTCCGGGCGCAGGCCGGCGGCGGCCACCACCGCATCGACGGTTATCGCGCGCTGGCGGTCGAGACTGACGCGGATGCCGTCGGCGGTGTGTTCAAGCCCTTCCAGCTGCGTTTTTAACATCAGATGGACGCCCATCCCGGTGAGGCGATGCTGCAGACGGCTGCTGACCTCCGGCGGCATCAGCGCCGCCAGCACGCTGGCGGCATTATCGACCACCGTTACCGCTTTACCGGCGCGACAGAAATCCATCGCCAGCTCGCAGCCAATCAGGCCGCCGCCGACGATCAGCACCCGCCTGGCGTCGCGGAGCTGGCTCTGCGCCGCGCCATATTCGCGCTGGCTGTTCAGCGTTAGCATCAGCTCGCGGCCCGGCACCGGGGGGATAAACGGCGTGGCGCCGGTGGCCAGCACCAGTTTGTCGTAGCGCCACTGCTTATCCAGGCTTTTCACCCGATGGTTTTCAGCGTCGATATCGCTCACCCAGGTATGGGGAAACAAGCGCAGGTGGTACTGTTCGGCGAACTCGCCGGCGCTTTGCAGAGTCAGATCGTCGGCGTGCTGTCCGCGGCTGATGACGTGGCTGAGCTCGGGCTTGTTATACTCATCCATGCTGTCGGCGGCGATGAGGGTCAGCGGGATCTCGGCATCCTGCTTACGAATATTTTTCACCAGCTGGCGGGCCGCGAAGCCCGAGCCGATGATGACGATGCCATCACTCATTTTGCCTCCGTTGCCAGAACATCAAACACATCTTTACCCAGCGAACATTCAGGGCAGAGGAAGTTATCCGGCACGTCGCTCCACGGCGTACCCGGCTGCACATCCTGGTTAGGTTCGCCCTTCGCCGGGTCATACACCCACTGGCAGACGCTGCACTGCATCATGGGACCGAGATCGGCGGCCGCGGCGGCGGCACAGGCGCACTCCTGTTGTTCCGGCGTGACTGTCGCTTCAGCAACCGGCAATGGAGCGAGCGCCCACTGGCGGGCGATGTCGCGCCCGTGTTGGCGGCACAGTTCGAGCGCGTCGATATCCGGGCGCCATTTGGCCTTCAGACTCAGGGACATTTCAAACCCGGCATCCTGCAGGCGGGTGGACAGGCGGTCTACCGCGCCGCCGCTCCAGCCGTGGGAGCCAAAGGCGCTGGCGCGTTTGTTGCGAAAACGCAGCCCGGTCATCTCTTCCACCAGCCCGGCAATTTTCGGCATCATGACGTTGTTCATGGTGGAGGTGCCCACCAGCACGCCTTTTGAGCGGAAAACGTTGGTCAGAATGTCGTTTTTGTCGCTGCGGGCGACGTTAAAGATTTTCACCGCCACCCGTGGGTCGACCTCGGTGATCCCCTGGGCAATGGCGTCCGCCATCATGCGGGTGTTGTTGGACATGGTGTCGTAGAAAATCGTGATGCGATCTTCCTGATAATCCGCCGCCCATTCGAGGTATTTCTCGACGATTTGCGTCGGGTTATCGCGCCAGACCACGCCGTGGGAGGTGGCAATCATCGCTACCGGCAGGTTGAAGCCGAGAATTTCGTTAATTTTCGGCGTCACCAGGCGGCTGAAGGGCGTCAGGATGTTGGCGTAGTAGCGCTGGCACTGTTCGTACAGTTCAGTCTGGTCCACTTCATCGTTGAACAGATGTTCGTCGCAGTAGTGCTGGCCGAAGGCGTCATTGCTGAACAGCACCGCGTCGCCGGTCAGGTAAGTCATCATGCTGTCCGGCCAGTGCAGCATTGGCGTTTCGACGAAGATCAACTGCTTACCATTGCCGATATCGAGGGTGTCGCCCGTTTTCACCACGTGGAAGTTCCACTCCGGATGGTGGTGATGGCCGTTGATGGAGTCGATGGCGTTGGCGGTGCAGTAGATCGGCGTATCCGGGATCTGCATCATCAGCTCAGTCAACGCGCCGGCGTGGTCCTCTTCGGCGTGGTTAATAACGATGTAGTCGAGGTCGGCGAGGTCGATTTCGCGGCGCAGATTCTGCACGAACTCGCGGCTGAATTTATGATCGACGGTATCGATCAGCACGTTTTTCTCTTCGCGGATGAGATAGCTGTTATAGCTGCTGCCGCGCAGCGTTTTATATTCGGTGCCGTGGAAATCACGCACTTCCCAGTCACGTTGGCCAACCCAAAGAATGTTATTTTTCACCACAATAGACATAGCAACCTCAATTAATACAGTGTGTTCAAAGTGAGTTGATTGATGTATTACAAGTTGCGTGCCAGTTTTTTAAATTATTGAATAAAATGAATTTTTAAATTTTCATGATTTTAGTTGCTGTCAAAATGACAATGATTAAAATAGTCGATATGACTATATAAACTGTCAAAATGACAATGGAGCGATGATGAGTTTTTCCGTCGAGGCGCTGGCGAGAATCGCCATTGATTTACAAAGTGATATCGGCCACGTCGACCGCTTTTCGCGCCTGATCGCCACCCTGCGGCAGATCCTTGGCTGCGACGCCTCGGCGCTGCTGCGCTATGAGGCCCATCAGTTTGTGCCGCTGGCGATCGATGGTCTGGCGCAGGATGTGCTTGGCCGGCGCTTTGCACTGGATGGGCATCCGCGGCTGGAGGCTATCGCCCGCGCCGGCGATGTGGTGCGCTTCCCGGCGGACAGCGACCTGCCGGACCCCTATGACGGCCTGATCCCCGGCCAGGAGAGCCTCAAGGTTCACGCCTGCGTGGGGTTGCCGCTGTTTGCCGGGCAAACGCTGATCGGCGCGCTAACTCTTGACGGCATGGATGCCGACCGCTTCGACAGCTTCAGCGATGAAGAGCTGCGACTGATTGCCGCGCTGGTGGCCGGGGCGCTGAATAACGCGCTGCTTATCGCCCGCCTTGAAGCGCAAAACGTCCTGCCCGCGCAGGTGGTGAATTACCCGCAGCCGGAGCGTCAGGAGATCATCGGCCTGTCGGCGCCGATGCTGCAGCTGAAAAAAGAGATCGAGATTGTCGCCGCCTCGGATTTGAACGTGCTGATCAGCGGCGAAACGGGGACCGGTAAGGAGCTGGTGGCGAAGGCGGTGCATCAGGGATCGCCGCGTGCGGCTAACCCGCTGGTGTACCTCAACTGCGCGGCGCTGCCGGAGAGCGTGGCGGAGAGCGAGCTGTTCGGTCACGTGAAAGGGGCGTTTACCGGGGCTATCAGCAATCGCAGCGGCAAATTTGAGATGGCCGATAACGGCACGCTGTTCCTCGACGAAATCGGCGAGCTGTCGCTGGCGCTGCAGGCGAAGCTGCTGCGCGTCCTGCAGTATGGTGATATTCAGCGTGTCGGTGATGACCGCAGCCTGCGGGTCGATGTGCGGGTGCTGGCGGCCACCAACCGCGATCTGCGCCAGGAGGTGGTGGAAGGGCGCTTTCGCGCCGACCTCTATCACCGGCTGAGCGTCTTCCCGCTGTCGGTTCCGGCGCTGCGCGAGCGGGAAAATGACGTGGTGCTGCTGGCTGGCTATTTTTGCGAGCAGTGCCGCCTGCGGATGGGGCTGGCGCGGGTAATTTTAAGTGAGGCAACGCGAAACAGGCTGCAGCAGTGGTCGTGGCCTGGCAACGTGCGCGAACTGGAGCATGCCATTCACCGCGCGGTGGTGCTGGCGCGGGCTACTCAGGCTGGCGATGACATAGTACTGGAGCCGCAGCATTTCGAGTTTACGGCGACTGCGCCGACGTTGCCGACCGAGGCGGCGGCAGCGGCGCCGGCAATGGGCAACGTGAATCTGCGCGAAGCCACGGATAATTTCCAGCGCGAGGCGATTGCCCGCGCGCTGGCGGCACATCAGGGCAACTGGGCGGCGACCGCCCGCGCGCTGGAACTCGACGTCGCCAACCTGCACCGGCTGGCGAAACGTCTGGGGCTTAAAGGATCCCGGCCTGGTAAAAGTTCTGCAGGTTGATGGCGCCGACCAGTTGGCCGTTTTCATCGACTACCGGCGCGGCGCTGATTTTGTGCTTCATCAGCCGCTCTTTAGCTTCCACCGCGCGGCTCTCCGCCTGTAGCGTCACGCCGTTGCGGGTCATCGCCTGCGCGACGCCGTCGTTTAAGGTGCCGCCGCCCACCAGCCAGCGGCGCAGGTCGCCGTCGGTGAAGACCCCCTGCACGCGGTTGGCCTCATCGCAGACCGCCACCAGGCCGAGCCCGGTGCGGCTTAGCTCGAGCATTGCGTTCATGACGTTGGCGTCCGTGCCGACGCGCGGCACTTCGTCGTCGCGGCGCATCAGGTGATGCACTTTATTCAGCAGACGCGCGCCGAGCGCCCCTGCCGGGTGGGAGCGGGCAAAATCCTCTTCATTGAAGCCGCGGGCCTGCATGACCGCCATCGCCAGCGCATCGCCAAGCATCAGGGTGTTGACGGTGCTGGAGGTCGGCGCCAGGTGCATCGGACAGGCCTCTCGCTCGACGGCGATATCCAGCACCGCTTTCGCCGCCAGCGCCAGCGGCGAGGTGGATTTGCCGGTCATCGCCAGCAGCGGGATACCTTTTTCCTCCAGCCGCGGCACGATCAGATCCAGCTCTTTCGCGCTGCCGGAGTAGGAGATAAACAGCATCACGTCGCGGCCGTCGAGCATGCCAAGATCGCCGTGCAGCGCTTCCGCCGGATGGACAAAAAAGGCTGGGGTGCCGGTGCTGGCGAAAGTCGCCGCCAGCTTTTTGCCGATATGACCGGATTTACCGATACCGGAGACAATCAGTTTGCCCTCGCAGTGGATGATGGTTTCCGCCGCGCGGATGAAGTCGTCGCCCAGGCGTTCCGGCAGGCGGCTCGCCTCCTGTAGCTCCAGCATCAGGGTCTGGCGTCCGGCCTCTAACAAAAAGTTACTCATGATGTTCTCCAGTAATGATGACTTCTATGCCTTTGGCTTCCAGCGCCCGCTGGAATGCAGGGTCAATATCGGCATCGGTAATCAATTTATCCACGCGCTCCAGGCCGCAGACGATATTGGGGCTTTTACGGCCAAACTTTGACGAGTCGGCCATCAGGATCACTTCGCGGGCGGCGTTGCACATCGCCTTGCTGACGGTATACACCTCATTGAAGGTGGTGACGCCGGCGTTCAGATCGATGCCGTCGGTGCCCATAAACAGCTTGTCGAAACTGAACTGTTCGAAGGCGTTTTCCGCCAGCTGGCCGTGAAAGGAGGCCGATTTTTTGCGGAAGGTGCCGCCGGGCATCAGGATAGTCTGTTCATTATCCAGTTCGGCAAGGGCGTTGACGATATGCAGGCTGTTGGTCATCACCGTGATGTTATTGAAGCGGCTGAGCAGTGGGACCATCTGCAGCACCGTGCTGCCGGCATCAAGGATGAGGGAGTCGCCATCATGAATAAAGCGCACCGCCGCTTCGGCGATGCGCGCTTTCTTATGGGTGTTGATCAGCGTTTTATGATCGATCGGCGGATCGGCTTCATCTTTGTTGAGTACCACGCCACCGTAGGTGCGAATGACGGTGCCGGCGTTTTCCAGCGTGACCAGATCCTTGCGGATGGTGGTGCCGGTAGTATCGAAGTGTTGCGCCAGCTCTTCGACCGAGCATTTTCCCTGCGACTGCAGGAACTCGAGAATGGCTGCCTGGCGCTGACGTGGTTTCATAGGCGTCTATCCTGCGTTTAAGTTTCGAAGTGATAATTTCGCAAGATATTTACTTTTACAACGAAATTATCCATGTTTCGGATTAAGCGCTAATGATAGTGCATTCTGACAGCGCGGATCATGGGGAAAGATCACATCAGGCTGCAATTCCCCGATATGTTTGCCGTCCAGCGCGGGGATTTTTTGCGGTCGGGCGAAAATGGTGAAGCCTTTCATCAGCAGCGTGTCGCAAATGCGGTTGTCATCATCAACGGCGATAGCGACGATGGCGCGCGGTTGAAAGCGCCCGGCGGAGCGGCCGACCCCCACCCGACCCTGCTGGCACAGGCGGTCGAAGGCGCGATTGAAGCGGCGGATCTGCCAGCCGCCGAAGGCCAGTTGGGTAAGCCAGGCGATGGCGGCGACGGTGATGAGTGCGGTAACCATAGGTGTCTCCTTAAGGGGGCCGGGAACAACCCGGGTCGCGGCGCGAGCGCCTAACCCGAGCGACCCGCGGTGCCGTATTTTTGTCGGGTGGCGGCTAACGCCTTACCCGACCTACCGTTTTGTCGCCCGGATAAGCGCGGCGCCATCCGGGATCCCTTTAAAACATCACCTGGCCGCCGGTAACGTTGATCGACTGACCGGTGCAGTATGACGCCTGCGGGCTGGCGTAAAACATCAGGACGTTCAACACATCCTGATATTCGCAACCGCGCTTCAGGGGCACCTTGTCGATGTAGTACTGCTCGACCTCGCTCTCATCGATACCGAGCTTGGTGGCGTACTGCGGCAGCAGCGACTGGAACATCGGCGACTTCAGCAGATTGCCGAGCATCAGTGAGTGTACGGTAATGCCGTACTCCGCCAGATCCAGCGCCAGCGACTGGGTCAGGCCGACGCCGCCGAACTTCGCCGCGCTGTAGCCGGAGTTGTGCTTGCTGCCCACTTTGCCGGATTTCGAGTTGATCTGAATGATGCGTCCCTTAATGCCGTCGCGGATCATCAGCCGGGAAAACTCGCGGGCGCAGAGGAAGTAGCCCACCAGATTGACCTGCAGCGAGCGGTCGAAATCCCCCAGCGCAAAGTCGCTAATAAACGCCGCTTTAGCGATGCCGGCGCTGTACACCAGCAGGTCGACACGCGAGAAAATCTCATCCACTCCGTGGGCCAGCGCGGTGACGCTGGCCTCGCTGGTGGCGTCGGCGCCGAAGCCATACGCCATGCCTTCGCCATATTCAGCGTTAATCTCCTGGGCGACGCGGCTGGCTTTTTCGCTCTGAATATCGACCACCGCCACGCGGTAGCCCTCGGCGGCCAGCCCGCGGCACAGAAACTCTCCTAAGGTTTGTCCACCGCCAATGACAACAGCAACCTGATTCATCTTTCTCTCCTGTTAAGCAACAAATTTCAGTACGCAGCCGGGCGCGATGGCGTCCGGCACCGGGCCCGCGACGTGCACGGTTCCGGGGAATTCCGCTTCGCGGTGACCATCAAAGCGCAGGGTGATGTGGCCCAGCTCGCGCAGGTTTTGTTCGGCGACCTCGCCGACGGCGGTCACCGGGTAGCGCAGCTCGCCAAGCTGCAGCTCTGCGCCCGGCTGCAGCGCGCCGGCAAGCTCGCCGTGGTTGTGAATAAAGCAGTACGCTTCGATATCCGCCGGGGCGCCCTCGCGGAAGGTGATCAGCATCTGCTCTTCCAGCGCCATCGTCGCGCAGGCGCCGATGTGCGTAATGGTGGTCTGGTAAATCACGGTCATGTTCTGGCCCCTCTTACTGGTAAATAAATCCGGAAACGAACCACGCGATCAGCACCGTTGGCGCGCCGGTCAAAAAGCGGCTGACCAGCACCGACGGCACGCCGACGCGCACGGTATCCTGGCGGGCTTCAGCCAGCGACAGGCCTACCGGGATAAAATCGCAGGCGGCCTGGGCGTTAATGGCGAACAGCGCCGGCAGGGCGAGGTGCGGGGGAATATTGCCGAGGCCGATCTGAACGCCGATCAATACGCCAATCACCTGGGCGATAACCGCGCCGGGGCCGAGAAACGGCGACAGCAGCGGGAAGGAGCAGATCAGCGCCAGGGTCACCAGACCCAGCGGATGGCTGGCCAGCGGCGCCAGGCCATGGGCGATCCAGTCGCCGATGCCGGAGGCCATGATGATGCCGATCAGCGCCGAGACGAAGGCCATAAACGGCAGAATAGTCTTCAGCACCGTATCGATGGTGTCGCGCCCGGCCTGGAACAGCACCGCCACCACCGAGCCCATCCCCATCCCGACCTTCGCCAGCAGGCCATCGCTCTGTTCAGTGATCTTTTTGCTGGCGTCGTAATCGCGACCCGCGCGGTTGTTCTCCGCCGGTGGCTCGGGAGCTACCGCGCTGTCGGTCGCGATGCGCTGAATGTTCTCCTCTTTGACGCCGGAGACGTAGATATCTTCTGTGATGTATTGGGCCAGCGGCCCTGATTTGCCGGTGGCATGGATATTCACCGTCGGGATACGACGCTTGGGGTAGAGCCCGCAGCGCAGGGTGCCTCCGCAGTCGATAATCGCCACGCCGATGTCGCTTTCCGCCGGTTCGCCCTCTTTAAAACCGTCCACCGCCTGCCAGCCGGTCAGGCTGGCGATGCGGTCAACGATCGCCGGGCGGGTGCCGGCGGTGATATAGACGATCTTTTTGCCCTCGACGACGTCGAGCTCAAGGGGGCCGCCCCAGCCGCCGGTGCCTTTCTCAATACGAATCCGGGTCATGATGTCGCTCCTGACAGATGCACTTTCTGAGCCAGCTGAATCGCCATTTTTCGTTCGAAAATCGAGGTGGTCAGGTCGGTGACCCAGCCGCGGAAGAAGTTGGTCACCAGCCCGACCAGCAGATAGCTCACCGCCAGCGGCCCAAGCGGCAGGCCGAGGGTGGTGAGGCCGTTGGCGATGCCGAGATAGACGAACAGCTCGCCGGGGTTGATATGCGGAAACAGGCCGTTCATCGAGTGGCAGCTGTAGGACGCCGCCGCGTAATAGCTGGGCTTGTACTTCTCTGGCATAAAGCGGCCCAGGCTCAGGGTCATCGGGTTACAAAACACAAAGGTGCCGATGCAGGGCAACAGCAGGTAGCGGGAGATCGGGTTCCCGGCGCAGCGCTGCGCCAGTTTTTCGATCCGCTGCTGGCCGATAAAGTTGATCAGCGCGTTCATGATCACCAGCAGACTGATCAGCAAGGGGAGGATCCCGGTCACCATTCCGGTAAATACCTCGCCGCCTTTCTGAAACAGGCCGATAAACCACTCTGCGCCGTGGGTCACGACGTCAATCATTGTTCTCTCCTTCAGCATGTTATTTTTCTTGCTAACTGCAGGCTGATTTTAATCACTTTGAAAGATTTTAAAGTGTTAAATAGATCGCAAAATGAAAGATAAATATTTTATTTCGAAAGATTGGGGCTGAGAGGATGAAATCACGAGGCGCATGACAGCATCCAGGAAGGGGGGCGGTGAAGGACTATTTTGTCTACAAACAGATTGTCGCTTTCTTGTTGGTCGTCGCATGCTTTACCATAATTATCCCTTGCTGAATTTGTTAAACGGAATTCCCATGTTGAAGCGTCGCTCTCTGGCTGTACTTCCCCTTTGTGTGCTCCTCGCTGCCTGCAGCAGCAAACCCAAGACTCCCGCGGAAACGGAGATGGCGAGTGGAACCGGCGGCTTTTTGCTGGAACCGCAGCATAACGTGATGCAGATGGGCGGCGACTTCGCCAACAACCCGGCAGCGGCGCAGTTCATCGATAAGATGGTGGCGAAGCACGGCTTCGACAGGCAGCAGCTGCAGGAGATCCTGTCGCAGGCGAAGCGTCTGGACTACGTTCTGCGGCTGATGGATCGTCAGGCGCCGACCGGCCTGCCGCCGACCGGGCCGACCGGCGCCTGGCTGCGCTACAAGAAACAGTTTATTACCCCGGATAACGTGCAGAACGGCGTGGTGTTCTGGAATCAGTATCAGGACGCGCTCAACCGCGCTTATCAGGTCTACGGCGTACCGCCGGAAATCATTGTCGGCATTATCGGCGTGGAGACCCGTTGGGGCCGGGTGATGGGCAAAACCCGCATCCTCGACGCGCTGGCGACCCTGTCGTTTAACTATCCGCGCCGTGCTGAATACTTCTCCTCCGAGCTGGAAACCTTCCTGCTGATGGCGCGCAGCGAAAGCGACGACCCGCTGGATCTGAAAGGCTCTTTCGCCGGGGCGATGGGTTACGGCCAGTTTATGCCGTCCTCCTATAAGCAATACGCGGTGGACTTTAACGGCGACGGCCATATCAACCTGTGGGACCCGGTGGATGCGATCGGCAGCGTGGCCAATTACTTCAAACAGCACGGCTGGGTGAGCGGCGATCTGGTGGCGGTGCAGGCGCTGGGCCAGGCGCCGGGGCTGGAGAATGGTTTCAAAACCAAATACAGCGTTTCGCAGCTGTCGGCGGCGGGATTAACCCCGACCCAGCCGCTGGGCAACCATCAGCAGGCCAGCCTGCTGCGCCTGGACGTCGGCACCGGCTATGAGTACTGGTACGGGTTGCCGAACTTCTACACCATCACCCGCTACAACCACAGCACCCACTACGCCATGGCCGTCTGGCAGCTTGGCCTGGCGGTTTCTCAGGCCCGCGGCGGTTATTAATACTGTCATCCGGCTGACCGATCCCGAGCCTCCCCGGATAGCGGCGCGTAGCGCCTTATCCGGGCTACGGTCTGTTATCCGGCTGGCAGCCCCGGTAAGCGCAGCACGACCGGGGGACTTCTCGCTTATCCTCCTGCTTTTTCCCGTTTGCCTGCCGTTTGTCGACCTTTGTTACATTTCCGCTCCCCGACGCTGATTTACAATCTTATTTCGCCTCTGTATTGTTATGTTATAACATTAAGTAGAGGTGGGATATGTTCACATCGGTTTTTATGGCATCCGGCGCGGCGCGCCTGGCCATCGCGGGAACGCTGCTGGCGGCGCTATGGCTGGCGACCTGGTGGGCGGTGACGCTGCCATGATTGAACTGGAACAACTGGTAACCGGCTATGGCGGGGTGGCGATCACCCCGCCGCTGAGCGGGATGATATGCCCCGGCAGCCTGACGGCAATCGTTGGCCTCAATGGCTGCGGAAAATCGACTCTGCTGAAAACCCTCGCCGGGTTTCTTCCGCCGGTCAGTGGCTGTCTGCGCTGGCAGGGAAAGCGGCCGGTGATTGGCTGGCTGGCGCAGCGCCATGCCCTCGAGTCGCAGTTTCCTCTCAACGTGCAGGATGTGGTGAGCCAGGGCGCATGGCCCGGCGTGTCGCTGCTGCGCGGTCTGGGCGGCGATACCCGGCGACGCATCGGCGCGGCGCTGGAGCGGGTCGGGCTGGCGAGCCTGGCGAAAACCCCGATCGAAGCGCTCTCCGGCGGCCAGTTTCAGCGCATGCTGTTTGCCCGGGTGCTGGTGCAGCAGGCGCCGCTGGTGATGCTCGACGAGCCCTTCACCGGCATTGATGAAGCGACCAGTTGCGAACTGATGGATTTGATCCTCGACATGCACCGGCAGGGGCAGACCATCCTGGCGGTGCTGCATGATAACCAGCGGGTAGCCGACTTTTTCCCGGAGACGCTGCTGCTGACCCCCCGGCGCGCCTGCTGGGGCGCCACCCGGGCGGTTCTCCCGGCCTTCAGCCAGGCGAGGTCGGCATGATCTGGCACACCTTCTTTCAGCCTTTTATTGAATTCGGCTTTATGCGCCGGGCGCTGGTGGTCTGTCTGGCGCTGTCGCTAAGCACCACCATGCTGGGCGTCTTCCTGCTGCTGCGGCGCATGAGCCTGATGGGCGACGCGCTGTCGCACGCCATTCTCCCCGGCGTGGCGGTGGGCTATCTGCTGAGCGGCATGTCGCTGCTGGCCATGACCCTGGGCGGCTTTGTCGCCGGCATCGCGGTCGCGCTGGTGGCGGGATGGGTGAGCCGGCGGACGCCGTTAAAAGAGGACGCCAGCTTTGCCGGATTTTATCTGGGATCGCTGGCGCTGGGCGTCACCCTGGTGTCGCTGCGCGGCTCCAGCGTCGACCTGCTGCATCTGCTGTTTGGCTCCATTCTGGCGGTAGACCGTGACGCGGCGCTGTTTGTCAGCGGCGTCGCCAGTCTGACGCTGCTGTGCATCGCGCTGTGCTACCGCGGTCTGGTCAGCGAGGCTTTCGACAGCGCCTGGCTGCAGGTGAATCACCGCCGGCTGCCCGCGCTGCTGCATGGGCTTTTTCTGGCGCTGCTGGTGCTTAACCTGGTGGCGGGGTTTCAGGTACTCGGCACGCTGATGGCGGTAGGGGTGATGATGCTGCCGGCGGTCGCCGCGCGCTGCTGGGCGCGAACGCTGCCGGGCATCCTGCTGCTGGCGGCGCTCTCCGGCGCGCTCTGCGCCTGGCTGGGTTTGAGTCTCTCCTGGGCGGCCAGTCTTCCCGCCGGGCCCGCCATCGTGCTGACCGCCAGCGCGCTGTTTTTTATTTCGCTGTTTTTTGGCACGCGCAGCCGGCTGCTGGTCGGCTGGCGCAAATTGATGGGGTAAGGAAATGATGAAACGTAGTGCAATAGTGGTCGCGCTGGCCTTCGGCCTGATGGCGCAGGGGGCGATGGCGAAAACGCTGAATGTGGTAAGCAGTTTTTCGGTGCTGGGTGATATGGTGCAGCAGGTCGGCGGGGAGCATGTTCATGTGGATACCCTGGTCGGCCCGGATGGCGATCCGCACACCTTCGAGCCGTCGCCGAAGGACAGCGCGCTGCTCAGCAAGGCCGACGTGGTGGTGGTTAACGGTCTGGGACTGGAAGGGTGGCTGGATCGCCTGATTAAGGCCTCTGGTTTTAAGGGCGAGCTGGTGGTGGCGTCGAAGGGCGTCAAGACCCATACCCTCGATGAAGATGGCAAAACGGTGACCGATCCCCACGCCTGGAACAGCGCGGCGAACGGCGCGTTGTATGCGCAGAATATCCTCGATGGACTGGTGAAAGCCGACCCGGAAGATCAAGCGGCGCTGACGAACAGCGGCAAGCGTTATATCGAGCAATTGACGGCCCTCGACGGCTGGGCGAAAGGGCAGTTCAGCGCCATTCCGCAGGCAAAGCGCAAAGTTCTCACCAGCCATGACGCCTTCGGCTATTTTGGCCGCGCTTATCACGTGACCTTCCTCGCGCCGCAGGGGCTCTCTTCAGAGAGCGAGGCCAGCGCGGCGCAGGTGGCGGCGCTGATTAAGCAAATCAACGCGGACGGCGTCCATACCTGGTTTATGGAGAACCAGCTTGACCCGCGACTGGTGAAGCAGATCGCCAGCGCCACCGGCGCGCAGCCCGGCGGAGAACTCTATCCTGAGGCGCTCTCCGCCCCGGGTGGCGTCGCGGATAGCTATGTCAAAATGATGCGTCATAACGTGGCGCTGATCGCCGCCAGCATGAAGTAGTCGTGCAATTTCTCATCCCGGCGCCGCCGGGATGATTCATTTTGGATGTCCCCTCGTAAATTCCACACCTCGTCCCCATATCTCTGTGGAAAGTGCTATCTTTGATGGCCTCTTTATCCGGAGCAAAGCGGGGCGATAATGACCGATTCAGAATTAATGCAGCTAAGCGAGAAGGTCGGCCGGGCGCTGAAGGCGCAGGGCGCGACGGTGACCACGGCGGAATCCTGCACCGGCGGCTGGATAGCGAAAGCCATCACCGATATTGCCGGCAGCTCAGCGTGGTTTGAACGCGGTTTTGTGACCTACAGCAACGAGGCCAAATCGCAAATGATCGGCGTCAGCGAAGCGACGCTGCGGGACAACGGCGCGGTGAGCGAACCGGTGGTGGTGGAGATGGCGATCGGCGCGTTGCGCGCCGCGCGCGCGGACTATGCCATCTCGGTAAGCGGCGTCGCCGGGCCGGATGGCGGCAGCGACGAAAAGCCGGTCGGGACGGTGTGGTTTGGCGTCGCCAGCGTCAGCGGGCAAGGGGTGACGCGGCGGGAATGCTTTGCCGGAGACCGCGAAGCGGTGCGTCGTCAGGCGACGGCCTACGCGCTCAATCTGCTCTGGCAACAATTTCTACAAAAGACTTGATACTGTATGACTATACAGTATAATTGCCTCAACTGAACAAATATTAACGGCGAAGCGAACAGGCTTCACCCTGCATGATTAGGAGTAACAATGGCGATCGACGAAAACAAACAGAAAGCGTTGGCGGCTGCACTGGGCCAGATCGAAAAGCAATTCGGTAAAGGCTCCATCATGCGCCTGGGTGAAGACCGTTCTATGGACGTAGAAACCATCTCCACCGGCTCGCTTTCTCTGGATATCGCGCTGGGCGCCGGCGGTCTGCCAATGGGCCGTATCGTCGAGATCTACGGGCCGGAATCCTCCGGTAAAACCACCCTGACGCTGCAGGTTATCGCCGCAGCGCAGCGCGAAGGTAAAACCTGTGCGTTCATCGATGCGGAACACGCGCTGGATCCGGTCTATGCGCGCAAACTGGGCGTGGATATCGACAACCTGCTGTGTTCTCAGCCGGATACCGGCGAGCAGGCGCTGGAAATCTGTGACGCGCTGGCGCGCTCCGGCGCGGTTGACGTTATCGTCGTCGACTCCGTCGCGGCGCTGACGCCGAAAGCGGAAATCGAAGGCGAAATCGGCGACTCTCACATGGGCCTCGCGGCGCGTATGATGAGCCAGGCGATGCGTAAACTGGCGGGTAACCTGAAGCAGTCCAACACGCTGCTGATCTTTATCAACCAGATCCGTATGAAAATCGGCGTGATGTTCGGTAACCCGGAAACCACCACCGGCGGTAACGCGCTGAAGTTCTACGCCTCCGTGCGTCTGGATATCCGTCGCATCGGCGCGGTGAAAGAGGGCGATAACGTCGTCGGCAGCGAAACCCGCGTCAAAGTAGTGAAGAACAAGATTGCGGCGCCGTTCAAACAGGCTGAATTCCAGATCCTCTACGGCGAAGGCATCAACTTCTTCGGCGAGCTGGTTGACCTCGGCGTGAAAGAGAAGCTGATTGAGAAAGCGGGCGCCTGGTACAGCTACAACGGCGACAAAATTGGTCAGGGTAAAGCGAACGCTATCACCTGGCTGAAAGAGAACCCGGCGGCGGCGAAAGAGATTGAGAAGAAAGTGCGCGAACTGCTGCTCAACAACCAGGACTCTACGCCGGACTTCGCCGTTGACGGCAACGACGCAGAAGAAACGGAACAAGATTTCTGATATCGTCTAACAGAGTGATAAAGGGCTGCTTATGCGGCCCTTTTGCTTTTCTTAGATTATTGAGGTGCCTGTGACTGAACCTTCATCACGCCGATCCGGCTATGCTCGTCTGCTGGACCGCGCTATCCGTATCCTGGCGATGCGCGACCACAGCGAACAGGAGCTGCGGCGCAAACTGGCCGCTCCGGTGATGAGCAAAAACGGCCCCGAGGCGCTGGACGTCACCCCTGAAGAGCTGGAGCAGGTGGTGGCCTGGTGTATCGAAAACCACTATCTCGACGATAATCGTTTTGTCGGCCAGTTCATCGCCAGCCGGAGCCGCAAAGGCTATGGCCCCGCGCGCATTCGTCAGGAGCTCAGCCAGAAAGGCATTGCGCGCCAGGCCGTTGAACAGGCGATGCGCGAATGCGATATCGACTGGGTGAGCCTTGCCAGGGCGCAGGCGCAGCGTAAATACGGTGAACCGTTACCATCCGCCTTTACTGAAAAAGTGAAAATCCAGCGATTCCTGCTGTACCGTGGCTACCTGATGGAAGATATCCAGGAAATCTGGCGAAATTTTGCAGATTGACCCATCCGGGATTTTACTTCGCCGTAAAGAAAACTTATCTTATTCCCACTTTATTCCGTCGGGCCGCTGGTTGTGACAGTGCAGGCAGCGTCCTGGGCGATTATTCCTTTACACAAAATCATTCAAGCTGCATCAGGGCGGCAAGAGAGACTATCTTCCGCAGCGCACGTCAGTTCGGTGCCGGAAGAGCAAGCGCAGCCAGGACAGAGGCGACTTGAAGGATGACGTGTAGCTTGATTTCAGGATAATTATGAGCAAGAGCACCGCTGAGATCCGTCAGGCGTTTCTCGACTTTTTCCATAGCAAGGGACATCAGGTAGTTGCCAGCAGCTCCCTGGTGCCGCACAACGATCCGACCCTGCTGTTTACCAACGCAGGGATGAACCAGTTCAAGGATGTCTTCCTTGGTCTCGACAAACGTAATTATTCGCGTGCGACCACCGCGCAGCGTTGCGTGCGTGCGGGTGGTAAACACAACGATCTGGAAAACGTCGGTTACACCGCGCGCCACCACACCTTCTTTGAAATGCTGGGCAACTTTAGCTTCGGCGACTACTTCAAGCAGGATGCCATCAAATACGCGTGGGAACTGCTGACCGGTGAGAACTGGTTCGCGCTGCCGAAAGAGAAGCTGTGGGTCACCGTTTACGAGACCGATGACGAAGCATTCGACATCTGGGCCAATGAAGTTGGCGTCCCGCGCGAGCGAATCATCCGCATCGGCGACAACAAAGGCGCGCCGTTTGCTTCAGACAACTTCTGGCAGATGGGCGACACCGGTCCGTGCGGCCCGTGCACCGAAATCTTCTTTGACCACGGCGATCACATCTGGGGCGGCCCTCCGGGAAGCCCGGAAGAAGACGGCGACCGCTACATTGAGATCTGGAACATCGTCTTCATGCAGTTCAACCGTCAGGCTGACGGCACCATGGAGCCGCTGCCGAAGCCGTCCGTCGACACCGGTATGGGCCTGGAGCGTATTGCCGCGGTGCTGCAGCACGTTAACTCCAACTATGACATCGACCTGTTCCGCGATCTGATCGCCAGCGTGGCGAAAGTCACCGGCGCCACCGATCTGACGAACAAGTCGCTGCGCGTTATCGCCGACCACATTCGCTCCTGCGCCTTCCTGATCGCTGACGGCGTTATCCCGTCGAATGAAAACCGCGGCTACGTGCTGCGTCGCATCATTCGCCGCGCGATCCGTCACGGCAACATGCTGGGCGCGAAGGACACCTTCTTCTGGAAACTGGTTGCCCCGCTGATTGCCGTGATGGGCTCCGCCGGCGAAGAGCTGAAGCAGCAGCAGGCTCAGGTTGAGCAGGTGCTGAAAACCGAAGAAGAGCAGTTCGCCCGTACTCTGGAGCGCGGACTGGCGCTGCTGGATGAAGAGCTGTCGAAGCTGAAAGGCGACACCCTGGATGGCGAAACCGCCTTCCGTCTGTACGACACCTACGGCTTCCCGGTCGACCTGACCGCGGACGTCTGCCGCGAGCGCAACATCAAGGTTGACGAAGCCGGCTTTGAGGCCGCCATGGAAGAGCAGCGCCGCCGCGCGCGCGAGTCCAGCGGTTTCGGCGCGGACTACAACGCGATGATCCGCGTTGACGGCGCCTCTGAATTTAAAGGTTACGATCGTCTGGAGCTGAACGGCAAAGTGACGGCGCTGTTTATCGACGGCAAAGCGGTGGATAGCGTCAGCGCGGGTCAGGAAGCGGTGGTGATCCTCGACCAGACCCCGTTCTATGCGGAGTCCGGCGGCCAGGTGGGCGATAAAGGCGAACTGAAAGGTGCGGGCTTCTCCTTCGCGGTCAGCGACACGCAGAAGTACGGCCAGGCCATTGGTCATATCGGTAAAGTCGCCAGCGGCTCCCTGAAAGTGGGCGACGCGGTGCAGGCCGATGTGGACGAGGCTCGCCGTCAGCGTATCCGTCTGAACCACTCCGCGACGCACCTGATGCACGCGGCGCTGCGCCAGGTGCTCGGCACCCATGTGGCGCAGAAAGGCTCGCTGGTCAACGATAAAGCGCTGCGCTTTGACTTCTCGCATTTCGAAGCGATGAAGCCGGAAGAGATTCGTGCAGTGGAAGATCTGGTCAACGCGCAGATCCGTCGTAACCTGGCTATCGAAACCAACATTATGGATATCGATGCCGCGCGCGCATCCGGCGCCATGGCGCTGTTCGGCGAGAAATACGATGACCGCGTCCGCGTGCTGCAGATGGGCGACTTCTCCACTGAACTGTGCGGCGGGACTCACGCGGCGCGTACCGGTGATATCGGCCTGTTCCGCATCACGTCTGAGTCCGGTACCGCCGCTGGCGTGCGCCGTATCGAAGCGGTGACTGGTGAGGGCGCGATAGCCATGCTGCACGCGCAGAGCGATCAGCTCAGCGATATCGCACAGCTGCTGAAGGGCGACAGCCACAATCTCGGCGAGAAAGTTCGCGCCGCGCTGGAGCGTACCCGTCAGCTGGAAAAAGAGCTGCAGCAGCTGAAAGAGCAGGCTGCGGCGCAGGAGAGCGCAAACCTCTCCAGCAAAGCGGAAGAGATTAACGGCGTTAAGCTGCTGGTCAGCGAACTGGCCGGCGTGGAGCCGAAGATGCTGCGTACCATGGTTGACGACCTGAAGAACCAGCTGGGTTCGACGGTTGTGGTGTTGGCTACGGTCGCAGACGGTAAAGTTTCCCTGATTGCCGGTGTGTCTAAGGATGTGACAGATCGCGTGAAGGCAGGGGAGCTGGTTGGTATGGTCGCTCAGCAGGTGGGCGGTAAAGGGGGCGGTCGTCCGGATATGGCGCAGGCCGGTGGTACCGATGCGTCTGCTCTCCCTGCAGCGTTAGCCAGTGTGAAAGGCTGGGTCAGCGCAAAACTGTAATAACTATAAGCGCATATACCCTAAATAATTCGAGTTGCAGGAAGGCGGCGACGCAGCGAATCCCCAGGAGCTTACTCAAGTAAGTGACTGGGGGAGCGAGGAAAGCCAACACACATGCAACCTGAAGTATGACGGGTATAAGTGCCGTAACCTCAGGGAAATGGCACCTTGCGCGAGAAACACCGATAACGATAAAGTCGGGTTGAAATTGTGTATATCGGCTAAACTTAGGTTTAACAGAATGTGATGCCATGACTGCTTATACCGCAAGGTATTTGTCATCGCTTACTTTTTGGCGTTATATGATGGATAATGCCGGGATACGAGAGACCCGACTCTTTTAATCTTTCAAGGAGCAAAGAATGCTGATTCTGACTCGTCGAGTTGGTGAGACCCTCATGATTGGAGATGAGGTCACTGTGACAGTTTTAGGGGTGAAGGGTAACCAGGTTCGTATTGGCGTAAACGCCCCTAAAGAAGTATCTGTTCACCGTGAAGAGATCTACCAGCGTATTCAGGCTGAAAAATCCCAGCAGTCCAGTTACTAAGGTTTCCGCGCCTCGCTGTTCAGTGAGGCGCATCACTTACCGTCGCTTTTTCCCTTTTTCTGTTTTTTCCCCTGCGCCATACCGCTTTTCATCACCCTTTGCTGCTTTGGTCGTTTGGCGTTATGCCTGCGTCAGGGCTGATTTCCTGTTGATAAATTGCCCTTTTTGCCGTTTTTGCACGCGAATTGCGTGCGAAGTGTGCAAACGAAAAAAGGTCTCGAAAAAGTGTTTGACTTATAAGTACCAGAAAGTAATATGTGCGCCATCGCAGCGACGAAGAGCAGAAACAAGTTCTTCGAAGCACTCGAAAGAGGCGTGTGTGGTGAGGTGGCCGAGAGGCTGAAGGCGCTCCCCTGCTAAGGGAGTATGCGGTCAAAAGCTGCATCCGGGGTTCGAATCCCCGCCTCACCGCCATTTTGCATCCGTAGCTCAGCTGGATAGAGTACTCGGCTACGAACCGAGCGGTCGGAGGTTCGAATCCTCCCGGATGCACCATCATTCTTTCTGAATGAAGAGAGAAGAACGCTGTGAAAGCAGCGGCCCGCAGTGCGAGGCATAATCGAGTCACTCTACCGATTAGGCCGTCATACTCAGTGTGGCATGTGTTAGTTGTGACACTGACGCGTAGTAAAGCAAGTTTCCCGATGCATCCGTAGCTCAGCTGGATAGAGTACTCGGCTACGAACCGAGCGGTCGGAGGTTCGAATCCTCCCGGATGCACCATATTCTCCTTAGTAACAGCAATATCGTTGTTACATGGTCTGCGAAATTTTCGCCAGCACCAGGGAGGATAACGTTGCGTAAGCAACGGCCCGTAGGGCGAGGCGTAGACGAGTCATCCTCCCGGATGCACCATTCTTGCCTGATTCTGATTATTCAGATGAATTCTGTAGTAAACTAGTTATTCCGATGCATCCGTAGCTCAGCTGGATAGAGTACTCGGCTACGAACCGAGCGGTCGGAGGTTCGAATCCTCCCGGATGCACCATATTCTCCTTAGCAACAGCGAAAACGTTGTTTCATGGTCTGCGAATTTATCGTCAGTACCAGGGAGGATAACGTTGCGTAAGCAACGGCCCGAAGGGCGAGGCGCAGCCGAGTAATCCTCCCGGATGCACCATATTCTCCTTAGCAACAGCGAAAATGTTGTTTCATGGTCTGCGAAATTATCGCCAGCGCCAGGAGAGTAACCCCGCAGTACAATCGCTTTCCCGATGCATCCGTAGCTCAGCTGGATAGAGTACTCGGCTACGAACCGAGCGGTCGGAGGTTCGAATCCTCCCGGATGCACCATATTTTCCTTAGCAACAGCGAAAATGTTGTTTCATGGTCTGCGAATTTATCGTCAGTACCAGGGAGGATAACGTTGCGTAAGCAACGGCCCGAAGGGCGAGGCGCAGCCGAGTCATCCTCCCGGATGCACCATATTCTCCTTAGCAACAGCCTTCTCCTTAGTAACAGCGAAAATGTTGTTTCATGGTCTGCGAAATTATCGCCAGCACCAGGGCGGATAACGTTGCGTAAGCAACGGCACCCTCTTCACGCTTCCCTCGCCATCCCGATAACCGCGTTTTCCATCGCCAGTTTCATCCTGACTTTTTTATTGGCAAGCCGCGCTTTCCACTATAATTTATCCTTGTATATCAGCGTTATCAGGCTGAGATAAATGCAAGGAGAGAAATCCATGAAATGGTTCAAAGCAATACCTGCTTTTTGCGCAACGCTGCTGGTGGCGACTGCCCTCGCTGGCTGTGCGGGATCGGCTACAAAGGAGAGTACGGGCGGCTATATTGACGATACCGTGGTGACCACCAAGGTGAAAACGGCGCTCTTTAACGATAAAGACATCAAGTCCTCTGAAATCAGCGTCCAGACCTTTAAAGGCCGCGTCCAACTGAGCGGATTTGTCTCCTCCGCGGAAAGCGCTAAACGGGCGGTGGAAGTCACCCGTCGGGTGCAGGGCGTGCGAATGGTCGAAAACGATCTTCGAATTAAATAAGGCCGCCTATCCGGTCTGATGCCTGAAGGCGCCTGTGGGCGCCTTTGTCGTCTGCGCCGCTGGCCGCGACAACGACCGGCTTTTGCGTTACAGTAACCATTCATTAACCGGTTGGTGAGAAGACGATGTACGAAGGTTACGCAGGACTGATCTTTGATATGGATGGCACTATCCTCGATACCGAGCCGACCCATCGTCAGGCATGGAATGAGGTGCTGGGCCGCTACGGTATGCGTTTCGACGAACAGGCGATGGTTGCCCTCAATGGCTCACCGACCTGGCGGATTGCCCAGGCGATTATTGAACTCAACCAGGCGGATCTCGATCCACATCGCCTGGCGCAGGAAAAAACCCTGGCCGTTAAGGCGATGCTGCTGGACAGCGTACGTCCATTGCCGCTGATCGAGGTGGTCAAGGCGTGGCACGGCCGTCGCCCGATGTCGGTCGGCACCGGTAGCGAAAGCGCCGTCGCCGAAGCGCTGCTGGCGCACCTGGGCCTGCGTCATTACTTCTCCGCGGTGGTGGCGGCCGATCATGTGGTCAACCATAAACCCGCGCCCGATACCTTCCTGCTGTGCGCCGAGCGCATGGGCGTCGCGCCGGAAAAATGCGTGGTCTTCGAAGATGCCGACTTTGGTCTGCAGGCAGCGAAGCGCGCGGGAATGGACGCTGTAGACGTGCGTTTGCTGTGAGCGATGCGCTGTCACTCCTCTCGCTGTTTGCCAGTAGCTTTTTAAGCGCCACGCTACTTCCCGGCAATTCGGAGGTTGTGCTGGTTGCGATGCTTCTTACGGGGGTTAGTCATCCGTGGTGGTTAGTATTAATAGCAACAATCGGCAATAGCCTTGGAGGGGTAACTAACGTTATTCTGGGGCGCCTGTTTCCGCTGCGTAAAACCTCGCGCTGGCAGGAGCGGGCGGCCGGCTGGCTTAAGCGCTACGGCGCGGTGACGCTGTTGCTAAGCTGGGCGCCGGTTGTCGGCGATTTACTGTGTTTGCTGGCGGGATGGATGCGCATTTCCTGGGGACCGGTACTCTTTTTCTTATGCCTTGGAAAGGCGCTGCGCTATATCGTCATTGCGGCAGCGACGCTTCAGGGCATGACGTGGTGGCACTAATTGGACTGATAGTTCATCCATTACAATTATGCTTATTCAAACGATTTCGACAGGCGGGAGGTCAAATTGATCCCGGACGTATCACAGGCGCTGGCCTGGCTGGAAAAACATCCGCAGGCCCTGCAGGGTATTCAACGTGGTCTGGAGCGGGAGACGCTGCGCGTGAACGCAGACGGCACCCTTGCAACGACCGGTCACCCTCCGGCGTTAGGCTCAGCGCTGACGCATAAATGGATTACCACCGATTTTGCCGAAGCTTTACTTGAGTTCATTACGCCAGTAGATGGCGATATTGAGCATATGCTGACCTTTATGCGCGATGTCCATCGCTATACCGCGCGTCAGATCGGTGATGAGCGGATGTGGCCGCTGAGTATGCCATGCTATATCGCCCCCGGTCAGGATATTGAGCTGGCGCAGTACGGCACCTCTAACGTGGGGCGCCTGAAAACGCTATATCGCGAGGGGCTGAAGAACCGCTATGGCGCGCTGATGCAGACTATCTCCGGCGTGCACTATAACTTCTCCCTACCGATGGCCTTCTGGCAGGCTAAATGTGGTGTGGAAGACACTGAGAGTGGTAAAGAGGCCATTTCGGCGGGCTATTTCCGCTCAATTCGTAACTACTATCGCTTTGGCTGGGTGATCCCCTATCTGTTCGGCGCCTCGCCGGCGATTTGCGCTTCGTTCCTGCAAGGAAAGCCGACGACGCTGCCCTTTGAGGAGACGGGCAACGGCATGTATTACTTGCCGTACGCCACCTCGCTGCGCCTCAGCGACCTTGGTTATACCAATAAGTCGCAAAGCAATCTCGGAATTACGTTTAACGATCTGCACGAGTATGTGGCAGGATTGAAGCGCGCGATTAAAACGCCGTCGGAAGAGTACGCTAAAATCGGGCTGGAAAAAGACGGTAAGTATCTGCAGATCAACAGCAATATCCTGCAGATTGAAAACGAACTCTATGCGCCGATCCGCCCGAAACGCGTCACCCGTCGGGGCGAAACCCCGTCCGATGCGCTGTTGCGCGGTGGTATTGAGTATATCGAAGTGCGTTCGCTGGATATCAATCCCTTCTCGCCGATCGGCGTTGACGCCCAGCAGGTGCGTTTCCTCGACCTGTTTATGGTCTGGTGCGCGCTGGCCGACGCGCCGGAGATGAGCAGCGATGAGCTACTGTGCACCCGCACCAACTGGAACCGGGTGATTCTGGAAGGGCGTAAGCCGGGCTTAACGTTGGGCATCGGCTGCGAAAGCGCGCAGTTCCCGCTGGCGCAGGTGGGTAAAGATCTGTTCCGCGATTTACGCCGTGTAGCGCAGACGCTGGACAGCATTCACGGCGGCGAGGCCTATCAACAGGTCTGCGATGAGCTGCTGGCCTGTTTTGACGATCCGGAATTAACCTTCTCAGCCCGCATTCTGCGTTCTATGATTGAAGAAGGGATTGGTGGAACCGGCCGTGCGCTGGCCGATCGTTACCGGACCCAGCTGCGTGAAGAGCCGCTGGAGATCCTGAGCGAAGAAGATTTCATCGCCGAGCGTGACGCGTCGGTGGCGCGACAGAAGAAAATAGAAGCGGAAGACAGCGAGCCGTTTGAGGCGCTGTTGGCGCGGCACGCGTAGCGGTCGAAGCGCTGGAAAAGAAAAAGGCCACATCACTGTGGCCAAACTTTCATCTCTGATTCAGGGATGATGATGATAATAAATGCGCGTCTTTCATATACTGAGACTCGCGGCTGAACAAAGAGTTCATTTTATTTTAAAAAAATTCACTCCCGGAGGTGACGAATGCCGTTGTTAGATAGTTTCACAGTCGACCATACCCGAATGGAAGCCCCAGCGGTGCGTGTCGCGAAGAAAATGAACACGCCGCATGGCGATGAAATCACCGTATTCGATCTGCGCTTCTGCGTGCCGAACCAGGAAGTGATGCCGGAGCGCGGTATCCACACCCTCGAGCACCTGTTCGCCGGCTTTATGCGCGATCACCTGAACGGGAATGGCGTGGAAATTATCGACATTTCGCCGATGGGCTGCCGCACCGGGTTCTATATGAGCCTGATTGGTACGCCGGACGAGCAGCGCGTCGCCGACGCCTGGAAAGCGGCGATGGCCGACGTGCTGAAGGTGAAAGATCAGAACCAGATCCCGGAGCTGAACGTCTACCAGTGCGGGACCTACACCATGCACTCGCTGGAAGAGGCGCAGGAGATCGCTCGTCATATCATCGAGCGCGATGTGCGCATCAACAGCAACGACGAACTGGCGTTGCCGAAAGAAAAACTGCAGGAACTGCACATCTAGTGCTTCCGCCGCGGCCCGACGCCTGTCGCCGGGCCGCTTTCCCGACGCCGCCATGACGACGACCACCACCTTCTCCTTTCAGCACCGCCCGCTGGTGCCCTTTGCCCATGATTATGCTCACGGTGACCAGGAAGACTGGCATCAGCATGACTGCGCCCAGCTGCTGCATATTTTAAGCGGCGTGGTGCGGGTGGCGACGCCGGCAGGCTACTGGGTGGTGCCGCCCGGACGCGGCGTCTGGCTGCCGGCGGGAACGCCGCACGCGCTGCGCATGACCGGCAACGTGGCGGCGCGAACGCTGTTTATCGATCCGCTGGCGCGCGCCGATCTTCCGGCGGGCTGCCAGATCGTACAGATCACGCCCCTGCTGCGGGAACTGATTGTCTCCTCCCTGGCGCTGGCCGAGCGTTATGCCCCCGCCAGCCGCGACGAACGGATTTATGAGCTGATCCTCGATGAGATCCGCGGGATGGCGATCCTGCCGTTTGGCCTGCCGGAGCCGCAAAGCGAAACGCTGCGCCGGCTGTGCCAGCAGGTGCGCGAGGCGCCGGGCGACGTCTGGAGCAGCAGCCAGGCGGCGAAGGCGTGCAGCATGAGCGAGCGAACCCTGAACCGCCATTTTCAGCAGCAGACTAGCCTGACGTGGCGCGAGTGGGTGCGCCGGGCGAAGCTAATGGAAGCGCTGATTCGCCTGGCGCAGGGCCACTCCGTGCTGCGGGTGGCGCTGGAGCTGGGCTACGGCAGCCACAGCGCCTTCAGCGCCATGTTTCGTCGGGTGATGGGCGTCGCCCCCAGCGACTATTTTCGTCCCCCGGCCTGATCGGCGGCGCTGAGCGCATTGCACAGCGCCTGCAGCGAGGCGCGCGCCACGTCATTATCGATACCCACGCCCCAGTAGCTTTCTCCTTGCGGAAAAACGCAGCGGATATAGGCCACCGACCGGCTGTCGCTGCGCGCGCCGAGGGTATGCTCATGATAGTCCTTGATCATAAACGGCTGCCGAAACAGCGCGCTGAGGCCGCTGGCGGCGGCGGAGAGCAGGCCGTTGCCCTGGCCCTGCAGGCGTCGGGTTTCGCCGTGGTGACGTAGCGTCCCCTGCAGGGACAGCTGGCCATCCTGCTGGCTGGCGCTCTGATAATCGACCAGCGTCAGCGCAGGCTGCGCCTGCAGCCCGTAGCGCGTGCGGAACAGCTGCCACAGCGCATGGTGGGTCATCTCTTTGCCGTCGCTATCGGTGGCCTGCTGAACGTGCTGGCTGAAGTCCTGCTGCAGCCCGCGGGGCAGCTTCAGACCATGATTTTGTTCGATAAGCCAGGCGCTGCCGCTTTTCCCCGACTGGCTGTTGACGCGGATCACCGCCTCATAGCTGCAGCCAATATCCTGCGGGTCAATGGGCAGGTAGGGCATCCGCCATGGGTCGCCAGGCTGACGGGCATCAAACCCTTTTTTGATCGCATCCTGATGGGAACCGGAGAAGGCAGTGTAGGCCAGACTTCCCGCCCACGGGTGGCGCGGGTGCACGGGGATCTGATTGCAGTTTTCCACCACTTCCACCACCCGGTTCATCTGCTCGAAGCGAAGCTCAGGGTCGACGCCCTGGCTGTAGAGGTTCATCGCCAGCGTCACCAGGCAGACGTTGCCGGTGCGTTCGCCGTTGCCGAACAGGCAGCCTTCCACCCGGTCGGCGCCGGCCATCACCGCCAGCTCGGCGCTGGCGACGCCGGTACCGCGGTCATTGTGAGGATGCACGCTGATGCAGACCTCGCCGCGGCGGGAGAAGTGGCGGCAAAAGTACTCGATCTGATCGGCATAGACGTTGGGGGTGTTGACCTCCACCGTCGCCGGCAGATTGACGATCATCGGTCGCTCGGCGCAGGGCTGCCAGACGTCCGCCACCGCTTCGCAAATCTCGAGCGCAAACTCCGGTTCGGTGAAGCAGAAGGTTTCAGGCGAATATTCATATTGCCAGCGGGTCTCCGGCTGTTGTTCGCACTGCTGGCGGATAAGCCGGGTGGCGCGGGTCGCGAGGGCGATCACCTCGGCCTTGTCCATGCCGAAAACCAGTTCGCGGAACAGCGGCGCGGTGGCGTTGTAGAGGTGGACGGTGGCCCGGCGGGCGCCGCGCAGCGCTTCAAAGGTTCGCAGGATCAGCGGGTCCCGCGCCTGGGTCAGCACCTGGATAGTGACCTCCTCCGGGATGCGCTGTTCGTCAATCAGCTGGCGGACAAAGTTGAAATCGGTTTGCGAGGCGGAAGGGAAGGCGACCTCAATCTCTTTAAAGCCGCACTCCAGCAACAGATCCCAGAACTGCAGTTTGCGGGCGCTGTCCATGGGCTCCGCCAGCGCCTGGTTGCCGTCGCGCAGGTCGGTCGACAGCCAGCGCGGGGCGTGGCTGATTTGCCGGTCCGGCCAGCGGCGGTCGGGCAGGGTAATCGGCGGATAGGGACGGTACTTTTCAGCAGGATGGCTCAGCATAGTGTTCTCCTTAATAGTCAGCCTCTATCCTGCCCGAGCGCCGGCTGGCGGGCTTTCGCAAACGAGACAGAAACTAGCGAGAACTGGACAACCTGACGCCGTAAAAAAGGGACCCGCAGGTCCCTTAATGTGAGGCTTAGTGCGCGCCGCCGCCGCCGCCGCCGGCGCTGAACGGGGGTCTGGCGAACCACACCAGTCCCAACAGCAGGATGAAAATGGCCGCTGAGATCCAGAAGATTTCGTTGGCGGAGATAATCAGTCCCTGGTTGGTTATCTGCTGCGCTATCCAGCCGGACGCCTGCTGCTGCGTCATTCCCATCCCCTGCAGCTGATCGTAGATCTGCTGCGCGTTGGGGTTGAACGGCGTCACCGATTCGGTGAGCTGCGCATGGTGCAGCGCCTCGCGGTTGGTCCACAGGGTGGTGGTGATCGAGGTCCCGATGGAGCCGGCAAGGGTACGGGTGAAGTTCGACAAGCTCGACGCCGCCGCCAGCCGTTCCGGCGGCAGGCCGGAGAGGGTGATGGTGGTCAACGGCATGAAGAAGCAGGCTACCGCGAAGCCCTGGATAAACTGCGGCCACGCCGAGGCGCCAAAATCCATCCCCGGTTCGAAGGTCCAGGCGCGCCAGTAGAAGCAGACGGCGTACATGATAAAGCTGAAGGTGACCAGCCGTCGCATATCGAGCTTATGCGCAAAGCGGCCGATAATCGGCGACAGAATGACCGGGATCACCCCCACCGGCGCTGACGCCAGGCCGGCCCAGGTCGCGGTGTAGCCGTAGACCTCCTGCAACAGCTGCGGCAGCAGCACGATGGCCCCGAAGTAGAGCATGTAGGCCAGGCTGATACAGAGGCAGCCGATGGTGAAGTTGCGCGACTTAAACAGCGACAGATCGACAATCGGGTTATCGTCGGTCAGCTCCCAGACGATCAGGAAGCTTATCGCCACCACCGCCACGATGGTCAGAATGATAATTTCATTGGAGGAGAACCAGTCCAGCTCTTTACCCCGGTCCAGCATCACCTGCAGGCTACCGATACCGATGATCAGCAGCGCCAGGCCGACGCCGTCGATACGCCGCTGTTCGGTTTTGGTTTCCCGGTTGCGCAGGGTCTGCAGGGTCATCAGCACCACCGCCACGCCAATGGGCACGTTGATAAAGAAGATCCATCCCCAGTGGTAGTTATCGCTGATATAGCCGCCGAGGATCGGGCCGCAGATGGGGGCGACGATCACCGTCATCGACCACAGCGCCAGGGCGATAGAGCGTTTCGCCGGCGGATAGTTGCTGAGCAACAGACTTTGCGACAACGGGATCAGCGGCCCGGCAACAATCCCCTGAATGACGCGGAAGAAGATCAGCATCGTCAGGCTGTTGGAGACGCCGCAGGCCCAGGAGGCGATGGCGAAAGCGGTGGTGGACCACAGGAACAGCTTCACCTCGCCCACGCGCTTGGCCAGCCACCCGGTGATCGGAATGGAGATGGCGTTAGCGACCCCGAACGAGGTGATGACCCAGGTCCCCTGGCTCAGCGATGAGCCAAGGTTACCGGCGATGGTCGGGATCGCCACGTTGGCGATAGTGGAATCCAGCACCTGCATGAACGTCGCGAGCGACAGCGCAATGGTCATGATGACCAGCTGCGCGCCTTCCAGCGGTTTTTGCTGTTGCATTACACTCACCCCGAATTATCCGGCGTTGGCCTGAATGATCTCGTCTATCAGTTTATTGACCGGATCGAGAGCGATTTCGCGGGCATTGCTCTCGTAGACCGGGGAGCTCCGCACCTGGCTTGCCAGCATTTCGCCATCGCGATCGGTGGTGTTAACTTCCACCAGCGTCGAGAGGCCGATGCGCAGCGGGTGTTCCGCCAGCTGTTTTTCATCCAGTTCGATGCGGACCGGCAAGCGCTGTACCACTTTGATCCAGTTGCCGGTGGCGTTCTGCGCCGGCAGCAGGGAGAAGGCGCTCCCGGTTCCCATATCCAGACCAACCACCTTGCCGGTGTATTTCACGTCATCGCCATAGATGTCGCTGATTACGGTGGCCGGCTGGCCGATGCGCATATGCGCCAGCTGGGTCTCTTTAAAGTTAGCGTCGATCCACAGGTTGGTCGCCGGAACCACCGCCATCAGCGGCGTGGTGGTGCCGATCTGCGCCCCAGGCTGTACCGAGCGGCGGGAAACGTAGCCGCTAATCGGGCTGACGATCTGCGTACGCTGCAGGGCCAGCCAGGCGTTACGCACTTCGGTCGCCGCCTGCAGCACCGCCGGCTGCTGTTCCAGTTTGGTACCCAGCACGATCGCCTGGTTGGCGTTGTACTGCTGGATCGCCACGTCAAGCTCGGCCTGCGCGCTGGCGACGGTGTCGCGGGCGTGCTGCAGCTCTTCGCGGCCGATGAGGTTCGCGGCGCCCAGCGGGATGCGGCGGTTCAGGTCAGCCTGCGCCTGGGCGAGGGCGGTCTTTTTGACGTCAATATTCGCCTGCAGCTGCTTGCTGTTGATCATCTGCTGACGGGTTTGACGCACGCTGGCGGCCAGCTGCGTTTTGGCTTTCTCAAACGCCTGTTGGGCATCGGTCTGATCGAGAGTGACCAGCGGATCGCCTTTCTGCACATAGTCCGTGTTGTCTGCCCAGACTTTGGTCACGCTGCCCGAGACCTGGGCCATAATTTGTACCTGGTTCCCTGCCACGTAGGCATCGTCGGTCTCTTCGTAGTGACGCAGTACCAGAAACCAGTAAATCCCATATGCCACGGCAATAATAATGAAGAGCAATGTCAGCAACAGAAGGGCGCCTTTACGCTTCCCTTTTTTGCTGCCTGGTTGCTGCGGGGTTTGGCTCTCCGCATTTGCGCTCATGTTATTCTCCACGATCTTATTATTTCACATCGGCTGAGCCGACCTGTTTATCAGAAAGGCCAGCAGAGATCTGCTGGCCTGGCTGTTTTCCTTGCAACGTAAAAATGGGCTGAGCGACGCCGCCCTTAGCGTAGAGAGTCCGCCAGCACGCCTTCTTCTTCCATCTGGTCAAGGCGGCTCAGGAGTTTGCGGGTAATGTGTTCGAGCTGATCTTTTTCGCTGGTGCTGAGTGAAGACCACAGCTGGTGCAGGCAGTTATGCTGCGGCGGCAGGACTTCACGCAAAAACTGATGGCCCTTTTCGGTCAGCTGCAGATGCAGACAGCGACGATCGTTATCGCTCTCGCGGCGTTCAATCCAGCCGCGTTTTTCCAGTTCATCAGCGATACGGGTGGCGTTAGTACGCGACGAGCCCAGCGCACAGCTCAGCTCGGACGGCTGAATGCTGTGGTTTTCCTGCGACTCCAGCGTAATCAGCGCCATAAATAATGTCTCGTTAATTCCCTGCGCTTTGAGCATTTTATTGCGATTTTCCAGCAGCTTACCTTGCATATGCATGCAAAGACGAGTTAACAGAATCTCCTGGAACGGGAAATCTTCATGGCGGCTGGCGCGGAACTTGAGCATTTGCTCAATGGGAGTAAACGAACTATCCATTTGGGTATGACCTCATTAATTACAGCCGATATAATAACTATTGTGACAAATAAATCAAATGAATTATTGACCAAAATTGATACGCAAAGCTTAGAGCCCGCTGGCGATTTTCCAGGCCAGACCGTAGGCCAACGCCGACAGCAGGGTCGGGATAATAATGCTGCGGGTTTTCCAGAAGGCGCCCCCCAGCACCAGGAAGCCGATCAGCGTCGGCGCCAGGCGATGGGCATCGGCGAGGATCTCCGGCACGCTGGAGACCACCAGCAGCGCGCAAATCGAGGCGATGCCGATGGTATCCAGCAGCACGCTGACCGGGCCACGACGGGCAGGCCGGGCATGACCCGCGCGCAGACGCAGGGGAAGATAACGAAACAGATAGTTCACGCCGCCGACAATCACTCCGAGCAGAAGGACCTCACTGTTCATCCGGCATCCCCTTCAGCATGGCCTGGACCAGCGCCGTCAGACACCCGCAGACAATTCCGGCGAGGATCGCCGCCGGAATGGAAAATAACAGAATGCCGCCCAGCGCGCCCGCCAGCGCCGCCGTGACGCACAGCGATTGCTGGCGCTGGAAAGAGGCCAGCAGGAAGCTCATAAACAGCGCCGGCAGCATAAAGCCGAGCGCGGCTTCCACCGCCGGATAATCCACCAGCAGGCCGTTGCCGGACCAGGCGCCGGCCAGCGTGCCGCACACCCACGATGCCCACGAGGTAAACGCGAGACCGAGCATCCAGTTTTCGCTCCAGCGTCGGTTGTCGCGTACCAGCCTGGCGGTGGCGGCGGCGAAAACCTCATCGGTCAGGCCGAAGGCCCAGAGGGCGGTCTTCTTTTTGTCCAGCGCGGTATGAATGCGGCTGCGCAGCGAGGGGCCATACAGCACGTGGCGGACGTCCATCGCCATCACCGTCAGGGCGGCGACCCACAGCGAACTGCCGGCGGCCAGCATGGCGGTGATCACAAACTGGCTGGCGCCGGCGTAAATAATGCAGGAGAAAAACAGGCTTTCCAGTGGGGTGAACCCCAGCCGGGTGGCGTTCAGTCCGAAGGCGAATGCCACCGGAAGGTAGCTGATGACGATGGGGAGACTGTCTTTAATGCCTTCGCCGACGGTAGCGACACGTTCAGATAAGGCACAGGTTAAGGGCGCGGGGTTTTCCATATGAATAACTTATCGCTGGATCCATGTGAAGGTGGCAAATTGACCGATGTCCCCACCTTAACAGAGCGCGACGCGCCTTAACACTATGAAAATGCCCGCAATCCGCTTTTCCATGACCCTGACGGGATGAAAGGCGGGGAAGGGGCCCGGATAAGGCGCCGGGCCTTATCCGGGGGCGGGTTACTGCTGCGCGGCGAGCGCGGCTTTCACCCAGCTGTCGAACAGCGGCTGGTGGGCTTTGATCCAACCATCAACATGACCGTTAATGTCGGCTTCGGAAGCATGGCCTTCGTGCATCATCGCATTCTCGGCGTTGATGTCGGCGATCGGCAGCTTCATGACGCTAAACAGAGTGGCGGCGGCCGGATTTTTCTCCGCCCAGGCTTTGTTGGCGACAATGTGCATGGTGTTGACCGGGAAGCCATAGTTGGCGCCGTTGGCCAGTTTGGTATCGATGTTTTTCTGCTCGCCCGGCAGGGAGGAGAACGGCACCTGCAGCCAGACGACGTCTTTGCCAGGCTTCAGCACGTCGCTAACCCAGTACGGCGTCCAGGTGTAGTAGAGCACCGGTTTACCCTCTTTATAGCGGGCGATGGTGTCGGCCATCATCGCCGCGTAGTTGCCCTGGTTATGGGTAACGGTTTTGCTCAGGCCATAGGCGTCAATCTGGTGGTTAATCACCGCTTCGCAGCCCCAGCCCGGGGTGCAGCCGGTGAGGTCCGCTTTACCGTCGTTGTTAGTATCAAACAGTTTGGCGATCTGCGGATCTTTGAGCTGATCGATAGAGGTGATGTGGTACTGCTCGGCGGTTTTTTTATCGATCAGATAGCCCTGGGCGGCACCTGAGACGTACACCCCCTTGCGGTAAAATTTGTTATCACCGCCCGCCGCGGCGTACATGTCATCGTGCAGCGGCTGCCAGTTGGTGGCGATAAAGGTAGTATCCCCGGCGGCAATCGAGGTATAGGCAACGTTATAGTCCACTTCGCTCGGTTTTTCGACGGTGTAGCCAAGCTTCTCCAGCGCGCGGCTGACCAGCAGGGTCTGGAAGCTCTCTTCGGAGATAGTGCTCTGCGCCGGCTTGACGGTAATTCCTTTGCCCGGCAGGTCGGCGGCGAAGGCGCTGGTGGCGATCAGGGTGGCAAAGGCGGCGGTGGCCATCATCGTGCTATGTCGCATGGTGGTTCCTCTTATTGTTTAACGGGAAGGCGGCTCCCCGGCATCGGCTGGTGCCGGGGTGCGGCGCTGTTATCGACTTATCGACAGAAAGGGCGAGTGAGAAGCCCCAGCGGGCCGGTGGTGTACCAGCGGCGGTTGCCGCGACTGCGGGCGTCGCGGCCGACGGCCTGGGTGAGGCGGTCAAGAATAATCGCCAGGATCACGATCCCCACGCCGCCGACGGTGGCCAGGCCCATATCCAGGCGGCCAATGCCGCGCAGCACCATCTGGCCAAGACCGCCGACGGCGATCATTGAGGCGATCACCACCATCGACAGGGCCAGCATTAGCGTCTGGTTAACCCCGGCCATAATGGTGGGCATCGCCAGCGGCAGCTGAACTTTAAACAGCAGCTGGCGAGGGCTGGCGCCAAACGAGCGCGACGCTTCGATCAGATCCGCAGGCACCTGGTTTATCCCGAGGATGGTCAGACGGACGATCGGCGGCAGGGCGAAGATAATCGTCACCACCACGCCGGGCACGTTGCCGATGCCGAACAGCATCACGATCGGCACCAGGTAGACGAAGGCCGGCGTGGTCTGCATGGCATCCAGCAGCGGGCGGATAATTTTCGCCGCTCGCGGACTGCGCGCCAGCCAGATCCCCAGCGGCAGGCCGATGATCATGCAGAACAGCAGGGCGGTGAGGACCAGCGCCAGGGTGACCATCGCCTGCGACCACGCGCCGATGGCGCCGATGGCAATCAGCGAGACCAGGGTGGCGACCCCCATGCCGAGGCTGGAGATCTGCCAGGCGATCAGCGCGAAGACGATAATCGCCACCGGCGCTGGCATCCCCAATAGCAGCTGCTGGAAGGCGCTGAGGATGTAGTCGATCGGCACGCGGATCCCCTGGAACAGCGGGCGGAAGTGCAGCACGATCCAGTCGATGGCGTGGGTCACCCAGCTGTCGAGCGGGATCAGGGTCTTATGGAACGGATCCATGATATTGAACTGTTCCGGCTGCGGCGCCGGGGCGCTGTGCAGCCAGTCGGCGCCGCCGCCATTAGTCGGCGCGGCAGTTGAGGCGCCACCCCAGGCGTCTGCAGCCTGGGCGGCGTTGTCGGTTGCCGGGGCGCTGTCCCACGGATTGGTTTGATCAGCCATGATTCACCCCCTCGCGATCTAAAGCCTGGAGCAACATTCGTTTGGAAATGATGCCAATATATTGTTGTTCTTCATCCACCACCGGGACGGCGCACGGGGCGTGGCCGACGTGGGAGAGCAGATCGCTGAGCGGCGTTTGCGCCTCCACCGCCAGCGGGGCGTCAATCAGCGCCGCCTCGATCCCCTGGCCGGCGCTGAGCGCGGTTTTCAGAGAATCGATCGAGACAATCCCGACAAAGCGATTACCGCGCTCAATGACATAACCATATTCCCGGTCTTCATCCTGTAATAATTTCAGCGCAGAGCGGGGGCCAAAACCTGGCGTTTTACGAATCAGGCCGACCGGGCTACGACGGGCAATATCTTTCGCGCTGAAGACCTGGCTAATATCGACGCCGCGGAAGAAGGTGCGGACATAATCATTGGCCGGATTATTCAATATTTCATCCGGAGTGCCGACCTGAACCACTTCGCCATTTTGCATAATGGCGATACGATCGCCAATTCGCATGGCTTCATCAAGGTCATGGGAAATAAAGACAATGGTACGCTGATGCTTAGCCTGTAATTTGATTAGCTCATCCTGCATTTCGGTGCGAATGAGCGGATCGAGCGCGGAGAAGGCTTCATCCATTAACAGAATATCGGGATTAATCGCCAGGGCGCGGGCTAAACCGACGCGCTGACGCATCCCGCCGGAGAGTTCATCCGGCCAGGCGTGGGCATAATTCTCCAGCCCCACCTGACGCAGCGCTTCCCGCGCTTTTTGCTCTCGCTCAGCGGCCGGGACGCCGGCAAGCGCCATGCCAAACGCCGTATTGTCGAGCACGCTCATGTGCGGCATTAGCGCAAAGGACTGAAAAACCATCGCAATTTTTTTACGACGCACCTCGCGCAGCTCGGCGTCCGACATTTTGGCGATATCGACCCCGTCAATCAGCACCTGGCCGCGGGTGGGTTCAATCAGGCGATTGAGAAGGCGAACCATGGTGGATTTCCCCGAGCCGGAGAGCCCCATGATGACGAATATCTCGCCTTCTTCAATGGCCAGACTGGCGTCTTTGACGCCAAGCGACAGCCCCGTTTTTTCCAGTATTTGCGCTTTGTTGAGTCCTTTCTCAATATATTTGAAAGCACGGTGAGGGTGCTCGCCAAATATCTTATAAAGATTTTTAATTTCTAATTTAATTGCCATGCAATAGAGAAGTTCCTGTTATTTGTTTATTGCGATATGGTACCCAATGGTGATAATGATCTTTTTACACCCTAACATACTCAGATTCTGTGACAACCCTCAATGGCGAACTCTCGGCAAAATGGAGGGAGGGGCATGGCGGCACAGCCCCCGTGATATAAGGGCTGAGCGGTAATTTGTTGTGGGTAATATTTTTTGATTATCTTTGGATAATTCGAATGAAATGGGCCGGTTTTCTGCTAAATATGACGAAGTGATGACGGTTAGACCATGGAGAGAATATTTGGTGGATTAATCGCGATTCTGTGAAATTGATCACCAGGAATATGCGGGCGATATTCCTGGTGAAAGTACGGTTAAAAGTCCCAGTCGTCGTCGGCGGTCTCTTCCATTTTTCCTATCACGTAGGAGGAGCCGGAGCCGGAGAAAAAGTCGTGGTTTTCATCGGCGTTGGGTGACAGCGCCGCGAGGATCGCCGGGTTAACCGCCGCCATCTCCGCCGGGAACAGCGCCTCGTAGCCGAGGTTCATCAGCGCTTTGTTGGCGTTGTAGCACAGGAAGGCGCTGACGTCGTCGAACCAGCCGCTCTCGCCGTACAGTTCCCGGCTGTAGGCCAGCTCGTTGTCGTACAGATCCATCAGCAGATCGAGGGCGAAGTTTTTCAATTCTTCGCGCTTACCGGGGCTGACGATCTCCAGTCCTTTCTGATACTTGTAGCCGATGTAATAGCCATGCACCGCTTCATCGCGAATGATCAGGCGGATCAGATCCGCGGTATTGGTCAGTTTTCCCCGACTGGAGAAGTGCATCGGCAGCCAGAAGCCGGAATAGAAGAGAAAGGATTCGAGGAACACGCTGGCGATTTTTTTCTTCAGCGGCTCGTCGGCCTGATAGTAGCCCAGCATCAGCTGCGCTTTGCGCTGCAGAGGTTCGCAGCTTTCGCTCCAGGCGAAGGCGGCATCCACCTCTTTGCTGTGGCACAGCGTGGAAAAGATGGAGCTGTAAGAGCGGGCATGAACCGCTTCCATAAAGCTGATGTTCGACAGCACCGCCTCCTCATGCGGGGTCAGAGCGTCCGCCATCAGCGCCGGCGCGCCGATGGTGTTCTGAATGGTGTCGAGCAGGGTCAGCCCGGTAAAAACGCGAATGGTCAACTGCTGCTCCGCCGCGCTAAGGGTTTGCCAGGCGGGAATGTCGTTCGACAGCGGCACTTTCTCCGGCAGCCAGAAGTTGCTGGTGAGACGATTCCACACCTCCAGATCTTTATCGTCATCGATGCGGTTCCAGTTGATCGCGCTGACGCGTGTTAAATGGGTCATCCTGTTCTCCTTACAGCGCGCAGGACACGCAGCCTTCAATTTCAGTGCCTTCCAGCGCCAGCTGGCGCAGTCGGATGTAGTACAGCGTCTTAATGCCTTTCTTCCAGGCGTAGATTTGCGCCTTGTTGATATCGCGGGTGGTGGCGGTATCCGGGAAGAACAGGGTCAGCGACAGCCCCTGATCGACGTGGCGCGTCGCCTCGGCGTAGGTGTCGATGATCTTCCGGGGGCCTATTTCGTACGCATCCTGGTAGAGGGCCAGATTATCGTTATTCATAAACGGCGCGGGGTAGTACACCCGTCCGGTTTTCCCCTCTTTGCGGATCTCAATCTTCGAGACGATCGGGTGAATGCTGGAGGTAGCATGGTTGATGTACGAGATCGAGCCGGTGGGCGGCACCGCCTGCAGATAGCGGTTGTAAATGCCATAGCGCATGACGTCGTCGCGCAGCTGGCGCCAGCTTTCCCGGTCGGGCAGGGAGATGCCGGCGCGGGCGAACAGCGCGCGGACCCGTTCGGTTTTCGGCTGCCACGACTCCTGCAGATATTTGTCGAAGTATTCCCCGCTGGCGTAGCGCGACTGCCCGAAGCCGGCGAAGCGCTGGCCGCGCTCGCGGGCCAACAGCATCGAGGTGTGCAGCGCGTGCCAGGTCACGGTGTAGAAGTAGATATTGGTGAAGTCCAGCCCCTCCGGGCTGCCGTAGGCAATGCCTTCCCGCGCCAGGTAGCCGTGAAGATTCATCTGCCCCAGACCGATGGCGTGGGAGGCGGCGTTGCCGGCCGCCACGGAGGGG
The DNA here is from genome assembly GCF_030128585.1 of Klebsiella sp. K5-204. Classification (NCBI taxonomy): domain Bacteria; kingdom Pseudomonadati; phylum Pseudomonadota; class Gammaproteobacteria; order Enterobacterales; family Enterobacteriaceae; genus Klebsiella; species Klebsiella sp. K5-204. The sequence goes on from NZ_JAKUZS010000003.1 coordinate 484,325, forward strand.
ACCGACTGAATGTGGCTCATGTCGGACACGGCGGTCAGGGCGCGCACCGCGGTGGCGATAGTGAGGCCGAAATCCGGCGAGTCCATGGTGTGGGCGATGTTCAGCGAGCCGAGGTTGCAGGAAATATCTTCCCCGATATGGGCATAGCTGAGATCTTCATTATAGGCGGACGGCGTACTGACCTGCAGGATCTCGGAACACAGATTGCTCATGGTGACCCGCCCGGCCACCGGACTGGCGCGGTTCACCGTGTCTTCAAACATGATGTACGGGTAGCCGGATTCAAACTGGATCTCCGCCAGGCGCTGGAACAGGTCGCGGGCGCGGATCCAGCGTTTGCGAACCCGATCGTCGGCTACCAGCTGTGGATAGAGGTCGCCGATGGCGCAGTCGGCGAAGGGTTTGCCGTACAGCCGTTCGACATCATACGGCGAGAAGAGCGCCATCTGCGCGTCTTCTTTCGCCAGCTGGAAGGTGATGTCAGGGATCACCACCCCCAGCGACAGGGTTTTGATGCGGATTTTCTCATCGGCATTTTCACGCCGGGTATCAAGGAAGCGCAAAATATCGGGATGGTGAGCGTGCAGCCAGACCGCCCCCGCCCCCTGGCGGGCGCCGAGCTGGTTGGCATAGGAGAAGGCGTCCTCCAGCATCTTCATCACCGGCACCACGCCGGAGGACTGATTTTCGATGCGCTTGATCGGCGCCCCGGCCTCGCGCAGATTGGAGAGTAAAAAGGCCACGCCGCCGCCGCGCTTCGATAACTGCAGCGCCGAGTTCACCGCCCGGCCGATGGACTCCATATTATCTTCAATGCGCAGCAGGAAGCAGGAGATCAGCTCCCCGCGCTGCTGTTTGCCGGCGTTAAGGAAGGTGGGCGTGGCTGGCTGGAAGCGGCCGCTGAGTATCTCCTCCGTCAGCTGCCGCGCCTGCTGTTCATCGCCCCGGGCCAGCGTCAGGGCCACCATTACGCTGCGTTCCGCGAAATCCTCGAGGTAGTGCTTGCCGTCAAAGCTCTTCAGCGCGTAGCTGGTATAGAACTTCCAGGCGCCGAGGAAGGTCTGGAAGCGAAACGCGGCGCGCCGGGCATGGGCGAACAGCGCCAGCACAAACCCGCGATCATAGCCGGCCAGCAGCTGGGGATCGTAATACCCCTCGCGGACGAGCCAGCTGAGTTTATCCTCCTGGCTGGCAAAGGCGAGGGTGTTGGGCTGAACCTGGGTCGCCATAAAAGCCTCAACCGCCTGGCGATCTTTTTCAAACGGGATGCGGCCCTCGCTGTCGTACAAATTCAGCATCGCATTGAGGGCGTGAAAATCCACGGCGGCGGTTATACGTTCTGCGGTTGTCGTTGCCAAAATTCGCTGACTCCTTTACGCACGTTATCGATATCGTCGGGGGTTCCCATCAGCTCGAAGCGGTAGAGATAGGGCACGGCGCATTTCTGCGCGATGACATCCCCGGCGCGCCCCCAGGCGTCGCCAAAGTTGCGATTGCCGGCGGCAATCACCCCGCGGATCAGCCGACGGTTATGTACGTCGTTTAAAAAGCGGATCGCCTGACGCGGCACGGCGCCGGCGGTACCGCCGCCGCCATAGCTGGGAACGATGAGAATATAGGGCTCGTCTACCTGCAGAGGTTCACGCTCGTTCAGCGGGATGCGCACCGCCGGCAGCCCCAGGCGCTGCACAAAGCGATGGGTGTTCTCCGAACGGCTGGAGAAGTAGACGATGAGGCTCATGCGCTGGCCGTCGCGACGGAGGGGCGCAGGCGATTGATCATATCCGGGCGGAAGCCGCTCCAGCGCAGGTCGCCGGCGATCACCACCGGCAGCTGGCGAAACCCCTGTTCGCGCAGGGTGTCGGCGGCATCCGGCTGCTGGTCGACGTTGACCATTTCAAAGGCCAGTCCCCGGCTCTCCATGGCTCGTCGGGTGGCATGGCACTGCACGCAGTCATTTCGAGTGTAAATAGTAATGCGCATGATTCGTATTTCCATTTAAGATAACAGCACGGCGCTAAACGTAGCGTCGAACGTTGTGGGCCATTCGATAAGGAAATACTAGATGTAGTTATTTAAAACTTCAACCACTCAATATATAGCGTTTTTAGCAAAGAATTCCCCCGCCGGGGTGGCCAGGCGGAGGAGGGGGAAGGCTACGCGAAACTACAGACGCATGGCGACGGCGAGGCGGTTAAAGGCGTTCATCAGGCTGATGGCGAAGGTGAGATCGCTTATCTGACGTGGGGTAAAATGTTCGCGCAGCGGCAGGTAAACCTCATCTTCCGCATGGCTGGCGGCGATGTCGGTGACCGACTCGGCCCAGGCAAGCGCCGCGCGTTCGCCAGGGGTAAAATGGTCGCTCACCCGCCAGCCGGCCAGGGCATCCAGCTTGCTCTGCGCCATGCCGCCTTTGCGCAGCGCCTGGCTGTGCTTCTCAAGGCAGAAGGCGCAGCCGTTGATCTGCGACACGCGTAAATAGACCAGCTCCACCAGGGCGCTGCCCAGCTCGCTTTTCTCCAGCGCGAGGCTGGCCTGCACCAGCCCTTTATAGACTTCCGGGCTCAGTTCACTGAATGGCTGACGTAATTGGCTCATGGTGTTCTCCTCTCTAAGACGGCAGCCAAAATAGCACTATAATGGACTGCAAAAGATAGCCATATTGTGATGAAAAAAGCAGACCATAATGGAAGCCAGCCACCTCCCTCTCTATCAACGCATCGCCCGCCAGCTGAAATCCGCCATTGAACGTGGCGAACTGGCTCCGGGCAGCCGTCTGCCCGCCAGCCGGGTGTTTGCCCAGGAGCAGGGCGTCTCCCGGGCGACCATCGAAAACGCCTGGGGCGAACTGGTCGCCCAGGGCTGGCTCGAGCGACGCGGGCAGGCGGGAACCTTTGTCAGCGAGCGGCTCAGTCCGCGCCAGCTGGCGCCAGTGCCGCCAGCGCAGCCTGCCGCGCCGGCGGAGCCGTTGCCGTTTCAGATGGGGCTCCCGGCGCTGGATCTCTTTCCGCGCGGGCTGTGGGCGCGGGTGATGGGGCGCCGGCTGCGGACGCAGTCGCGGTTCGATCTGGCGCCCGGCGATCCCGGCGGCGACCCGCTTCTGCGTCAGGCGATCGTCGACTATCTGCGCCTGTCGCGCAGTATCGACTGCCAGCCGGAGCAGGTCCTGATCGCCGGCAACTATGCCACCGCCATAAACCTGATCCTGCGTACCCTGGCGCAGCCGGGGCAGCATATGTGGATGGAGGATCCGGGATATCCCTTTATCCGCCCGGTGGTCGAGGCCGGGCAGCTGGTGGTGGATGCGATCCCGGTGGACGACGAAGGGATGGATATCGCCTGGGGCCAGCGCCATCACCCGCAGGCGCGGTTTGCCCTGCTCACCCCGGCGCATCAGAGTCCGCTGGGAGTGGCGCTCTCGTTGCCCCGGCGTCGCCAGCTGTTGGCATGGGCCGCGGAGCGTGACGCCTGGATCATTGAGGATGATTACGATAGCGAGTTTCGCTATCGCGGCAAACCGCTGCCGCCGCTGAAAAGCCTTGATGCGCCACAGCGGGTCATCTACGCGGGCACCTTCAGTAAGTCGATGTTTCCGGCGCTGCGCACCGCCTGGCTGGTGGTGCCGACCGCGCTGGCGGCGCGCTTTCACCAGACCGTGGAGCGCCAGCCCTGCACCGTTCCCACCCTGTGGCAGCAGACGCTGGCGGATTTTATCCAGCAGGGCCATTTCTGGCGTCATTTGAAAAAAATGCGCGCCAGCTACAGCCAGCGCAGGGAGTGGCTGGAGTCGGCTCTGCAGGCGCAGGGCTTTCAGGTCACGCCGCAGCAGGGAGGGATTCAGCTGGTCATGCCGGTCAACGGCGACGATCGCCTGCTGGCCCAACGGGCGGTGGCGGCCGGGCTGGCGGTACAGGCGTTGAGCGACTGGCGGATGCGCCATACCGACGAGGGGGGATTACTGATGAGTTTTACCAATATTCGCTCGCCGGCAATGGCTGGCGCGCTGGCCCGGCGGCTGAGGGAGGCGATCGGCGGCGTCACGCCCGCTGGCGCATAAAAAACCCCTGCGGCCAGAGGCGCGCAGGGGCTGACGCGTATTTGTTATCTTCATTGCTTTCCGTGAAGCAGGCGGGCTTCCGCGCGCTTATCGCGCGGCGGCAGCAAACGCTATAGCTATTATCGACGTAAATTGAGCAATACGCCAATAAATACCCCGACGGCGGCGGCGGCGCCCACGCTGTGCCACGGTTTATTGCGCACGTAGGTGTCGGCGCAGCCCAGCGCATCGCACGCTGCCTGGCGCGCATCCAGCGCCGCCTGCTGCACCCGGTTGTGGCCATTAAGGCGGGCGCGGGTCTCTTTTAACAGCGACTGCGCTTTGGCACGCGCCGCTTCCGCTTCCTCTTTCGCGTCACTGCCCCACGATTTCAGCACCTCTTCCAGCGTGTCCGCTAATTGGCTGACATCGTTATGAATATCTTCGGCGTTCTCGTCAAAATTGTTGCGGTTCACATGGTTAGCCATCGTTATCTCCCTTAATTCCATCGAGTGAGTAAGTGTAGGACAAGATTTTGAATTATGCTTACTGCTGTGGTTTCTGGAATATTCCGAAAGCACTGCCCTTAATGAATAAGGTAAGGTCAATGTGCGGTAAAAGATAACGAGGAATCAGTATGTATTTAAGACCCGATGAGGTGGCGCGTGTTCTTGAAAAAGCCGGCTTCACCATGGATGTTGTGACGCAAAAAGCGTACGGCTATCGCCGCGGCGATAATTATGTTTATGTGAACCGCGAAGCGCGCATGGGGCGAACAGCGTTAGTTATTCATCCAGCGTTAAAAGAGCGCAGCAATATGCTGGCTGAACCGGCTTCAGATATCAAAACCTGCGACCATTATGAACAGTTTCCGCTGTATTTAGCCGGGGATGCGCAGCAGCATTATGGTATTCCGCACGGCTTTAGCTCACGCATGGCGCTTGAGCGTTTTCTTAATGGACTGTTTGGCGAAGCCCAGCCGGCCATGTCGACGAATTAATTCGCTGGATAAAGACCCGGGCGAAGCTGGCTGGCGGGAGGAAGCGACTGGCAGAGCCAGTCGCTGTTAACGTGTCGGTCAGGCTTTCGCCTGCTGGTAGGGCGCCACGCGGAACAGGCGGCGGCAATAGTCGAGGAAGTAGCCGTAAGCGGCGCCCATCATAATTGAAACCGCCAGGTTCGAGCTCACCGCAGCGACAATCTGGTGCCAGTCCGCACCCACGCTCCACAGAATGGCGACATAAACCGGCGACTGAAAGGTCACGTAGGCCAGCACGTCGGCCATATTTTTCATCCAGCCGGCCGGAGTAATACGCCGGGCCTGACGCATCGCGAAGTCGCGATAAATCCCGTAAGGGACAGCGATAATAATGTTGACCGGGATCGCCACCAGGCGCGACGATAACGACTGCTCAAACGTCATACCAGAGAGAAAAATTTCGATCATCATGTTGACGACGGTGCAGTAAACCACCATCGCAAAGGTGTCTGCAACCGCATGCCGCAAGCGGGAGTGCGCAGAGAACATCGGAGTGCTCCTCGAAAATGAAGTCAATAACGCCGAAAAATGCGCGTTGGTATAGCGTTTTTGGGCTGCCTGTTTTGATGTGCGTAGAGTATATCTCTGCATTAAAAGTGGCAACTAGCTATAAATTTTTATTTATTGCCTTTTTGTCGATAAAATACTCTGCGAAGGTCGGTTTTTTGCCCGTTACGCTACTTTTATTGCTGGTTTTATTAAATTCTTTTACTTTCAAATGGTTGCGTTGTTTTTCGCCATGATATCTGACCAGGGGGTCGGTATCTGACCACCCGCTGTGGCGCAAAATCGCGTTAGCCTGTGATAAGGGTCATGTTTAGATGTTTTTATGCCATTACGCCGGTTTTTGTGGTGAAAAATTCTAAAACGATATGTGGCGTTTTATTCTGAATGTCTGAGTAACTATTCATTTAGCCACGCTGAGAGGGCCTGCGCATTCACCGACGATAAGAGGATAACCCGCTGACCATAAAGGTAATATCGCCTTCTGGATATATTTTCCTATCTCACCATCCGCCGCTTTTATTTATTCAGGGTCTTATTGGCCTGCGCTGGCGAAAAAGAAGCGGGGATTTCCCGATATAAGGTAGGCGGAAAAGGTTTACTCTCTGCATAATATATTTATCTGGATAACCGAAGGCTGGAAATAAATAAACGTTTCTATTACACTTGCCGCGTTGTGTCTTTTAATTTGCTATTTGGAAGTTTTTAATTTTATGTCTTCAATGTTACACAAACTGAATAATATCCGTTCACTGCGCGCGCTGTCCCGTGAATTCTCCATTGACGTGCTTGAAGAGATGCTGGAAAAGCTCAGGATCGTCACTGAAGAAATACGTACGCAACAGCAGCTGGCGGCGCAGCAGCAGGCGGAATATCAGGAAAAAGTGAATACCTGGCTTGAGCTGATGCGCGCCGACGGTATTTCTCCTGACGAGCTGGTGGCCGATATTCAGCCGCCGATGGCGGGAGGTAAAAAGCGGAAACCGCGCCCGGCGAAATATCGTTATAGCGATCATACCGGCGCCGAGAAAACCTGGACCGGCCAGGGAAGAATGCCGAAGCCGATTGCCCAGGCGGTCGCCGAGGGGAAATCGCTGGACAGCTTTTTAATTTAAAACCGATGCAGCCAGCGCCGCGACGGCGGGGAGACCCACCGCCCGGCCTGGCCTTATGACCTGCAGCGAGGGGCTTCAGCAGACGCCGAAGTCCCCCTCTTCCTGATAGGACGTCACCTCGTCTGACTTCAGCGTATAGCGTTCTCCCTGCTCCTGCGCGGCCTGAACCACCACCAGATCCTCGCCCTGCACTTCGACCACTTTCAGTTTTGGCCCGCCCGCACGCGGTTGTACCAGATCGCCGACAGAAAACATCATTCACTCCTCACTGTTAATACCACGTATGAACCTAAACCATAGCTCAACGCCCGCGCACTGAACACCGGGTGTGCTCTTTTTTGTTAAAACAATTTGGAGGTATATGTATTAATGTTGTTAATGTTTTGCTGGCGCCATACCGCTGCTGACAAGGGGGACGGCGAGGGTAGGGTTACCATCAATCAGGTCAGGAAAGACACCATGAAGTATATCATTCTGTTGATCATTGTTATTGCTGTGCTGTATGTCCATTACCGCGGACGGGTGCGCTATCGTTTCTGGCGACAGCTCTCCGACCATTCCACATTTACCGCGCCGTTGAATGGATTTATGTATTTATTTTCCCGCGTGCCGAATACGCCTTATCTGCGCCCGGAGATGTTTCCCGAGCTGGCGATATTGCAACAAAACTGGCTGGTTATTCGCGAAGAAGGCATCCGCCTCCAGCAGCTGGAGCAGATTAAAGCGGCCGATAAATATAACGATGCCGGATTTAACTCATTTTTTAAAACCGGCTGGAAACGCTTTTATCTGAAATGGTATGAGGATGCCCATCCCTCCGCCAGCCAGCTTTGCCCACAAACTACCGCGCTGCTGCGGGATATTCCGTCGGTGAAAGCGGCCATGTTCGCCACCCTGCCGGACGGCAGCCGTCTGCCGCGCCATCGCGACCCCTACGCCGGTTCCCTGCGCTTTCATCTTGGCCTGGCGACGCCGAACGATGACCGCTGCTTTATCGAGGTGGATGGTCAGCGCTACAGCTGGCGCGACGGGGAAGGCGTGCTGTTTGACGAGACCTATATCCACTATGCGGAAAATACCAGCGGTGAGAATCGGCTGATTCTGTTCTGTGATATTGAACGGCCGATGCGCTACCGCTGGGCGCAGAAGGTCAACCACTGGCTGGGGCGCAATCTGATGAGCGCCGCCTCGGCGCCCAACGACGCCAGCGATCGCACTGGCGGAATTAACCGGGCGTTTCGCTATATCTACCAGATCCGCATTGTCGGCAAGCGGCTGAAAAAATGGAATAAGACGGTCTATTACGTCGTCAAATGGCTGCTTTTCGGCGGCATTGCCTGGCTTATCTGGAGTGCGTTTTAACTCCCCTGGCGCCGGTTCCACGGCATGATCGCCAGCAGGCGCGCCATGCCGCAAAAGCCGGTTATCCCGGCGAAAGTGAGCCCGGCGCCGACCGCGCCGCTGAGCAGGAAAAAGCCGCCGTTCACGGTATAGCCCAGCAGCACCCCCAGTAAGATCAGAGCGCCAGCGGCGATTTGCACCTGGCGCATCAGCGGCAGCGGTTGCGATTTATCTTCCTCAACCGGGAGCCCCGCGGCTTTCCATGCCTGAATCCCCCCCGCCAGCAGGCTGACCTGCGCCGGCGCGGCGGCGGCGGCCAGACGAATAGCGTTGTTCTGCGTCCGGGAGCCGGCCTGGCAGTGGAAGATCACGCGCTCGCCGGCCCGGGCGTTTAGGGTCGCGCCGCCGTTCAGGGTGGCGAGCGGCACCAGCTCGGCATCGGGAATATGTTCGCGCGCGTATTCATCCGCATCGCGGATATCTATCAGTCTGGCGCCCTGGGCAATCTGCACCCGGGCTTCGGCAGGGGTTAAGGTGGCGATGGTCATAGGATCCTCACGGGCAATAGAGCGTTTTCAGCGTGTTGATCACCTGCTGTACCGCAGGATGGGTGATGAAATAGTGGATGCGCTGAGCGTCGCGTTCGCTGTCGATCAGCCCCTCGTCACGCATCCGCGCGAGGTGCTGCGAGGTGGCGGAAGGGCTCAGGCCGGTAGCGCGGGCCAGTTCACCGGCGCTGGCCCGCGGCGCGTCGCATAGCATGCACAGGATCAGCAAGCGGTGAGGATTGCTCATCGCTTTCATCAGCGCGGCGGCTTCGCCGGCGCGGGCCTGCAGGTCTTCGGGTGTGGTCATGTATTTTAGCTTTTTCTAAATTTAGATAACTCTAAAATAAAAAAGCCGCCAGCGCCAGCCCCTTTTTCCCCGCGACTCAGGCCGGAACGGCGAGATCGGCTATCTGCGCCCGGGCGCTGGCGATCCCGGCGTCGCGACCGTGCGGGCGGTTATCCAGCCCTTCGGCATAGATAAATTCCACCTCATGGATCCCCATCAGCCCCAGCACCGCGCGCAGATAGGGGGTGACGGCGTCGGTGGTTTCTCCCTGGTGAACACCGCCGCGGCTGCTGACGACCACCGCCCGGACGCCCTCGACCAGCCCCTGCGGCCAGCTGTCGGTGTAGCGAAAGGTTTCCCGCGCCCGCGCCACGAGGTCGAACCATTTCTTCAGATCGGTCGGGACGTTGAGGTTATACATCGGGGCGCCGATCACCAGCAGGTCGCTGGCTTTTAACTCGGCGATAAACTGGTCGGAGAGCGCTACCGCCGCGCGGATGGCCGGCCGCGGATCCGCCGCCCCGCGCAGGGCGGCAAACAGCGCGCCATCCAGCGTCGGCAGCGCCATAGCGCTGAGATCGTGTTCGCGGATCCGATCGTGGCGGCCCGCCGCCTGGCGCGCCGCGAGAAATTCGTTAATCAGCTGATTGGTCAGGGAAGTTTCGCCATTAATACTGGACTTTAATACCAGAACGTTAGCCATGATGAGTGCCTCAAGTGAAGGATAGAAGCAGAGACTAACACTGTCTTTTTTCTCTCTGGAGTGACATTATTTTCCTCTATTGTATCCCGTAAGGAACCAATCTGTGCGCGACGATCTGAACGCGATCCCCGTGTTTGTCACTGTGGTCGAGAGCGGTAACTTTGCCAGCGCGGCGACGATCCTCCACGTGACGCGATCGGCGGTGGGAAAAACCATTGCCCGGCTGGAAGCGCGTCTCGGCGTGGCGTTATTCCAGCGCACCACCCGCAGGCAACTGCTGACGGAAGAGGGAGAGCAATTTTATCACCAGTGTCGGGAGGCGCTGGGACGCATTCGCGAGGCCGAAGAAGCGCTGCAGCGCGGCAAAGGCGAGGTGCAGGGACGGCTGCGGATTTCGCTGCCGGTGCTGTTTGGCCAGCGCTGCGTGGCGCCGCTGCTGTTCCGTCTGAGCCAGCGCTATCCATTGCTGAAGCTCGAGCTCCACTACAGCGACCGGCAGGTCAATCTGCTGGAAGAGGGGTTTGATCTCGCGGTGCGTATCGGGAGCCTGGCCGATACCGGGTCGCTACGGGCGCGGGCGCTGGGGGAGCATGGCATGGTGCTGTGCGCGGCGGCGGAGTACCTGCGTCGCCAGCCGGCGCCGCAGACCATCGCCGGGCTGAGCGAGCACCGCACCCTCGGCTATCTGCATAACGGTCAGCTGCAAAAATGGCAACTTTACGACCCGCAGCAGGGCGAAGTGCGCTTCACCCCGGAGGCGTGGCTGGTGCAGGATGACTTTGCCGCCATCGCCGCGGCGGCGCAGCAGGGAATGGGCATCGCCTGGCTGCCGGACTGGCTGGTGGCGCAGGCGCTCGCCGACGGGACGCTGCAGCAGGTTCTGGCGCCCAGCGACCGTGTGCGTTTCGCCATCCACGCCGTGTGGCCGGAAGGGCCGTGGCTGCCGCAAAAAACGCGGGTGACGATCGATGCCCTGCGGGCGGGGCTGGGTCTGGCGTAGCGTCCGCGGCCGGCGCGCTTTAGGCCATCGCCTCAGCGGCGTGGCCGTCCGGCACGGGCGGCGCGGCGGTATAGCGTGCTGCGGGCGATGCCCAGCATCTGCGCCGCCCGGCTGACGTTGCCGTTGACCCTGGCGAGGGTATCGACAATCAACTGCTCGTCATGGGCCTGCAATCCCCCGCGCGGCAGCGGCGCAGGCGCAGCGCGGTATGCGTCCGGCAGCGCATCGGGCGTCAGCGTGTCGCCCTCATCGGCCAGAGCCAGCATCACCTTCAGGACGCTCTGCAGCTGGCGCACGTTTCCCGGCCACGGCAGCTGGCTGAGGTGGGTCAGCAGCGCGGTGGACAGCGTCACCCGGCGCGAAGCGCCGCCCAGGTCGCGCCACAGGGTGGCGATAAAGGTTTCCAGCGCCGGCCACTCGCGTAGCGGAGGCAGCGCCAGGGCGTACTCCCGCAGGCGCCACAGCAGATCTTCGCGGAATTCGCCGGCGCTGACCCGCTGGGTCAGGTTGCGGTGCGTGGCGCAGATCAGGGCGAAGTTCACCGGCACGCTGCGGCTGGCGCCGAGCGGGGCGACCTCTTTCTCCTGCAGTACTCGCAGAAGGCGGGTCTGCAGCGCCAGCGGCATATCGCCGATCTCATCAAGAAACAGCACCCCGCCCTCGGCCTCGCGGATTTTGCCGATATAGCCGTTTTTGCTGGCGCCGGTAAACGCCCCTGGCTGGTAGCCGAAAAGCTCGGACTCGATCAGCGATTCCGGGATGGCGGCGCAGTTAATGGCGACGAATTTACCGCTGCGCCAGCGGCTGTGCTGGTGCAGCGTGCGGCTGACATACTCTTTGCCGCTGCCGGTTTCCCCCTCAATACAGAGCGCGATGCCGGCGTTAAGCAGCCGGAGCAGCTTTTCGCCTTCCCGCGGGCTGGTGAAGGGGAGCTGCATGGCCGGCGGGGCGCTCACCGCCACCCGGCGGCGGGTGGGCTCGCGCAGGCGATAGTGATAGCGGCCCTGCGGGGTGGTCAGGGGCAGGGGAACGCTGACCGCCGTTTGCGTCAGCGTCGGAAAAAGCGACGCAAAGGTGAGCTGGCCAAACTGCGCCGCGCTCAGGCCGAACTCGCGCATCGCCAGCCGGTTGCCGGCGGTAAGGACGTTGTCGGAAAATACCAGCAGCAGTTCCTCCACGCTGTCGAGTTTGTCCACCTGCCGGTGGAGGCTCATCAGCCACTGCTCAGGATGCAGGCTCTGCTTCACCCACAGATACTCAATCTGCTTTGCCGCCGCTTTCACCCAGCCAAAGGTGTGCTGGTGGGGAAAATCCGCCGGGCCGGAGATATCCAGCACGCCGGCGATGCTTCCGTCCGGCCGCTGGAGCGGCATCGCCGCGCAGTACAAATTCTGGTTGCGGGTGAGAAAGTGCTGACGCCCATCGATTTCGCAGCCGTCGTCAATCGCCAGCGCGGTGCCGATGGCGTTGGTCCCGCGTCCGCTTTCGCTCCACAGATTGCCCGGCGCCAGCGCGACGCGCTGAGCCTTCTGCATCGCCTGGGTATCGCCGACGGTATGGAGCACCAGACCGCCGGGGTCGGAGAGGATCACCACCGACTGCAGGTCCGCCACCTGGCGCGACAGGGCTTCCACCACCGGCTGCGCCAGCTGCTGCAGGCTGCGGTGGCTGGCGAGCCGGTCCGCCAGCTCGCCGGCGTCGAGGCGGGGAAAATCCTCGGTGGCGGGATCCAGGCCGTAGCGCTGGCAGCGAGACCATGAATCGCTCAGCAGGGGATTGGCGTTAACCTCTGGGGCGAGAAGAAAGGGATTGCCTGGCACAGGGCACCTCTGGGTCGATGTTGCTGTGTTGCAATATTGTAGCTATTTGGTTTATTTGGTGTTGCGATTTGCAACACATAAGTGGAAACCCGTGCGACAGTGGCTGACCATCTGCCCAGTTAGTAAATGCAACCTGTTAATAAATAAACCTATTTAGAGAAAATGAAAAACTGGCATAACCCCTGCAAAGTGAGATGCGTTCGGCGGCAAGTTTAAAAAATCAATATGCCGCTGCGTCTCAACCCTACAGAAGGAGATTTGCGATGCGTTATGCACACCCTGGCCAGCCCGGCGCCCTGGTTTCATTGAAATCCGCTTACGGCAACTTTATTGACGGTAAATTTGTCGAGCCGCTGAGCGGTGAATTCTTTATGAATACCTCCCCGGTAGACGGCAGCAACATTGCGCAGTTTCCCCGGTCGGATGCCAGAGACATTGACTTCGCCCTCGACGCCGCCCACCGTGCGGCGCCGGCGTGGGGCAAAACCTCAGTGCAACAGCGCTCCAGGCTGCTGCTGCAGGTCGCCGACCGTATTGAACAGCATCTGGAATATCTGGCGGTGGCGGAGAGCTGGGACAACGGCAAACCGATCCGCGAAACGCTGAATGCCGACCTGCCGCTGGCGGTGGATCACTTTCGCTACTTCGCCGGCTGCCTGCGCGCCCAGGAGGGAAGCACTGCCGAAATTGACGAAACCACGGTGGCCTACCATTTCCATGAACCGCTGGGGGTGGTCGGTCAGATTATCCCGTGGAACTTCCCGCTGCTGATGGCCGCGTGGAAGCTGGCCCCGGCCCTGGCGGCGGGGAACTGCGTGGTGCTCAAGCCGGCGGAACAGACGCCGCTGAGTATTACCCTGCTGCTGGAGCTGATCGGCGATCTGTTCCCGGCGGGGGTGCTGAACGTGGTGCAGGGCTTCGGCAAAGAGGCGGGCGAGGCGCTGGCCACCAGCAAGCGTATCGCCAAGCTGGCGTTTACCGGCTCCACGCCGGTCGGGCGACATATTCTCGCCTGCGCGGCGGAGAATATTATCCCCTGCACCGTCGAGCTGGGGGGCAAATCGCCCAATATTTACTTCGCCGACGTGATGGAGGGTGAAGAGGAGTTTATTGAGAAGGCGGTGGAGGGGCTGGTGCTCGGTTTCTTCAACCAGGGTGAGGTCTGTACTTGCCCGTCGCGGGCGCTGATCCATGAATCCATCTATGAGCCCTTTATGGCGCGGGTCATGGAGAAGGTGGCGCAGATCCGTCGCGGCGATCCGTTAGATACCGACACCATGATCGGCGCCCAGGCTTCCCGCCAGCAGTTCGACAAGATCCTCTCTTATATTCAGATTGCCCGGGAAGAGGGCGGACAAATCCTCACCGGCGGCGAGCGGGCGGCGATCGCGCCGGCGCTGGATAATGGTTTTTATATTCAGCCCACGCTGATTAAAGGTCGCAACGATATGCGCTCCTTCCAGGAGGAGATCTTTGGGCCGGTGATCGGGGTGACCACCTTTAAGGACGAAGCGGAAGCGCTGGCTATCGCCAATGAGACCCAGTTTGGCCTCGGCGCCGGGGTGTGGACGCGCGATACCAACCTCGCCTATCGCATGGGGCGCGGTATTCAGGCCGGTCGCGTATGGACCAACTGTTATCATGTCTACCCGGCTCATGCGGCGTTCGGCGGCTACAAACAGTCCGGCGTCGGGCGGGAAACGCACAAGATGGCGCTGGATGCCTATCAGCAAACCAAAAACCTGCTGGTGAGCTACGGCACCGCGCCGCTGGGCCTGTTCTGAAGCCCATCTCATTACTGATTGATCCTCAGTCCGCAATCCGTTCGGGTTGCGGATTTTTTTTGCGTCAAAATAACCCGGTGAAAGGGAGCGGTTACGGTGGCGGATAACGGCAATACATTTGGGTTAATGAAGTAATGGCTTTCATTTGAAAACAAAAACACTTCCAGAACAAGAAATTACAGCGCGGGTCAGGAGCGCTTTGCCTTAATTTGTGTAGAAATGATGAAGATTAATACCAGGAAAATTCCTAATTTTTTCGTGGCAACGGGTTTGAGCACAATAAAACAAGACGCTTTTTTGAGCAATTACCTTTAAATTTGTTAATAAAATGGACGTGTTGTTGTTGAGAGGTATTTAATTTTCTTTTGTATAGATATGTAAATTAACATTGAAATGCCATTTCAAAAAATAACTTTATGCCGAGTATAGTCGTTAACCTGTATGTAACATTTCATCAGGTTGCCTTTTTTTACATCGGGTAATATATTTATTTCGCACATCAAAATAACTCTTTTTCTTCTGCTTGTTATTCATGGCCACCTTTCGGCGAAATAAAGCGGAGTCAAAGGACGTGTGCCGATTATCCTGCGGAAGGAACGCAATGAACATTTACAGGGAGGAACGGACGAGCCGTTTCGCGATAGCCATGGGGCTATTGCCGATGACGGGAAAATATATTCGTTAACGATGAGATAAATAATGAAAACGCAACTTCGTATTATGGCAATTCTCATGGGAGCGCTGGTTTCTGGCGCTGCAATTTCTGTTACTACGCCAACCATTAACGTTAACCCTGGCACCAAGGCGGGTACCCAGGGTACCGGCGGACAGGTTATCTTCAATGGATCAATCACCGACAGCTCCTGCAATATCGACAGCGCATCCACCAGCCAGACGGTGGATCTGGGCAAATGGGCCAGCACCTATTTTACCAGCACAGGTTTTGAAACCACCAAAACGCCTTTCCATATCAGTGTGAAAGATTGCCCCGCCAGCGTAAAAAATGTTGCAGTGCTGTTTGACGGCGCGCGCGATCAGTCGGATAACACGCTGTTGGCGACCACCGGCGGCGCCGCTGGCGTGGCGATCAAGCTGTATGAAGATGACAAGTCTACGGCGGTCAGCCTCGGCAAAGCGTCTCAAGCCAAAAATGTCGTTGCGGGCGCGACTGCCGGCACCGGCACTGCCGACCTCAAGTTTTTCGCCGACTATATCTCCACCGGTGCGGTGACGGCAGGCGATGCTAACGGTACGGCTAATTTCAATATGATTTATAACTAATCATATTGCGCGCTATTCAGAGTCAGTCCTCTGCGTCCTGATTAATTGCAGATAGCTAAAGTGATAATTGTCATAAAGTCACGGACTATATTCGTGACGGTATAGTTGTTTTTGCTAATTATCCCGACGGGTACTGGCTCTGATATTCCCTGCTTTATTTTACTGTTTGTTCAACCTTTACCTGATGGTAAGTCATGATGAAGAAAATAATTGCCGTTGCGGCCTTTCTGCTGTGCTCCACGGCAGCGCAGGCCGGTATTGTCATGGGTGGAACCCGTGTGATTTATCAGGAAGGGAAGCGTGAAGCCGCTATTTCAGTCACTAATGCCGATACCCATACGCCCTATCTGGTGCAGTCGTGGGTGGAAAATTACGCGGAAAACGATAAGGCCAAGGTGCCCTTTATTGTTACGCCGCCCTTATTCCGTCTCGATCCGGAGCAAAATAACGTCCTGCGCATTAACTTTATTGGCGCCTCGCTGCCCAGCGACCGTGAATCGGTCTACTGGCTGAACGTCAAAAGTATCGCCCCGACGCCCAAGGGCGAGGTGAACAAGCTGCAGGTCAATATTAAGTCGAAATTCAAAATCTTTTATCGCCCCAACGGCCTGGCGGGCGACCCGGCTAAAGCCTGGCAGCAGCTGAAGTTTAGCCAGTCCGGCGGCCATCTGACGGTGGCAAACCCCACTCCCTATTTTGTCTCTTTTTACGCCGTCGAAGTGGGCGGGAAGGCAATCGACGAGCCTGGCATGGTGGCCCCCTTTGGCGAGAAAACGTGGCCGGTGAGCGGGCACGGCACCGTCAAATGGCGGGCGATTAACGACTACGGCGGCGTCAGCGATTACGCCCAGCAGTAATTCCCCTTTGTGATGAGCTTACCGGACGGCGCCAGCATGAAAAGAATAACAACAGCCAGGGTGCGGGAGTATGCCGCGTTGCCCGTCACCGCCGGACGGGCGCTGGCGCTGGCGACGCTGCCGACGATGATGTGCTGTCTCAGCCCGCTGAGCCGGGCGCTGGCCGACGACTATTTTGATCCGGCGGCGCTGGAGTTTGCCGACCCGCAGCAGCAAACCTCCGATCTGCACTACTTCGCCAAACCCGGCGGGCAGCAGCCGGGGACTTACCCTGTCACCGTGGTGGTTAACGACCAGGAGCTGGGCCAGGCCAATATCACCTTTGTTGACGATGGCGGGCAGCTGCAGCCGGTGCTGACGCCCGGGCAGCTGGCGGATTATGGGGTCAACGTCAGCGCGTTTCCGACTTTTCAAACGCTGCATGAAGGTGAGACCTTCACCCGGATCGAGAAGTTTATTCCCGACGCCAGCAGCCGCTTCACCTTCGCTAACCAGCGCCTGACGCTGAGCATTCCCCAGGCGGCGATGAACGTGCAAAGCCGCGGCTATGTCGATCCCTCGCGCTGGGACGATGGCGTGCCGGCCGCGTTTGTCGATTACTATTTTTCCGGCGCGCAGATAAAGAATGCCGATGAAGGGGAGAGCAGCCGCTCAAACTATCTCAATTTACGCAGCGGCGTGAACCTGGGCGCCTGGCGGCTGCGCAATATCTCCTCAATGCAGTACGACCAGCAGCGCCGGCACTGGGATTCACAGAGCACCTGGCTGCAGCGCGACGTCCGCTCGCTGAAGAGTCTGCTGCGGATCGGCGATACTTACACCACCGGCGATGTGTTTGACAGCATCCCGTTTCGCGGCGTCCAGCTGATGTCTGACGATGAGATGCTCCCGGACAGCCAGCGCGGCTTTGCCCCTACCATCCGCGGCGTGGCGCACAGCAATGCCAAAGTGACCGTCTCCCAGCACGGGTATGTGATCTACGAAACCTTCGTGTCGCCGGGGGCGTTCGCCATCAGCGATCTTTATCCCACCTCGCAGAGCGGCGATCTGGAGGTGAAGGTGACCGAGAGCAATGGTTCGGTGCGCACCTTTACCCAGCCCTATTCCGCCGTGCCGTATATGCTGCGCGAAGGGCGCGGCAAATTCAGCCTCAGCGCCGGTCGCTACCACTCCGGGGCGGATTCGGTGCGCTCGCCGGAATTCCTGCAGGGCACCCTGTTCTATGGTCTGTCGGCGGGATTTACCCTCTACGGCGGCACGCAGCTGGCCCAGGACTATCAGTCGTGGGCGCTGGGCCTGGGCCGCGGCTTTGGCGAGTTCGGTTCGCTGGGAGGCGACGTTACCCAGGCCGTCACCCGTACGCCGTCGGGCAAGCGCTATGCGGGCCATTCGCTGCGCGCTCAGTATCAGAAAGATTTCGTCAGCTCGGGCACCACGTTCAGCCTCGCCAGCTATCGCTACTCCTCCAGCGGCTATTACGATTTTGCCGAAGCCAGCGCCCTCGAAAGCGCGCAGGGGCAGGTGGACAACCGGCGCCGCCGGGAGGAAGTGTCGGTGTCACAAAGCCTCGCCGGTCTGGGCAGTCTGGCGGTTTCCGCCTGGTCGCAGGAATACTGGCACCGGCAGAGTCGGGATGAGACGGTGCATCTCGGGTTCTACAGCGCCTGGAAAGGGATCTCCTGGGGCGTGGGCTATTACTACACCCGCGCCAGCGGCCAGCAAAAAAATGACCGCTCCTGGTCTTTCAATATCAATATTCCGCTGGGCGGTCCGCTGTCCGACAGCGCGGTGAGCTACAACACCACCTCGGACAGCAATGGCTATACCTCGCAGCAGGTGTCGCTGTATGGCGCGGTGCCGACGCGGCCGAATCTGTTCTACTCGGTTCAGCAGGGCTACGGCAACCAGGGGCGGGGCACTAACAGCAGCGTCGCCCTGGACTACCACGGCGGCTTCGGCAACGCGCAGCTCGGCTATCGCCATGACGCCGCCAGTAATCAGCTGACCTGGGGAGGCGCCGGCTCGGTGGTCGCGCATCCGCACGGCGTGACCTTCGGTCAGACGGTGGGCGAGAGCTTCGCCATCGTCCGCGCGCCGGGGGCTGCCGGCGTGGCGGTGCAAAACGGCAACAATGTGCACACCGACTGGCGCGGCTATGCCGTGGTGCCGTCTCTGACCACCTACCGGAAAAATGTCATTACCCTCGACACGGAGTCGATGGCGGATGATACCGACGTCGACCAGCAGGGTCAGACGGTGATCCCCGGCGGCGGCGCGGTGGTGATGGCCAACTACCGGACCCGCATAGGCAACCGGGTGCTATTTACCCTGCGCAACGCGCAGGGGCCGTTACCCTTTGGCGCCAGCGCACGGTTGGTCGGGACGGAGGAGAGCGGCAATGCGCCGGGCGGCATGGTAGCCGACGGCGGTCAGGTGTACCTCAGCGGCGTGCCGCAGGAGGGAACCCTGGCGGTGAGCTGGGTCGTCAATAACCAGTCGCAGAGTTGCACGATGCATTTTCATCTTGCGGATAACCCACAGCAGAGTCTGAATACGGTGAAAACCGTCTCCGGGCTGTGCCAGTCACGCTGAGGCGGCTATGAAATCTGTTTTTCGTCTACTTCCTTTTCTCTTTTTGCTGGCGCTGAGCGGCTATCTTCCCGGCGCGCGGGCTGAAAACTGCCGCGCGAATATCGGCCAGACCACCGTCAATATTCCCAATATCAAGTATTTGCCCACGCTGCCGGTCAATACCCAGATGACCAGCGCGATGGCGGATAACGGCAGCGGGATCCCCTTTTCCTGCGACCTGCAGCTGCCGACGGCGAGCGCCAAACGCATTGTCTACAAACAGCTGAAAACCGGCGGCTCGCCGGTGGTGATTAACGGACAGCACGTCTACCCCAGCGCCATCGACGGCATCGGCTACTCGCTTAGCTTCCAGTGCGCCGGCGGCCCGATGCGCGCTATCGACGGCAGCCACTCCGCTGGCGGCGAGTCGGTGGTGGTCTGCGACAGCACGATGCTCCCGGCGCTCATGACGCAGCAGCAGACGACGGTCAGGATCGCGGTAACCTTCTATAAGACCGGTACGGTACAGCTGGCGGACGGGACGCATACCAACTCGTCGCCGCTGCCGCAGGTGGGGGAGGTGACCATTGAACAGCAGGCCAACGGAAACGCCGGCTTTGTCGCCAGCGCGCCGGTCAGCATTGATATCGCCGCCCTGAACGTGGACATTGGCAGCAGCGGCAGCTGCCAGGTGGCGACCTCAACGATCCAGGTCAGTCTGGGCACGGTAAACCGGGCGGAGTTTCACGGTAAAGGGAGCACCGGCGGCCAGGCGAAGCGCTTTTCGATCCCGGTGTTCTGTCCGACGCCGACCGATGTGCGCATCGGCTTTTTCGGCGTCAGCGTGGAGAGTGATACCCTGGCGCTAAGCAAGGCCAGCAACAGCGCCAGCGGCGTCGGCGTGAAGCTGACCTACGGCAATAACCCCGGCGCGGCAGTGTCCGATGGCACCAGCGTTAAAATCAATGAGGCCAGCAACTTGCCGATCCTGAAAAGGGTAACCGGCAGTAACGCCGGCACGGCTGAGGCCATCAATTTTAACGCCCAGTATGTGCAAACTGACGCCACGGTGACGGCGGGCACAGCCGACAGCATGGTGACCTTCGCCCTCGAGTATAACTAGCGTGGGGCCGGAGCATAGGCCGCCTGAAGGGGGATCGCCACCACCGCGCCGTCATCGTCGATATAGTTCAGCTTGTACAGGCGAGCGCTGTCGGTCGTTGACACGGTATAGCTGCTGTACGGCCGGAGCATCACGTTTCTCATCGGCGAAATGTGGCCTTTATTATCGATCAGCGCCCCGTTGACCAGGGTGATATGCAGTGGGCCTGAGTTAGTTAAGCGCAGGTTATTGCCGCTCTGCTGCCACTGCAGCTTTCGCACCTCTCTGGCGAGGGTGGTGGCGATGGCGGGAGGACGATAAAAGAGCTTCAGGCGGGTGCGGACGATAAACTGCAGCGTATGGTTACCGTCTGACGGCGGCGGATTCTCCTGAATATTGACCCAGTACAGGCTTTCCCGATCGGCGGGGAGCCCGCCGCCGAGATAGATAAAGCGCAGCTGGGCGGTTTGCTGGGGGGATAAATAGACCAGCGGCGGGGTCGCCACCATCGGCAGGCCGACGCGCGACCTGTTGAGCCCGGCGTCCAGCCAGATCTGCACTTTATAAGGTGTGCGGCTGCGGTTATGAATGTTCAGGGTGGCGGCTTTGTCTTTTCCTGAGTAGACCACCCGCGTGGCATCGATGGTGATCCCGGCGCAGGCCTGAAAGGTCATGGCGCTAAACAGCACAGCCAGCTGTATTTTCATCTTCGCTCCCTTTACGTCTCATCCCTGACCGGGAAGCTATTCCTGCATAATGGTAAACCGGGCCGTTGCGTTGCCGTCACCGGGGAGTACGTGGGCTTTATCCCAGGTGTAATAGAAGGCTTTCAGACTGAAGGTGCCGGAGCCGCCGTCCACCGGGATCTCAATGCGGGGATCGTGCTGTGGATCGAGGTGTGCATCGAGGCCGAGCGGCGTCCCCGTACGGTCGGTGAGCAGAATACCCACGCTGCCGGCCGGCTTACCGCTATCGTTGAGGGCCAGCACATGATTTTCAGGCGTGGCGGTGGGAGAGGGGCCATCCACCACAATGTAGTAGGTGCCTTTCTCGCAATCTTTGACGCGAATATCGACGCCGACCGCTGGCCCGGTACCCGACTGGCTGTTTTTCAGTCTCGACAGCGGAATATCGCCCATGCTGATGTCGATGACCCCGTTATTGCCCGCCCCTTCGAGTTTGCAGGCGCCGTTCACGACCCTGCCGATGAAATTTAGCGTGCCGTCTGCCGCGTAAACCGGGCCGGCGGCCAGTCCGACGAAGAGCATCGCCAGACCCAGGGTGGTTATTTTCATGTTCATTCCTCCTGTCGTGCCGGTAAACCTGGCGCCAGTGTCATTATTTTGCGGGTCAGATACGGCACAAAATGACTTTAATCGGGCATGTTTTTTATTAATTCATTTATTTGGCAAATATATTGTCGCCTGGAATTAATATATGGTTGTTATTTATTACCTGCGTTTTCCGGGATAGTACTGTGGAGGAATGCTGGAGTAAATAAGACGGTAGTTGTCGATGTCTGAACGCGAAATATCGTGTATTTAAATAAATTATTCATTAATTCAATTGGTTACTTCGCTCTTGCTGCTGTTTTTTGTGCTTAATTCGGCACGGCGTCAGTCTGGAAAATACGATCGCTGGCGTAAAGCTACGCCCGGCGGATGAGAAATCATTCACCGGGCGATAGCCCTGTTTCGTTTTCAGATTTGCGATCGGCAACCCGATCGTCGGGTTGTATGTCCCGATGTTTAAAAATAGGATGAATTCCCTGTTACGCGCTGCGGATGATGTTGACTGAGAAGCGGCCGGCCACCCCGGCGCGAAAACCCGATAACAAAAAGGATGGCGAGATGAAACTGACGGTGGGGCTGGCGCTGACGCTGGCGATAATGACCTGTGGCGCCCAGGCGCGCGATATGCAAACCATCGAGCGCAGCGGTGAACTGAAGGTCGGCGTGCCGGGCGACTACGCCCCGCTAGCGTTTCGCAATGCCGCCGGCGAGCTGCAGGGCTATGACGTGGACATGGCCCGCGATCTCGGGCGCACGCTGGGGCTGAAGGTGAGCTTCGTCTACACCAGCTGGCCGGCGCTCGCCGCCGATCTGCAGGCGGACAAGTTTGATATTGCGATGGGCGGCGTGACGCAGACCCCGGCGCGGGCGAAGGAGTTCGCCCTCAGCCACCCGGTGGTGGCGAACGGTAAAATCGCCTTAGCCAACTGTCAGGCCGCCCCCCGGCTTGGATCGCTGGCGAAGATAGACCGTCCGGAGGTGAAGGTGGTCGTCAACCCTGGCGGCACCAACCAGAGCTTTGTCGATGAGCATATTAAGCAGGCGCAGATCATTCGCGTGAAGAACAACGTCGATAACCTGGAGGCGCTGCGGCAGAAAACGGCCGATATGATGGTGACCGATCTGATCGAAGGCGACTATTACCAGAGCAAAGAGCCCGGCGTGTTCTGCGTCGCCAACGAGACGCCGTTCGCCGGCACCGCCAGCGACAAGGTGTATATGATGAGTAAAGATAATCCGGCGCTGCTGGAGAAAGTGAACCAGTGGCTGGATAGCCAGGATAAAGAGGTTCTCAAACGGAAGTGGAAAATTCGCGGTTAAGCGCTGAGGCGCCCCACCGCCGACGGGCGCGTCCGGCGGTGGTTGTCGGCCGCGGTCAGCGCTGCGGCGACAGCGTCTGTCGCGCCAGGTCGCGGAAGTAGCAGGCGTAGCCGAGGGTGGCGGTCAGGCACAGCATATAGCCAAACGACTCGCTGCCTTCCTCCACCGTATTTTTCACCACCCGAGCGTAGTTCTCATCCAGCACGGCGTACCACAGGCCGTGCATACCGAACAGCCGCGAGAAGACCAGAATCGCCAGCAGGCCGCTGATCATCATCCCGTAATACGGGGTGCGGGTATAATCCGCCAGCTGCGACAGGGTCTGGCGCAAATGGCGCAGCGGCATCAGCAGGGACCCTGCGGTAGCCAGCAGGGCAAACCACACCCAGCTGCCATGGGAGAGTAAATCAAACAGGCCATCCAGTTCGCGGATCAGCATGGCGAGGAAGAAGCCGCCGATGAGGATATTGCTATAGCGCAGGTGGGCATATTTGCGCGCCAGCAGAAGATGAACCAGCACGATGACGGCCAGCACGCTCTCCTGAACCACTTCGGTGAGCGACACCTCCGGGATGTCGTTGCCAAATACCCGAATATCCACCCACAGGCAGAGTACCGCGATGGCGGCCGCGACCGCCGCGCCGAGAAAGAAAAGCAAGCTTCGTAACAGAGACATTAACACCACAACTTATATTTAAAACAAATATCATAAGTTTTGGGAATACATGTTCCTGTTCACTTTGTGCGACTTTGCGGCGGTTTTTTAACGTTTTGCGCTTTTTAGCGCCGGGAAAGACGACAGGGGAGGGGGACTCCCCTGAATGAGAGGACGTCAGAGAATATCATCCACCACGCCGCCGTCAACGCGCAGCGCGGCGCCGGAGGTGGCCGACGCCTGCGGCGAGCAGACGTATACCACCATATTGGCGACCTCTTCCACCGAGGCCGCCCGCTGGATCACCGAACTCGGACGATGGGTCATGACAAACGCTTTCGCCAGTTCCTCCAGCGACTGGCCGGTTTTCGCCACTTCGTCTTTCAGCATTTCGGCAAAGCCGTCGGAAATCGTCGGCCCCGGCAGAACGCTGTTAACGGTCACTCCGCTGCCGGCGACATATTTCGCCAGGCCGCGGGCCAGCGACAGCTGGGCGGTCTTGGTGACGCCATAGTGGATCATATCCGCCGGGATATTGCGCGCCGATTCCGAGGAGATAAACACCACCCGCCCCCAGCCTTTACTGACCATCGCCGGCAGCAGCCTCCGCGACAGGCGCACGCCGGACATGACGTTGGTCTGCCAGTAGTTTTCCCAGGTCGCGTCATCGGTGGCGTAAAAATCCTGCGGGCCGTAGATCCCGGCGTTATTGACCAGAATATCGACGCCGGTCACGGCCTGCAGCAGCTGTGCCGCGCCGTCGGCGCCGCTGAGGTCGGCGACGGCGGGGCGCGCTTTCGCCCCCGGCACCTCATTTTGCAAGCGGGCGATCGCGGCGTTCACACTCTGCTCGCTGCGCCCGTTAAGGATGATCTCTGCGCCGCTCTCCGCCAGGCCTTTGGCGATAGCAAAGCCAATACCCGCCGTGGAGGCGGTGACCAGCGCGACTTTCCCCGATAAATCAATCTTCATGTTCCTGCCTTCTGGTTGTGGATCTCCCATTAAGCGTAGCAGCGGCGGTATCGGTGAGGATCAGTAACCGGCGTGCTTATTGACCAGGTTTTTGAGCGGCAGCCCGCGACGCTGGCGCTGAATGTTCTCCAGCAGCTGGCGGGCGATCACCTCGGCGGGGGCCGCAGAGGCCATATGCGGGGTGATCACCACCTGCGGATGGCGCCATAGCGGATCGTCCGCCGGCAATGGCTCCTGCGGGAAGACGTCGAGCACCGCTCCGGCGAGCTGGCCGCTCTCCAGCGCCGCCAGCACATCCTCATTGACCATATGTTCTCCACGCCCGCAGTTGATTAACACCGCCCCGGCGGGAAGCCGGCTGAAGAGCGGCGCGGCGAGAATACCCCGGGTCTGCGCGGTGAGCGGCAGGAGGTTAATCAGCCCGTCAAGCGACCCGAGGAAGCTGTCGAGCGCCTCCTCGCCGCGGTAGCAGGTGACGCCAGCCAGCTGCTTCTCACTGCGCGACCAGCCGGAGACCCGATAGCCAAGGCGGGCCAGCTGGTCGGCGATATAGCCGCCAATTTCGCCGAGTCCCATAATGCCGATATGGAAGTCGGCGGCGGCGCGCTGGGGATAGAGCTTCCAGGTTTGGGTCCGCTGGTGGGCCAGCGCCCGGTCAAAATAACGCTGGAACCACAGCACGCCCCACAGGGCATATTCGAACATGCCGTGACGAAAGTCCTCATCGATCACCCGGCACAGCGGGATATCGCTGGCGAACAGCGCGGGCGGCAGATGATCGACCCCGGCGGACGCGGCCTGGATCAGCTTCAGCCCCGGCGAGCGGGTCAACAGCTGCGGGTTCGGGAACCAGCAGCTGGCGTACTGTGCGTCGCGCGCCGCCTGGTGATGGGGCAGGAGCGCGGTGACGTCGGGAAACTGCTGCAGGGCGGCGCAGATATCGCGGGCGAAATCCGCGTCGTTACAATCCACCACGATAGTGATATCGGACATAGGCGTTAGTCTTTGTAAGAAGTATCGAGACGGTCAAGACGGCGCAACCACGCCTGCCAGACCTGTTGACGTTCATGCTCCACGCCCATCAGCTGCTCGCAGGCGTGCTGGCTGAGGTGCGGGGCGATGGTGTGGATCGGGCTGAGGGCCGCCAGCTGGCCGGCGGCCATCTGGATCTCGCAGGCACGATTGAGGTAGAACATGATGTAAAAGGCGTCAGCCACGGTACGGCCCACCGACAGCAGGCCGTGGCTCTGCAGGATCATGGCGATGTTATTCCCCAGCGAGCGCTGAATGCGCGCCCGTTCGTCGAGGTCAAAGGCCACCCCTTCATAGGGGTGGTAGCCGACGCGCTGGTAAAACTCGGTGCTGATCTGGTTGAGCTGCAGCAGGCCGTCCTCGCAGGCGGCCACCGCCATCCCCGGCAGGGTATGGGTGTGGATCACGCAGTGGGCGTCTTCCCGGGCCATATGCACCGCGCTGTGGATGGTGAAGCCCGCCGAGTTAGCCGGCGCCTCGCCCTCTACGACCTTGCCCTGCATATCCACCACGATCAGATTGCTGGCGGTGACCTCATCAAACATCATGCCGAAGGGATTAATTAAAAAGCGCGGCTCGCCGTCGCCGGGCAGGCGCACGGAGAAGTGGGTGTAGAGGGTATCCTCCCAGCCGAACAGCGCCGCCAGACGGTAGGCGGCGGCCAGCTGCTGGCGCAGGTGTTGCTCAGTTGCCATTTAGTGCACTCCCATAAATTCACGGATTCGTTGCAGAGAAGGGGCCTCCAGCGGGCTGCGGATCACCTGCGGGGCGATGTCGGCCTGCACCACGCCGTTCTCCATCAGCACCACGCGGTCGGAAATCGACAGGGCGAAGTCCATCTCGTGGGTAACAATCAGCATGGTCATACCTTCGCGGGCCAGCGACTGAATAACCTTCAGCACCTCGCCCACCAGCTCGGGATCCAGCGCCGAGGTCGGTTCGTCAAACAGCATGATGTCCGGCTTCAGCGCCAGCGCCCGGGCGATCGCCACGCGCTGCTGCTGGCCGCCGGAGAGCTGTCCGGGGTACTTGTGGGCATGGGCCAGCAGACCGACGCGGTCGAGCAGCGCCAGGGCCTGCTCGCGGGCGACCGGCTGATCCAGCAGCTGGTGGTAGCGCGGGGCCAGCATCACGTTGTCGAGCACCGTGCGGTGGGGGAACAGGTTGAAGCTCTGGAAGACCATGCCGATGCGCCGCACCCCGGCGCGCATCTGGCGCTTATCGACGATGGCTCCGCCTTTCAGATAGTCCTCGCCGTAGAGAATGATCTCCCCGTCATCAATGCTTTCGAGGGCGTTGATGGTGCGGATCAGGGTTGTTTTGCCGGAGCCGGACGGGCCGATGATGCTGATCACCTCCCCGTTATCTACCTGCAGGTCGATGCCTTTCAGCACCTCATGCTGGCCCCAGGATTTGCGGATGCCCCGCAGATCCAGCGCCGGCGGCGCGCCGTTGACGGCCGGGGTGTTGATCGCTTCCGTCAGCGCCGGCAGGCTCTGGCGCAGCGCCTGGCATTCCGCCTCGCTGAGCGTTTGCGGACGCTTGCGCTGAATATCGAGGCTATTCTCCAGCGCCCGGAACAGCCAGGTGAAGACGGTAACCACCATGACGTAGTACACCGCCACCGCCAGCAGCGTCTCCATCACGAGGAAATTTTGCGCATACAAGCGCTGGCCGGTGAGCAGCAACTCGGGTAAGGAGACCACCGATAAAATCGAGCTCAGCTTAATGATGGTGATGTATTCATTGATCAGCGTCGGCAACGAGATGCGAAACGCCTGAGGAATTACAATCAGCCGCTGGATGCCGATAAAGCTGAAGCTCAGCGCATGGCCCGCCTCGCTTTGCCCTTTGGCCACCGACAACAGCCCGCCGCGGTGGATCTCCGCCATATAGGCCGCTTCGGTGACGGTCATCGACACCAGCCCGGCGATAAAGGGCACCCCGAGCAGCGGCTGGGTCAGCGGAAACAGCTGCGGCAGGTTGTAGACAAACACCAGCAGCACCATCAGCGGCACGCTGCGGAAAAACCAGATATAGAGTTCGACGGGGATCTTGATCCAGCGCGGCGCCGAGAGCTTCGC
Source organism: Klebsiella sp. K5-204 (assembly GCF_030128585.1). Taxonomy (NCBI): domain Bacteria; kingdom Pseudomonadati; phylum Pseudomonadota; class Gammaproteobacteria; order Enterobacterales; family Enterobacteriaceae; genus Klebsiella; species Klebsiella sp. K5-204. Next base: position 511,667 of record NZ_JAKUZS010000003.1, read on the forward strand.
GCAGGCTAGCAGAAAACCGACCACCAGGCCGATCCCCCAGGACAAGGTGCTGATTACGATAACCGTCACGCACGCCTGCCAGAATGCCCCAATGCTAAATAATGAAAAAAAGTATCCCCAATCGAACGCCATACTGACTCCTGTTGCGCAGTGCTTATTGTCTTAATCGATGCTTTCTAAGTTGTATTTTTTGATCAGCGCGGCATATTTGCCGTTGGCTTTGAGCGTGGCGAGGGTGGCCTTGATCGCCTCCGCCAGCTCGGTGTTGCCTTTGGCGACATAGATCCCCAACGGCAGCGGGTAGACGAGGCGCGTCGAGCTTATCCCCAGGCGACCGCGGCTCTTATCGACGATAATCTGCGCCGCCGGGGCTATCTCAAGCTGGGCGTCGATGTTCTTCGACAGCAGCGCCTGGGAGGCTTCCGGCGCCGTCGGGAACTCCTGAATAGTGATGGCCGGTTTGCCGTTTTTCAGGCACCACTCATCGGAGTGTTTTTTCAGGCTGGTCACCCAGGTGGTGCCTGCCTGCAGGCCGACCTTCACGCCGCACAGCTCATCTTCGGTTTTCGGCTGCGCCGCGCCGCCCTTCAGGGCGATGATCGACGCGCCGGAGAGGGCGTAAGGGATGGCGTCGGCCTGTTTCTGGCGCTCCGGCGTCACGTACATCCCGGAGATCACCGCATCATATTTCTTGCCGATGCCGAGGATCAGGCTGGTGAACTTGGTGTCGATCAGCTGCGGTTTGGCCTGCAGATGCTCGGCAATCAGCGTCGCGAACTCCGGGTCGAGACCGACGATATTGTTATGGCTGTCATAGGACTCAAACGGCGGGTAGGTGACCTCCATCCCCACCTTAAAGACGCCCTCGGTCAGCAGTTCCGCCGCCTGGGTGACAGAGGAGAAACAGGCGCTGACGGCGAGGGTAAGCGCGACGCGGCGCGAGATTTTTTTCAGGGTGCTAGTCATCATGGATCCTCACGGGTGGTTAGGGTTTTTTTTGCTGTGCCTGTTTTTTCAGATGGCCAAAGGTATGGGTGCCGCGCGCGCGCGCCGGCAGCTGGAGCTCGCCGCGATTGACCTTCTCGCGCAGATAGCGATAGGTTTGCAGCGCCTGGCTCCACATATGCTCGCCGATGCTCAGCTCCTGATATTCGCTGGCTTCGCCGGCGGCGAGAAAGGTCGGCAGCGGGCGGATCAGCGTGTGGTAATCGCAGGCGAAAAACAGCGGGAAGGAGTACCGCTCCTGCGGCACTTTGCGCACCCGGTGGGCTGTAGCAACAAATGTGCCAGCGCTGAGCACTTCAAGCATGTCGCCGATATTGATCACGAACGCCTCTTCTCCGGCGGCGTTCGTGACGGGAGGCGCGTCGATCCACACGCTTTCTTCATTGAGGACTTCAAGCCCGGGCTGGTCGGCGAGCAGCAGGGTGAAGCACTCATAGTCGGTGTGTGCACCAATTCCGGGAACATCTTCGACGCTGGCGTCGAACGGGTAATGGATGAGCCGCAGCTTGGCCGGCGGGCAGGTCACCATCGGTTTGAAATACCCTTCCGGCAGACCGAGCGCGAGGGCGAAAGCGTCGAACAGGCGGTGGCCGAGGGCGAAGACCGCGTCGTAGTAGGCCAGCACCCGCGCGCGGAAATCCGGCAGGTCGGGCCACTCGTTGGCGCCGATCAGCGGCGTACCGGCGAGCACCAGCGGATGGTCGTCCGCCGCCTGGAAGCCAATATCGAAGGCCTCTTTATGGTCCGGCTTGCCGGCGCCGTAGATCTCTTCTCCTTCCGGGACGTAGCCCTTATGGCTTTTGGAGCGGCCGATGTAATAGTTCATCTTCTCCGCCATCGGCAGGGCGAAGATCTGCTTCGCCGCCTCGCGGACGCCGGCGATCAGCGCCGGGTCGATGCCGTGGCCGGTGATGTAGAAAAAGCCCACCTCGCGCGCCGCGCGGCCGATGGCGTCGGCCACCGCCTGGCGCCTGGCGAGATCGTCGCCGGCCAGATCGCGGATATCGATGGTCGGGAGTTCAGTAAAAGCGTGCTTCACGGCGGTCATGGCTGCGGTTCCTGTTCAGTGAGCGTTAAAAACTGCTGAAAGTGGGCCTGCTGGCGCGCGGCCATCCAGGCGTTGAGCGACCAGAGGTCGGCCACCGGAACGTTGGTGAACGGCAGATGGTGCAGATAGCCGTCGGCGCCAAACTCCGGCGTCAGGGTGGTCTGCGGGTAGCCGCGCCGGCGCTGCGAATGCCAGATTTGCTCCCAGAAGCGCTCGGCAAAGGCCAGCGCCGGCTGATACTCCGGCGCCGCCGGGTGCGGCACCTGCGGCCCCTGGTCGTAGCCCACCCGGGCCTGCACGTGATGCACGCGGTCGATAAAGGCGCTGAAGTCATCGCAGGGGTCATCCAGCAGGCGCTCGCTGACCACCACCCAGTGGCTGATGTCGGCGGTAAAGCGCAGCTGGGGGAGCTGCTGAATGATCTCCAGGGTGAGCCACGGGCTGTACAGCGAGGTGGCGCGATGGGTTTCAAAGCTGCAGGTCAACCCAAACCCGGCGGCCAGCTCGTGCGCCTTGCCGAGAAAATCGACCTGCTGCGCCAGCGGCCAGCGATCGTTGCCCGCCAGCAGATTGACAAAGCGCGGGTTGAGGCCGCTGGCCTCGGCGAAGCGGATCCGCAGGCGCGCCAGATGCTGCTCCGGCGTTTCATGCTGAGCGGGGAGCACCCCGCCGCCGCTGAAGAGAATGGCGATATACTCCAGCCCCGACGCCTGCAGGCGGTCGGCGAGCTGCCGCCGCTCCTCCGCCGTTAACGGGACGCGGGCTTCGATACCACAGCAGCCGACGCGCTGCAGTTCATCCAGCGTTTGCGGCCAGGCGGTCGTCACTCCCCAGAGGGTGCGAAAGCATTTCAGCTCCATGGCGGCTTCCTCAGGCGTACTTCACGCCGGGCAGGACGCAGAGCATCTCGTACAGCAGGTTGGCCGCCAGCTGGGAGGTATTACCGCTCACGTCATAGGGGGGCGAGACTTCAACCAGATCGGCGCCAATCAGGTTCAGGCCGCGGCAGCCGCGGACGATCTCCAGCGCCTGAATGGAGGTCAGGCCGCCGACCTCCGGCGTCCCGGTTCCCGGGGCCCAGATAGGATCGAGGCTGTCGATATCAAAGCTGAGATACACCGGCCCATCGCCCATCTGCTGGCGGACTTCGGCCATCAGCGGCGCCAGCGAGGTATGCCAGCACTGCTCCGCCTGCACCAGGCGAAAGCCCTGGTCGACGCCCCACTGGAAGTCCCCGGCGGCATAGCCCTGGGCGCGCTGGCCAATCTGCACCACCCGCTTGAGGTCGAGTAGTCCCTCCTCAACGGCGCGGCGGAAGGTGGTGCCGTGGGCGATTTTCTCACCGAACATCTCATCATTGGTGTCGGTATGGGCGTCGACGTGGATGAGCCCCACCGGCCCATGTTTTTTGGTCAGCGCCCGCAGGATGGGCAGGGTAATGGTGTGGTCCCCGCCGAGGGTGAGGGGGATCAGCGGATAACTATTCAAACCGGTGTAGTAATCTTCAATAATTTGCACCGATTTGAGCAAACTGTAGGTATTGATCGGCACATCGCCGATGTCGGCTACCGACAGCGAGTCGAACGGCGCGGCGCCGGTCGCCATATTGTACGGACGGATCATCACCGATTCGGCGCGAATATAGCGCGGTCCGTAGCGCGTGCCTGAGCGCTGCGAGGTGCCGATATCCAGCGGAATGCCGACAAATGCCGCATCAAGTCCCTGTAAATCTTCGATAAACGGCAGGCGCATCATCGTGGCGCGGCCGGCGAAGCGTGGCATCTCATTGCCACCCTGCGGTTGGTGAAAGAGGTTATCCATGTCTGCTCCTGAATCTGACGGATGAAACGTAACAGGAGAGATAGTGCGCAACCCGCGCTGGACTTTACATCGTCTGGCGTAAATACTCAGTTCATTTATTGGTGAACTAAATACGATGCATCACGACGCCAGCCTCAATATTCGTCAGCTGCAGGTTTTCGAGGCGGTGGCCCGCCTGGAGAGCTACAGCCGGGCCCAGCAGGAGCTGGGCATTTCGGTCTCCGCCATCAGCAATGCGATGTCGCAACTGGAGGGGCAGCTCGGCTTCACCCTCTGTCAGCGTGGGCGCGGCGGCTTTTCCTTAACGGAAAAAGGACAGCAATTTTTACAGCAGGCGATCCGCGTGCTGAGCGAACTCAATGAGCTGGAGCGGCAGTCGGCCCTGCTCAAAGGGGAGCACAGCGGCACCCTGTGCATTTCGACGCTCGACTCCATCGAGACCGAAACGGCGCTCTCGCTGCCGGTGGTCTTGCGCAGCTTCAGCGACAAATTTCCCCATGTACATATCAAACTGATTATTCGCACCCCGGCGGAGCAACTGAACGGGGTGCTGAACAACCATATCGACCTGGCCATCGGCAGCTACAACTCGCAGGTGCATAACATCATCAGCGAGCCGCTGTATCGCGAGCAGCACTGGCTCTATTGCAGCGATCTGCACCCGATGTTCTTCAGCCGCCAGCTCGATAAAGAGCAGATCAGCCAGTGTCCGCTGGTGACCCGCAGCTACTGGAACACCAGCGATCTCCGCCGCCGGGGCTTCAGCAAAGGCAGCGCCACCGTTGAGACCGTCGACGCCCAGCTGCTGCTGATTCTTTCGGGGAAATACATTGGCTATCTGCCGGAGCATTACGCCTGGCCGTGGATCAAAGAGAACCGCCTGCGGGTGCTGTTGCCCAACGAGTTTGGCTTTCAGTCGCCGTTCTCGGCCATCTGTAAGCGCGGGCGCAGTAATGAACCCTATCTGAAAGCGTTCCGCGATCTGCTGAAGAAAAACACGGTGGCGCGGCCGAAGTGGAATTATTAAGCGGGGCGGACGCTTCCCTCCGCCGTGGTGGCGGGGTTCGCGCTCAGCGCGCGGTCCGGCGGGGGTGTTTGCCTGTTCAAAAAACGAACGGCGGCCGGTAGCCCGCTTGTGCTGGGGCTGCCGGGCAACTGCCTCCAGGTTATCCACAGGGTTAGGGGCCGCTGATGTGGACAGGTCGCCGGGCGGTGGGCGGGTTAGCGATTCGCTTTGATGGTTTTTTCCGCGATCGAGAGGGTGGAGAGTTTATGCAGGCAGATCAGCGCCAGACAAACCCCGCAGGCGAACAGATAACTTGCCATACAGAATTTTTGCAGACGGGATAAATGATTAATCCGCTCAATCACCGCCGGGCTGGCGAGGCCTTCATACAGGAAAGGCAGAGCCGTTAAGAAGCCGCCAATAAAATAGAGCGCCAGACTGATGACTTCGACGCATTTGCGATAGAGCCAGAAGCGATAGCCCCGCTTTTTCCATTTGAATATCCGCTTTTCATTATTGACGGAAATTAAATGCTGGCATTTGCTGTAATTATCAATATCGCTGACCGGATTTTTGCATTTCAACAGTATTTTTCTTTGTTCCATGGTCAGGTTTTTATCTTTGGTCAGCGCGGCGATACCATATTCGTACGCGATCCGTTGCAGATCGGGATCGTCGCTATTTTTATGCAGCGCAGCGGCGAACTCACTGATGTTTTTGCGCGAGGTGAATATTTTATCTTTAGGGAATACCCAGCCAGAACGCACGGCAAAAATTTGAATAATCAGCGGGATAATAGCGATAGCATATTTAAAGATCTCAGTCGGAATAATAGTCATCTCCGTATTTTCCTTTCCATGATAACGGGGCGGGCTGAAATATACCTTAGCCATCATGATGGAGGGGTGTCAAATATCACGAGGCACGCCGGTATATTTTCCATGGCGAAAGGTGAGCGTCTGGTGAAAGAGGGGAGAGGGCAGTCGTGTCGACGAATGAACAAGAGAATACTCCGCCGGCCTGGCCGGCGGAGGGGGCGTCGTTTATATCGGTCTCGCCGTCAGGGTCATCATATCGCCGATCGCCCGCTGACGGTCAAAATGGCGATCGCGGTGGATCTCGCTCTCGCCCACCTGCAGCGAGGCGGCCCAGATCTGCTGACAGCGCGGCCGGCGGCGGGCGTCAAAATGCGCCAGCGCGGCTGCGACGCTGTCGGTCTGCTGCAGCGCTTCGCGCAGCACGATGGCATCCTCAATCGCCATGCCCGCCCCCTGACCGAGGTGCGGGGTGGTAGCGTGAACCGCGTCGCCCACCAGTACGACTCGTCCCTGATACCAGGGATCGTCGACGAACAGCTCCTCCAGCGGCTTATAGACGACCTCGTCGTTGTTAACGATATGCTCCCGCAGGCTCCCCGGTAACCCCGCGCCGGGCGGCAGACGGCGGCGCATCTCTGCCGCCAGCTGGTCGCGGGCGTAGCGGGGGTTATCCGCTTCGTGGGAGGTGATAAACAGATACATCAGATCTTCCCCCAGCGGCACCAGCCCGCAGTTGCAGCTCTCCCCCATAAAGCACATCAGATGGTCCACCTCCGGCGGACGCGGAAAGTTGTAGCGCCAAACGCCCTGACCGGTAAAGCGGGGACGATAGCGCTCGCCATACAGCATGCCGCGCACCCGGGAGTAGATCCCGTCGGCGCCTACCAGCAGATCGTAGCGCCCCTGGCCGCCGCGGCTGAAGCTCACCTCCACGGCATCGTCAACCTGACGAAAGGCGTCAATACTCTCGCCAGTGGTCAGTCGGACCCCCAGCTCCCGGGCGGTGGAACAGAGGACGTTGTGCAGAGCCAGGCGGGAGATGCCGACGTTGGCCGGGAACTGTTCACCCGCCAGCCGCTGGCCGGGAAAGCTGGCCAGCTGGTGGCCGCTCAGGGTGTGCACTGAGACGCTGTCAAACGGCCAGGCGGCGTCCAGATAGCGTTCCAGCACCCCAAGCCGCTGCATTTCCCGCACGACATTGTTCTGCTGAATGATACCGACGCCGTAGACCCGCCACTGCGGCTGGATCTCCACCACGTCGACGGCGACGCCGGCCTGGCGGAGGGCGATGGCGGTGCACAGACCGCCGATGCCGCCGCCAACGATTAATACGTTATTGATGTTCATCGTAGCTGTTTTCTCCAGGGTACAGAGTAGAGGACGTTAACCAGGCCAGCGGCGCGCTGACTAATCGCGATAAAGAATGATCGCTATCGCAAAAAACGATATCGCCGTGGAAATTGAAAACAAAAAGTTGCAGAAAAGTTAAATTAAGCCACAGGATAAGCACGCCATTTCTCGCCGGGGGACCCATGCGTTACCAACATCTTGATCTGAACTTACTGGTGGCACTGGATGTGTTACTCGATGAACAGAACATCACCCGCGCCGCGGGCCGGTTGCATATGACCCAGTCTGCCACCAGCGGGGTGCTCAACCGGCTACGCACCTACTTTGAGGACGATCTGCTCACCCAGGTGGGCAGAAAGATGCGGCCCACGCCGCTGGCGGAAGAGCTGCGGGAGCCGGTCCGCGACGTGCTGATGAAAATTCAGACCTCCATTGCCCGCCGGCCGGTGGATGAGCCGGCAACCAGTAAGCGCCATTTCCGCATTATGGCCTCGGATTACGTTATCAACGTGATGCTGAAGGATGCGCTGCAGGCGGTACACCTGCAGGCGCCGAATATGACCTTTGAGTTTTTCTCGCCGGACGCCCAGTCCACCGGCATGCTCAACCGCGGCGAGCTGGATATCATCGTGGCGCCGGAGCGTTTTATGGCCGCCGACCATCCCGCCGAAGCGCTGTTTGACGAAGAGTTTGTCTGCCTGGCCTGGGCGGACAATCCCCACACCGGCGAGGCGCTGACCCTTGAAGCCTGGCAACAGCTGGGGCACGTGTCGGTGGTCTTTGGCCGCGAGCGGCAGCCGGGGCTGGAGGGCAATCTGTTTGCCGAGTCGGGGCTGAGCCGCCGTATCGAGGTGGTGACCCACAGCTACCACTGCGTTCCGCAGCTGCTGATCGGCACCTCGCGGATCGCCACGCTGCACCGGCGGCTGGCGGAGCAGTACGCGGCGATGCTGCCGCTGCGTCTTTTCCCGGTCCCGGTGACGCTGCCGGTCATGCGCGAATTTATCGGCTGGCACCGCTCGCTGGATAACGATCCTATCTTCGGCTGGCTGAAAGCGAAAATCGTCGCCAGCGCACGCTAACCCACTGGTATTGCTCCCGTCGATACCTGACATCCTGAGACATGATTGGTCGCCCGCAGGTGCTTTATGTGACAGTGCCTGCGCTACAGCGATTGCGACTGAATGTTGAAGGATGACCCTATGTTTCGCTATTTCCCTAAAAACTATGTCTGGAACCTGTCGGTGGATCTCTCCATCGAGATGGGCGCCCGCATCGGTGAGATCGAAGAGATGTGCGCGCCGCTATTGGCCGCGTCCGAGCATCCCGACGCCGAAGGCACCCGCGCGTTCCGGGAAACCTGGTCCCGCATGGCCGATAAATTATGCGCGCTGGCCGGCGAAGATGAGGCGCGGGGGCGGCGGCTGTCGGCAGGAGAGAAATATCTTCGGGCGGCCAACTATTACCTGACCTGCGAGCGCCTGCAGGCGCATGGCGCGCCGGACCGCGATGCGCTGTACCGCCGCTTTCTCGATGTCTTTGCCGCCGGGCTGCACCATACCCATGCCAACTGTCAGCGGGTGACTATTCCCTACGAGGGCAAAACCCTGTCGGCGCTTTACGTCCGCGCCGAAGGGGCGACCGGCCGCGCGCCGCTGCTGGTGCAGGTCAACGGTCTCGACTCCACCAAAGAGATGAAATATCTGGTGGGGCTGCCGCAGTGGCTGGCGCGGCGCGGGGTCTCCTCGCTGGTGGTCGACCAACCGGGAACCGGCGAAGCGCTGCGTCTTCACGGCATGCAGGCCCGCTATGACAGCGAGCACTGGGCCAGCCGGATCGTTGACTGGCTGGAACAGCACCCGGAGGTGGATGCCGGGCGTATCGGCATGGAAGGGGTCTCGCTGGGCGGCTATTACTGCCCGCGGGCGGTGGCGTTTGAGCCGCGCTTCGCCTGCGGCGTGGTGTGGGGCGCCAATCACGACTGGCGGGAGGTACAGCAGCGCCGCCGCGAACGCGAAGGCGATTTTCCGGTACCGCACTACTGGCAGCATGTGCGCTGGGTGTGGGGGGGTGAGGATATCGACGCTTTTATGCGCATCGCGGAGAACGTCCATCTCGACGGCATTCTCGACCGCATACGGGTGCCTTTCCTCGTCACCCATGGTGAAAAGGACTCGCAGATCCCGGTGAAATGGGCGCAGCGCACCTACGACCAGCTGGTGAACAGTCCGCGCCGCGAGCTGAAAATTTTTACTGACCGCGAGGGCGGTGTGCAGCACTCCAGCTTCGACAACTCGATTAACGCCGGGCACTACATCGCTGACTGGGTGGCGGAAGCCCTCGGCGGCCGGGTGGCCTGAACACGCATAAGGAACAACCGCGATGAATATTCTTGGTCCGGATTATCTGGTATTTGGCGTCGATGACCTGGCGGGCTGCCGACAGTTTCTTCTCGACTACGGTTTACGCGAGCAGGAGAACGGTTTCTTTAGCGCGCTGGATGGCACCGGGGTGCTGCTGCGGGAGCGTGACGATCCGTCGCTGCCCGCGGCGCTGCCCAGCGGCAGCCAGCTGCGGGAAACCGTCTATGGCGTGGCGGATAGCGCCACCCTTGAGGCGATCGCCGAGACGCTGCGCCGCGATCGCGAGGTGAAGCTCGGCGCCGACGGCGTGCTGCGCTGCGTCGATGATGCCGGCTTTGCCCTCGGGTTTCGCGTCAGCCAGCGTCAGCCGCTGCAGCGGGAAGGGGAGAAAATCAACGCCCCGGGGGATCGCGCCGGGCGGCCGGTCAACCAGACCGGGGCCAGCGCTGACATGGCGGCAGAGCCGCGCTCGCTCTCCCATGTGGTCTATTTTGTGCCGGACGCCGCGCGCGCGGAAGCCTTCTATCAACGGCTGGGCTTTGTCTGTACCGATCGCTTCACCCACGTCGGCCCCTTCCTGCGGCCCGCCGGCACCCAGGATCACCATACCCTGTTTCTGATCCAGGCCCCGCCGTTTATGACCGGTATTGAACACTTTACCTTTCATCTCGGCGGCCCCACCGAGCTGATGATGGCCGGCAGCCGCTTTCAGCAGAAGGGGTATCAGACCTTCTGGGGGCCGGGGCGCCATCAGCTGGGATCGAACTGGTTCTGGTACTTCAACAGCCCGCTCGGGTGTCACATCGAATACGACGCCGATATGGATCAGCACGATGACCACTGGCAGCCGCGCGAAGCGCTGCCGGGAGCCGATAACTCGCAATATTTCCTGCTGGGGTATCGCGAGAAGTGGGCCCCCGGTCCGGATAACGCCCGCTGATGGTTCGCCTGTGCCGTGCCGACAGCCTGGCCGAGGGCCAGGCGCGGGGATTTGACCCTACGGGCAGCGGGCAGGCGACGGTGATTGCCTGCCGCTATCAGGGAACGCTCTATCTGTGGCGTAACCGCTGTCCGCATCTGGATACCCCGATGAACTGGCGGCAGGACGCTTTTTTCAACGCCCGGGGCGACCGGCTGGTCTGCTTCGCCCACGGGGCGATTTTTATGCCGGACAGCGGCCTCTGCGTGCAGGGCGCCTGCGTAGGCCAACGTCTGAGTCCGCTGGCTGGCGAGGTGGACGCCGACGGCTGGCTCTGTCTGCTGGAGGAGGAAGGTCATGAAACTGGCAACACGAGATAACGGTGAACGCGACGGCTGCCTGGTGGTGGTCTCGGGCGATTTGACGCTGATGGCCGATGCGGCGGATATCGCTCCGACGCTTCAGCAGGCGCTGGAGCAGGCCGCGCGGGTCTGGCCTGCGCTGCAGGCGCGCTATCAGGCGCTCAATGCGCGCCGCTACCCGGCGGCGCAGCCCTATGATCCCCGGCGCCTGCTGGCGCCGCTGCCCCGCGCCTGGCAGTGGCTGGACGGTTCGGCCTTCCTCAGCCATGGCGAGCGCATGCAGCGGGCCTTTCATCTGCCGCCGATTGCCGGCGCCGACCAGACACCGCTGATGTATCAGGGCAGCGGGGACGACTTTCTTGCCCCCCACGCCGGGATAGTCTGCCGCCGGGTCGAGGACGGTCTCGACTTTGAGGGCGAGTTCGCGGTGGTGGTGGACGAGGTGCCTCAGGGTTGCTCGCCGCAGCAGGCGCTGAGCTGTATCCGCCTGATCGTCTTGCTCAACGATATCAGTCTGCGGGCGCTGGCGCCGCGCGAGATGCAGACCGGGTTTGGTTTTATTCACGCCAAACCCGCCTCGGCCTTTGCGCCGGTGGCCCTTACCCCGGATGAACTGGGAGAGGCCTGGCAGCACGGGCGGGCGGCGCTGACGCTGCAGGTGACCCGCAATGGCGAGCCGTTTGGCTGCCAGTCGGGCAGCGAGATGCATTTCCATTTTGGCGAACTGATTGCCCATGCGGCGCAGACCCGCCGCCTGCGCGCCGGGACGGTGGTGGGTTCCGGTACGGTGTCCGGGCCGGACGCCAGCCGCGGCGCCAGCTGTATCGCCGAGGTGCGGGCCATAGAGATGCTGGCCTTCGGCGAGCCGCGCACGCCGTTTTTGTCCCCGGGGGAGCGGGTGACGATGGAAGCCCACGCCCCCGATGGCCGGCCGCTGTTTGGCGTGCTGGATCAACATGTTGTGATGTTAACGGAGTAAACCATGATCAATCTTTTACAGGGGCGTCGGCTGATCGACCTCTCCGTCACCCTGGATAACAATCCCTGGACCGACCCGCCGCCGCTGCTGCCGAACATTGAGTATCAGGATCATCAGCAGGGATGGCCGGAAATGGCGGCGATGTTTCCGGGACTGGAAAAAACGCAGATGCCGGGAGAGGAGGCCTGGGCCTCGGAGCGTCTGACCGTGACGCCGCACAATGGCACCCATATGGATGCTCCCTGGCACTACAGCTCAACCACCAACGGCGGCGAACCGGCGTTTGGCATCGATGAGCTGCCGCTGGAGTGGTGCCTGCGCCCCGGCGTCCGGCTGGATTTTCGCCATGTCGCCGACGGGGCGATCCTCCAGCCGGAGGATCTGCAGCGCGAGCTGGCGCGGATCGATTATCGCCTGTCGCCGCTGGATATCGTGTTAATCAATACCGCCGCCGGCGCCCGCTACGGCCAGCCGGATTATCTGCAGCGCGGCTGCGGCATTGGCCGGGCGGCAACGCTGTGGCTGCTGGAGCAGGGGGTACGGGTGGTCGGCACCGACGCCTGGAGCTGGGATGCGCCCTTCCACTTTACCCGCGAACGCTTTCAGGCCAGCGGCGACGCCGGGCTGATCTGGGAAGGGCATAAAGCCGGCAGGGAGATCGCCTATGGGCAAATGGAGAAGTTGAGCAATCTGGAGCAGCTTCCCGACCACGGCTTCTGGGTGAGCTGTTTTCCCTACAAGATCCGCCGCGGCTCGGCCGGTTTTATCCGCGCGGTGGCGATTGTCGACGCCTGAGGGAGTCGATGGTTATGTTAATTTAATGTGAATGCATTGTATTAATTGTGATAGCAATCGCAGTCCATGCCACCTGCATCCGGTAGGGTAGAACGGTATGTGTGCTGAGTTCGCTGCGGCGTGTTCAGCCAGGATACCGGGGCGACAGAGCGCCTTTCTTTATCGATAAAAAATAGAACTGTAATTCATATTCTAAATAAAGAGCAGTGACGGAGAGCGGAAGATGGTGATGCACAAGGTTTCAGCAACCCCGCGCGAGGCGGGGGCCGTACAGGCGATTTTACTGATGTTGGCGGCCCTGTTGCCGATCATGGGGACCTTGACCATGCTGCCGGTGATGCCGCTCCTGTTCGGCCATTTTGCCGCGCAGCCGCACGCCCAGCTGCTGGTGCCGATGATCATCACCATTCCGGCGGTGAGCATGGCGCTGCTGGCTCCGCTGGCGGGGCGGGTGGGCGATCGCCTGAGCCGTCGTCGCCTGCTGATTGCCGCCACCGCTCTGTACGCGGGGTTTGGCCTGCTGCCGGTGATGCTCGACGATCTGTATGCCATTCTGCTGGCGCGGCTGGTGATGGGCATCGCCGACGCCTTTATTCTTACCACCGCCAATGCGCTGATTGGCGACTACTTTGCCGGCGAGGCGCGCAGCAAATGGCTGGCGGTGCAGAGCGGCATCGGTTCGATACTGTCGACGCTGATCGTGCTGGGCGCTGGCCTGCTGGGCACCCTGGGCTGGTATGGCCCGATCTACCTGTATGCGCTGGCGATCCCGGTGTTTATCGGCCTGTGCCTGTTCACCGCTGAGCCGGCGACTCGCCGTCGCGCGGACAGCGTCGCTGACGAGGAGCCTGTCGCTTTTCCACGGCGCAAAATGGCGACGATCGGTCTGATTACGCTCGCCAGCGCGATCCTCTACTTTCTCGAGCCGCTGCAGATAAGCCAGGTGTTCAGTCAGCTCGGGCTGACCTCCAGCAGCCAGATCGGCATCGCCACCGCCGTTGCGGGCATTGGCGTGCCGCTGGGCGCCTGGCTGTATGGCCGCAGCGCCAGGCAGCGTGTCGACAGGCAGTTTTTCCTTTTTTACGCCATTTTTGGCCTCGGTCTGCTGTTTATCGCCGTGGCCCACAATCCGCTGGCCGGCGTGGCGGCAGCGTTCGTCGCGCAGGTTGGTAACGGAATGCTGATCCCTCTGATGCTGGCCTGGATGTTGGAAGCCCTGCCGGCGCCGCACCGGGCGATGGGGATCGGCATCTGGCACACCTTCTTTTTCCTCGGCATGTTCATCAGCCCGGTTCTGATGACCTTGCTGAACGGCATGACCGGCAGCATGCAGGACAGCCTGCTGCTGTTTGCGCTGCTGACGCTGGCTATCGCCGGCGCGACGGGTATCGCCAGCGCCCGGATGGGGGGCCGCCGCGCGCTGGCTCGTTAATTTCACCTGACGACATAATTACCACACGCCCGCCGGTCTTCCGGCGGGAAGGGGAGGCCATTATTTAGAAAAAGCGTACACCTTATTTAGCGTTAACTTTCAGCCTAATTAATCCCTGTAAATAAACGTATTGTGACTAATTTATTTTTCACGATATGGCGCATCTTACCTGCAAAAAATAAAAATGAGGGTTTATTATGAGTCTCTGCTGTACCGACGTAAGTAAGAAAATAGTGTTTCCACTTTCGGCGCTGACGCTGGCGATATTCTCCAGCACCGCGCTGGCCGATACCTGGACCTGTGAGCAACTGGATAAACTGAATACCCGCTCCGCGCAGGTCGTCAGCCCTCCGTCGACCTGCGAATCGCTCATCGGCGATATTGGCGGCTTTCGCAGCGCGCTGGCCGACCGCGGGTGGGGCGTCCAGTTAAGCTGGAACCCGATGGTGATGTACGATCTGAAAGGCCAGTCCGCTGACCCGCAACAATATGCCGGGCAGAATTTTACCTGGTCGCAAAATATGTCGCTGAACGTCACCTACGATTTAAGCCGAATTGGTTTTAGCAAAGACGCGCAATTTACTTTTTCTCCCCAGTGGGCGACCTCGAATTATCATGATAGCTATCCGGAACTGCATAATATTGCGGTGCTGGCGGTGAACCAGCCCTTATTAAACGGCCAGCTGGAACTGCAGTATGGTTTTTATCCGTTAATTCGTCAGTTTTACGGCATGGTGCTGGGGGGGAACTCCTCGTCAGCCGCGCTGGGGCCGACCAGCGTGATCCCGGTGCAGGTGGGGATCAGCCTCAACGCGCCGACGCCGACCTTCACCGCCATCGTCCGCGACAGCGATAAGAAGTTCTATAACAACTTTGCCGTCAGCCGCAGTATGTCGCCTGCCGGACATCTCGACGACGTGGAGCAGAACCCCTCGGGGCTGAAATGGCACGTCGATGGCGCCAACCCGATCCTGGTGAATGAGTTTGGCTTTAAGCAGGCGGCGGGCGAGTCGCAGCGATCGCTGTGGTTCCGCGCCGGGGCTATCTATAACACCTCGCACTACCAGTATTTTGACCAGCCCGGCGACAGCAGTAGTAACTATGCGTTCTACGTCGCCAACACCATGCAGCTGACCCAGCCGAAAAAAGGACTTCCGCTGGGGCTGTATCTCGATGTGAAAGCGGACTACGCGCCGGACGATCGCAATGCTTACACCAGCGACTTCCAGGTGACCTTCTTTGACATCGGCCTGTTTCCCGGCCGCGAGCAGGATATGACCTCGCTGGGCTACACCCGCTCCTTTATCAGTAAGAAGTTCCGCGATTATGTCGGCGAGGCGGGGATGGAAGCGCCGCAGAGCATCAACGCCATCTCCCTGTCGCACGCCCTGCGCGTGACGAAAGGTATTTACTGGATCAACGGTATCACCTGGCAGGATAACCCGACGCTGGTGCCGAAGCATGAGTCGGCGGTCCTCTGGCAGTCCTCGATGTACTGGAACTTCTGACACCGATCGTCTCAGGCTTTTAACCCCGCCCGCTGGTACGCTGCCGCCGGGCGTTTTTTTTTTACGCGAATCGGCTGGCGCAGGAATAAAAAAAGAGGGCCGGCACGTTGCCGACCCTCTTTGACATCGATCCGGGCTTAGCCCCGGTGGCTGATTTTCCCGTCGGGAGTCAGCACGAAATCGAAGGTTGCCCGGATATCGTCGCTGGCGAAACCCACCGCCAGCTGCCAGGGGCCGCTGGCCAGGCGCCATTCCTGGGCTGGCACCTGCCAGCGCTGCAGCGCGTGACGCGGCAGGGCAAGGGTCAGGGAGGCTTCCTCGTGCGCCGGGACGCTGACCGCCGCAAACTCCGCCAGCGCCGACCAGGCCGTCTCCGGCCCCCGCAGGTAGAGCTGGACCACTGCTTTTCCGGCGCGGGCGGCGCGGTTTTCCAGCCGGCAGCGCAGCTGCATAGCATCCACCTCGTCGCCTGTCAGCGCGGCGGCGCTCAGGGTGATATCGGCATACCCCAGACCGTGACCAAAGGCCCAGGCGGCGGGGCGTTCGCGGGCGTTAAACCAGCGATAGCCCACCTGCTGGCGCTCGTGGTACCAGAGGTCCCCTGCGGCGTCCGGCGTCAGGCTGCGCACCGGATAGTCGTCCAGACGCTGGGCGAAGGTCACCGGCAGGCGACCGCCAGGCTCACGATCCCCGGCCAGCACCGAGGCCAGCGCCGGGCCAAACTCCTGGCCCGGATACCAGACGACCATGACCGCCGCCGAGTCGGCGAGACACCCGGTATCCACCGGATGGGCGACGTTGAGCACCACCACCGTCCGCGGATTCGCCGCGCAGACGGCGCGGATCAGGGCGACCTGATGCGCCGGCAGCGCGGTAGCGTCCCGGTCGATGCTCTCCAGACCGGCATCGGCCGTTTCGCCGATCACCAGCACCACGCTGTCGGCCGCCCGGGCCTGGTCGACCGCCTGCTGCAGCAGATCGATGGTTTGCGGGGGCTGGCAGCCGAACCAGATGCCGTGGGCGATACTGCTGCCCAGCGCCATCTCGGCCCGGAAGGTCAGGGTTTCCCCCGCCTGCAGCGGGAAGTCGAGACGGGTATGCGGGGCTTGCATCAGCTTGCCCATGATATCCCCCTCCAGCGCCTCGCCGTTAAAGGTCGCCATGCGCTCGCCGTTCAGTTGCAGGGCGATCTCCCCGGTGCCGCCGATCCAGAAGCCGTAGCGGCCGCTCACCGGCGCGGTGAACTGGCAGCTTACCGTCACGGTGGCGCGTTCGGTCAGGCGCAGCATGTCGCCGACGCCCGGCATATCGCGGAACCAGATCAGCGAGGAGGCGTCGCGTACCTCCTGATGAACCACGCCCCCGTCGGCGGTGGCGTAGGCAACGTCCAGGCCGCGCTCGCCGGCGGCGGTGCGCAGCGGCAGATGATGCAGAGGCGGGATGCGGTAATCGCTCTCCACCCCCTGGGCATAGCTTATTTCGACCCCTGCGGCGGAAAAGCGCTGGCGAATGGCCTCCAGAGGAGAGATCAGCCCCGGCATCAGCGCCACTCTGGCAAAGGTCCCGCCCTGGAAGCAGGGCGTCGTGGCGTTGGGGCCAATCACCGCCAGCCGCTGTCCCGCCTGCGCGGCGAGGGGCAGCAGCCGCTGGCGATTGTGCAGCAGGACAAACCCCGCCGCCGCCGCCTCTTCGAGGGTGTGACGCCGCTGCGCCTCGGCGGCGGCAGAGCCATCCCAGGGCAGGGGATGGCTGACCCGTTCGGCCAGCCGCGCCAGCCGGACGGCGGCATCGTCCAGCCGCCGGGCGTCGCTGTCGGTGTCCATCAGCGCGGGCAGCAGGCGCTCGCCCATATGGCGGGCCGGGCCCGGCATCTCCAGATCCAGCCCGGCGCGGAAGCTGGCCGGGCCGTTCTGGGTGCCGAACCAGTCGGACATCACCAGCCCGTCCCAGCCGAGATCGCGCTTCAGCCACTGGCTGATGGCCTGATGCTGCTCGGCGCAATAGATCCCGTTCACCCGGTTATAGGCGGTCAGCATGCCCCAGACGCCGCGGCTGGCCGCCACTTCGAACGGCCAGAAATAGACTTCGCGCAGGGTGGCTTCATCGACAACCACGTTCATGGTCCGCCGATCGGTTTCCGAATCATTGCAGACCATATGCTTGACGATGCAGCCCACCCCCTGACGCTGGACGCCGTCGATCCACGCCGCGCCGAGCTCGGCGATATGCCGCGGGTCTTCGCCGAAAAGCTCAAACGCGCGGCCGGCAAGGGGGCTGCGCAACAGGTTCAGGTTAGGCGCCAGCAGCGCCTGCGTTCCGGTGCGCAGCGCCTCCTCGCCGATGACGCCGCCAACCCGGCTGACCAGCTGGCGGTCCCAGCTGGCGCCAAGCGCCAGCCCGCAGGGGCTGAGCAGGGCAATATCCCGCTCGTCAACCCGGCCGCCGGTGATCCCCATCGGGCCGTCGGACAGGGTGACTGAACCCAGCGTGGAGTGGGGGATAGGGTGGGTGGACCACATCCCCATCCCGGCGGTGAGCCGCGCTTTTTCGGCAACGCTAAGCGACAGACTGAGCGCAGGCATCGGCATGTCTCCGTAAGGGGGCGGCGGGGGCGAAGGCCAGCGCCTGTTCGGCTACGGTGGCCAGCGCGCGCTGGACCGCGTCGTCGGTGCAGCGACCCTCGCTGTCGAACAGCGACACGCCGGCGGTGTTGAGGGTCACCCCCAGCGGAGTCGGCCAGCCGCGCAGGGCATGAACGATCCCGCGCATGGCGCCGAGGGTGGTGTTGCAACCCTGCCAGCCGGCGGCGGTGACGATGCAGCCCACCGCCCGGCCATCAAGATAGACCCGGCTGTCGCCGCGCAAATCTTCCAGCAGGTCGATGGCGTTCTTCACCAGACCAGACACCCCGCCGTGGTAGCCCGGCGAGGCCAGCAGAATGCCGTCGGCCTGGCGCACGGCGTCGACAAACGCCGTTTCCTGCGGCGTGCGGGTGGTGACTTCCGGGTTAAACGGCGGCAGGGCCGCCAGTTCAGCGCCGCCGAACAGCTGGGTCTGCGCGCCGAGCGTGCGGGCGTGGGCCAGCGCGGCGGCGAGGGCGCGCTCGGTGCTGGAGCCCGGGCGGGTGGTGCCGCCGATGCCGATCAGCAGCGGCGGGCGTGAGAAAGCAGGTTTATTCATAGCAGGATCTCCCGGTCGGATTAGCGAAAGCGCGGCAGGATCTGGTCCGCAAACAACGAGATCGACTGCTGGCTCAGGCGCAGGCGCGCCTCGGTCAGCGGGCCGTTGGTGAAGCCGAGCAGCACGTTGCCGATGCCCAGCTGCTGATGGCGTTCCAGCTCCTCGGCGACGGTCTCCGGGCTGCCGTACAGGCACCAGGTTTTGATCCACTCTTCGCTGAAACAGTCCGGATGGCGGTGCAGCGTAACGCCGCTGAACTCTTCCGCCCGCTTGTTGTACTCATATTCCCGGTCGATGGCCTGCTGGTACCAGCCCATGATCTGCAGCATCTCTTCGCGGGCCTGCTCGTCGGTGGGGGCGATATGGACGCACTGCCAGGTGTGGGTGGTCCACGAGAGGCAGTGGTTCACCACCTCGTCGCTATGGCCGGCGTTGAGCAGGGCATCGCGGTAGCGGGTGAAATAGTGGGTCAGCTGGCCAAACGGATCGTTGCTGGCCGGGATCGGCGGAGTAAACGCGGGAATAAAGGCCGGCCAGCCGTTATCGGCGGCGCGCTGCATGCTGGTTTCACGCAGCGCCACCGGCATAATGCGGTTGAACGGTTTTTGCCAGGGGGCAGGAACGATGCGCTGGACTACCGCGCCCTTATAGTGGCCGGTTTCGAAAATGATCGGATCGTCTTCAATATTTTTCTCCCACAGCCGCTGGACCAGATCGAGGTTCTCCTGCAGCAGGCTGGAGGCGTCCTTGTAGTTCACGCCAAAGCCGATCATCTCTTCCGGCGTGGTGCCGCTGCCGATGCCCACCAGCAGGCGGCCTTCGGTGAGTTGATCCAGCAGGTTAACGCGCTCGGCGAAGCGCACCGGGTGGTGCAGCGGGACGGTGGTCACCGACATGCCGAAGTGGATCTTTTTCAGCTGGCCGGCCAGGTAGGCGGCGAAGACAAACGGATCGCTGGACATCGGCGCATAGCCGGTGAAGTGATGGTCTGGCATAAAGACCGCATCGAAGCCGCGATCTTCGGCCTGGCGCGCATGATCGATCAGCGACTGCATGACAAAACGATCCTGCTCGGGGGCGGTGGAACGGCCGACGAGGAAAACAGAGAAACGCATAGCAACTCCTGGGTTGTGTGGTGGTTGTTATTATTAAATAGAACTAGAATTATGATTCTAGTTGTTTATCAAAGAATGAAAATGACCGCCATCACACTTTTGCCACATCGCCGACGGGGGAGTCGGGTGGGCAATTTGCAGCGTGGTCGCTAACTGCAATACACTGCGGGGGTTTTCTATGGATAAAGAGGTGAGAACTGCGATGACCGATCTTCCCGCGATGCGCCAGCCGAAACAGGACCGGAGCCGGGTGGCGCTGGAGCGGCTGATGGCCGCCAGCCGTGAAATCCTGCATGAAGGCACCTTTGAGCTGCTGACCATTGCTGAAATCAGTAAACGCTCGGGCGTTTCTGTCGGCTCGATCTATGCCCGCTTCGGCGGCAAAGAAGATCTGTTTATCGCCGTCATGATGGAGGTGATGCAGGAGCTGGACGCCGAATGGCAGCAGCTGATCCAGCAGCTGCACGCGCGCAATCTGCCGCTGCGCCAGCGGCTTCCGGCGCTGATGGATGTTCAGGCGGAGTATCTGCGTCGCCATGCCGGGATCCTGCGGCCGTTTATGGCGCGGGCGGATGATGAGCGCGTGGCGGGGATTGGTAAAGCCGCTTACCAGAAAAACGAGCAGACCTTTATCGACCAGCTGCTCGACGCCGCGGCGGAGATCCGCCACCCGGAGCCAGAGCAGGCCGCCCGCTTCTGCTTTACGGTTTCGTATGCCGCGCTGGCGCGCTTCCTCGGCCTGGGGTCGGCGGCAGAAGCCGCCGGCGAGGGCGACTGGGAACAGCTCAAACGCCATCTGGGCATGATGTGTCTGAGCTATCTGGTTACCCCCGTCGAGGCGGGCTAAGCCGCGGGATTTTACTTCGCTAACTGCCAGGCGCTGGCCTGCTTGTGCTGACGCAGGCGCTGGCTATGGCGGGAGAAGGTATAAAGAAATATCGCGGCGGCCAGCACCAGCGCCGCGATGCCGAGCGTCAGGAAGGCGCTCAGCACATCGTTCCCGGCCCGCAGGCGGATCGCGCCGACGATAATTGGGCTGACGAACATGCCCGCGAAGAAGGCCCCGGACCAGGCGCCCATCGCCCGGCCGCAGTAGGCGGGCGGAATCAACGATCCTACCCAGTAAATCATCGCATTAATCGCCATGCCGGCACCCAGCTGCTGGATGGCGGAGCCGATCCCCATGGCGATCAGCGTCCGCGATTCGCCCACCACCAGCATTCCGATCCCCATCAGGCAGAGCATGATGGCGAGCACGCGCTCCGGCGTATAGCGGCGGGAGACCAGACCGAACAGCAGCGAACCGACCGGCACGGCGAGGCTGACCAGCGACATAATCAGGCCGATACGCTGCGGGCTGGCGTTTTGCAGGGTATGAAAGGCGTTGGCGCCGTTGATGGTGTACACGTAATAAATGATGGCGCAGACAAAGGTGAGCACGCTGAGGGCGATCACTCGCGGCCACGGAAACGGATTATGCTGCGCCGCCTGGGCGGCGTGCTGCGGACGGGCCGCCTGAGCGGGTTCGAACATCCAGAAGTACATCGCCAGAAACAGCAGGATGGCGACAAAGTAGATCATAAAGGCGCCGTTCCAGCGCAGGGCGGTCAGATAGCCGGAGCTGGCCAGCACCAGTACCGCCAGCGCCGGGCCAATCACCCCCTGCACCGTCAGCCAGAAGCGGCGCTGTTTGTCGTCAAAGTAATCGATCAGCATGGTGTTGGCGATGGTCAATACCACCGCCTCCGCCAGCCCGACGCCGAGGCGGCTGCAAAAGATGCCGGTCAGGGAGGTGATGTACAGCGGCATTGTGCCGCAGATGCCATACAGCAGCGTGGCGCTGAGCAGCAGTTTGCGGCGGCCAAATTTATCCGCCAGCCAGCCGGTGCAGGGCCCGGCGATGGCGATCACCAGACCGGGCGCGGTGAGCATCAGCGGCACCAGGGTTTCGACATAAGGCACGCCGGCGAAGTGCTGGATCAGCGTCGGGACCGCCGGCGCCAGGGAAACGATCGCCAGGATGGGCAGAAAGGCGGTCAGGGCGATGATGATGCCCTGGATCGCGCCGGCTTGCGGCGCGTGGGGCGGATTCAGACTATGGCTCACGACGTTCTCCTTTTATCGCGCGGGTCGCCTGTCGTTGGCGGCGGCGCGGTTTTTTAGTATGCAGGTCAGGGATACAGGTGGCGGCGGGAATAGCCGCGGATTTAAGAGTAGGAGCAGGAACGGCGCGGGGAAAAATTGTGATTACGTATGTGATCCATCACAAACAAAAATACCATTTGTTTTATGTGGTTATTGCGGCAATAAAAAGGCGACCGGTGTCGCCTTTCGCGGGGAGCGGTGCCGCTTGTGCCCCGGTGAGCCAGAGGCGCTACAGCAGCCGCGCCACGATATCGTCAGCGGCGAGGATCGCCAGCGCGACGCTGGTCAGCGTCGGGTTGCAGGCGGTTGAGGTGGTGATCGCCCCGTTGCCGCCGACGTACAGATTGTGAAAACCCCAGACCCGCGAGCGGCGGTCGGCCACGCTGTTGCCGTCGTTCGCTTCTCCCAGGCGACAGGTTCCCTGGTAATGCAGCGAGGTGCCCGCCGGCAGGATCATGGCCTCCCCGCCGGGCGCCACGCGGCCCAGCGCGGCGCCGACGCGTTCAGTCACTGCCACCGCCTGCTGTAAACGGCGGCGATCGCCGTCGGTTAACTGATAGTTCAGCTGCATTTTCGGCAGTCCTACGGCGTCGGTTTCATCACTGAAGACGATCCGATCCTCCTCGCGCAGCTCCTTGGCGAGGAACAGCCCCAGGCCCACCACCGGCTTCGCCGGGGTACCCGACGGCTGGGCAAAGGCGATCGGCGAAGTATCCATCTGCATCAGTTGACCGTGGAACGGAAAATCGGGCTCATGGAACGGCAGCCAGGTGACGCCGGAGACATTGTCCCGTCCGTCGCGCACCGGGGAGGTCGGCGCGACGGCGGCCGGCGGGGCGTCCACTTCAATCAGGGCGATCACCTGCGGCTGATCGTTGAGCCAGCGCCCCAGCGCCCGCGGACGGATGCCCGAGGCGTACAGCAGCTGCGGCGTACGCAGCGCATCGGCGGCGACCACTACCGCTTTGGCCGTCACTACATACTGTTCGCCGGTACGCAGATCGCGCAGCTCCGCCCCGCGGGCGACGCCGTCCTCGCTGAGGATCCGCGTGCACAGGGTGGCGGTGCGGATCTCCACCCCGCGCTGGCGGCGGGTCTCTTCCTCCGCCAGCTCGCCGAGCACCGCGTCGACGCCGGACCAGCGCGGCTTGCCCTCCGGCGTCGCGGCGCAGGCCAGCGGCATAGGCTGCGCCAGCCGCGCCGGCGGACGGTCGCTGGCGAAGTGCTGATTAAGGGCATCGACGATTTGCCGGCCGATGGCGGTGGCCGGAAATCCTTCGCGGGTCACCTGCAGATAATGCTCTGCCGACTCCCAGGCGTCGGCCATCTCCCGGGGATCGAGAAAGGGAATGACTTCGCTGCCACCCGGTCGCGGACAGGCGCAGGTCCAGTGGACGCCCATGCCGCCGAGGTTAGTGGAGAGCGCGGCGGCCGGCATGCCGCTGTGGGGCGCCGCCGGGTCGAGAAGGTGGGTGCCGGGCCGCGCCTGCAGGGCGTCTGCCGGCAGGTTTTCCGGCAGGGCGGCCAGCGGAAACGCCCGGGCGCGGTCGTAGGCCGTTTCCCGCTGCGCTGGCGCCAGGTTGCGGATATTAACCCCGGTGGCGGGCGTCAGCGCTTCGCCGGCTTCCACCACCAGGATCCGCGCGGCGCGGCAGTCGGCAATCCGCCGCGCGAAAGCGGCGCCTACCGGGCCGCTGCCAATAATCAGTACATCGATGTTCTCATCCATATCAGTCCTTGCCTTTGTTGTTCTCCGGGCGCATGCCCGTTGCAGGTGTACAGAAAATAGGTACTACAGCTTTGTGCGTCCTGATAAATGGTTCCTCATGATAGCAGCCATTGCCGGACGCGATAGGTCATGGCTTCCCTGGCGGGGGAAGCACCGAGACGGGCAGCAGGCGGCTGAGGGCGGCAATCGCCAGCAGGATCAGGGCGCCAAGGGTCAGCAGGGTGATAAACGCCCCGCGCCAGGCGTCCGGCGCGGAGGCGCTTTGCGCCAGATAGAAACCGCCAAGGGTCGCCATGCCAAGGGCGGCGCCAAACTGCTGGCCGGTGCGAAATAATCCCGACGCCGCGCCGGCATGGGCCACCGGGATCGCCGCCATGGCAAAGGCCGGCAGCGGGGCGGAGATAAGCCCCATCCCACAGCCGCACAGGCCGAACCCGAGACCCAGCGCGGTCAGCGGCAGCGTCCCCGGCGCCGCGGCGATCCCGTAGCCCATCAGCAGCAGGCCGCTCATCTGTACGGCCACCCCGACCAGCGTCACGTTACGCCCAAGACGAGGCGATAGCCGGCGGCCGGCGACGGCGATGGAAAACATCGCCCCGAGGGCGAAGGGGATGTGCAGCAGGGCGGTATGGAACGGGCTGAAGCCTAGCCCGTTCTGCAGCACCAGCGCGGTGGCCAGCAGCAGCGAGGCGGTGGTCAGCTGATAGAGCAGGGTGATGACGATCCCGGCGCGAAAGAAGCGGTCGCGCAGCACCGCGGGGGGTAACAACAGCGTGCCGCCCCGGCGTTCACGGCCCAGCAGATGTCGCCAGAGAAGGGCCACCGTGATGAGCGACAGCAGCGGCGGCAGCGCCATCCATAGCGGCCAGCGCAGGGCGGGGCCTTCGATCAGGGTGAGCAGCAGCGCGCCGCCGCCCACCACCGCCAGCAGGGTACCCAGCGGATCGATACCTTTGGCCGCCGGGCTGCGCACCGCCGGCAGCGCCCGCCAGGCCAGTATCACGGCGACGACGATCACCGGCACGTTGATCAAAAAGATCGGCCGCCAGCTGAGGCCGAACAGATTGCTTTCGATGATGATCCCGCCGAGCACCGGGCCGAGGATCCCGGCGGCGCCGCCGAGCAGGCCGAAAATACTCATCACCCGGAAACGTTCGTGCGGGCGATACAGAACCTGCATCAGGGAGAGGATTTGCGGGCCCATCATCGCCCCGCTGGCCCCCTGCGCAATACGCATCGCCACCAGCATCTCCGGGCTGGCGGCCAGCCCGCAGCCGGCCGACGCAGCGCCAAACGCCAGCAGTCCGCTGATAAACAGCCGCCGGTAGCCATACAGATCGCCGAGCCGACCGCCGGTGAGCAGCAGAATGGAGAAAAAGAACAGGTAGCCGGTGACCACCCATTCAATTTGCCGCGGGCTGGCGAGCAGATCCCGCTGTACCACCGGGATGGCGACATTAATGATCGAGACGTCGATGATCTCCAACACCAGCGCTATCGAAACCACCAGCGTGGCCAGCGTGCGCTGCCGCTCGCTGGTATAGGGAGGCGCCTGAACCGCGGCCGCCGAAGCGTTATTGAGCATGATGTACCTTCAGATTTGGTTAAAAACTTGTTAAATAATGTTGACAATTTATAGCAACCAGAGATTAGAATTAGAGCACTCATTCTGGTTATGCCGCGTCAGATCCTGCTGTTGACCGCGAAGCCAGAAGGGAAGGCGTCACACTGCCGCTCCGAAACAGAATAAGAATTCTTATTCTAATTTTGTTTGTTTTGATCTGGCAAGTAGAGAAGGGGGTCGGATGTATTTGTCCGCATGTATTGAATGGCTGTTTCGTGAAGAGTATCCCGATTTCAGCGATCGGGTCCGGGCGGCGAAAGCGCAGGGATTCAGCCACGTTGAGTTTCATCTCTGGCGTGATAAACCGCTGGCGGCGCTGGCGCAGGCGCTGGAGGAGACCGGCGTGAGGCTGTCGAGCTTCGTGGTGGAGCCCCGGCGCAGCCTGGTGGATCCGGCGGAGCATGAGCAGTTTCTGGCGGCAGTGAGCGACAGCCTTGCGGCCTCGCGCCAGCTGGGGTCGCCGCCGCTGGTGGTGGCCTCCGGCTTCAGCCGCGAAGGGGTGGCGATCGCCGAACAGCAGGCGCAGGCGATCCACATCCTGCGCCAGGCGGCGACGCTGGCGGAAGCCGCCGGGGTCACTCTGCTGCTGGAGCCGCTCAACACCCGCATCGATCATCCGGGGATGTTCTTAAACGACACCCGGCTAGCGCTGGACATTATCGAGGCGGTCAACAGCCCGCGGCTGCAGCTGCTGTTTGACGTCTATCACTCGATGGTGATGGAAGAGGAGATGGAGGAGGTGCTCGGCGGCAGAATGCACCGGGTGGGACACGTGCAGATAGCGCAGGCGCCGGAACGTAACGAACCGGATCCGCGCAGCGGCGAGTGGCCAGAAGTGATCGCCCGGCTGCAACGCCTGGGCTACAACGGGGCCATTGGCCTGGAGTATAAACCGTCGCTGCCCGCAGCGGCCTCGGTGGCCCGCGCCCGCGAAGCGACCGGCTTATCCTGTTAACCAACTTACCTGGTACTTTTATGACTCAGAAAATAAAACGCGGCGTCAGTCTGTACAGCTTTCAGAATGAGACCTATCTCGGCAAGATGTCCCTCGATCAGGCGATCGGTCACTGCGCGGCGTTCGGCGCCCGCGGCATTGAAGTCGTCGGCGAACAGACCTTCGCCGGCTGGCCGGAGTGCGGCATGCCGGAAGCGGCGATCGCCGACTGGCACCGTCTGATGCAGCGCCATGACACGGTGCCGGTGTGCCATGACTTTATGCTCGACTATAAACGCTATAAAGACCGGCCGATGCCGTTTGACGAGCAGGTGCGCAGCGTGCAAAACGACATCGATTTTGCCGCCCGGCTGGGCATGCGCTTTATCCGCTCTCTGGTTTCCGTGGCGCCGGAGGTGCTGGTGGCGGCGGCGCCTTATGCGGAAGACAAAGGGATCACCATTCTGCTGGAGGTGCACGCCCCGCTGCATTTCGACCATCCGTGGATTATTCGCCATGCCGAAGCCTATGAAAAAGCCAACACCCGGGCGCTGGGCTTCCTGCCGGATATGGGGATGTTTTTAGCCCGCTTCCCGCGGGTGTGGAAAGAGCGCTTTATTCGTAACGGTTGCCCGCAGGCGGCGGCGGATTTTATCGAGAAAGCCTATGAGGAGCGGACGCTCAGCGAATACGTGATCCTGGATGTGATGCAAAAATGGGGGCCGGGCCCGCAGCTGGCGATGGCGGAAACGCTGCGCCACAACGCGGCGTTCGAGCCGAAGCGGATGCTCGATTTTATGCCGCGGATCCACAACATTCATGCCAAATTCTATGAGATGACCGACGAGATAAGCGAGTGGTCAATTCCCTACGATGAGATCTTCCGCGTACTGCAGAAGGGCGGCTATGAGGGGTATGTGTGCTCCGAGTATGAAGGCAACCGCTGGGTGGAAGATGCGCAGGAGGTGGACAGCCTGGAGCAGGTCCGCCGCCAGCAGCTGATGTTCTGTCGCCTGTTAGATGAAACCCCACCCCCGGCGCTGCTGGGTCAGTAAGGAGCATTATCATGTTTGATCAGCATATTATCTGCCGCGAAGGTTTCGGCAACGTCACCCGCGACGGGGAAGTTATCGGCGTGCGCTTTTTGGCCCGTCTGCCTTACTACCGCGGTCTGGGTTTGTCGATGGTGGAAGATATCGCCGTGACCCTCAACGGCGAAGCCATCCCGCGGCAGGCGATCCGCCTGGCGCTGCGCGGCCGGGAGTGGACGCTCGACGAGCTGGAGAGCGTCTACGACGACCGGTGGAACTTCGGTGAAAAGGCGACCATCACGGTGCTCAAACCCGGCGGCCTGCCGGCCGGCTGGCATCGCCTGAAGGTGGCCGAGAGGCTGCGGATCTCCTATCTGCCGTTTGTGCCGGTGACCACCTTTGAAACCGAGCTGGAGTTAACGGCGTAACCTCCCGCAGGATCCGCTGCCGTTATGGCAGCGGATTTCTATACCACGGGGCAGCCACCGGGGAGCGCTGAGGAGATTGCCGTCCAGTCAAACCGCTTCGGAAGAGCGCGGTTTCTCAGCCCGCCTGTGCAGACGAAATAGGAAAATTTACTTCGCAGGCTAACCGCAGATTGCTTCAAAAAAATTCCCGTATTTGTTATATTGTTGTTCATTGATTACTCACCTCTGCGGTGCCAAAAAGAACAAGATTCACCGCAACCCAGGACAATACCATGTTAGATTACCGCTTCCCGACAGCTTTGCAGATGGTTCTCAGCGTAGCAATGGCGGAGCAGATGGGTGAACGTTCGACGAGTGCGATTCTGGCCTACGGCCTGGAAGCCAACCCGAGCTTTATCCGCAAATTAATGGTTCCGCTCACCCGTGACGGCATCATTGTCTCCACGCTTGGCCGCAACGGCTCTATTCATCTTGGCCGCCCGGCGGACAAAATCACTCTGCGTGATATCTATCTTTCCGTTATCGAAGATAAAAAACTGTGGGCGTCGCGCCCTGACGTCCCGGCCCGCTGCGTGGTCAGCGCCAACGCCTGCTGGTACTTCAAATCGGTCGCTGACGAAGCGGAGCAGGCTTCGCTGAACGTCCTCGCTCGCCATACCGTGGCCAGCGCGCTGGAGGTGCTTAAAAACGCCGATACCAGCGGCTGCGACCCGGTACCGGAAATGATCGCCCGCTTTAAAAAAGCGCATTAATCCCGGTCCTGACGAAAAAAAACCGCCTTCAGCTTGAAGACGGTTTTTTGTTATTTGCCGCAGGCTAGGCGGGCAGATCTTCCTGGACCGGCTTACTGCGGGTCACCATTTTCCGTAGCGTCACGTAAAACACCGGCGTCAGGAACAGACCGAACAGCGTCACCCCCAGCATCCCGGAGAACACCGTGATCCCGGTGACGCCGCGGACTTCCGCCCCTGCGCCGTGGCCGAGGATCAGCGGAATGGTCCCGGCGATAAAGGCGATGGAGGTCATGACAATCGGGCGCAGTCGCAGGCGGCACGCCTCCAGCGCGGCTTCCATGATGCCTTTGCCCTGAATCTCCAGCTCGCGGGCAAACTCGACGATCAGAATGGCGTTTTTACAGGCCAGGCCCATCAGGACCACCAGCCCCACCTGCACGAAGACGTTGTTATCGCCCCCGGTCAGCCAGACGCCAAACAGCGCGGAGAGCATCGTCATCGGCACGATAAGGATCACCGCCAGCGGCAGGGTCCAGCTTTCATACAGCGCCGCCAGCACGAGGAACGCCAGCAGCACCGCCACCGGGAAGACGATCAGCGCCGTATTGCCCTGGGTGGCCTGCTGGAAGCTCAGATCCGTCCACTCAATATTCATCCCATTCGGCAACACCTGTTTAGCCATGGCATCCAGCAGCGTCATCGCCTGCGAGGAGGAGAGGACGCGCGGATCGGCATCGCCAATCAGGTCCGCCGCCGGATAACCGTTGTAGCGGATCACTGGATCCGGCCCGTAGGTGGTACTGATATTCACCATACTGCCGATCGGCACCATTTCGCCCTGATTATTGCGGGTGCGCAGATTGGCGATATCTTCCACGCTCTCGCGGTACGGCCCGTCAGCCTGGGCCATCACGCGCCAGGTACGCCCGAACTGGTTAAAGTCATTGACATAAGACGAGCCGAGATAGGTCTGCAGCGTGCCGAACAGATCGGTCAGCGATACCCCCTGCGCTTTCGCCTTATCGCGATCGACCTGGACATCCAGCTGCGGCACGTTAGCCTGGTAGGTCGAGATCGGGAAGTGCATCCCCGGCGTCTGCATAATCGTCCCGGACATGGCATTCACCGCGCTTTGCAGCGCGCCATAGCCCAGCCCACCGCGATCCTGGATGTACAGGGAGTAGCCGGAGCCCTGACCCAGTCCTAAAATCGGCGGCGGCAGGATGGAGAAGCCAAATCCCTGCTGGATTTGCGCGATTTTGGCGTTGATCTCCGCGTTAATTTCCGCCGCCGAGTGTTTGCGCTGGTCGAACGGTTTCAGGCCAAAAAAGACCGTCCCGGTATTCGGCGTGTTGGTGAACTGCAGCGCGTTAAGACCGGGGAAGGCGACCGCATAATCGACCCCTTCGGTATTCATCCCGATCTCGCTCATTTTGCGGATCACCGCATCGGTGCGCGCCAGCGACGAACCTTCCGGCATCTTCACGCCGCCAATCAGGTACAGCTTGTCCTGGGTGGGAATAAACCCGCCGGGGACGACTTTAAACATCACCCCTGCGGCGCAGAGCAGCAGCAGGTACACCACAAACACCGCGCCACGGCGGCCGAGAGTTTTACTCACCAGCCCCTGATAGCCGTTCGAACTGCGCAGGAAAAAGCGGTTAAACGGACGGAAAATCCAGCCGAACAGACGATCGATCAGCCGGGTAGGGAGGTCTTTTTTCGCGCCGTGCGGCTTTAACAGCAGGGCCGCCAGCGCCGGGGAGAGCGTCAGCGAGTTGATGGCCGAGATCACCGTGGAGATGGCGATGGTCACCGCAAACTGCTTGTAGAACTGACCGGTCACGCCCGAGAGAAACGCCATCGGCACGAACACCGCGCACAGCACCAGCGCAATAGCGATAATCGGCCCGGAGACCTCTCGCATCGCCTGATGCGCCGCGGCGAGCGGCGCAAGCCCCTCTTCGATATTGCGCTCGACGTTTTCCACCACCACGATGGCGTCATCCACCACGATACCAATCGCCAGTACCAGCCCGAACAGGCTCAGGGTATTCAGCGAGAAGCCCAGCAGATAGAGAATGCTGAAGGTACCGACCACCGATACCGGCACCGCGATCAGCGGGATAATCGACGCGCGCCAGGTCTGCAGGAACAGGATCACCACCAGCACCACCAGCACCACCGCCTCCAGCAGCGTCTGCACCACCGCGCGGATGGAGTCGCGCACGAACACCGTTGGGTCGTACGGCGCCGCCCATTTCATATCTTCCGGGAAGCGGGTGGCCAGCTCGGCCATTTTGGCGCGCACGGCGTTCGACAAATCGATGGCGTTAGCCCCCGGGGACTGGAAGATACCGATCCCGACCGCGTCCTTGTTGTTGAGCTGGGAGCGCAGCGCATAGCTACCGGAACCCATCTCGATGCGCGCCACGTCGCGCAGGCGGACCAGCGAGCCGTCCTGCGCTGTTTTCAGAATGATATTGCCAAACTCTTCTTCGGTATGCAGACGGCCCTGGGCGTTAATCGAGATCAGGAAGTCGCTCTCCTGCGGCAGCGGCTCGGCGCCAAGCTGCCCGGCGGAGACCTGGACGTTTTGCTCCTGCATCGCGGTGACCACGTCCGAGGCGGTCAGCCCGCGCGCCGCCACCTTATTGGGATCCAACCAGACGCGCATCGCATATTCGCCGGAACCAAATATCTGGATCTGGCCGACGCCGGGCAGGCGCGCCAGCTCATCCTTCACCTTCAGCGTGGCGTAGTTGCGCATATACAGCGAGTCGTACTTACCGTTTGGCGAAAACAGATGCACCACCAGGGTCAGCGTCGGGGACTGTTTCTGGGTGGTGATCCCCAGACGGCGCACATCCTCCGGCAGACGCGCCTCCGCCTGCGCGACCCGGTTCTGCACCTGAACCTGCGCCTGATCCGGGTCGGTACCCGGGCGGAAGGTCACGGTGGTCACCAGCACGCCGTCGGAGCCGGCGACCGATTTCATGTACATCATGTTTTCAACGCCGTTGATCGCTTCCTCCAGCGGCGTCGCCACGGTCTCGGCAATCACTTTCGGGTTGGCGCCGGGATACTCCGCGCGCACCTGCACGCTGGGGGGCACGACGTCAGGATATTCGCTCACCGGCAGCAGCGGGATGGCGATTAACCCGGTGATAAAAATTAAAATCGACAGCACCGCGGCGAAAATTGGCCTGTCGATAAAAAAGCGGGAAAAGTCCATGTCTTGGATTCTCTGATTAGGGATCAGTTGAGGGCGGCGCTGGGGGTCATGGCAACGGTTTTGGCGTTAACCGGCATACCCGGCATAAACACTTTTTGTAAGCCGTCGACGATGACGCTATCCCCAGGCTTCAGACCCTGCTTCACGACACGTAAACCGTCGGCCAGCCGCCCCGGCGTGATATCACGTCGCTGCGCTTTGCCATCTTTATCAACGATATAGACATATTTACGATCCTGATCGGTGAGCACCGCTTTGTCGTCGATAAGCGTAGCCTGGAACGCCGCGCTGCCCGGCAGACGCACGCGGGCAAACAGACCCGGCGTGAACAGCCGCTGCGAGTTATCCAGCAGGGCGCGCATGCGGATGGTGCCGGTGCTCGGCGTTAACTGATTATCGAGAAAATCCACTTTGCCCTGATGGGGGTAGCCCTCCTCGCCAACCAGGCCAATCTCCACCGGGAGCGCCTGATTATCGCTGGACGCGCCTTGCCCGCGGCGGGCGAGATTTTGATAGTGGAGGTAGGTTGACTCGTCGACGTCAAAGTAGACGTACACCGTCTTCTGCGAGACCAGGGTGGTGAGCACGCTGGCGGTGTCGCCCGCCGTGACCAGGTTGCCGCTGGTGATCAGCGCGCGGCTGGCGCGGCCGTCGATAGGGGCGGTCACTTTGGTGAAGTCGAGGTTAAGCTGCGCGGCATCCACCGCCGCCTGCGCGGCGCGAATATCGGCCTGCGCCTGTACCGCGGCTGACCGGCGCTGCTCCCACTCTTCACGGGAGACGAGGTTGGTATGGACTAATTTATCGGTGCGGTTCGCCTCGCTTTGCGCCAGGCTGGCCTGCGTTTTGGCTCTCGCCAGCGTCGCCTGCGCCTGCTCCAGCGCGGCGCGATAGGTTCTGTCGTCTATCGTGAACAGCACCTGGCCCTTTTTCACCTCCTGGCCGTCGGTGTAATTCACTTTATCAATATATCCCGAGACGCGGGGGCGGAGCTGAACGCTCTCCACCGCTTCAATGCGACCGTTGAAACTATCCCACTGACTGATCGACTTTACCAACACCTTAGCGGCGCTGACGGCAGGCGCGGGCGGCGCGGCGTTTTGTGCGACGCTGTCGTCGCAGCCGACGAGCAGAAAGGAGAGCATCATCGCGCCGAGCGCGGTCAGGTGAATGTTTCCCCAGGTTTTTTGCAGGCTCATTATTTTTATTCCAGTCATTGTAGCCGCCGGGCAAGACGCAGCCTGAGAGGCTGCGCTACTTCCTTTGTCCGGGCTGGCTTAAGGCCATTTGTGTCGATCATCGCCACAAAATTGTAACAATCTCGAATACACTATCGCGGCGATTGTAGGAAGGCGCTTAACTAAGTGCAAGAATAATTGTTGCACTTTATGTGCGATCCTCACCGGAGAAAAAAGGCGCGATCCTGGCAGGGTTTTAAATGCAACAATAAAACTTGCATTTTGTGTAAAACCAGGCCACCTTTTAATGCAACTGCTAAAGATGCTTTTAACCGGCCGCGAGGGGGAAATATGATGAACACTGGCGCCATCATTCAGGATCTGATCGACTGGATCGACAACCATCTTGATAGCCGTCTGGATATTGATACCGTTGCCCGGCGAGCCGGCTATTCGAAGTGGCACCTGCAGCGGATCTTCAAAGAACATACCGGGCACCCCCTCGGGGAGTATATCCGGGCGCAAAAGCTGCAAAAATCGGTCGAACGCTTAGCCCACAGCAACGAGCCGATCCTCAACGTGGCGATCGCCCTCGGCTTTGACTCCCAGCAGTCTTTCAACCGCAGCTTCAAGCGCCAGTTTGGCCAGGCGCCCGGCGTCTGGCGCCGGAGTATCAGCCGCTCTGCCGCGCAGACATCTCGTCAGTGATGCTCATGACCGGGGAGGGTCAGTCCTTACCCGGTCCATGATCGAATTTGCTGCCTTTGCCGATGGCATAGAACTGCCCGCCTGCGACATAGTGAACGGTCCGTAGTTCGTCCGGCGCATCATCAAAGATCCAGTGTCCGTTGCGGAATACCCGGTCATCGCTCCAGGCGGCGACGATGTCGCCCATAAACAGATTGTGCTGTTGCTGGATGTCCGGGTAAGGCATCACTTTGCACACCAGCCAGCCCGCGCAGCCGGCGACAAGGGGGAGATCGAACCCCGGCTGATAAAAGAAGGGGATGGTGTCGTTTTTATCCGGCGCGTCGGCATAGCTGCGCCCGCCAGCGTAGAGGACGGTTGCCATCTGGCTGACTACGGGGATCTGCACGACGAAATAGCCGCTCTTTTCCACCAGCTGACGAGTGAAGGCCTGGGGGCCGATATAGGCCACCACTTTTCGCTCGCCTGCCAGCCCAACCCAGGCGGCTGACATGACATTTTCGACGCCATCATATTTTGCGGAAATCATGGTGGTGGACCCGACCTGCAATAAACGATACGCCTTACGTAATTCGACAGGCTGAACGGACATTATTTTTCCTTTATGCGTGTTATTTAACGTGGTGATTCTCTGGATATTTATTGAGGGCATGGTCATTTTTGGCCCCTCACGCGATATCCACAGCGCAACGATACGTCAGGCGATTAAGCGCAAAAAGATGCGTAAATTGTTTTCATTATTCATAATCAACGAATAATCATGCCGCCTGTCGGTAGGCTGCTCGCTACAGGGGAGAAAGAAGGTGGATCGTATCCAGGCTATGCAGATGTTTATGCGCGTCGCGGAGGCAGGGAGCTTCGTGCGTGCCGCGGAAACCCTTTCCCTGCCGGCCTCCACTGTCACCAGTACCATTAAAAACCTTGAGAAATACCTGAAGGTGCGACTGCTGAACCGGACCACAAGGCGGGTGAGCCTGACTCCGGAAGGGATGCAGTATCTGGCGCAGTGCCGGGAAATTCTCGCCCTCATCGAACATAGCGAATCCAGCCTGAGCGAGTCTGTCGCGCGGCCTCAGGGGCGCCTGCGGGTTGATATGCCCGCGGGCATCGCGCATTTCATCGTCATGCCCCATCTGCAAGACTTTTACCGACGTTACCCTGATATCTACCTGATGATCGGGGTCAGCGATCGGCAGGTCGATCTCATTCAGGAAGGCGTCGACTGCGTGATACGCACGGGAGAGCTGAACAACTCCAGCCTGGTGGCCCGGCCTCTGGGCCGCTTTCGCTGGGTCACCTGCGGGTCACCGGACTATCTCAGGGAATATGGCGTGCCGCCATCACCGGAGGCGCTCTCTCAGCACCGCGCCGTGCATTATTTCTCCGGCCAGGCGAGGCGGGCCGATGAGTTCCGCTTCCTTCGCCACGGCGAGACTTTTTCTGTACCCGTCAGCGGCACCGCCGCGGTGAATGAAACGGGGCTTTATATAAAAATGTGCCTGGCAGGATTTGGGCTGGCGCAGCTGGCGGAGAATATCGTGGCTGACCACCTGCGGGAGGGGAGGCTGGTGGAAGTGCTGGCGGACTGGCAGCCGCCCCCGGTACCCGTCACGTTGCTCTATCCGCACCAGCGCTTTCTCTCTCCCGCCGTGCGGGCGTTTGCTGAGTGGATGAGCGAGGTGGTTTGAGGGGAGTATCGTTTCGGGAGCCCCTCATGGGAGCGCAGGGCTCCTGCAGAAATATCTGGTCTGCCGATCAATCACTCGATATTCTGTAATGCTTTGTCTTTTTTGTGAACAGGAAAAAGTATGTTTAATACGCTCCCCGATTTACACAGAAGTTTTGCAGAGCAACTGAAGCTTAAATTACAGTCTGACCCGCGGATCCACGCCCTTCTCGCCGGCGGATCGTTTATCCATGGCGGGTTTGATCAATACTCCGATCTCGATTTCGTGGTGGTGGTCGACCCTCTCTATTATGACGAAATCATGGCTCAGCGTATGGCGTTCGCCGGAACCCTCGGCCATCTGCTACATGCTTTCACCGGGGAACACGTCGGCGAGCCCCGGCTGCTGATCTGTCTGTTTGGCCCGCAACTTCTGCATGTCGATCTCAAATTTATCACCCTGGACATGCTCACTCAGCGCGTTGAGGAGCCTGCCGTGCTATTTACCCGTGATAGCGATGCTCTCAAGCGCCAGCTGGCAAAATTTAGCGCTTACTGGCCGAACATGACGCCGGAGTGGTTTGAGTCCCGAGCCTGGATCTGGCTGCATTATGCCGGGGTTAAACTGGGCAGGGGCGAACTCTTCGAAGCGCTGGGGATGCTGTCCTTCTTCCGCGAACAAGTGCTGGGACCGATGCTGTTCCGTCGCGCCAATCTACCGCAACGCGGGGTTCGCCGAATAGAAGCCCTCGGCATTGATCCCGATGGCCTGCTGACTTCCACTCTGGCAACGCACGATCGTCACTCTGTCGGGATTGCCATCCGAAGGGCTGCCGACGCTTATGTCAATCTGCGGGCTGATGCGCTGCCTGACAATATTGCAGACGATGCGGCGCGGTGGGCGGTCTTTGCCATGCTGGACGCCTATTCTGACAGGGAGTAAATCTATTCCTCCGGCCGCTGACGCGGCCGGAGTATGAAAGGGGGGCGCGAGATGTCGTGGGGGTCTTATCCTGAGAGGGGGGTCGGGTAACCGGTAACGCTAAAACTTCCCCTGGCCCGGTTTATTCCGCACCGCCAGACGATTAGAGTTTATCCAGTTCACGCACCGTACGTTCATTGACGATATTACCCGTATTCAGGGTCGATTTTGGCTCCAGTAAAACGACGCAGCACTCTTCGGTTAACGCTTCAGGACAATGCTCAGTTCCTTTCGGCACAATAATAAACTCACCGGCATCAAGAATGATATCGCCTGTTCTTAAGCCCATTCGCAAGCGGCCGCTGACCACAAGAAAAAGCTCGTCCTCCTGTTCATGATGATGCCAGTCAAATTTTCCGGATAATTTAGCCAGTTTGACATATTCGTTATTCATTTCGCCGACAATTTTCGGGCTCCAGTAATCACTGAACAGAGCAAAACTGTCTTTTAAATTAACTTTACGCATTCATCTTCTCCGTCACACATATTTAATGCGGGTGGGTTGATTTCGTCATAAAAAAGAGCAGGCATTGGGCCGCACGGCGCACAGCCGGGTTAGGCGATATTGATCGCTAATAAAAAGACGCCAGGATCATCAGGAAAGTGACCGTATTATGGCCAGCTTTCCGGCTATTACGCCTGCTTTGCTTTGTGGGAAAATACAGCGCAAGCAGGCCGGCTCTGCTGTTCGAAATAACAATACAGTTAACCCGCAAACTGAACAACGGGTTTCCCGATGACGGGGGAAGATATTTATCAGTTCGCAATCAATCGCCTGAATTTAATTAATTTTATTTTTAAAATAATTTTCCCTCAGGCATTCAGCGGACCGTTTTTGTTTCTTTAAGTGAACAGATGCCCGAAACGCCGGCGCCATATCTCAGGTCTCCAGGTCCGATAATGGCGCGGCGGAGTTAACCGGGCTCGAGGTGAGTCATTACCACCGTCGCGCTAACCGCCGTTTCCGTTGCGCTGTACGTGTGCGCAATCTCTGCAGAGAAGGCATAAAAATCCCCGGGCTCCAGGGTGATGACTTCATACTGGCTCAAGCGCAGGCGCAGAGTTCCGCTGTGTACCAGAATATGTTCATGCGCCCCCTCTGAATGTCCGGGGCTGTGGATGGTGACCCGCGGTTCCATTTGCAGCAACCATATCTCGGAGGTATTGCCGGGGCCGATGCGGAATTTCATCATTTGCGAATAATCGCCCGGCACAGGGCGATATTTTTCAAAGCGGGGATACATCCTGCTACCGCTTAGCAAATCGCCGACCGGTAAACGTAACGCGGTGGCGATAGCGTCCAGCGTATCAACTCGGGGACTGGAAGATCCTGATTCCAGCTTGGATAACGCTCCCTTTGAAACCCCTGACAATTTAGACAGATCGTTTAACGAAATCCCCCGGGACTGCCGTAGTCGTCTTATTTTACTGCCGATATTTAATGACAACGCAGCTGGTTTATCGCGTTCTGAATCTGCCATTATTGCCTCCCTCCCCGAGTGAGTCCTTCTCATCCGAATAAACGCCCCGCCCAGTTGAGATTGCGGTAGGGACATAACACTGCTGTCGCTGGCCTGATATATCATCGCTGCATCAACAGTCAGTGATTCTTCACGCGCCCGCCATGCCTGAATACCACGTTTATCCTTTCAAATGAATCATTTTGGTGTTTCCCGGTTTGATGGGCAGTCTGGGTAACGGGAGATATTGCACATTGAATCTGTTCGTTGCGTTCGGATGTTGCCGGGCTGTTTTAAGCGAAAAATGGACGATTCTGGAGTAACGGATTGTTTATTGATGTAAGCAGGGGCCGTTATTTTCCCCACTTCTACAGTGGGGGTTTGAGGATCTGTATCAGGAAATGATGCCGGTGTTGCCATATCTAGTAATGCACCAGCCCGCCATCTACCGCGTACTGACTGCCGGTGACATAGGATGCATCATCAGAAAGCAGGAAAAGTGCGACAGCAGATGCTTCTTCCGCGGTTCCTGCCCGGCCGAGGGGGACCTGGCTGACAACAAAATCTTCAAACTGCTGACGCGACTCTTCCGGCATGAAATGTCTAAAGTTCGTTTCGATCGGACCCGGTACCAGCGTATTGGCGCGAATCCCCCGCACAGCCAGCGCAGAGGCCCAGCTTTTAACCATTGCGACAACTGCGCCTTTCGTTGCTGCATAGAGGCTGGTCATTGCCGCACCTTCATATACAGATGAAGATGAGGTGACAAGAACAGATGCGCCTGAATTGAGGGATCCAGAAAGAGCGGCAAGCTGCAGCATCGGGCCGCGGACGTTAGCATTCATCATGCGGTTAAAAGCATCCGCTGTCACCGATTCCGGAGCACCTACTTCTGCGAAGCCAGCATTAAGCCATAGTCCGTCGAGTGAACCCCAGTCGCTTATCGCTGCCTGAAGAACGCTTATATCTGCTTCGCTGGCTGCATCGTTTTTCAGAATGAGAGATGATTCAGGCAGTAGACTACGGGCGCGCTTCAACCTTTCATCATTGAGGCCCGTAATGGCAACATTGCCGCCCTCACTAACAATGCGCAGTGCGCCTGCAAACCCCATACCGCTGGTACCGCCAGTGATAAGGATGCGTTTACCTTGAAATCTGCCCATGATTCGCCTTTCTTTGTCTTTAGAACCATCACGTACCTGACGAAGATAACCATCAGTCGCATCTGTTACATCACGCCATGGTGAGATTATGGCTGCAGCGTTAGCATTTGGCACCAAGCGGGGTGGGGTCCAATGCTGATGGTGGCCCTTTTTTTCAGCGCCGGGGGAGTGTATTTGAAGAACCAGATCTTTCTGCCGAATGGCTTAATCAACAACGCCAGCCCGTCGCCATCGCGTAGTCGCTACCCGGTATTGGCTTGTTATTTCAATGGGTTAGACATGTTTTTGCACCATGATTTTTTACGTTATGGCATCGTGGTGCAAAACAAGCATAGATGATGCTCGAGATTGATACAGAGAATATGACCGCACAGGTAACAAAAAAGCCCGCAGGGCTTGCGCCGTGCGGGCCTTCAGGACTTCATCGGATGACTCTGGTAATCACCGATGGGCTGGCAGCGGCGTAATTAGTGCAGGAGTAGATCAATTCTGTTGGGGATGTTTATAGGTTGCTTAGAAGGGAAGGCGCAAAAAGAGTGGTGACGGTATTGATAGGGAAAGGCGTATTTATGCGTTGGATTTTTATGGTGATTCGTCGGACTCATTATTGTGAGTGGCTAGCTGTAATAAAGACCCGGCAAATTTAAGCCGGGTCTTTATTATTTACGGTCTTGAAGCCGTGCCGTCAGGTGTGCGCGCCATTGTCCAGGAAGGGATCCCCCCCTCGCACGGGTATTTCGCCGCCTCGGCTTCATCAATGTCGATACCCAAGCCAGGCTTATCGTTCAGGTAGGCATAGCCGAGGTCAATCTCCGGGCAACCCGGGAAGACATCACGCAGCGCGTCGTTCATGGGCGTGTATTCCTGAATGCCGAAGTTCGGTGAACTCAGATCCAGATGCATATTGGCGCAGACCCCGACTGGTGAAATATCACCAGGACCGTGCCACGCGGTACGCACGCCGTTCAGTTCGCTATAGACAGCGAGTTTCTTCGCCGGCGTGATACCGCCGATGGTGCTCACATGACAACGAATGTAGTCGATCAGTTTGTTGTCGATGAGTGGTTTCCACTCATTAACATTGACAAACAGTTCGCCCATGGATATTGGCGTGGAAGACTGCTGGCGCAGCATTTTCAACCAGTCGATATTTTCCGGCGCGACTGGGTCTTCGAGATAAAACAATTGATATTGTTCCAGTGTCTTTGCAAGGTTAATGGCGGCCACCGGGGTGACGCGCTCATGGACATCATGAATAAATTCGATGCCAAAACCGAGCTTGTTACGCAGGTGGTCGAACAGACGCGGAACGCTTTTGGCGTAGGCATCCGGGTCAAAGTAGATGCCAGGCGTTTTGCTGCGCGGTGAACGTTTCGGCTGAATGTTCTTCGCACGTGCCAGCTGCGTGGCGATCAGTTTGAGGTCATCGGTCCCCGCACCACCATACATTCCCATCTGGCAGCGAACGTACTGGTAGCCTTCTTCCATTCTGGCGCGGATGTTATCTTCCACTTCAACTTCATCGCCACCGTCAGTGTGACAGTACAATGGGATCCCATCACGGCATTTGCCGCCCAGCAGATCATAAACCGGCATCCCCGCCAGCTTACCTTTGATATCCCACAGCGCCATGTCCACGCCCGACAATGCATTGTTCATGATCGGGCCATTGCGCCAGTAACCGCTCACCGCGCCTGACTGCCAGATGTCCTCAATACGGGTCGGATCTTTGCCAATCAGAAAAGGCGCCATGTACTCATCGATCGCGTTTTTTACCGCGAAGATACGCTGCGTAAAGGTCGCGCATCCCAGCCCATACAGCCCCGGCTCATTGGTTTCTATCTTAACGACCGCCAAATCAATGCCGCCCGGCGCCGTCAGAATCGTTTTCACATTGGTGATTTTCAGGTTACTCACTTTCTCTCCTCAACTCAGCGAATTTACCGCATGTCATACCGTTGTGGATGACATGGTGCATATTTGTAAGTTGTCCTACAACTTGGTGCTGTTATATCACGCTTCTTTTACAAAGGATCGCTTAGAGTGCCATTCTGTGATAGCGATCAAATTGCGTTCAATGAAAATTGAATAAACACTTATAATTCAATTTGTTAATCGTAATAATATGATCGCGAAGTTGAGCTGTTTGTGATCCTTGTTGCAAATTCATAGGTAAACTGTTGATTTTATCAGGACGAAAATTCAACCTTAAAAAAGACAGTCGTCATACAAATTAAACGAATGAGGAAACAACATGAACGCTTTATTTGATTTAACCGGGAAAACGGCGCTGGTGACGGGTTCTGCACGCGGACTGGGCTTTGCCTACGCTGAGGGCCTTGCCGCTGCAGGCGCACGGGTCATCCTGAATGATATTCGCGACACACTGCTGGCCGAATCCGTGGATACACTGACAAGCAAGGGTTACGACGCACAAGGCGTGGCTTTTGACGTCACCGATGAACAGGCGATTGAGGCGGCTTTTAGCAAACTCGATGCAGAAGGGATCAGTGTGGATATCCTGATCAATAACGCCGGTATTCAGTACCGTAAACCGATGGTCGAACTGGAGCTGGAAAAGTGGCAGAAGGTGATCGACACTAACCTGACCAGCGCATTTCTGGTGTCCCGCGCGGCGGCAAAACGGATGATGGCCCGCAACAGTGGCGGCAAAATCATAAATATTGGCTCGCTTACCAGCCAGGCTGCACGACCGACCGTTGCCCCGTACACGGCGGCAAAAGGCGGTATCAAAATGCTTACCTGCTCGATGGCCGCAGAATGGGCGCAGTTTAATATCCAGACCAACGCCATTGGGCCGGGCTACATTCTGACGGATATGAACACTGCACTTATCGAAGACAAACAGTTCGACGCCTGGGTGAAAAGCAGCAACCCCTCTCAGCGCTGGGGTCGTCCGGATGAGCTTATCGGCACGGCCGTCTTCTTATCATCCAGAGCATCCGATTATATCAACGGGCAGATTATTTACGTCGATGGTGGCTGGCTCGCCGTGCTGTAATTAATATTTTTTACTATCCTTTTTTTTGCCCAGCAGTAAATACACGGGAAA
The DNA here is from genome assembly GCF_030128585.1 of Klebsiella sp. K5-204. NCBI lineage: Bacteria > Pseudomonadati > Pseudomonadota > Gammaproteobacteria > Enterobacterales > Enterobacteriaceae > Klebsiella > Klebsiella sp. K5-204. The sequence goes on from NZ_JAKUZS010000003.1 coordinate 553,458, forward strand.
AAATTATGATTCATAGTATGCAAAAAAAATTAGCTCCGATTCGCTGGAAGAAACTGATTCCACTGGCTTTCATTACCTATAGCCTTGCCTATCTCGATCGTGCCAATTACGGATTTGGTGCTGCTGCCGGTCTGGCTGAAGATCTTAATATCACGCCAGGGATTTCCTCATTATTAGGTGCGTTGTTTTTCCTGGGATATTTTTTCTTTCAGGTGCCTGGCGGGATTTACGCTGAAAAAAGAAGTGCTAAACAACTTATTTTTTGGAGTTTAATTCTTTGGGGGATATTAGCCACGGCAACCGGTATGGTTCATGATGTTAAAACCCTGGCAGTCATCAGATTCTTGCTTGGTGTTGCCGAGAGTGTGGTAATGCCCGCTATGCTTGTTTTCTTAAGTCATTGGTTCACCAAGAAAGAAAGGTCCAAAGCCAATACATTCCTTTTTCTGGGTAACCCCATCACGGTACTCTGGATGTCGGTATTATCAGGGTATCTCGTGGATGCTTTTGGCTGGCGTGGTATGTTTATTATCGAAGGCGTACCTGCGATTATCTGGGCAATTATCTGGTGGGTGATATTTGTTGACCGACCTAAAGATGCAACATGGTTAACAGCGCAAGAAAAAGAAGATATTGAAGCAGCGTTGGCAGCAGAACAAACCAATATTAAAGAAATAAAAAACTACACTGAAGCATTTCGCTCCGGTAAAGTTTTGTCCCTTTCATTTATTCATTTTTTCTGGAATATTGGGATGTATGGTTTCATCATGTGGTTACCCTCTATTTTGAAATCGGCTTCTGGGCTGGGCATAGTCGCAACAGGTTGGCTATCAGCAGCACCCTATTTATTAGCCGTTCCACTGATGCTAGCTGCGTCATGGTATTCAGATAAATTTCTTAACCGTAAAATTATTGTTCTGTTGTTTTTAGGACTTGGTGCTATCTGCTTTATTGGATCGTTTACCATTGGAGCATCAAACTTCTGGCTCTCATATGTTCTGCTGATGATTGCTGGCGGCGCGATGTATACCCCTTATGGACCATTCTTTGCGGCCATTCCAGATATGATCCCGCGTAATGTTGTGGCTGGCGCGATGGCATTTATCGTGAGTTTTGGCGCGTTGGGGTCATTTGTAGGTTCTTGGATAGTGGGTTATCTGAATGGTATAACTGGCGGCCCAGGTGCTTCTTATGCCTTTATGGGAATCTCACTGGTGCTGGCAGTGCTGCTCACCTCCCTTACTTCGTTTAGTAGTAAAGAATCCAGGCAAGCGAAAGCACAAACTTGCTAAGTTAGGGCGCCTTTCGGGGCGCTTTAATTTTAAAAATGTTATATTGTATAGAGTTCCTGAACAGATTACGGATACCCATCTTGAGCATAAAATCCATTCAAAAACAAAATGTTGTAAATGAAATTTATGATCAGATCTGTAGCAAGCTGCTGGACGGCAGCTGGGCGCCAGGTAGTCGTTTACCTTCGGAAGCGGAGCTAACTGCCTCATTTAACGTTAGCCGTGTCAGTGTACGTAGTGCGGTACAGCGTTTTCGTGATCTTGGGATAGTGGTGACACGGCAGGGTAGCGGCAGCTACGTGAGCGAAAACTTCACTCCACACATGTTGAGTAACGAGCCCCGCCCAATCATGCACCTGAGTCGCGAAGAATTTCACGATATGATGATTTTCCGCCAAACCGTGGAATTTAAATGTGTGGAACTCGCGGTCTTGAACGCTACCGAAGACGATATTCGTCAGCTCGAAGAAGCATTGAACAATATGCTGATCAACAAGGGTGACTATAAAAAGTATTCAGAAGCGGATTACGAGTTCCATCTGGCCATTGTCAAGGCCTCTCATAATAGTGTCTTTTACAATGTTATGAGCTCAATTAAAGATATCTATTACTATTATCTTGAAGAGCTCAACCGTGCACTGGGTATTACTCTTGAGAGCGTGGAGGCTCATATTAAGGTCTACATGTCCATTAAGAACCGCGATGCTAGTTCTGCTGTACAAGTTCTCAATGAAGCGATGTCTGGAAATGTTGTTGCTATTGAAAAAATTAAATCTATAGATATCTCTGGGGATAAATGATCGCAATTCCAGGCTGTAACCTGAATGGCTGTTGCTTTTATCTGGGAAATCATCTGCCTGCTGGTGTTTCGTTTTATTGATCTGCCTCCAGTATTAGATATAACCTTCAGGTTGATTTTTCTTCATGTTTCCTGTTTCGCCAGCCTGCTGCAAATTCAGCTGGCGTCTGGTAATTCAGCGATGAATGAGGATTGGACTCGTTATAGTCATGCCGCCAGTCATGAATTATTTTCCGGGCATGAAGAACTTCGCTGAACCAGTTCTCATTCAGGTATTCATCCCGAAAGCGACCGTTGAAACTCTCAATAAATCCGTTCTGAGTTGGCTTGCCCGGCTGGATTAAGCGTAACTCAACACTATGTTCAAAGGCCCATTGATCCAGTTCGCTGCAGGTAAATTCCGGGCCCTGATCGGTTCTTATTGTCGCCGGGTAGCCCCGAAATAGTGCGATGCTGTCCAGAATATGCGTGACCTGAACACCTGAAATACCGAAAGCAGCCGTGATCGACAGACACTCCTTTGTGAAATCGTATACCAATAATCACAGGATTTAGCCGGATGTTCTCGAACAACAACAGGCACAAAAAAGCCCGCAGGGCTTGCGCCGTGCGGGCTCTTAGGACTTCATCGGATGACTCTGGTAATCATCGATGGAGAATTTTGGTGGAGCTGGCGGGAGTTGAACCCGCGTCCGAAATTCCTACATCCTCGGCACTACATGCTTAGTCAGTCTTTACATTCGCTTGCCAGCTGCGGACAGACACGCCACTAACAAACTAGCCTGATTAGATTTAACGCTTCAACCCCAGGCAGGGCATCCACGCGATCTCTTTTGGGTTTGACCTCTCTTTGATCCCCGTCTTAAGAGCGGAAGCTAGGGAGAGAGGGCTCAGAGCAGGTTATTAAGCTGCTAAAGCGTAGTTTTCGTCGTTTGCGACTATTTTTTGCGGCTTTTTACGAGGCCAACCGCCCCTCGGCATGCACCTTGGGTTTCGCAAATCCCGTCGAATCCAGAATCAGCCCCAATGTGTAGGTCAAGTATAACAGATTTGTGAATGTCGTTACCAGCCCCATAACGCAGGATTCTTTCAGCAGGGGTGGACGAAAAAGCAGCATCAACAAGGATATAGCGTGAGGGCCAGCGAGAGCTGGCCCTCAGGGGAGGGGGTTAGCGTCCGGCGTGCTTCATAATACGCGCCTTATCCAGCGCCCATTCACGATCTTTCAGATCCGTACGCTTGTCATGCTGTTTCTTACCTTTGGCGACGCCGATTTTCACTTTGCACCAGGCATTCTTCCAGTACAGCGATAGGGCGACAACGGTGTAACCTTCGCGGTTAATGCGGCCGTACAGCGTGTCGAGTTCGCGCTGGTTGAGCAGCAGCTTACGGGTGCGCGTCGGGTCGCAGACATAGTGGGTGGAAGCCACGGCCATGGGCGTAAAGTTGGCGCCGAACAGGAAGGCTTCGCCATCCTTCAGGATGACATAGCTATCGCCGATGTTGGCTTTGCCTGCACGCAGGGATTTGACTTCCCAGCCCTGCAGGGCGAGACCAGCCTCGTATTCATCTTCGATAAAGTATTCGTGACGGGCGCGTTTATTCAGCGCAATGGTGGCTGATCCAGGTTTGTGGGCTTTTTTCTTAGTCATAATGTCCTGAAGTCATCGTCTTATACACAGTTACCTCGATCGCATCCTGCGAGGTGTACTGCGCATCTTAGCACGAGTTGCGGCACAGCGTTTTTTTTAGCAGCAGATAAATGATATTATTTGCACTGTGTTTAAATGTGGAACCTGCTATGCCTCAGATTAGCCGTACTGCGCTGGTGCCTTTCAGCGCGGAACAGATGTATCAACTGGTAAACGATGTGAAGTCCTATCCTGATTTTCTGCCAGGCTGCACCGGTAGCCGCGTGCTGGAATTCGGGCCGACGCAAATGACGGCGGCGGTTGATGTGTCCAAAGCCGGCATCAGTAAGACCTTCACGACCCGGAATACACTGACCAGCAACCAGAGCATTTTGATGAGCCTGGTGGATGGCCCGTTCAAGAAGCTGATTGGCGGCTGGAAGTTTATTCCGCTGAGCCCGGAGGCGTGCAAAATCGAGTTCCATCTCGATTTTGAGTTTACCAATAAGCTGATTGAGATGGCCTTTGGCCGGGTCTTTAAGGAACTGGCCGCCAACATGGTGCAGGCGTTCACTTCGCGCGCCAAAGAGGTCTACAGTGCCAGCTAATATTCGTGTTGAGGTCGCTTACGCACTGCCTGAAAAGCAGTACCTGCAGCGGGTCACTCTGGACGAGGGGGCGACGGTCGAGCAGGCGATTATCGCCAGCGGCCTGCTGGCGCTGCGTGATGACATCGATCTGGCGAAAAACAAGCTGGGTATTTACAGTCGTCCGGTTAAGCTGCACGACGAAGTCCATGACGGCGACCGGGTGGAAATCTATCGCCCGCTGATCGCAGATCCGAAAGAGCTGCGTCGCCAGCGGGCGGAGAAAAACGCCGCGAAGTAACCGGCAGCTGCAGACCCGCTATCGGCCATAAAAAAAGCGCTCATTGAGCGCTTTTTGCTTTTCCGGGCCTTACTGACTGGTCAGCGCGGGCTTGTTATCAATGTTGGTTAACACGCCGCCATTGTTGAAGGTCAGGGTCAGGGTCTGCTGAGTCACTTTCTCGTGGCCCGGCTCCTGACGGAATACATAGAACCAGGTGTTGGTGCCGAACGGATCCGACATCATTGGCGTTCCGAGAGCATAAGCAACCTGCTGTTGCGTCATACCGACACGAATTTTTGCTACATCGTTAGGTGCCAGATAGTTACCCTGGTTGATGTCAGGACGGTAAACCACTCGTTCCAGAGTGGAACAGCCTGCGGTCAACATAAGAAGAACCGCTGCGGCAGCAGTCAGCGTTTTACAGCGCATAGTGATTTGATTCCTTTTTGGGCCCGAGCAGTACGTGGCTCATCTGTAATATGCCGATAATAATAGACCTTCGCGCCGATGGAAACCTCCGGCTGCGGTCAGCAGGCAATTTGCTGTTCACTATGACCCTGTGAAAATCAAAAAGTTTACGCCGCAAGCAACTCTTTCGCGTTCGCCAGGGTGTTGCGCGTGACTTCGCTGCCGCCCAGCAGGCGAGCCAGCTCCTGCAGACGAGCACGCTTATCCAGCGGCTGCATATGGGTTTCGGTCATCTCGCCATCGGTCTCTTTGCAGACAAAGAAATGATGGTGGCCGCAGCCTGCGACCTGCGGCAGGTGGGTAACGCACATCACCTGCGTGGACTCGCCCAGCTGGCGCAGCAGCTTGCCGACTACCGCCGCGGTCGGGCCGCTGATGCCGACGTCCACTTCGTCGAAGATCAGCGCCGGGGTTTCCATTTTACGCGCGGTGATCACCTGAATCGCCAGCGCAATACGCGACAATTCGCCGCCAGAGGCCACTTTCGCGATCGGCTGCAGCGGCTGCCCCGGGTTAGTGGTGACGCGGAACTCAATATGATCGGCGCCGTCGGCGGTGAGATGGCGTTCATCAAAAGCGACCTCAATCGCGAAGACCCCGTGCGGCATCGAAAGTGAGTGCATACTCTCGGTGATAAGCTGGGTTAGCTCGTCGGCGCTGGCCTGGCGCAGGGCGTGCAGCTGGCGCGCGGTCTCCAGCGCCAGCTGATGATGTTCGACCACCTGCTGGCTGAGGGATTCCAGCGAGCCGGCGCTGTCGTCCAGCAGGCGCTGCTCTTCCAGCATCGCCTGATAAACCGCCGGCAGCTCTTCCGGCATCACCTGATGTTTACGCGCCAGCGCGATTTGTCGGGAAATCCGTTGCTCAAGTTCAAACAGACGGTTCGGATCGAGATCCAGACGGTCATGGTAGTGGCGCAACTCGTCGCTGGCCTCGCTGAGCTGAATGGCCGCCTCTTCCAGCATATCCAGGACGCCGGAAAGCTTGCTGTCCATGCCCACCAGCTCGCTGACCAGCTGCTTCGCGGTATAAAGCTGGCTCTGCAGATTGGCCTCTTCGCCGTCCGCCAGTACCGTAAGGGCGTGCTGGCAGGTGCTGAGCAGCTGGCCGCTGTTGGCCAGGCGCTTGTACTCTTCGTCAATCTGCTCAAACTCTCCCGCCAGCGGGTTAAATTCGTTCAGTTCTTTAAGCTGGTACTGCAGCAGATCGGCGCGGGCGGCACGCTCCTGGCTCTGCTGCTGATGCTGGGCCAGCTCGCGGCAGCTCTGGTGCCACTGGCGATAGTGCTCGGCCATACGCTGAGTGAGCGCATACTCACCTGTATAGCCGTCGAGCAGCGTTTTCTGGTGTTCGGGTTTGGTCAACAGCTGGTGCGCATGCTGGCCGTGGATCTGGATCAGCAGCTGGCCCAGCTCGCGCAGCTGCGAGAGCGGGACGGCGGTGCCGTTGATGAAGCCGCGCGAGCGGCCGTCGGCGCTGATCACCCGGCGAAGTAAACACTCACGCCCGCTCTCCAGCTGGTTCTCTTCCAGCCAGCGCTGGGCGGCCGGGGTATCTTTCAGCGCGAAGCGCGCGCACAGGTCGGCACGGGTGGCGCCGCGACGCACCATGTCGGCTTCCGCTCTGCCGCCGAGGCACAGCCCCAGCGCGTCGATGGCAATGGATTTCCCGGCGCCGGTTTCCCCGGTGATGGCGGTCATGCCGCTGTGGAAATCAATTTCCAGTTCACGAACGATAGCAAAATTACTGATGGTGAGTTGCGCCAACATAGCTGCCTTCCTGTATGAAAAACCAATACTGTGTTTTCGTACAGTATAGACTGGTTTTTTATCCAGTAAAGAGGCAGCGATGTAAATCAGAACAATTTTTTCGACCAGCCGAGCTTGGTGCTTAATGTATTGAAATAGCTGTAATCTTTAGGGTGAATCAGATTGAGGTGATAATCACAGCGGCGAATGAGAACGTCTTCGCCATCCTGGATCGGCAGGGCAATCTGGCTGTCGCAGCTGATCTCCAGATCGCTGCAGCGGTGAGAGAAGCGCAGGCGGATGGTGCTGTCGCCGTTGATCACCAGCGGTCGCGCCGAGAGGGTGTGCGGGAACATCGGCACCAGGGTGATGGCGTCCAGCGACGGGGTGAGGATCGGGCCGCCGGCCGACAGCGAATAGGCCGTGGAGCCGGTCGGAGTGGAGATAATCAGGCCGTCGGAGCGCTGGGAGAAGGCAAAGACTTCATCGATATAGACTTCGAACTCAATCATATGCGCCACTTTGCCGGGGTGCAGCACCACTTCGTTGATGGCGGTGCTGATGCGTTTCTGGCAATCCTGCTGGCACACCTGGGCCTCCAGCAGAAAGCGTTTTTCCGCGATGTAGTGGCCTTCCAGTACGTCGGCGAGCTGCTGCAGGGCGTTGTCCGGGTCCAGGTCGGTGAGAAAGCCGAGGTTGCCGCGGTTAATGCCGATGACATTAATGTCATAACGGGCCAGAGTCCGCGCCGCGCCGAGCATATTGCCGTCGCCGCCCACTACCACCGCGAGGTCGGCCTGTTGGCCAATCTCCGCCAGCGTGCCGGTTTTCACGTTGCTGAGCTGGAGTTCATGGGCGATCTGCTGTTCAACCAGCACTTCATACCCTTTGCTGCACAGCCAGCGCCAGAGCATTTCATGTGTGGTCAGGGCGGTGGGGTGACGAGGATGTCCCACAATGCCGATACACTTGAAATGGTTCTTCATGATCTGGATGTCCTTGCGTTAAATGAAATAGTGACAATCTGTCCGCTTCCCTTGAAACCCGGAAACTGATCCCCATAATAAGCGAAGTTAGCGAGATGAATGCGAAAAAAACGCGGAGAAATTCATGAGTAGTAAAGAACAGAAAACGCCTGAGGGGCAAGCCCCGGAAGAAATTATCACGGAGCAGCACGACGACGTTGAGGCGGTAGAGCCTGAAGTTTCGGCTGAGCAGGTGGATCCGCGCGATGAAAAAATTGCGAATCTGGAAGCCCAGCTGGCTGAAGCGCAGAAACGTGAACGTGAAGTGATGCTGCGTGCCAAAGCCGACGAAGATAACCTGCGTCGTCGTACCGAGCAGGATATCGAGAAAGCGCACAAATTCGCGCTGGAAAAATTCGTCAATGAACTGCTGCCGGTGATCGACAGCCTGGACCGCGCGCTGGAAGTGGCCGACAAGGCTAACCCGGAGCTGGCGCCGATGGTGGAAGGGATCGAACTGACCCTCAAATCTATGCTGGACGTAGTGCGTAAGTTTGGCGTGGAAGTGATCGCCGACACCAACGTTCCGCTGGATCCGAACGTCCACCAGGCCATTGCGATGGTCGAGTCTGAAGACGTGGCGGCGGGCAACGTGCTGGCCGTGATGCAGAAAGGTTACACCCTGAACGGCCGCACCATTCGCGCCGCGATGGTGACGGTAGCAAAAGCGAAATAACGTTTGCTGCCTTGCTCAACGGCTGCCCGCGGGCGGCCGTTTTTTATGCCATCGCTCCCGGCGCGAGAAAAAAAACGGCGGGCCGCAGCCCACCGTGATGTTAATTCCTTCGCTCGCGCTACTCCGCGACGCTCTCGCGTAATGATTTCACCGGCATCACTTTCACCTGTTTGATCATGTTGTCCTGCACGTCGAGGATATCAATATCATACTGCTCAATGCGCACGCGGGTGCCCGGGACCGGGATCTCTTCCAGCGCTTCAAGGATGATACCGTTGATGGTGCGCGCTTCATCTTCCGGCAGGTTCCAGTTGAACGCTTTGTTGATCTCGCGAACGTTGGCGCTGCCGTCGATTATCACCGTACCGTCGTTGAGCGGGGTCACTTCCTCCGCCAGGGTGGGTGACATGGAGGTGGTGAAGTCGCCGACAATCTCTTCAAGAATATCTTCTACGGTAACCAGCCCCTGAATATCGCCGTATTCATTAACCACCAGGCCGACTTTCTTTTTATTGCGCTGAAATTTCACCAGCTGGGTGCTGAGCGGCGTCCCTTCCGGAACAAAGTAGATCTCATCTGCCGCCCGCAGCATGATCTCTTTTGTGAACTCTTTCTTCTCCGTCATCAGGCGGTAGGCTTCGCGGACGCGCAGCATGCTGATGGCATCGTCCAGCGAATCGCGGTAGAGCACAATACGGCCGTGTGGGGAGTGGGTCAGCTGGCGGACAATAGATTTCCAGTCGTCATTTATGTCGATGCCGACAATCTCATTGCGCGGCACCATGATGTCGTTAACGCTGACCTTCTCCAGGTCCAGCACCGACAGCAGCATATCCTGATTGCGTCGTGAGATTTGTGAACGGGATTCATTCACAATCGTGCGCAGTTCATCTTTACTCAGGGCGCTGCTGATGACGGTATCGGTGCGGATGCCCATCATGCGCATCAGCATGCGGGTGATGGTATTCAGCAGCCACACCAGGGGCATCATCAGCACCTGCAGGGGCGCCAACAGGAAGCTGCTGGGGTAGGCGACCTTTTCCGGATAGAGGGCGGCGATGGTTTTCGGCAGGACTTCGGCAAACACCAGCACCACAAAGGTGAGCACGCCGGTGGCGATCGCGACGCCGGCATCGCCGTAGAGGCGCATGCCGACGATGGTGCCCAGCGCCGAGGCGAGAATGTTGACGAGGTTATTGCCGATAAGCACAAGGCTAATCAGGCGGTCCGGCTTGCGCAGCAGCTTCTCCACGCGCTTGGCGGGGCGGTTGCCTTGTTTCGCCATATGACGCAGCCGGTAGCGGTTCAGCGTCATCATGCCGGTTTCGGAACCGGAGAAATAGGCAGAGATAATCACCATGACGATCAGCGTTATGATCAGCGTGGTGGTGGAGATATGTTCCACGTAGGATTCCTTAAAAGACTTAGCTCACGAACTGTTGCAGCACGCGGCTACCAAAATAGGCCAGCGTCAGCAGACCGGCGCCAGCGACGCTGAACCACACCACACGACGTCCGCGCCACCCTTCATGATAGTGGCCCCACAGCAGGACGATATAGACGAACCACGCAATAATCGACAGCACCGCTTTATCAATGTTTTCGCTGCTGAACAGATTGTGCATATAGAACAGACCGCTACACAGCGTCAGGGTCAGCAGCACCACGCCGACCTGGGTGATGTGGAACATTTTGCGCTCAATGCTCATCAGCGGCGGCATTTCGCTACTGAAGGCCAGCTTTTTGTTCTTTAACTGGTAGTCGATCCACGCCAGCTGTAGCGCATACAGCGCGGCAATGATCAGCGTGGCGTAGGAGAAGAGCGACAGGCCGATATGCACCAGCATCCCCGGGGTGGTTTCCAGGTGGGTGATATATTCGTTAGGCACGAAGGTGGCGAAGGCCAGATTGATCAGCGCGAAGGCATAGACGATAGGCAGCAGCAGCCAGCCGCGATTGCGCGAGGCCACGATAGTCATTACCGTACAGATCATCAGGCTCACCAGCGACCCGACGTTCAGTAAGCTGAGGTTTTGCCCGCTCTCGCCGCCGGGGAATATCCGTGCTTCCAGCGCAAAAGCATGGCAGATCAACGCGATAGTCGCTGATAAAATCGCCATTCGCCGCCAGCTGCTATTTTTTTGCAGCAAGCCGGGGATAATCAGCGCGAGGCTGACGGAGTAGGCGACAAGGGCGAGTAGAGCAAAAACAGGCATAGGTGTCGGCTGTTGGATAAATAAGAAAGAGAAGCAGTATAACGTCAGCAGGCCTCTGCTCCAACCGTTGCAGCACATTCAGATTGATGTCGTGTTATACTCCGCCACATTCGTTTTGTGTGTCGCTGCGGCGACCGACCGTTTCCACCTCAGGCGAGAGACAATGTTTGATAATTTAACCGATCGTTTGTCGCGTACGCTGCGCAACATTAGCGGCCGCGGACGCCTTACAGAAGACAATATTAAAGACACCCTGCGCGAAGTGCGCATGGCGCTGCTGGAAGCGGACGTTGCGCTTCCGGTGGTACGTGATTTCATCAGCCGCGTCAAAGAGAGCGCGGTCGGCCATGAAGTCAATAAAAGCCTGACCCCGGGTCAGGAGTTCGTCAAAATCGTCCGCAACGAACTGGTGGCGGCGATGGGCGAAGAGAACCAGACCCTCGACCTGGCGGCGCAGCCGCCGGCGGTGGTGCTGATGGCGGGCCTGCAGGGCGCCGGTAAAACCACCAGCGTCGGTAAGCTGGGGAAATTCCTGCGCGAGAAGCACAAGAAGAAAGTGCTGGTGGTTTCCGCGGACGTTTACCGCCCGGCGGCGATCAAACAGCTGGAGACCCTGGCCGAGCAGGTCGGCGTCGACTTCTTCCCGTCCGACGTCGGCCAGAAGCCGGTTGATATCGTCAACGCGGCGCTGAAAGAAGCGAAGCTCAAATTCTACGACGTGCTGCTGGTGGATACCGCCGGTCGTCTGCACGTTGACGAAGCGATGATGGACGAAATTAAGCACGTCCACGCCGCCATTAATCCGGTTGAAACCCTGTTCGTCGTCGATGCGATGACCGGCCAGGATGCGGCGAATACCGCCAAAGCCTTTAACGAAGCGCTGCCGCTGACCGGCGTGGTGCTGACCAAAGTGGACGGCGACGCCCGCGGCGGCGCGGCGCTGTCGATTCGCCATATTACCGGCAAGCCGATTAAATTCCTCGGCGTCGGCGAGAAAACCGAAGCGCTGGAGCCGTTCCATCCGGACCGCGTCGCCTCCCGCATCCTCGGCATGGGCGACGTGCTGTCGCTGATCGAAGATATCGAGAGCAAAGTCGACCGCGCGCAGGCCGAGAAGCTGGCCTCCAAGCTGAAGAAAGGCGACGGTTTCGATCTCACCGACTTCCTTGAGCAGCTGCGCCAGATGAAAAACATGGGCGGCATGGCCAGCCTGATGGGCAAGCTGCCGGGTATGGGCCAGATCCCGGACAACGTGAAAGCGCAAATGGATGACAAAGTGCTGGTGCGTATGGAGGCGATCATCAACTCGATGACCCTGAAAGAGCGCGCCAAGCCGGAAATCATCAAAGGTTCACGTAAGCGCCGTATCGCCGCCGGCTGCGGGATGCAGGTGCAGGATGTGAACCGTCTGCTCAAGCAGTTCGACGACATGCAGCGCATGATGAAGAAGATGAAGTCGAAAGGCGGCATGATGAAGATGATGCGCGGGATGAAAGGGATGATGCCTCCAGGCTTCCCGGGCCGCTAATACGCGTCATAATTCAAGCCGCAGATGCGTTGGCTGCGTTCGTTCACCCCGGTCACGTACTTGTGTACGCTCCCGGGGATTTACTCACTTGCCGCGTGATTCGGCCATTCGGCCTCACCCCTTCGGGGCCAGCGCAAGCGCTGTTCAAAACGCTTTCGCGTTTTGTCCTGCAACTCGAATTATTTAGCGTATGTAGTTTTGAATTGATTTTTGCACAGAAATCAGTAAAATTTTCGGGCTTTTAATATGACACCGGGCTCCGTTCCTCGATGGGGCCCGGTTGTTTTATTCACACAAGAGGATGTTATGGTAACTATTCGTTTAGCACGTCACGGCGCTAAAAAGCGTCCGTTCTACCAGGTTGTTGTCACCGACAGCCGTAATGCACGCAACGGTCGCTTCATCGAGCGCGTTGGTTTCTTCAACCCGATCGCTAACGGTGCGGAAGAAGAGACTCGCCTGGATCTGGATCGTATCGCTCACTGGGTTGGCCAGGGCGCTACTGTTTCCGATCGCGTTGCCGCGCTGATCAAAGCCGCTAACAAAGCAGCTTAATCTGTCACGGTGGTCATGATGAGCAAGCAACACACCGCACAAGCACCTGTTGATCCGATCGTATTGGGGAAAATGGGTTCTTCCTACGGTATCCGTGGTTGGCTCAGAGTGTTTTCCTCCACCGAAGACGCCGAAAGCATTTTTGACTATCAGCCCTGGTTAATCCAGAAGGCGGGTCAGTGGCAGGTCGTTGAGCTGGAAAGCTGGCGCCACCACAATCAGGACATCATCATCAAGCTGAAAGGCGTTGACGATCGTGATGCCGCGAATCTACTGACTAATTGCGAAATTATCGTGGATTCATCGCAGTTGCCGGAGCTGGAAGAGGGTGACTACTACTGGAAAGACCTGATGGGCTGCCAGGTAGTGACAACGGAAGGCTATAGCCTCGGTAAAGTCATCGATATGATGGAAACCGGGTCTAATGACGTGCTCGTCATCAAGGCAAACCTGAAAGATGCATTTGGTATCAAGGAGCGGTTGGTTCCGTTCCTCGATGGGCAGGTTATCAAGAAAGTCGATCTCACTACGCGTACTATCGAAGTAGATTGGGATCCTGGTTTTTAAATTCTCCGGATAAACGGTAAAAGACGGCGCTATGTGGATTGGCATAATTAGCCTGTTTCCTGAAATGTTCCGCGCAATTACCGATTACGGGGTAACTGGCCGGGCAGTAAAAAATGGCCTGCTGAGCATCGAAAGCTGGAGTCCTCGCGACTTCACGCATGACCGGCACCGTACCGTGGACGATCGTCCTTACGGCGGCGGACCGGGGATGCTAATGATGGTGCAACCCTTACGGGATGCCATTCATGCAGCAAAAGCCGCGGCAGGTGAAGGCGCGAAGGTGATTTATCTGTCACCTCAGGGACGCAAGCTTGATCAAGCGGGCGTCAGCGAACTGGCAACGAATCAGAAACTGATTCTGGTGTGCGGTCGCTACGAAGGGATAGACGAGCGCGTAATCCAAACCGAAATTGACGAAGAATGGTCAATCGGCGATTACGTTCTCAGCGGTGGCGAGTTACCGGCAATGACGCTGATTGACTCCGTTTCCCGGTTCATTCCGGGGGTACTGGGCCATGAAGCATCAGCAACGGAAGATTCCTTTGCTGATGGGTTGCTGGATTGTCCCCACTATACCCGTCCTGAAGTGTTAGAAGAGATGGAAGTACCGCCAGTATTGCTGTCGGGAAACCATGCTGAGATACGTCGCTGGCGTCTGAAGCAGTCGCTGGGCCGAACCTGGCTTAGAAGACCTGAACTTCTGGAAAACCTGGCTCTGACTGAAGAGCAAGCAAAGCTGCTGGCGGAGTTCAAAACTGAACACGCGCAACAGCAGCATAAACATGATGGGCAGGCGTGAGCCCCCAATATCAGTTTACCCAGGATAAGAGATTAAATTATGAGCAACATTATTAAGCAACTTGAACAAGAACAGATGAAGCAGGACGTACCTTCCTTCCGTCCGGGTGATACCGTGGAAGTGAAAGTATGGGTTGTTGAAGGTTCCAAAAAACGTCTGCAGGCATTCGAGGGCGTGGTTATCGCTATTCGTAACCGCGGTCTGCACTCTGCATTCACTGTTCGCAAAATTTCCAACGGCGAAGGCGTTGAGCGTGTCTTCCAGACTCACTCTCCGGTAGTTGACAGCATTGCTGTTAAACGTCGTGGTGCTGTACGTAAAGCTAAACTGTACTACCTGCGTGAGCGCACTGGTAAGTCTGCTCGTATCAAAGAGCGTCTTAACTAAGATTCGCTTTCGCGACATCCTGACAAAAAGGGCTGGCCTCAGGGCCGGCCCTTTTTTTATCTTTGTTGTAACCATCGTGATGTAAATCATTTACAATACGCCCTCTATTCGGAGGGGCGGTGGTCAGCAACAGTTTTCAGCAAACGACACCTAAACGGCGAGCCGCCTGGCTGGCGCTGTTGGCGATCCTGCTGATCGTCGTGGCTCCCCTGATCTCCGTCTCCCTGCAAAAAGACCCCATGAGCGCCATGCCCGGCATGCACCACGCCATGATGATGGACAGCTCGCCAGCGAGTATGGCGCAGATGCCTGGCCACGAGATGGTGACGACGCATAGCGCAGACGGCGCTACGCATACCGGACACGAACTGCCGCTGGATCATGCCGAAGCGTGTGGCTATTGCGTGCTGTTAGCCCATGTCCCGGGTCTGCTTTTCGCGCTGGCGCTGTTCGTCGCCATGCTCCTGCGGCGCATTCGCCTGCCGGCTTCTCGGCCGGTATTAAAACACTGGCGTTACTTTCCCTGGCTTTACCCCGAAACCCGCGCCCCGCCGCGGCTGTCTGCTTTTTCCCTTTAATAAAAATGAATCTGCGCACTGCGCAACGACCTCTTTTTGCTTTGAAAAAGGAAAAGTATGACAACCTGCACCTCGCGCGCGGCATGGCTGAACCTGCTGCGTCGCCTCCATTTCTATATCGGGCTGTTTATCGGACCGTTTATCTTTGTCGCTGCCCTGACCGGCACGCTGTACGTGGCGACGCCGCAGCTGGAAAACTGGCTCTATCACGATGCGCTGTATGGCCTTCCCGAAGGCACCCCGCAGCCGCTCAGCGCCCAGATTGCGGTGGCAGAAGAAGCGACCCAGGGTAATCTGCGGCTGCTGGCGGTACGTCCGGCCCCCGCGGTGGGCGAGACCACCCGCATTATGTTTGCCGATCCGAGTCTCGGGGCGTCGGAATCCCGGGCCATTTTTGTCGATCCGATCGCGCTGCGGGTGAAGGGCGATATGACGGTCTACGGCACCAGCGGCATCCTGCCGCTGCGGCAGTGGATTGACTATGCGCATCGTTCGCTGCTGCTGGGCGACAGCGGGCGGCTCTACAGCGAACTGGCTGCCTCATGGATGTGGGTGGCCGCGCTGGGGGGCATTGCCCTGTGGGCGATGACGCGTCCAAAACGGCGGCTCAATAACGCCCTGCAGAATCATCGTCGGCTGCACGTGACGCTGGGCTGGTGCTTACTGCTGGGCATGCTGCTCTTCTCCGCCACCGGCCTGACCTGGTCGCAATGGGCCGGCGGCAACGTGGATAAAATGCGGGCGGCTTTCGGCTGGTGGACGCCGCAGGTCAATACCCTGCTGCACGGTGAGGCGCCGATGGCGCACGATCCCCATGCCGGGCATCATAGGGAGGCGATGGCCATGAACCAGCATCAGCCAGCGCAGTTTGACCAGGCGCTGGCGGTGGCCCGTCAGGCGGGGCTGAACGCCAGCCGGCTGGAGATCCGTCCGCCGGTGTCAGACGAACGCGCCTGGACGGTGAATGAGATCGACCGCCGCTGGCCGACGCAGGTGGACGCGGTGGCGATCGATGGCGCCACGATGCAGGTGGTGGATCGCACCCATTTTGCCGACTTTCCGCTGATGGCGAAGCTTACCCGCTGGGGCGTCGATTTCCATATGGGGATCCTCTTTGGTCTGGCGAATCAGCTGCTGCTGGTGGGGTTTGGCTGCGCGCTGTGCGTAACCATCGGCGTGGGGTACCGGCTGTGGTGGATACGCCGTCCGCCACAGGCCGTCTGGGATCCGGCGCTTTCCCTGCTGCAGGCATGGCTGTCGCTCGCCTGGCCTGCCCGTGGGCTGGTGCTGGGGATAGCGTTAGCCCTGGGGCTGGCCATGCCGTTGATGGGGATCAGCCTGGTGCTGTTCATTGCCGTTGACTACATGCGCTGGCGCGCGGCAACGGCAATGAGGATAGCGAAGTCCAGCGATTAAGCGGACGTCTACGGCGTGCTGATGACCACCGTGACCCGGCGGTTTTCAGCGCGCCCGGCCGCGGTATCGTTGCTGGCGATCGGGTATTTTTTGCCAAGGCCGCGGGTGACTAAATTACTGCGCGGGATATGGGCGCCTTCCGCCCAGGCATCGGCTACGCTGTTGGCCCGCTTAAGCGACAGGGCTTCGTTATAACTATCCTCACCATAATTATCGGTGTGGCCTTCAAGGCGGCTATGTGTAATCCCGGTTGTCGCCAGCCGCGAGGCCATTTGGGTGATCTGCTGGCGGCTGTCGGGACGTAGTCGGTAGTCATTCTTGTCAAACAGGATGCTATCGGATAAGCCCAGGGACCAATCGCCATTGCTTTCAGTGAAGCCATAAGATTTCATCGCCGCCACCTGCTCAGGGGTAAATTTTCCCTGAGGAGCCTGGCAACCTGTCAAAAGCGCCGCCGCCATCAGGGCGGGGGCGAAATATTTCCTGATCATAATGCGTCCTTTATTATTTCAGCATCTGCTGGATACGTTGGTTTTTCATCCGATACATATTCTGATCGGCAAGTTCTTGCAGTGATTCCGCCGTGGCGTGTTCCCACGCCAGGGCATAACCGACGCTCAACGAGAGCGTGGCGCTATGGCCATTGTGCAGGTTGAATGGCGGAAGAAATTGTTCTGACAGCGCCTGGCACAGGGCCTGGACTTCTGCTTCCGAGCGCACCTCGCGCAGCAGAACGGCAAACTCATCGCCGCCAAGACGCCACGCCAGATGGCGTTTACCGGCGAAAGTCATCAGGCGGCTGGCGACTTCCATCAGCACTTTATCGCCCGCCGCATGTCCCCAGTTGTCATTGATCAATTTGAAGTTATCGCCATCGAGAAACAGTAACGCTGAGGTCTGGTGATCCACTTCATTTTTCATCAGCTCGGCGAGCGCGTTGCGAAAGGCGGCGCGGTTAGCCAGACCGGTCAACGGATCGTGTAACGAGCTGCGCAACAGCTGAGCATTTTTGGCCTGCAACTGGCGCTGCCAGTCCTCCATCTCCCCCAGCAGACTGTTAAAGTCCTGGGCAAACAGATGGAACTCCTCGATACGCTCCTCCGGCACCCGCCGCGAGAAGTGGCGGTTTTCGCGAATATCATGCACGACCTCGGTGATGCTCTGCAGGGCGGCGACGATCCCCCGGTGCAGGGAGTGGGTCAGCAGCAGGCCGATGAACGAGGCGAGCAGAATGCTGCCGGTCAGTACCAGAATCGAGATGCCGAGAAAGTGGCTAATCAGTTCGTCAAGCGCGGTCAGTCGCAGCTCGCCGATTTGTTTCCCCTGGTGCCAGATGGGCTGCACCGTGGGCTCCGGAAACAGCCATTTACTGATAAGGCCGCTCACTTGTTCTTTGTTGGCCAGCGGTTCGTGGCGCCAGGCGGCGAAGTGCTGCTTCTGGCCGTTGAGCACGATCGCCTGGGAAATCTGCCCTTGCTTCCCCAGCGAAGCGAGGGTCTCCTCTGCTGCCGCGCTGTCGCCAAACACCAGGGCGGCTTCGAGGCTGCGGCCCATGGTCGCGGCAGTGAGCTCAAGATTTTTCTGCGCGTACTGCTTGAGCGTGAAAATAGAGGCCGTGCTCAGCAGCAGCCAGACCAGCGTCATGGAGATCACCACGCTTATCACGCTAATGCGACGCAGCGCGCGTTTGAACGTCGGGCGCGATGTCTGTGAAAAGTCCTTATTCATGTGGTTTCTTCCGGGCAAGCATCAGGACGTCCGGGTTAACCCGAACCCCGCTGTGCGTCAGAACGTCCAGATTAACGGAGAAGCGGACCCTGTCGTCGTTGATGATCAGGCAAAACGCGCTACCAATTGAGCAATCCGTATTTTGTTCTGCGATGAGTAACAGCGGCCTCGAGCCATAGCGGCGAGTTAATTCCGACTGTTGGGTCGGCGTTTCGCTGCCAAAATAAAAACCATCGCAGGTCGTTTTTAACGCTTCTTCACTATTACGTACTATCACCGGTTGATAAGGCAATGCATCCGGCGCTTCATGAGCCAGGCTATGGGTGAAGCGTGATGAGGCAAAAATGCATAGCTTCGGCGCCCCTGTTAATGACGGCCAACGGGTGTAGGTCACGATCCCGGAAACAATAGCGCGAACATGTTCTGAAGGTCCGGCAGCAAAAACAGGAGATACCGCGATGAGAAAAAATACAGTCAATAAAAGACGGTGTAATACTGTCATTAACGCTTCCGTCAAATTCGCCATAGCGCGGGAATAGCCGCTGCCGATGCCCGGCGAAGAATACCACTGATAGCAAAACCCGTCATTAGATGCGCCCTTTGCTTTGGGACAAATCTCACCAGGATTTTTCGTAATGCCGATGGCGCTGGCGAGCAATTTTGGCGCGATTTCATTATCTGTAAATATTATTGTACGGTTAATGCCGTGGTAAGGGCCAATTAATTTATCACTGTAAAGTAAAATTTACGGAATATGGATTGAATTCTTTACTTCGTATGGTATCGTTACGTCATGCCCGCTGAGGCAACCCTTATCGCAAACGAGCTACACAGGATCGCAATCATGCAAAAAGACGCGCTGAACAACGTACATATTACCGACGAACATGTATTAATGACCCCGGAGCAACTGAAGGCGGAATTCCCCCTGAGCGTTGAACAGGAAGCGCAGATCGCGCACGCCCGTGAAACCATCTCCAATATCATCGCCGGTCGCGATCCGCGCCTGCTGGTGGTCTGCGGTCCTTGCTCCATTCACGATCCGGAAGCGGCGATCGAATATGCTCGTCGGTTTAAAGCCCTTGCCGCAGAGGTCAGCGATAGCCTCTACCTGGTGATGCGCGTCTATTTTGAAAAACCCCGTACCACCGTCGGCTGGAAGGGGCTGATTAACGATCCGCATATGGATGGTTCGTTTGATGTTGAAGGCGGCCTGAAGATTGCGCGTCGTCTGCTGGTCGAGCTTGTGAATATGGGACTGCCGCTGGCGACGGAAGCGCTGGATCCCAACAGCCCGCAGTACCTTGGGGATCTGTTCAGCTGGTCCGCCATCGGCGCGCGAACCACGGAATCTCAGACGCACCGCGAAATGGCCTCTGGTCTTTCCATGCCGGTAGGCTTTAAAAATGGCACCGACGGTAGCCTGGCCACGGCTATCAACGCCATGCGCGCCGCGGCGATGCCGCACCGCTTCGTCGGTATCAACCAGGCCGGGCAGGTCTGCCTGCTGCAAACGCAGGGTAACCCGAACGGCCATGTGATCCTCCGCGGCGGTAAGGCGCCGAACTACGGTCCGGAAGATGTGGAGAAATGTGAAAAAGAGATGGCGCAGGCGGGACTGAAGCCGTCGCTGATGGTAGATTGCAGTCATGGGAACTCCAATAAAGATTTCCGCCGCCAGCCGGCCGTGGCTGAATCCGTTGTCGCGCAGATCAAAGATGGCAATCGCTCCATTATCGGCCTGATGATCGAGAGTAATATCCACGAGGGCAATCAGTCCTCTGATCAGCCGCGTGAGGCGATGAAATACGGCGTTTCGGTAACGGATGCCTGCATCAGCTGGGAAACCACCGATGCGCTGCTGCGTGAACTGGATAAGGATCTCCGCGGCCACCTGGCGGCCCGTTTGGTGTAAGAGGAAAGTATGGTTGCTGAACTGACCGCGTTACGCGATCAAATTGATGAAGTGGATAAAGCGTTGCTTAGCCTGCTGGCTAAGCGCCTGGAACTGGTGGCCGAAGTCGGCGAGGTGAAGAGCCAGTATGGCCTGCCGATTTACGTCCCGGAACGCGAGGCGGCGATGCTCGCCTCCCGGCGTGAAGAGGCGGCTGCGCTCGGCGTTCCGCCGGATCTGATCGAGGACGTTCTGCGTCGCGTGATGCGGGAATCCTATTCCAGCGAAAACGACAAAGGCTTCAAAACCCTTTACCCGAATCTGCGGCCGGTGGTGATCGTCGGCGGCGGCGGGCAGATGGGGCGTCTGTTTGAGAAGATGTTAACGCTGTCCGGCTACCAGGTGCGCATTCTGGAAAAAGAGGACTGGGCGCGGGCGACGGATATCGTCGCCGATGCCGGTATGGTCATTGTCAGCGTGCCGATTCACACCACCGTGGAGACGATCGCCAGGCTGCCGTCGCTGCCGGCGGATTGCATTCTGGTCGACCTTGCCTCGGTTAAAGCAGAGCCGCTGCAGGCGATGCTGGCGGCGCATCAGGGCCCGGTACTCGGCCTGCACCCGATGTTCGGTCCGGACAGCGGCAGCCTTGCCAAGCAGGTGGTGGTCTATTGCGATGGCCGCCAGCCGGAGGCCTATCAGTGGTTCCTCGAGCAAATTCAGGTCTGGGGCGCGCGCCTGCATCGCATCAGCGCGGTGGAGCACGATCAGAACATGGCCTTTATTCAGGCGCTGCGCCACTTTGCCACCTTCGCCTATGGTCTGCATCTGGCGGAAGAGAATGTGCGCCTTGAGCAGTTGCTGGCGCTCTCGTCACCCATTTACCGGCTGGAGCTGGCGATGGTGGGCCGTCTGTTTGCCCAGGATCCGCAGCTTTACGCCGACATTATTATGTCCTCGGAAAACAACCTGGCGCTGATTAAGCGCTACTACCAGCGGTTTGGCGAGGCGATCGGTCTGCTGGAGCAGGGCGATAAGCAGGCGTTTATCGATAGCTTCCGTAAAGTCGAACACTGGTTTGGCGATTACGCCCAGCGTTTCCAGAGCGAGAGCCGCACGCTGCTGCGTCAGGCGAACGATAATCGGCAGTAAAGCGAAAAAGATGTATACAATAAAGCCAGCGACCGCTGGCTTTTTTTATAGGGATGACAACGATGGCTGAACCACAACCGCTGTTTGACTACACCGGATACCTGCCGGAATGCCCGACCTGGAGTGAGGCAGAGCAGGCCCTCTACTGGGCCGATATCATGGAATGTGAAATTCACCGCTACGATACCCGCAGCGGCGAACACCAGGTGCTGCAGTTTCCGGAGGAGGTCGGCTGTTTTTCCCTGCGCGAGAAGGGCGGTTTTATCGTTGCATTGCGCAGCGGTATCTGGCTGACCGACGCCCACGGTCTGCTGCGGCGGAAAGTCTGCGATAACCCGAGCAACCCGGAACTGGCGCGGTTTAACGACGGCGGGACCGATCGCGACGGGCGCTTTTATGCCGGCACCTTCTGGGGCCCGGGGGATTACAACGGCGCGCTGCTGATGCGGGTCGATAACGACCTGAAGCCGACGGTGATCCAGTGCGACATCCATGGCGCCAACGGTCTGGCGTTTAGCGCCGACCGGCGCTGGATGTATACCTCCGATACGCCTAACGCCGTGATTTACCGTACGCCGCTGGATGAGCAGGGTGAGCCTGGCCGGCGCGAAGTCTTTCGCCGTTTTCTGCCGGGCGAAGGGATCCCGGACGGGGCGGCGATTGACGTGGAGGGATGTTACTGGAGCGCAATGTTTGACGGCTGGCGGATCGCCCGTTTCTCTCCGCAGGGTGAGGAGCTGGAGTCCTACCCGATGCCGGTACGTTGCCCGACGATGGTCTGCTTTGGCGGGGCGGATATGAAAACGCTCTACATCACCACCACCCGGGAAAACATGGCGGACGATGAGCTGGCGCAGTATCCGCTGTCCGGCGCTATCTTCACCCTGCCGGTGGCGGTGGCAGGGATGAAGAAATTGCCGTTCCGCGAACGCTAAACCGGATCCACCGGCACGACGTTTTCGCTGGGGTAGCAACCGAGAACCTTCATGGAGCGGGTGATCTCCGCCAGCTCCTTCAGCGCCTTGCGCATGGGCAGCGAGTCCAGGTTTGCCTGAATATCGAGATAAAACATCTCTTCCCATGGATTGCCATGGATTGGGCGAGACTCCAGTTTGGTCATGATCAGATTGTGATTGCGCAGCACCAGTAAGGCCTCCACCAGGGCGCCCGCCTGCTGACCGGTCGCCATTAACAGCGTGGTCTTCGCCGGAACCTGATCGGAGACGTTCACCGCTTTGCGCGCCAGAATGAGGAAGCGCGTAATATTCTGCGTCTGGTTGGCCTGGCAGTGCTCCAGCACCTGCAGACCGTACAGGGCGCCGCCCGCTTCGCTGCCCAGTGCCGCGACGGCCGGGGAGTTCGCCTGCGCGACTTTTTCCATCGCCGCTGAGGTGCTCTCGGTATATTCAATCTTCCAGTGCGGGTAGCGACTCAGATACTGGCTACACTGCTGGAACGGCTGCGGATGGCTGTAGACGGTCTGAATTTTATCGGCATCCGTCGAGGTGCTGACCAGTACGCAATGATCGATAGGGATCGTCAGTTCGCCAACGATCGACAGGCTGGTGTGCTGCAGCAGATCGTAGACGTCGTTGATCCCGCCGGAGCTGGTGTTTTCAATCGGCACTACGGCGTAATCGGCCTGACCGGTCTCCACCTGATTAAAAATATCGGCGAACTTCGCGCAGCCGCTTTCAATAAACTGCTCAAAGTGGCGAGCGGCGTACTGACGCGCCGCCAGATGCGAATAAGAGCCTTTGGGACCGAGGAACGCCACGCGAGCCGAATGCGGGTTAATTTTATTCAAGTGCTGCTGCAACAGGGTTTGCTGGGTCAGAACAGAGTCTTCGATAATCAGCTGGAACAGGCGGGTGATGTAGTGTGCATCCAGATTATGACGCTTGCCGAGGGTCATCAGACGCTCCAGCAGATCGCGTTCGCGGTCAATATCACGCACCGGACGATGGGAGGCCAGTTTGGCTTTACCAACCTCAACAGCCAGCCCGCGACGCTCCGCCAGCAGAGCAAGCAGTTTCTCATCCAGCGCGCTTATCTTGTCGCGCAGCGCCAGTAATGGGTTTTCCTCGGTCATAGATGTTGCCTTTGTTGTTATCAAATAAAAAAGGCCTCCCGGGTGGGAGGCCTTATTGTTCGTCTTCGCATTCTTTCTTATACGACGAATTGCCTCCCGGTCAGGGGAAGGTAAAAAAGAATGCGAAGAAGAACGGGACGAGTTTCATGATGAATTCCTTTAAGTAGTGGGGATTACAGTACCTGTACTGTTTTCACTCTGTCAATAAAAAACGCGCCCGAAGGCGCGTGGCATGACACAACTTAAGTTAAGGATTACTCTTCTTCTTCCACAAAGCCTGCCTCTTTCACCGACGTCGCGGCGCGGCGGGCTTCCCCTTTGTGTTGCACTTTATTGAGCTGCCGTTCCAGCTTGTTGATCAATTCGTTAATGGCGGCGTACATATCTTCATGACGCGCACTGGCAACCAGATGGCCGTTTGGCGTGTTGATGGTTGCGTCAGCGATAAAACCCTGCGGCTCCTTAGACAGAATGATGTGCGGGTTAATTAAATGAGTTTGCCACTTATCCAGTTTGGCGAGACGGTCTGCGACATGCTGGCGGATTGCCGGAGTAATTTCCATTTGTTTACTGGTAATGTTCATTGTCATAAATTTTACCTCTTGTCTTTCCCGTCTTGGTGAATCCAGCATACCTTTCCCAATGTCAAAATGTGTGATCTAAATCACATTTTATTGTCACTTTTTGTCAACGAATTCATTTTGTGAGACAGGGCAGGAAGAGATGAGATTTTACTTGTCGAACCCGACAAAGCAGGCCATATTTGATGAGTTAACCCGGCGCTAAACCGCTTCAGCTAGCCAGTATAATGGATAAAAAAACGGCAGCCAGTGGCTGCCGTTTGCGATCTATGAATCAGGCTCAGGTATTCTTGCTGTTCGCGGCGATAATCTTCGCGACTTTGTCCGCCTGAGCGTTCATCTGCATTTGACGATAGGCGTTTTCCATCTTCGGCAGGGCATCGCGGGTGGCCTGGGTATCCGGATAGTTACGCATCATACCTTCCACGCGGTTAACGACGGCAACCCATGCGCCGCGGTCGGTGTAGTAATCCACCACCGACAGCTCATACTTCGCCAGGCGATCTTTCAGGAACACCATGCGCTTATAGGCGTCAGTGGCATACTGGCTGTTCGGGTAACCACGTACCAGTTTGGAGAAGTCATTGAAGGCATCGCGCGCGTGCTGCGGATCGCGGTCGGAACGATCGACGCCGAAGAAGCCCTGCAGGGCGCTGTCATCCAGAGCCATGTTGGTCAGGCCGCGCATATAGATGACGTAGTCGATGTTCGGATGGGTGGGGTTCAAGCGCATGAAGCGATCGATGGCGGCCTGAGCAAGCGGCAGATCGGCGTTTTTGTAATACGCATAAATCAGATCCAGCTGTACCTGTTGGGAATAAGGGCCGAATGGATAACGGTTATCCAACGCTTCCAGTTGCGTTATCGCCTGTTTCCAGTTACCGTCCTGCAGTTTTTGCTGGGCGGTCGCGTAGATTTCATTCGGCGGATTATCAGGCACCTCTTCCTTAGAGCCGGAGCAACCCACCAAAGCCAGGCTCAGTGTGGCGGCTGCCACCAGGTATTTCATGCGCGTCATGACGTTTTGACTTCCTCAAAATGTTTATGCGGGAGAATCTCTGTTCCTGCTCCCGATTAAGACCAGCTACAATAGCACACTATATTAAACGGCAAAGCCGTAAAACCCAACGTTAAACGAAGAAGCTGTATATGGCACAACGAGTACAACTCACCGCAACGGTGACCGAAAATCAACTCGGTCAACGCTTAGATCAGGCTTTGGCCGAATTGTTCCCTGATTATTCGCGATCGCGGATAAAAGAATGGATCCTCGACCAACGCGTATTAGTCAATGGCGCCATTGGCGATAAACCGAAAGAAAAAGTGCTGGGGGGAGAACGCATCGCTATCGATGTGGAAATCGAAGAAGAGGCGCGCTTCCAGCCGCAGGATATTCCGCTCAATATCGTTTACGAAGATGACGACATCCTCGTGATCAACAAACCGCGCGATCTGGTTGTACATCCTGGCGCGGGCAACCCCGACGGTACTGTGCTGAATGCGCTGCTGCACTACTATCCGCCTATTGCCGATGTGCCGCGTGCGGGTATC
Organism: Klebsiella sp. K5-204; assembly: GCF_030128585.1. Classification (NCBI taxonomy): domain Bacteria; kingdom Pseudomonadati; phylum Pseudomonadota; class Gammaproteobacteria; order Enterobacterales; family Enterobacteriaceae; genus Klebsiella; species Klebsiella sp. K5-204. The sequence continues at coordinate 579,011 of NZ_JAKUZS010000003.1, forward strand.
GTCCACCGTCTGGATAAAGACACCACCGGTCTGATGGTGGTGGCGAAAACCATTCCAGCGCAAACCCGGCTGGTGGAGTCGCTGCAGCTGCGCGAGATCACCCGTGAGTACGAAGCGGTGGCGATCGGTCATATGACCGCCGGCGGTACGGTGGAAGAGCCGATCAGCCGTCACCCGACCAAGCGTACCCATATGGCGGTGCACCCTATGGGCAAGCCGGCGGTGACCCACTACCGCATTATGGAACATTTCCGCATTCATACCCGTCTGCGCCTGCGTCTGGAAACCGGGCGTACGCATCAGATCCGCGTGCATATGTCGCATATTACCCATCCGCTGGTAGGCGACCAGGTGTATGGCGGCCGCCCGCGTCCGCCGAAGGGCGCGTCGGAGGAATTCATCACCGCGCTGCGTAAATTCGACCGCCAGGCGCTGCACGCCACCATGCTGCGTCTGTACCATCCGATTACCGGTATTGAAATGGAGTGGCATGCGCCCATCCCACAAGATATGGTCGAGCTCATCGAGGCGATGCGCGCCGATTTTGAAGCCCATAAGGACGATATTGACTGGTTATGACTAAACTGATTGTACCGCAGTGGCCAATGCCCGGCAGCGTGGCGGCCTGTAGTTCTACCCGCATCGGCGGCGTGAGTCTGCCGCCCTATGACTCGCTCAATCTGGGCGCCCATTGCGGCGACAATCTGCAGCATGTCGAAGAAAACCGGCGGCGGATGTTTGCCGCCGGCGGCTTGCCGTCTTACCCGGTTTGGCTGGAGCAGGTTCATGGTACCGATGTGCTCACGCTGGACGGCGGACCCTATCCGTCGAAACGCGCGGATGCCTCTTATAGCCGTACGCCAGGGACTGTCTGCGCGGTGATGACCGCTGACTGCCTGCCGGTCCTGTTCTGTAACCGCGCCGGTACCGAGGTCGCCGCGGCGCATGCGGGATGGCGCGGCTTATGCGAAGGGGTTCTGGAAGAGACGGTCGCCCGTTTCGCCGATAAAGCCGAAAACATTATGGCGTGGCTGGGGCCCGCCATCGGTCCGCAGGCGTTTGAGGTGGGGCCAGAAGTTCGCGACGCTTTTATGGCGAAGGATGAGAATGCGCACCGTGCTTTTCGTCCGGCAGGCGAAAAATATTTTGCTGATATCTACCAACTGGCTCGACAGCGTCTGGCAAACGTCGGCGTTGAGCAGATTTTCGGCGGCGATCGCTGCACGCTAAGCGAAAAGGATGATTTTTTCTCTTACCGGCGCGACAAGACCACCGGTCGTATGGCAAGTTTCATTTGGCTGATATAACCTAGAGAATCAAGACGATCCAGAAGGCAAACTTATTTTTCGCATAGTTCAGGTCTTTAACCTTGAATAATTGAGGGATGACCTCATTTAATCTCCAGTAGCAAATTTGACCTGTTATGGGAGGAGTTATGCGTCTGGATCGTCTTACCAATAAATTCCAGCTTGCTCTTGCCGATGCCCAGTCGCTCGCACTCGGGCACGACAACCAATTCATCGAACCTCTTCATTTAATGAGCGCCTTGCTGAATCAGGAAGGGGGATCGGTACGTCCTTTATTAACCTCGGCGGGCGTGAATGCCGGGAAACTGCGCACTGACATCGAACAGGCTCTGAGCCGTTTACCGCAGGTGGAAGGCACCGGCGGCGATGTGCAACCTTCTCAGGATTTAGTGCGGATCCTGAACCTTTGCGACAAGCTGGCGCAAAAGAAAAAGGACAATTTTATTTCGTCAGAACTGTTTGTTCTGGCGGCGCTTGAATCACGCGGTACGCTGACCGACCTTTTAAAATCCGCCGGAGCAACAACCGCCAACGTGACCCAGGCGATTGAACAAATGCGCGGAGGTGAAAGCGTGAACGATCAGGGTGCCGAAGACCAACGTCAGGCATTGAAGAAATTTACCGTCGATCTCACCGAGCGTGCCGAGCAGGGCAAGCTGGACCCGGTTATCGGCCGTGATGAAGAGATCCGCCGTACCATTCAGGTACTGCAGCGCCGTACCAAAAACAATCCGGTGCTGATTGGTGAACCCGGGGTGGGTAAAACCGCTATCGTCGAAGGCCTGGCGCAGCGTATCGTCAACGGCGAAGTGCCGGAAGGGCTGAAAGGCCGCCGGGTGCTGGCGCTGGATATGGGCGCGCTGGTGGCCGGGGCGAAGTACCGCGGTGAGTTTGAAGAGCGTCTGAAAGGCGTGCTGACCGACCTGTCGAAACAGGAAGGCAACGTCATTCTGTTTATCGATGAACTGCATACCATGGTTGGCGCGGGTAAAGCCGATGGCGCGATGGATGCAGGCAACATGCTGAAGCCGGCGCTGGCGCGTGGTGAACTGCACTGCGTCGGGGCGACGACGCTTGACGAATACCGTCAGTACATTGAAAAAGACGCTGCGCTGGAGCGCCGCTTCCAGAAAGTGTTCGTCGCCGAGCCATCGGTAGAAGATACCATCGCTATTCTGCGCGGCCTGAAAGAACGTTATGAACTGCACCACCACGTGCAGATCACTGACCCGGCAATCGTGGCGGCGGCGACCTTGTCGCATCGTTACATTGCCGACCGTCAGCTGCCGGATAAAGCCATCGACCTTATCGATGAGGCGGCGTCCAGCATCCGTATGCAGATCGACTCGAAGCCGGAAGAGCTGGACCGTCTCGATCGCCGTATCATCCAGTTGAAACTGGAGCAGCAGGCGCTGAAGAAAGAGTCTGATGAGGCGAGTCTGAAGCGTCTTGATATGCTCAACGAGGAGCTGGCGGATAAAGAACGGCAGTACTCGGTGCTGGAAGAAGAGTGGAAAGCGGAAAAAGCGTCCCTCTCGGGCACTCAGACCATCAAAGCCGAGCTGGAGCAGGCGAAAATCGCCATCGAACAGGCGCGTCGCGTCGGTGACCTGGCGCGGATGTCTGAGCTGCAGTACGGCAAAATTCCGGAACTGGAGAAACAGCTGGCGGCAGCCACTCAGTCCGAAGGGAAAACCATGCGTCTGCTGCGTAATAAAGTAACGGATGCTGAAATCGCCGAAGTGCTGGCCCGCTGGACCGGTATCCCTGTCTCGCGCATGATGGAAAGCGAGCGTGACAAACTGCTGCGTATGGAGCAGGAACTGCATCATCGGGTAATTGGCCAGGATGAGGCGGTTGAAGCGGTATCTAACGCGATTCGCCGCAGCCGTGCCGGGCTATCCGATCCGAACCGACCGATTGGTTCATTCCTGTTCCTCGGTCCGACCGGGGTCGGTAAAACCGAGCTGTGTAAAACGCTGGCTAACTTTATGTTCGACAGCGACGACGCGATGGTGCGTATCGATATGTCCGAGTTTATGGAGAAACACTCCGTCTCGCGTCTGGTCGGTGCGCCTCCGGGATACGTCGGTTATGAAGAGGGCGGTTACCTGACCGAGGCGGTGCGCCGTCGTCCTTATTCCGTCATCCTGCTGGATGAAGTGGAAAAAGCGCACCCGGATGTGTTCAACATTCTGCTGCAGGTACTCGACGACGGGCGCCTCACTGATGGGCAGGGGAGAACGGTCGACTTCCGTAATACGGTGGTCATCATGACCTCGAACCTCGGTTCCGATCTGATTCAGGAACGGTTCGGCGAGCTGGATTACGGACATATGAAAGACCTGGTGCTGGGAGTGGTCAGCCAGAACTTCCGTCCGGAGTTCATCAACCGTATCGATGAAGTGGTGGTCTTCCATCCGCTGGGTGAGAAACACATTGCTTCTATTGCCCAGATCCAGCTGCAGCGTCTGTATAAACGTCTGGAAGAGCGCGGATATGAAGTGCGGATGTCCGATGAGGCGCTGAAGTTGCTAAGCGCCAACGGGTACGATCCGGTATACGGCGCGCGGCCACTGAAACGCGCTATTCAGCAGCAGATTGAGAACCCGTTAGCCCAGCAGATCCTTTCTGGTGAGCTGATTCCGGGTAAAACCGTCGAGCTGGTAGTGAAAGACGACCGTATCGTGGCAGTGCAGTAAGTCACAAAACGACAAAAACGGGCCCAGCGGGCTCGTTTTTGTTTAAAAACCAGGCAAGAATTAAAGCTCAACACCTGATTTGGTTGAAAAGTGAGCGGTTGAGTTCTTTTTTTGAATTTATCCTTGTCACTTCAGAATTACCCCCTATAATGCGCCTCCACTGACACGGAACAACGGCAAGCAAGCCGCCGGGACAGGAGGATTCAACAGCGAAAGCAACGTTGAAAACCGACAGAGAAAAGCAAAATAAGCGCTTGACTCTGAATGAGGAAAACGTATTATACGGGACCTCGCGACAGAGCGCTAAAGCGCGTCGCAACTGCTCTTTAACAATTTATCAGACAATCTGTGTGGGCACTCAAAGTGACATGGATTCTTAACGTCCTCGGACGAAAAATGAATACCAAGTCTCAAGAGTGAACACGTAATTCATTACGAAGTTTAA